>NZ_JBFUGI010000001.1:0-865058 GCF_056402995.1 Mesorhizobium sp. P3_A8 | reverse complement strand
GAGGACTGGACCGGCACCGTGGAAGGACTGGATCAGGCGATCCTTGGCCGCGAGCGCCGGCTGGCTGGCGACGAGTTCGGCCATACGCTTGGCGAGCAGTGCGATATCGAGTTCGATACGACGCAGCCGCTGGGTGAAGATGCGCTTCACCATCGGCTCGCGTAGCTGCTCGAGTTGATTGGCAAGGCTGACCTTATCGTCGCTAAGCTGCCTGCGGGCCACGACCAGATCGGCCAGTTGCTCCGCAATCGGGTCGCAACGCACCGGCCGGGTCGGCAGTTCGGCGGTGTAGCGCGCAATCAGCAAGGCATCGATGCGATCATTCTTGGCCAATCGGCCAAGGGCGCGGGCATAGTGGCGCAATTTGTGCGGATTGACGTTCCTGGCCGGCAGATCCGCGCTRCGCAGTGCCTTGGCCACGCCGCGCTCATARCCGCCGCTCGGCTCCATGCCGATGGCGCGTACGGTGCGACCCCGCAGCCATCTGAYCAGCTTGGCCCATCCGTCCTTGTCGTTGTCGAAACGCGCTTGTTCCTGCGTTTGAAACACCGCCACGTCGAGCCAGCCTTTGGCAACATCGATGCCGATGTCCTGAACCGTTTGCGCTACCATCTCCTCGGTCCCTTCCTTGTGTGCGGGGGCTTGCCCCTTGCAACTGTTCGGGTTCACAAAAGAAGGCGGTCGGRCCCCAGCTCATCCACGGTTTAGGCCACCTGAGGGGCGACGGGCTCTCGACCACCGCCACGGATCAGGCAAGCACCTGGTCCGTGGCACCCTCAACAATGCACGATTCCAAACACACAAGGGGGCTTCGTAGAGCGCAAGCTTGGCTTACCTTCGGTCAGCCCTACCGCCCCCGCTCACCGCCAGATGAGGGGCAGCGCCGACCTTCGCCTTCCCTCCTCCCAGGGAAGAGGCATGCCGCATCAGCGCCGCATCTTCACGCCAGGCCCAACATTTCATGTACGACGCAAAGCGTGCGACGCCGGGCGGTGGACCGCCGCCGCCACAGGGCGCATGGTTGCGCTGTCGCTGGCCACTCAATGGGCGCTGGTGCTTGAGAGTGTCAGCGTACTCCCGCCCTTGTCGGGAGCAATGCAATGGAAGACCCCACCGGGCCGCCGCTCACTTTCCATGCGTTGCGCAGGGCGTTCAAGACATCCATTGCCGAACACCTCATCCCTGAGGCGCAATGGACTGATCATTGCAAGGCCCTGCTGCGCGAACTCACGCGCAAGGCGCATGTCGACAGCGGCCTCGTCAACTGGATTGTTCGCGGCGAGATGACCGGGCGCGTGCAGGGAAGTGGCCGGCGCGCTTGCCGGTGAAGACAATTGCCTGAGTCCCGCGCCGACCACTGGCGACCTGATAAAAGGTCCGCCGCCCGATTTGTGTAGCTGGCGGCGGGAGCGCGATCAACCAAGCCGGGATGCTTGGTACGGTTTCGTACAAATCCGGCCGGATCGCGGGAGAGCGACGGCAGGCTGGAGTCTGGAAAGTCTCTAGTGCGGGCAGACCGATATTGGACACGCCACAGCCGTCACCGCCGAAAGCTTCTCGCGCCTGTTCAGCGTCGGCTTTGCGTAGATCTTTTTCACGAATAGTCCCCCGATGGCCCACGCCCGATGACGTTGGTGCGGACCCTGATGTCAATACTGGACGGGCTCGCTTCGAGGCGGACTATTGCCGACGTCTCTTATGGGGCGCCGGCTTGTTGTTCTTGGGTTCCTCGCCCCCACGCAGTGGGGGAGAGGTGGCCCGGCGAAGCCGGGACGGAGCGGGGGGACACCCTACGCAAAGCCAAAACCCTATCAGGGGCTGGCTGACACGACAGGAAGCCTGTCAGAAATGCTGGGAACCACCTCCCAAACGCCGCGCTGGCCCCTCTCCGTCCCGGCTTCGCCGGGCCACCTCTCCCCACTTCGTGGGGCGAGGAACCAGCGCCATGCCGTCCCACCTCACACCAACACCTGAAAAATGTCGCTGGAGGCGTTGCTGCGGATTTCGGCGGCGCCCCTTACCGCCCACCCTTCACCAACGTCCAGATCCACCCAACAAAAGTCAGCACCAGGAACGGATAGCCGGCGGCGGGCAGCGGCGCCGAGGTCGGCAGCAAGGGCGCGCCCCAGATAATCATGCAAGCCGACGCGACAAACAGCACGGCGGCCACGAGCGCGGTGAGCCGCATCCACAGCGCAAAAGTCTTCGGCGCGCTGACCATGACGAGTGCGGCCGCCCAGAGCGTGATGCCGCCGACATAGGAAGGCACGCTGGCCTGCAAGCCGGCCGCATTGCCGGCCAGCAGCAGCGTCTCGCCGGCCAGGAAGGTCAGGAAGCCCGCGGCGACGCAATCATTGCCCAGCCGCTGGTATTTCATGGTCAGCAGCGCGGTCGCCACCACGAGGGCTGCGCCGTCGATCGTCCAGAGCGTTTCGCGCAGCGGAGCGCTGGCGACGAAGGTGCCGGCCAGGCCGAAGGCGCCGCCGATGGCGAGGCCGAGAGAGGCGACGGTGTCGGAAGTGGTGCGCATGTGATGTGTCCCCAAGCTGGAGAGGATACTCCAGGGTAGGGTAATGATAAAGTTCGGCTGGAACTGACTGGCTATGCGAAATTGAAGGGGCGACCAGTCGGCCGCCCCCTTTTACTTCGTTTAAGCCGCCTCCGCCGTTGGAAAGTCGCTGGGAAGTTCCATCGCTGGTACGATGTCGGGGAACAAGCGCCCCTTCATAACGTCTGCGATACGGCCCTGATTGATCTGGTAGTATGACGCGATAAGCGCGTAATTGATGCCCAGATCACGAGCCAGCTTAATCACCGGAACCATTTCCGGTGTCACCTTACGGTCGTGCATTGCCTTTCCTTTCAAGAAAGGGTGCGGTCGAATAACGGTTGACGCAGATTCCCATATGAATCATTGTCGTTTTGCTGTTGTGCGCCGCTATTGGCCACAGGTTCTGATCTGGAACCATTTCCAGACCAGTGTGAAGGCGAGGGATTTGCGCCTCGGCTCCTACCGCCCTCGGCGGCTGCTGAAACTGACTAGGTGGTTCAGACCTGGTCAGATCAGGATGTGGTACCGCCATATGGACTCCATACTGATAAATCTGCTCGATGCACCGTGCGGCGCGCGTCTCCGCACGGTGCATCCTGTTGTCTATCGATCACTACGGACCTCGTTCAGAGTGCGATTTCCCATCTCCGTGAGGCGATAATGGCCGCGTCCGGTGAGTGGATTTATGTAGTAAGTAGCTAAGCCACGGCGCTCCAACGTGCGGTGGCTCACCAAATTTCGAATAACTTGGCTGAGGCGATCGTCGTTTCGGCCCTGAAGAATCTCTAAATCCTCTTCCGTCGGCTCCGTCCCTAGACGTAGTTTTTTGGCCAGTTCGACAGTCGGAATCCCCACCTCCGGATTCTCGGAATCCGCGAGTATTTTAAGGGCAGGTATTACTAAGTCGATTTCGCGCGTCCGCATTCCGTCTCTATATCTCGTTCGAATCCAGCCTCGAATCCATATATAATGATTCGAATCCATGGAATCAGCCGAATCTTAACCATCTTCATTCACCATTTTAGCGGGCGGGTGTCCGTCAATCATCAATCTATAATTTTGGCCGCCGATTAGCTTCTGCAGGGCAATTTTTGCAGCAGGTGGGCGTAGTGAGGATGGCGACAGGAGACTCGAGCTAGCTGCGGCTCTGCGCCAACGATTTCACTTAATCCAAAGCAACGAGCCACTGGATTCGGGCATATTGTGGAGCACTTCGCTGTGGTGTGCGACTCGCGTATGGTGAGGTGTATCGGAGGCAAGCATGCCCTGTAACGGTCGGAACCATCAACCTAGTTGCACATGCGGCTTTAGCGGTGGGCGACATTCGCGATCACACACATTCCGATGGAAAGGATGGAAGCGCGCCTCTATCCGTAGTTACAGCAACGGACCGTGGTCCAAATGCCCCGAGTGTCAAATTGGCGTCTATTACATTTCTGGACCGCGGGGCGGGGGTGCCTTTTTTGACTGCCTTGGTCCACCATGGACTTTACACCCTTGCACCAACAAAAGGCTCGTATATTCGCCTTTCGGCCGTACTGGCCGGCCAAAGTTAAGGGTGCTCAAAACCGTACTAGAGGAGAACGGTTTCCTTCCGCTAATCGTGAGAAGAGTCGAGAGGATCAACGGCGGCTCTATTTTGCATGGTGTGATGTGGGACACACCTACCGCGCTTCACCTCGGAACAATGGAAATCCTAGACCTTGATACAAATAGGCCTGTGTATGTCCGTCGAGACGACTCGGGCTGGGCAAAAGTCAGTCACTTCCCAATGGATAGCCTAGAGCCAATCAATATCTGGATGAGAGACGATACGTTGGGGCCATTGGATCTACTCATGAACCCTCCGCATAAAACGGACAGCGGTCGGTAGCAGCCACTGGCGTACAGAGTGCGAGCGGCGGCAAGGTCATCGCACTACCGAAACCCCGGGGTGTGGCCCGCTGCCTCCGGCAGCTCCCCCGCTTTCGAAGCCTGCCATCGATCCACCGGATCGACGATTTGGCGCGCTCTGCGCGCGCCAACCGGCTTCTCAATCCCCCATCTTCAACGCCTGGATAAACGCCTCCTGCGGGATATCCACCTTGCCGAACTGCCGCATCCGCTTCTTGCCTTCTTTCTGCTTGTCGAGCAGCTTGCGTTTGCGTGAGACGTCGCCGCCGTAGCATTTGGCGGTCACGTCCTTGCGCAGCGCCGAGATGGTTTCGCGGGCGATGACCTTGCCGCCGATCGCGGCCTGGACCGGGATCTTGAACAGATGGTTGGGGATCAGCTCCTTCAGCTTCTCGACCATCTGCCGGCCACGCTTTTCCGCCGCCGTGCGGTGCACCAGCATGGACAGCGCGTCGACCGGCTCCTCATTGACCAGGATCGACATCTTGACGAGGTCACCCTCCTTGTAGTCGGTCAGGTGATAGTCGAACGAGGCGTAGCCCTTGGAGATCGACTTCAGCCGGTCATAGAAATCGAAGACCACTTCGTTGAGCGGCAAATCGTAGGTCAGCATGGCGCGCTTGCCGACATAGGACAGGTCGGCCTGGATGCCGCGCCGGTCCTGGCAGAGCTTCAGGATGCCGCCGAGATAGTCGTCGGGGGTCAGGATGGTGGCGCGGATCCACGGCTCCTCGATCGACGCGATCTTCACCACGTCGGGCATGTCGGCCGGGTTATGCAGCTCCTTCTCCGTGCCGTCATTGAGCTGCAGCCGGTAGACGACGGAGGGTGCGGTGGCGATCAGGTCGAGGTTGAACTCGCGCTCCAGCCGCTCCTGGATGATTTCCAGATGAAGCAAGCCGAGGAAGCCGCAGCGATAGCCGAAGCCGAGCGCGGCACTGGTTTCCATTTCGTATGAGAAAGAAGCGTCGTTGAGGCGCAATTTGCCGACGGCGGCGCGCAGATCCTCGAAATCGGCGGCGTCGACCGGGAACAGGCCGCAGAACACCACCGGCTGCGCCGGCTTGAAGCCGGGCAAGGCCTTTGCCGTCTGGCGCCTGTCTTCGGTGATGGTGTCGCCGACGCGTGTGTCGGCCACTTCCTTGATCGAGCCGGTGAAGAAGCCGAACTCGCCGGGGCCGAGCTCGTCGACATTGATGCGGGCGGGCGTGAACACGCCGGTGCGCTCGACCAAATGTTTTGCGCCGGTGCCCATCATGCGGATGGTCTGGCCCTTCTTCAAAACGCCGTCGATGACGCGCACCAGCACGATGACGCCGAGATAGGCGTCGTACCAGCTATCGACCAGCATCGCCTTCAAGGGTGCGGTCGCATCGCCTTCGCGCGGCGGCGGCAATTGGTGGACGATGGCCTCCAGGACATCCGGAATGCCAAGCCCGGTCTTGGCCGAGATCAGCACGGCGTTGGACGCGTCGATGCCGATCACCTCCTCGACCTGCTCGCGGATGCGCTCGGGCTCGGCGGCCGGCAGGTCGACCTTGTTCAGCACCACGACGATCTCGTGGTTGTTGTCGATCGCCTGGTAGACATTGGCCAGCGTCTGCGCCTCGACGCCCTGCGAGGCGTCGACCACCAGCAGCGAGCCCTCGCAGGCGGCGAGCGAACGCGACACTTCATAGGCGAAGTCGACATGTCCGGGCGTGTCGATGAGGTTGAGGATATAGTCCTCGCCATTGTTGGCGCGGTATTTCAGCCGCACCGTCTGCGCCTTGATGGTGATGCCGCGCTCGCGCTCGATATCCATCGAGTCCAGCACCTGCTCCTTCATGTCGCGCAGCTCCAGCCCCCCGGTGGACTGGATCAGCCGGTCGGCGAGCGTGGATTTGCCATGGTCGATATGGGCGACAATGGAGAAATTGCGGATGTGGTCGAGGGGCGTGCTCATCCGCGCGCTTTAGCAGGGGCGGAAAGCTGCGGCAAGCGGCGGCCTCTGCCGACCATTTCGGCCGACCATTTCTGCCGAATTGCGGGAATATCGATAAAATTTAACCAAATGCATTAGAGCATAATTTCAGACCTGTATGTTAGCTCTGCAAGATATTGCGTTGAAAGGGCTGAAAATGCGGGGGATTGCAGTCAGGTTCGTGGAGTCGCGCAGCGGCTCGATAGTGCCATTGTTCTTTCTCATGCTGGTGCCGATTATATCCGCGGTCGGCTTCTCGGTCGACTATACCAGCGCCATCCAAACCCGGTCCAACCAGCAGCAGGCGCTGGATGCCGCGCTGCTGTCGATAACCAGCATGGACACCACCTCGACGCTGGCGCAGCGCCAGACGGCGCTGCAGGATTCCTTCGTCGCCAATGGTGGCCTGGGCACTGCGACGCTGAACAGTTTTGTGGCTGGTACCACCACGGCCGCCGCCACCGGCCAGGCCTCGGCAAATTTCCCCATGCCGACCATTTTCATGAAGATCGCCAGAATCGACTCCGTGCCGATTGCCGTCGCGGCGGCGGTCAGCAAGCCGCCGGCGCTGGTCAATGCGACCTTCAAGATCTCCAAGGTGTCGGGCTGGTGGAACAAGACGATGACGCTCTACGGCACCCAATTTACAGCGACGACGGCCAAGTCGCTGATGTCCATCGAGTACAGCTATAACGGTTTCGGGGATCCGAAGGGCTACGGCACCACGAACGTGTATACGATCACCAACAATGGTGGCGCGGACATCAAGACGCTCGTCCAGTCGCAAGTTTGCACCACCGCCATCGTGACCACTTTCACCGGCCTGCCCGCCAATGCGATCCTCCAGACCAGCGGCAACAAGAAATATTCGACAACCTGCGTCGACACCATGTATCCGGCCAACGGCGCCGGCGCGTCGATCGATGTCAGCCAGATGGGTGGCCTCTCTCTGCAGATGTACGTGCCATCGGGCAACCCGCAATACCTCAAATCGGACGATGCGAGCACCTCCAACCGACTCTATAGCGGGGTGGACGCGAACTCCCTGATCGAGACCACGACCGGGACGAAGGTCGACATCTTCTCCATCGTGCCTTGTGGCGTCACCAGCTACCAGGCCTGGGAGGACGGTGGCACAACGGTGCCGACTCCGTCTGCAAATGCCGACTTTTTCTACAACGTCACCGGCAAGTGCGACTTCAACAAGCGGCCCTCGGACACGGCGCTGACGCAGTAAGGCCGGAACTGCCGATCGCCCCCCTCGTCGCAGGGCAATCGCCTATGGCGATTTTGCGTCGCGCGGTCGCGCGGCCCGGGCAGCGCTTGCGGGGGCTGCCCCGGCGATCACAAAGCGGTGAACACCAGCCTGGCGGCCGAAGATGCTTAAACTTTGATCGATCCCATTAGACCTTGATTTGCCGGCTGGGTGGTACCTGCGCGGTGACTAATGTCTCCTGGGGGTAGAAAATGTTGAAGGTTGCAGGCCGGTTCGTCCGTTCGCGCAGCGGCTCGATGCTGCCGCTGTTTTTCCTGAGCCTGGTGCCGCTGATCACCGCTGTCGGCTTCTCCGTCGACTACACCGATGCCGTCCAGACCCGCTCCGACATGCAGGAAGCGCTGGATGCCGCGACGCTGGCCATCACCACGCTGCCGACGACCACGGCGCTGAGCGACCGCCAGGTAGCGCTGCAAACAAATTTTGTCGCCAACAACGGCCAGGGCACCGCGACGCTGGCGAGCTTCAACGTCGCCCCCGACGGCACCGTCACCGCCACCACCTCGGCCAGCTTTGCCATGCCGACCGATTTCATGACCATTGCCCGGATCAACACCGTGCCGGTCGCCGTCACGTCTGGCGTCAACAAGGCGCCGGGCCTGGTGCAGGCGACGTTCAAGGTCACCGGGGTGTCGGGCTGGTGGAGCAAGACGATGACGCTCTACGGGACGCAATTCGGTGCCACGGCGGCCAAGCCGCTGATGACGATCGCCTATACCTATGGCAACACCAAGGATCCCAAGGGCTACGGCACCACCATCGTCAGCACCATTACCGGTTCGGGCAGCCAGACCGTCACCACCATGGTCCAGAAACAGGTCTGCACCGTCGGCAACAACCCTCCCAACGGGGTGTCGCTTCAGCAGGATGCGTATGGCACGAGATATTACTGTGTCGACACGATGTATCCGGCCAACAGCGCCGGCGCGGCGATCGATGTCAGCCAGATGGGCGGTCTGTATCTGCAAATGAACGTGCCGTCGGGCAACCCGCAAAACCTCTATTCGAACGACGCGGCCACCTCCAACCGGCTCTACAGCGGAACAGCCGCCAACAGCCTGGTCGAGACCCCCACCGGGCAGATCGTCGACATCTTCACCATCGTGCCATGCGGCCAGACGAGCTATCAGGCATGGGAAGACGGCGGAACCACGGTGCCGGCGCCGTCCTCCAATGCCGACTTCTTCTACAACGTTACCGGCAAATGCGACTTCGACCAGCGCCCCTCGCTGACCGCGCTGACGCAGTAGGGTGATGCAGCCGATCTCCCCCCTCGTGGGGGAGATGGCCGTCGGCACGGCCTTCGCCTATCTCCGTAGCAAAGATGCGCACTCAATCTTGATGAGGCAGCGTATTGGCGGCCCGTATCGGCATGGCTTAGCGTGCGGTGCGTCAGCTCCTGGAGAAGAACGCGATGTCAGACCCCGTGCTGCGTGTGTCCATCTTGCGCTGCGATGCCACGAAGTTTGCGCTGTTGCGAGAGATGATGCTGGAGGCCGAGGCAGCGCTTCGGCCTGGCATCGAGGCCATGCCAGGGCTGCTCGTCTTCGACGCCGGCGCCGACGAGGCGACACTGTCGCTGATCAACACCAGTGTCTGGGACACGCTGGAGCATGCCAGGCAGCTCGATACCTTCCAGCCCATGCTGGATGCGGGAAAGCGATTTGTCGCCGAAGGCGCAAGGTTTGAGCGGCCGATCATGCACTACACCTCGCTGTGGCGTTTCGGACAACTCGCGTAGGCCACGATCACGAACCGGTGAGCGCTGTAACGAAGCGGCGAGTGGCAGCGAAGTGGGGGAATGACCGGCGCATCTGAGCGCCGTCCCACACGGAGCCAGCCGATGCCGAGATCGCCTTCCAGAAAATTCGTCGCATTGTCCAGCCTGGGTGCGCTGGCGCTCGCCGCCTCGCTCGGTGCCGCTGTCGCGCAGCCGCTCAGCGTCGTCGAGCTGTTCACCAGCCAGGGCTGCTCGTCTTGCCCGCCGGCCAACGCCAACCTGATCAAGGTCAAGGACCAGCCCGGCGTTCTGGCGCTGTCCTTCAACGTCACCTACTGGGATTATCTCGGCTGGAAGGACACATTCGGCAAACAGGAATTCACCCAGCGCCAGGTTTCCTACGAGCCGCCGCTCGGCCATGACGGGCCGTTCACGCCGCAAGTCGTGGTCAACGGCCATGCCGATGTCGTCGGCGCCGCGCCCGGCGAAATCCAGCATCTGATCGCGGCGACGGCCAGGACCGGCGGCCCCTCGCTGTCGCTCCAGGGTGGCAAGGTCGCGATCGGCGCCGGTGCTGTGCCGGGCGGCAAGGCCGATGTCTGGCTGGTGCGCTACACCAAGGGCGTCGTCCAGGTGCCGGTGGCGCGCGGCGAAAACACCGGCCGCACGTTGCCGCACGCCAATGTCGTGCATGCGCTGACAAAACTCGGCAGCTGGACCGGCGACGCGACCGCCTATGCGCTGCCAGCCGCGTCCGGGGGCTTGAGCACCGCCGTGCTGGTGCAATCACCGGGCGGCGGGCCGATCCTGGCCGCCGCCACCAACTAGAAATCACGCTTCTGCAAGAGATTGCGCAACGCCGCATGGGCTGCGTCGCAAAATACCGGCGGCCAAGAAACCCGCCACCCCAATCGACAACCCAAGGAGACCACCATGACCATTCTTTCCCGCCTGACGCTGCCCGCACTCGCGCTTGCTTTGTGCTCGACGGCGCTGCTGGCCGGCGGCATCGCCCGCGCCGACGACGCCACCAATGCCATGAAGCCCGCCGCCAACGCCATGAAGCCGGCGGCCGACGCCATGAAACCGGCAAGCGATGCGATGAAGCCGGCGGACCCGATGGCCACCAATTCGATGAAGCCCGCCGCCGATGCCATGAAGCCAGCTGCGGATGCCATGAAGCCTGCTGCGGACGCCATGAAACCGGCGACCGATGCGATGAAGCCGGCAACGGATGCCACTGCACCGGCCAATTGAGATTGGCGCGTGGCCTTCTGTCCCTGGCGGGCTCCCTGTCCAGCCGGGGACAGTTGATGCAGCATCGCACGAATGTGAGGCTGCGCCGCAACTCGCGCATCGCGCCATCGTAGCTGATCCACTAGACTGATCCCAAATGGAAGCCATGAGGAGTGCAACCATGACCAATACCAAGAACCGTTCGACCGGCTTTGTCAGGGGCGCGCTGGCGGCGATGGCCCTTGCCGCCGCGGGCGCCGCCTTCTGGCTGACGCCGGCCGTCTCGGCGGAAGACGCCGTGGTCATCCCGCCGCCGGCGCTCGACGAAAAGGCAGCCTCGGGCAGCGAGACGGCGATCTTCGCCGGCGGCTGCTTCTGGGGCGTCCAGGGCGTGTTCCAGCACGTCAAGGGTGTCAGCCAGGCCGTTTCCGGCTACACCGGCGGTGCCAAGGATGACGCCGTCTACGAGACCGTCGGCACCGGCCGCACCGGCCATGCCGAATCCGTCGAGGTCACCTATGATCCCTCGAAGGTCACCTATGGCCAGTTGCTGCAGGTCTATTTCTCGGTCGCCCACAATCCGACGCAGCTCAACTACCAGGGTCCGGATTCGGGCACCCAGTACCGTTCGACGATCTTCGCCGAGAACGACGCGCAGAAGAAGATCGCGCAGAGCTATATCGGCCAGCTCGACAAGGCCAAGCTGTTTGGCGCGCCGATCGTCACCACAATCGAAACCGGAAAAACTTTCTACCCGGCCGAGAACTACCACCAGGACTTTTTGACGCTGAACCCGACCTATCCCTACATCGTCTACAACGACCTGCCCAAGGTGGCGAACCTGAAGCAGCTGTTCCCGGCGTTGTACAGCGACAAGCCGGTGCTGGTGCTTTCGGCCAGCAACTGATCTTTGCCGCTCGCTGGGGGGTGAGTGACCCCCGGGACTTGCCGTATCCGCCCGCCCCCGCCTGGGATGGGCTATGGATGCCGGCCAGTCCCGGGGCGAAGGCCGGCTACATGCCGCCGGCCTTCATCGCATCGCACGACACATCGGGATTCATGTCGGCGAACGTGCCGGTCGGGTTCTTCTTCCAGGCCCAGACATGCAGCTCATAGAAGGCGCCCAGGCCATATCGGTTGGGCGCGCTGTTGAAGTTGAACAGCTGCCCCTCGAGCGAGGCCGGGCCTTTCGAGGTGATGTACTCCACCGCCACCAGCTTCTGCGTGCCGTCCGCCATCGGCTCGTACATCACCGCTTCCGGCTTCGCCAGATCGACTGCATCGTCTTTCAGATAGGCCGCATTGACATAGTGGATGCCCATGGCGCCGCCGGTGATGCCGCTGGCGCAAGGGATCGGCGCATAGCCTTCCGCGGTGGCCATCGCCACATTCTCGAAACGGCTGTTGGCCGCCCGCACTTTCTCATCCAGCGTGCCGGTATCATGGGCATTCGCCGCCGTGGCCGCGATCGACAGGATCGACAGATTGATGAGATGTCTGGTCCACAGATGGATGTTCATTTTCTCTCCTCGTTGTTGATGCGCGGAAGCAGCCGCTCCCGCTGCGAAGTCGATGGCTGTCAGTCGAACCGGGTGAAGTCCCAGTACTGCGGCAGCTCCTCGAGATCCGGCAGGCCGATGTCGCGTCTCAGATAGTCGTCCTGCGGAGGCAGCCGGCGCCGGCTCTTGCGCAATGGTGCGAACAGCAGCGAGGCAAGCCGCCGGAGAATCCGGCCCAGTAGCGGGCCTCGTCCGACTGGTCTCGAACCCGCCAACACCGCGCTGGACGCGTTGTCAGGCAAGCCGCCACCGCTGCGAAGGGCAGTTGCATGGTCATTGTCGGGATCAACGGTAAAAGTAAGGGTCAAGGACCCGCACCTCCGTGATCTTGTCGACCGGCAGCGCGTTCTTCTGGGCGGTGCTGCGGATCGCCTCGGGCGACGGCGCGTCATAGATGCAGAAGCTCTGCTTCTTGTCGGGCGAGACGAAGGACTGCACCCAGGTCACGCCTTTTTCGGCGTTGCGCATGATGACGCCGCCCAGCGCATCGGCGCCGGCATCGTTCATCGGCACGCTGAGGCCATTTGGAAATGTGCGTTCAACGACATAGCGAGGCATATCAGGTTTCCCTTTTGTGGTGATTCACGCTCGATTTGAGCGCGACGGGACATTGATCACGCTCGCAAAGGGCGCGCATCGGAACCTTTCCCTATATTTTGTGGGAAGATTCCCTATATTGGGGTCGTTATGTGGAGAATGGCACCGGAATGTGTGGAGGGTCACATTTCCGGGCAAGCGCCTTGGACAGTCGTGGCGGATGTCCGGCGCAGCGGTGAAACCGACCCCATTTGAGCGATGACGATGCTTCTGGAACGGCAGGCGCAGCTGGCGCAACTGGACGAACTTTTGGCTGAAGCCGGACGCGGACGCGGACGCGTTGCGGCGTTATCGGGCGAGGCCGGGGCCGGCAAGTCGGCGCTGGTCGAAGCCTTTACCAGCCGCGCCGGGCCAGATGCGCGCATCTTCCGCAGCGCTTGCGAGGACCTGTCGATACCCGACCCGCTCGGGCCTCTCTACGATCTGGCGCGCGAGGCGCAATGGGCGATGCCGCAGGCGGTCGACGCCCGGCAAGGTCGGCGGTTGCCGTTGTTTTCGGACGCGCTCGATGTGTTCGAGGCGAGGACCGGCGCAACGCTGCTGGTGATCGAGGACCTGCACTGGGCCGATGACGCGACGCTCGATTTCGTCCGCTTTCTCGGCCGCCGCATTGCCAGCACCCACATCCTGCTGCTTGTGACGGCGCGCACCGACCGCAGCGAGAGCCAGATGCGCATGCGCCGGGCGCTGGGCGAAATCCCGGCCGGCAGCATCGCCCGCATCGACGTGCCGCTGCTCAGCGAAGCAGCGGTGCTGTCGCTCGCCGCCGGCGCCGGCCGTGACGGCGATGCCATCTACCGGGCGACCGCCGGCAACGCCTTCTTCGTCACCGAATTGCTGAGCGCCGAGAATGAAACGGCACTGCCAGCCAGCGTGCGCGACGCCGTTTTGGCGCGCGCCGAACGCCTGTCTGAGGGCGCCCGTTCGATGCTTGACGCAGTGTCGGTGTTTCCAAGGCGCGCCGACGCCTGGGCCTTGCAGGGCCTGTGCGGCGTGGCCGCCGCCGGCCAGCTCGCCGAATGTGTCTCGAATGGCCTGCTCGACGATCTCGGCGACGGCTACGCCTTCCGCCACGAAATAGCCCGCCGCGCCATCGAGACGATGCTGACGACGAGCCAGCGGCGCGAGTTCAACCAGCGCGCCCTTTCCGCGCTGCTCGAGAACGGGTCCGTTGCGACGGCGCGCCTGGTCCACCACGCCGTGGAGGCAAACAATCTGCAGGCGGTGCGTGAATTCGCGCCGATCGCGGCGCGGGAGGCCTCGCGTGTCGGCGCCCATCGCGACGCCGCCGGCTACTATGAGGTGGCCTTGCGCCAGGCCGATACCTTGCCTGAGGAAGAGCGCGCCGAGCTTTACGAGCACTATGCCTTCGAGTGCCATTTGATTGCGCGCATCGACGAGGCCATCAAGGCACAGGAACAGGCGCGTGTCTTGCGACAGGCGCTTGGCAACACGCTGAAGGAAGGCGACAGCCTCAGATGGCTGTCACGCTTCGCCTATCTCTTAGGCGACCGAGAGGCGGCCGACATGTTCGGCGCCCAGGCGGTCGCGTTGCTGGAGACCGTGCCGGTCAGTGCCGAGCTTGCCATGGCCTATTCGAACCTTTCGCAACTGGCGATGCTGGCCGAAAGGCTGGACGAGACCTTGTCGCTGGGCGCCAGGGCCATCGAGCTCGCCGAACGGTTGAACAGGCCGGAAGTCGTTTGCCATGCGCTCAACAATGTCGGCGCCGCCGAGCAGTGGCTCGACCTGGACTCGAGCCGTCTGCATCTTGCCCGCAGCCTCGAAATCGCGCTGCAAGAGAATTTCCAGGAACATGCGGCCCGCGCGTTCACCAATTGCGCTTGTGGCGAAATGAACCAGCTGGGCTACAGCCAGGCCCAATCCTTCCTCGATCGCGGCATCGACTATTGCGTCGAGAACGATCTGGCGACCTGGCGCGATTACATGCGTGGTGTACGGGCACAGTTGCTGCTGCGTCAGGGATGCTGGGATGAGGCGGCTGCCGAGGCACTGGATGTGATTGCCAACGACCGGGCGACCGCCCTGGTGCGCTATCCCTCTCTGGTGGCACTGTCGAGGCTAAGGGTCCGTCGCGGCGACCCATCGGCAGAGCCGCTTCTGGCCGAGATGAAGCAATTTCTGGAAAAGGGAGCCGAGCTGCAGCGCCTGTCGCCCTATGCGGCGGTGATTGCCGAACAGGCCTGGCTCGGCGAGGCGGACAGGGACGAGGCGCTGCGGCTGATCGGCCTTGCCGAGAGCCTGTCGCCGACGCGCGCGGTCTTCGCCGAGCTGGCCTGCTGGCTGCTGCTGCTGGCACCCGATGCCGATCCGGGCGACACCACAGGCATGGCCGCGCCCTACCGGATGCTGATGGCCGGAGACTGGCGGGGCGCTGCCATGGTCTGGGCGGAACTCGACGCCCCTTACGAACGCGCGCTGGCGCTCGCCCAGGGCGACGAGGCCGCGCAGCGGGAGGCGCTGGAGATTCTCGAGGCGCTCGGCGCCCGTCCGGTCGCAAACCATGTGCGTGAGCTCATGCGGCAGAACGGCGTCATTCGCATTGCCAGGGGCCCGCGCCGCACCACCCGCGCCAACAGCGCCGGCCTGACCCAGCGCCAGATGGAAGTGCTGCAGCTGATCGAGCGCGGCCTGTCCAACAAGCGTATCGCCGACCACCTCGCCATTTCGCCGAAGACCGTCGATCACCATGTCTCGGCGGTCCTGGGCAAGCTGGATGCGGTCTCGCGAGGAGAGGCCACAGCCGCCGCGCGCGATTCCGGATTGATCTGAAACCGCGGCGGATCAGTCGTAAGTCAGGTCCGTCGCCTTCCCGCCAAACACCCGGTAGGCATAGAAGGAGTAGAAGATGATGACCGGCAGCACGACGACAGTGCCGACCAGGATGATGGCCAGGCTTTCGGTCGCCGACGCCGCCTGCCAGATGGTCAATTTGTCCGGCACCACGAACGGGTAGAACGACCAGGCGAGACCGGCAAAGCCGAGCGTGAAGATGGCGGCCAGCGTCAGGAACGGCGTCAGCGCATGGCGGTCGTCGGGCTTCGGCAGATGGAAGGTCTGCCGCCACAGCCACAGGAACAGCAGCGCCGACAGGATCGGCAGTGGCGACAGATAGAGCATCTGCGGCCAGACGAACCATTTGTCGAAGATACGCGGGCTGGCGAAGGGCGTCGCCAGCGACACCGCCGCCATGCCGAAAGCGGTCAGCACCAGTGCGGTGCGCAGCCAGAGCACGGCCTTCTTCTGCAACTCACCTTCGGTCTTGTAGATCACCCAGGCGGCGCCCATCGCTGCGTAGGCCGCGGCCAGGCAGAATGCCACCAGCGCGCCGAACGCCATGCCGCCAAAGCCGACATCGAGGCCAAGCACATAGACGCCCAGCATATAGCCCTGCGCCAGCGAGGCGATGACCGAACCCATGAAGAAGATGCGGTTCCAGCGATGCTTCTTGCCACTCGGCACCTTGGCGCGGAAATCGAAGGCGACGCCACGCAGGATCAGCCCGACCAGCAGCACGAAGACGGGAATGTAGAGCGCGGTCAGGATGACGCCATGCGCCAGGGGAAAAGCGACCAGCAGCAGGCCGACAGCCAGCACCAGCCAAGTCTCGTTGGCATCCCAGAACGGACCGATCGCCGCGATCATCGTGTCCTGCTCGGCGTCTTCTGCAGCGGCGAACAGGATGCCGATGCCAAGATCGAAACCGTCGAGGATGACATAGATCAGGATGGCAAGGCCCATCAGACCGGCGAAGATCAGGGGGAGCAGGGTTGGCCAGTCGAAAGTCATGTCACTCTCCTGCGGCCGGTTGCGACATGGCCGTCTTCATCACACCCGGCAGCGGTGAGGTGTCGCCATCTTTCGCCGCCTTCAGCGCCAGATGCACCAGCACGCCGAGATAGGCGATCAGCAACAGCACGTAGAGAATGAGATAGATGGCGAGCGTCAGCGCGACATGGCTGCCCGCCACCGGGCCGACGGCGTCGGCGGTTTTCAGCACGCCCGTCACCAGCCAGGGCTGGCGGCCGATCTCGGTCGTGTACCAGCCGGCCAACGTCGCCAGCCAGCCCGACAGCGCCATCGGCACCATCAGCATGGCGAGCGGCTTCGGCAGGCTATGCCGGCGCTTGAGGAAGAAGGCCGCCGACCACGAAACGGCGAGCATCAGCAGCCCGGTGCCGACCATGATGCGGAAGCTCCAGAACAGCGGGAAGACCGGCGGATGGTTGCCTGGAAAATCGTTCAGCCCCGGCACCACACCGCTGGTCGAGTGCCGCAGCACCAGGCTGGCACCGTCGGGAATGGCGATCTCGAACCTGTTCTCCTTCGCGGCTTCGTCGGGCAGCGCGAACAGCACCAGCGGCACGTTGGGGCCGGTGTTCCAGTTGGCCTCCATGGCAGCGATCTTCTGCGGCTGGTGCTCCAGCGTGTTCAGCCCGTGCTGGTCGCCGGCAAAGATCTGGATGGGAATAAGGACCGCTGCGGCGAAGACGCCGGTGCGCAGCGCCTTCCACATCGATTCCGAGCGGTCGCCGTTGAGATAACGCAGCGCCGACAGGCCTGATATGAGGAACGATACCGTCAGCCCGGAGGCGAGCAGCATGTGGACCAGCCGGTAGGGCATGGACGGGTTGAAAACGATCGCCCACCAGTCGACGGCATGCGCCACGCCATCGCGCATCTCGAAGCCGGCCGGTGTCTGCATCCAGGAATTCAGCGCGATGATCCAGAAGGCGGACAGCGTGGTGCCGCCGGCCACCAGCACCGTCGCCAGCGTGTGCACGCGGTTGGAGACGCGGCGGAAGCCGAACAGCATGATGCCGAGGAAGGCCGCTTCGAGGAAGAAGGCGGTGAGGATCTCGTAGGCCAGCAGCGGCCCGGCGATGTTGCCGACCTTTTCCATATAGCCCGGCCAGTTGGTGCCGAACTGGAAGCTCATGGTGACGCCGGAAACCACGCCCATGGCGAAGGACAGCGCAAACACCTTCACCCAGGTGAAATAGGCGCGCATCCAGGCGGAATCATTGGTCGCGTTGTAGCGCAGCTTGAAGAACAGCAGCACCCAGCCAAGTGCAATGGTGATCGTCGGAAACAGAATATGAAACGAAATATTCGCGCCGAACTGGATGCGCGACAATATGAGCGGGTCCATGGCGGGCTCCGGCTGCTGCAAGTACTCGGGAACGATAGGCCCGAAGCCGGTTCAGGTCAAAGCGGCGTCCTGCCGCGAGGCTGAACGCCACAGGACAATTTTACCGGTCCATGCCGCGCTTAAGGACTGGTCTCCGGCACAGCGCCAAGCGCATCCGCGAATTTGCGCATCAGGCGCACCAGCTCTTCGATGTCATGCGCCTCCCAGGTTTCGAAAATGGCGCGGCCGATCTTTTCGCGCGCTGCGTCGACGAGGTCGGTCATCGCCTTGCCCTTCGGGCTGATCACGGCCTCGCGCACGCGCCGGTCGGCGGCGCTGGCCTGGCGCTGCACGAGGCCGAGGCTTTCCAGCTTGGCGACCTGGCGGCTGACGGTCGTGTAGTCACGCCCGACACGGTCGGCCATCTCGACGACGCCGATCGGCCCGAAACGCTCGATGCCGACAAGCAGCGGGAACAGCGCCCGGTCGAGCGGAATGCCGGCCGCCTTGATCAGCAGCTCGTCGCGCTGCGGCCGGTTCATCACGCCGACAATATCGAGCACCGCCCCATGTATCTGCCGCAGCTGATCGGAGATATGTGTATTTTGCACGGTTTTTGTTGACGGCATGCCGAAACTCCTTATATGTGCATTATACACATAATCTGGAAGCCAGAAAGGCAAACCATCATGAAAGCCGCGATTGTTTCGAGCGCCGGGCAGGCGCCCATCTACGGTGATTTCTCCGAATCGGTGCCGGCGGTGGGCGAAAGCCGCGTCACGGTCACCGCCGCCGCCATCAGCCATGTCGTCAAGAGCCGCGCCTCGGGCGCGCATTATAGCTCGTCCGGCCGGTTCCCCTTCGTCGTCGGCATCGATGGCGTTGGCCGGCTCGAGGACGGCAGCAAGGTCTATTTCGCGCTGCCCAGGGCGCCCAACGGCAGCATGGCGGAGTGGACCGTCGTGCCCGAGGCGCATTGCGTGGCACTGCCCGACGGGCTGGACGATATCACCGCCGCCGCCATCGCCAATCCCGGCATGTCGTCATGGGCTGCCTTCACCGAGCGGGCGAAGCTGAAGCCGGGAGAAACCGTGCTGGTCAACGGCGCCACCGGCACGGCAGGTCGCCTCGCCGTCCAGATCGCCAGGCATCTCGGCGCCAAGAAAATCATCGCCACCGCCCGCAACGCAGCCGCACTCGATGCGGTCGCGGCGCTCGGCGCGGATGTGACGATACCGCTCGTCGAGGACGGGGCGGCTCTTGAGGAAATTTTCAAGCGGCAGTTCAAGGAGGGCGTGGATGTCGTCATCGACTATCTCTGGGGCAACAGCGCCGAACGCCTGCTGGTCGCCGCCGCCAAGGCCAGCCCTGATGCGGTACCGGTCCGCTTCGTCCAGATCAGCGCCGTCAGTGGCTCCGACATCACCTTGCCGAGCGCGGTTCTGCGCTCATCCGCGATTGCCCTGATGGGCAGCGGTATCGGCAGCGTGCCGCTCGACCGCTTCATCGCCTGCACCGGCGATCTGCTACGCGCCGTGGTGCCGGCCGGCCTTCAAATCGCCACCACGCCGGTTCCGCTGGCCGATGTCGGACAGGCATGGGCCAAGGATGACAGCACAAGGCGCACCGTGTTCACGCTGGGCTGAAGCAAACGGGTCTCTGTCCGAAACTGCATCGCGGCACGCCCGATCCTCAGAACTCGCGGCCTTCGCTGCAGCGGCATTGGTGATGGCACTGCAATGATCGTCCCGCACTGGCTGTCCAGAACTGTCAGCAGCACCATCGACTTGCGGTTGCACGCACCGACATTCGGCCTATATCAGGGGACCTCTTTCAGGCAGCCGTTTTCAGCCCATGCCCTCCATTCTGTCCATTTCCGGGGTCTCCAAGACCTACGCCACTGGTTTCACCGCGCTCAAGGAAGTCAGTCTCGACATCCAGCGCGGCGAGATTTTCGCGCTGCTTGGGCCCAATGGCGCCGGCAAGACGACGCTGATCTCGATCGTCTGCGGCATCGTCAACCGCTCGACCGGCACCGTCACCGTCGACGGCCACGACATCAACAAGGACTACCGCGCCGCGCGCAGCCTGATCGGCCTGGTGCCGCAGGAACTGACCATCGACGCCTTCGAGAGCGTCTGGGCAACCGTTAGCTACAGCCGCGGCCTGTTCGGCAAACCGGCCAACCCTGCCTTTGTCGAGAAGGTGCTGAGGGATCTCTCGCTATGGGACAAGAAGGACGCCAAGGCGATCACGCTGTCGGGCGGTATGAAACGCAGGTTGATGATCGCCAAGGCGCTGTCGCATGAGCCGCGCATCCTGTTCCTCGACGAGCCGACCGCCGGCGTCGACGTCGAGCTACGCCAGGACATGTGGGAGATGGTGCGCCGGCTGCGCGAGGATGGCGTCACTATCATCCTCACCACCCATTATATCGAGGAGGCCGAGGCGATGGCCGACCGCGTCGGCGTCATCAACCGCGGCGAGATCATCCTGGTCGAGAACAAGGCCGAACTGATGCGCAAGCTCGGCCGCAAGCGGCTGGTGCTGGAACTGCGCAACCCGCTGACCGCCATTCCGGAGGCCTTTTCGCGCTATGCGCTGGAGCTGTCGCCGGATGGCGGGCAACTGATCTACACCTATGACAACCAGGCCGAGCGGCCGGGCGTCGCCTCGCTGATCCGCGACCTCGAGGCCGGCGGCATCCAGTTCCGCGACATCGACACGCAAAACAGCTCGCTCGAGGAGATCTTCGTCAATCTGGTGAGGAGAGAGCCATGAACCTGCGCGCGGTCTGGGCCATCTACCGGATGGAAATGGCACGTGCTTTCCGCACCGTGCTGCAGAGCATCGTCTCGCCGGTCATCTCGACATCGCTCTACTTCGTCGTCTTCGGCTCGGCCATCGGCTCGCGCATCACCGAGATCGACGGCATCAGCTACGGCGCCTTCATCGTGCCGGGGCTGATCATGCTGTCGCTGTTGACGCAGTCGATCTCCAATGCCTCCTTCGCCATCTACTTCCCGAAATTCGTCGGCTCGATCTACGAATTGCTGTCGGCGCCGGTGTCCTACCTGGAGATCGTCATCGCCTATGTCGGCGGCGCCGCCACCAAATCGATCATCCTCGGCCTGATCATCCTCGCCACCGCCTCGCTGTTCGTGCCGCTCACCATCCTGCATCCGTTCTGGATGCTCGCCTTCCTGGTGCTGACGGCGGTGACCTTCAGCTTGTTCGGCTTCATCATCGGCATCTGGGCGAAAAGTTTCGAACAGCTGCAACTGGTGCCGCTGCTGATCATCACGCCGCTGACTTTCCTCGGCGGCAGCTTCTATTCGATCAACATGCTGCCCGGC
The DNA here is from genome assembly GCF_056402995.1 of Mesorhizobium sp. P3_A8. Classification (NCBI taxonomy): domain Bacteria; kingdom Pseudomonadati; phylum Pseudomonadota; class Alphaproteobacteria; order Hyphomicrobiales; family Phyllobacteriaceae; genus Mesorhizobium; species Mesorhizobium sp. P3_A8. Next base: position 843,755 of record NZ_JBFUGI010000001.1, on the reverse strand, counting down.
ATCTGGAAGACGATCACGCTGTTCAATCCGGTAGTGTACCTGATCAGCGGCTTCCGCTGGAGCTTTTACGGCAAGTCCGACGTCTCGGTCGGCATCAGCCTCGGCATGACGCTGGTGTTCCTGGCCGTCTGCATCGCGATCGTCGCCTGGATCTTCAAGACCGGCTACCGGCTGCGGAACTGACGCGGCAAAGGCGCCCTGAGACGCCGCCGAGATCTGTAGAGATTCAGGTCAGGCCGGCCTCACCTGAATATCGGCAGATCTAGATGGCCTTGACCAGCCGCAGCAGCCCCAGCATCTCGATATAGGTCCCCTCGCGGAAGGCGATATAGACCGGCTCCTCCATACCGTGGAAGCGGCGCTTGAATGCCGCCTGGCCCTGCAGGTTGAACCGGCGGCGGTTGACCCATGGCGAAGAGTAGGCGCGCTGGAAGACGTTGCGCCAGAAATCGCTTTCGGCAAATCCGCTCGGGTCGACGTCGACGAGCGGTGACAGGCCAAGCGTGACCACCTCCATGCCCTCCTCGCGAAACCGGTCGACGGCGAATTTGGTCAGCCCGATCTCGGCGTGCGGCGAAGCATCTATATGCTTGCGCTTGAAGGCGGTGGTGTAACCGATGACCTTGCCGTCGCGGAACAGCGGATCGAAATCGAGCAGGGCGATCAGCTCGCCATCGGGTCCATGCAGGACGAAGCGGCGCATGTCGGTGCCGAGGTGATCGTTGAAGGGGCGGTTGAGGAAGCCCATCTCCCAGCGCTTGACGATGCGGTCGCCGCGCCAGTTTTCGGACAGCCGGGCGATTTCGTCGAGGAACACCGTCCGCTTGTCTTCCTCGAACGAAAAGCCCTTCTTCGAGAGCCAGCGCTCGGAATAGCGCACGGTCTCGTTGCGCTTGCCGGAAAAATCATGCTCGGGCAGGACGAGCCTTGTGTCGATGCCCAGCCGGTTGACCTTGTAGCCGAGCCCGGCCAGCACGCGCGCGGTCTCCTCGCCGATCTGCACGAACCATGGGTCGCCGGCGGTCTCGACGAAGCGTCTGATGTAGTCGGCCCGCCGGGCCGGCGCCGCCACCGGGTCGCCGAGAGCGAAGTGATGCTTCATCTTGGTGCCGAAGGCGATGTAGCCGTCGGCGTCGCCAAAATAGGAAAGCTTGGCTTGCACCGCGGTGGAATAGGCGAGCGAGAAATCGCCATGGCGGCGGACAAGCGCCAGCCGTTCGACATGTGTCAGCGCAAGGCGCTCGACCTTGGGCGAGGCGCCCTCGAGGATGTTGTCGAAATAGATCCGCAAGGAGGGCATGGTCGAGATTCCGCGTGCCGTCTGTGGCGCGACGTGTCTTTCGACACGCTGGACGCGCCACGGCGTCCTGTTTTTTCGTAGGAAGCCAAAATCGCTGCGATTTCGAATTCCTGCGTGGGTAACGAGATCCGCCAGCCCCCGGAGCTCGAATCAATCACATTGCCGCGACCTGATTATCGCCGATGCCGCGGATATGCCATATAGGGCTGCATGGTTTCGGACAGAAGCGGGCATCCCGCTTCATGTCGTTGTTTTGGCCGCATTTTTGCGATGGAAGTTGTTTCCGCTTGGCGGCGCAATGCTCTGGAGCGCAAGCGCGGCCCGGCGCGGGGCCTCGGCAATGGGTACCGATCCGCTGCATGGGTTTGCGCGCGATCAAACGGTTACAGCGTCCTGCAAACCTTGTCGGGATGCCGTGGCGGTTGAATGGGTTTTGAGAGTGAATGACTGATACGACGACCAGACCGATGGTGGAGCAGTTGGTGGCGATCGAGCCGGCGATCGTCATTGGCGCCGGTGCTGCGGGACTGGCCGCCGCGCAGGCTTTGATGAAGGCCGGCGTGCCGGCGTCGATCCTGGAAAAGGAGAGCCGGCTGGCCGAGCCCTGGCATCGGCGGCACCAGCAACTGCATCTCAACACCCATCGCGATCTCTCGGCACTGCCTGGCCTTTCCTATCCCGGCGATACGCCAGCCTTTCCACCCAAGAGCGTCGTTATCCGCCATATGAACGATTTCCGGGACGCGAACCGGCTGCCGGTGGAGTTTGGCGTCGCCGTCGAGACCATCGTGTTCAGGGGCGACCACTGGGCCGTGCGCACCAGCACCGGCTCACGCCTGGCGCGTCATGTCGTCGTCGCCACCGGCCGCGACAAGGAGCCGTTCACGCCGCAATGGAAGGGCGCGGAGGCCTTCGCGGGCCGGATCATCCATTCGGCGGATTTCGGCGACGCCAGGTCCTATGCCGGCAAGAAGGTGCTGGTTGTCGGCGCCGGCAATTCGGGCTTTGACGCCCTCAATCACCTGGCTGGCGTGGATGTGGCGGCTCTCTGGCTGTCGGCCCGCAACGGCCCCGCCATTCTGCCCAAGCGGATCGGCAAGATCGCCGTGCACCGGCTCTCGCCGCTGATGGCGCGCCTGCCGCTGCGCGTCGCCGATGCGGCGATCGCCGCGACGCAGCGCCTGGTTTTCGGCGATCTGACCAAATTCGGCATGCCGCCCGCGCCGTCGGGCGGCGCCAGCCGCCTGACCTCCGACTACACCGCGATTGCCGCGGACGATGGCGCCGTCGACGCCATCAAATCGGGCAAGATCACCGTCGTGCCGGCGATACGCGAGTTCAGCCGCGACGGCGTGATCCTGGCCAATGGCAGCCTGATCGATCCCGATATCGTCATTGCCGCGACCGGCTACCGCACCGGGCTGGAGCGCATGGTCGGCAGTCTCGGCGTCCTCGACAGCAAGGGCGTCCCGCTCTTCAATGGCGGCGACGCCGATCCGAAACTGCCCGGCCTGTGGTTCACTGGTATGCGGCCGAGCATTCGCGGCTGCTTTGCCAATGCCGGCATATTGGGCAAGGCGATCGCCAGGCGGATCGCCGGTGCGTCCCTGCCCTCGGGTGACTCACGCTGATTTGACTGGAGGCGGCTTTGACTCGTTCCTTGCCATGTTATATAACATGTTATGGATTTAGAGCAATTCCAGGAGAAGTGTGAACGGTTTTCCGTTCGGAATTGCGTCAAAACAAAGAGTTAGAGTGGTTCGCCGTTTCCGTGAAACCGTGAACTGCTCTAGGGACAGATTGATCATGGAAGACGTTATTCGGTCGCTTGGCTATCTCTGCCTGGGCAGCAGGCTGAAGCGCATCGGTGAACAATTGCAGGCCGACGCGCAGCATCTGCTCGACGGCCTGGAGGTCCCGCTTCAATCGAGCCAATACCCGCTGCTTGCTGCGCTCGACAGGCTGGGGCCTTTGGCCGTCGGCGAACTGGCGCAATCGCTCGGGCTGACCCAGCCAGGCGTGACGCGAAGCGTGTCGCTGCTGGTCGAGTTGGGGCTGGTCGAAGCCGTCCAGTCGGAAGGTGACCAGCGCCGCAAGATGGTCTCCCTGACGGGCAAGGGCCAGCGCCTGGTCGACGTGGCGAAGCGGGACGTCTGGCCGCGCATCGAGCGCGCCGTCGCGGATCTGTGCCGGGACCTCTCGGGGCCGCTTCTCGATCAACTCGCCGCTATCGAGGACGGGCTCTCCGCCGCTCCACTCGATCGCCGTGTGAAAAAGGGTGTCGCGCAGTGAAACATGTCCTCGACCGGCCCGTCTGGAGCGCGCTTGCGACGCGCCATCAAGCCCTCGCGCAAGGTGGCGAGCTCGCCAGGCGCTATTCGCCGTCATTCGCCCTCTTCGCCGCCACCGCCGCGGACGATGCCGAAAGCCTGCAGGCGCTCAACGACCTTGTCGGCCCCGGTGACAGCGTCATCATGGCTCAGGCCGACCCCATAGCCCTTCCGGCCGGCCTCTCGGCAATCTCGCAAGCCGCAGCCGTGCAAATGGTTGCCGATGCGCCGTTACAGCTGGTGTCGGATGATCGGGTGCAACGCCTGACACAAGACGATGTGGCGGAAATGGTGGCCCTGGCGGCGCTCACCAAGCCCGGCCCATTCACGTCCGGAGCGTTGAGCCTTGGCGACTTCTGGGGCGTGAAGGCCGGCGGCCGGCTGGTGGCGATGGCCGGCGAACGGATGAAGCAGCCGGGTTACAGCGAACTCAGCGGCGTCTGCTCGCATCCGGATGTCCGCGGCGGCGGCCTCGGCCGGCTGCTGTCCGTGGTCGTGGCCAATCAGATTTTCGCACGCGGCGAGGTACCCTACCTGCACGCCTACGCGACCAACGCCGGCGCGATAAAGCTGTACGAATCCATCGGCTTCAAATTGCGAAGCGCGATCAATGTGGCTATCGTCCAACGTCAGGGATAGCGGCAGGCTGGAAGTGGCTCTTCAATCTCAGGCCGATTTCGGCTCCAGCCGGCGGAAACCGACGGCGTCCGTCAGCATCTCCTCGTCGACCATGCCGGCATTGTGGAGGGCGAGCAGGGTCAGGGCGATTTCGCGCGCTTCCGGCGAATCGGGGTGCGCTTCGCGCTTGAGGCAGGCTTCGTCAAAGACGCGCTGAAGCCTGGCGATGTCGCCGGGCTTGAGCAGGCCACGATCATAGATGGACTTCGACATGGTGGCGGTCTCCTGAGAACGACCTAGGGCGCCACCTGTAAATTGCCAATCTTTCCCGGAGCTTGAATGGGCTTCATGCCACGAAGGAGGGGCGTTCGGGAACCGAAACCCCTCCCAAGGCTGCAAACCGAGGCCCGAACTCAGACCGCGATCTTGCCGCCGCCCTGCCTGGTGATGGCGACGACCGACGGCCGCACCGGCATGTCTGGCTTGAAATCCGGCCAGCGCGTCGACGGATCCTCATAGTAGGACGGGCGGCCAAAACCTTCCCAATCCTCGCCGCCATCGCCCGGATGCTGGACGGCGACGAACGCGGTCTGGTCGTCGGGCGCAAACAGCGGGCCGCACATTTCCGCACCGATCGGCACGCGGAAGAACAGCTTTGAGGTCGCCCGTGCCGCCCCTTCCGTGTCGACCGCCCACAGGCCGTCTGTGCGGCCGGTGGCCTTCGGGCCCTGACCATCGGTGGCGACCCACAGGCGACCGGCCGAATCGACCGCGCAATTGTCGGGCATGCCGAACCAGCCATTGGCCGTCGTTGCCGTAGAGAAGGTAGCGCCCACATCGGCAACCGAAGGATCGCCGCATTTCAAGAGCACTTCCCACTTGCCCTTGGTGGCCGTGAAATCGCCATCGCTCTCGGTGATCTCGATAATGTGGCCGAAGGCATTTTCAGCGCGGGGGTTGGCGGCATCGACCTGGTCTGCCTTGCGCTTCGAATTGTTGGTCAGCATGACATAGACCTTGCCGTTGACACCATTGGGCTGGATGTCCTCGGGCCGGTCCATCTTGGTGGCGCCGAGCAGATCGGCGGCGCGGCGCGTCTCGATCAGCACGTCGGCCTGGCCAGCAAAACCGTTTTCCGCCGTCAGCGGCCCCTGGCCAAAGACGATCGGCAGCCAGTCGACCGTGCCGTCCTCGGCGAATTTGGCGACATGCAGTGTGCCGTCGTCGAGCAGGTCCTTGTTGGCGGCAGGGTCGTTGGCGTTGAACGTGCCCTTGGTGACGAACTTGTAGGCATAGTCGAAGCGCTCGTCGTCGCCGAGATAGAAGACGACGCGGCCGTCCTTGGCGACGATCGATTCGGCGCCCTCATGCTTGAAGCGGCCCATGGCGGTGCGCTTCCTCGGCGTCGAGGTCGGATCGTTGACGTCGACCTCGACGATCCAGCCGAAGCGATTGGCCTCGTTCGGCTCCCTGGCGAGGTTGAAGCGGTCGTAATGCGCGCCCCATTCATAGGCGCCTTCCGGAATGCCGAGGCGCTTGTAGTTGGCGGCTTCCTTGTGGCCTTCCGGCAGTTCGCCGGAGAAATAACCGTGGATGTTCTCCTCGGCCATCACATAGGTGCCCCACGGCGTGACGCCGCCGGCGCAGTTGTTGAAAGTGCCGAAGACTTTCGTGCCGGACGGATCGGCATTGGTCTTGACGCGGTCGTGGCCGGCGACCGGACCGGACAGCGCCATTTCGGTGGTCGAGGTGATGCGGCGGTTGAGCTTGCCGTCACGCACCACTTGCCATTTGCCAGACACCTTGCGGATCTCGACGATGGTGCCGCCATGCGCCGCCATTTCGACATCGACCTGCTCCTTCGAGAGCGGCGCGACCTCGGCCTTCTTCTTCCCGTCCTTCTCGACGATCGAAACAATGCCCGGGAACATCAGATGCGGGTTCGTGTATTCGTGGTTGACCACCAGCAGGCCGTGCTCGGCCGAGCCGTCGATCGCGATGTAGCCGACATAGTCGTTGTTGTAGCCGAACTGCCTGGCCTGCGCCTGCGCCGACTGCTTGGTCGGATCGAACTCCGGTGAATCGGCAAACAGCGGATCGCCCCAGCGCAGCAGCACGTCGGCATCATAGCCCGGCGCGACATGGTGCTTGTCGTCGATGCCGGCCTGGAGCTCGTCGAATTTGAAGGCTGAGCCTTCCGCGGCGCGGGCATCGTCTGCCGCGATCATGGCCAGCGGGCTGACGGTGGCGGCGATCGCTGAGACGGCGAGCGATCCCTTCAGGAAACCCCGGCGCGAGAACCGCGCGGCGATGATTTCGCCCATGGTGCGGTTGTCGGTGGGGTTGACGGCCGGTCCTTCGTTTTCCTCGAGCAGGCTGGTGCGGAATCGGGCGTCGGGGGAACGATGTTCGGTCATCAGGGCCTCTGGCTTTGGAGTGGCTGGAGCTTGTTGCCTGTTCGACCCCTTACGCCAGGCCGATCACATTTTCGTGACATCATACAAGCTCCAATGCTGGGAGCGAGGCGACTCACTCACCCGAACATCAGACTTTGGTCCAATCTTGCGTTGGCAAAGGTCCTGGAGGACAACCGCAACGGTCGGAGGTCGCTTCCGGTCACCACATCTTTCGGCGATGTTGTTGGTTGCAACGTTGGGGTGGGCGCGCCGGCTCAATCGACGGAGATCAGGGATGCACGGATCGATCACGGCCCGTTGTCGCCGGCTGACGCTTGTTTCGGCGGCTGCTCTGGCGCTGACCACCATCCCCTATCGAATTTCCCTGCACGGCTCCGCCCCCGGAATCGACGCTGCCACCGCGCAGGCCGCCAAGGGCGGCAATGGCGGCGGCAACAACGGCAATGGAAACGGCAACGGTGGCGGCAACGGCAGCAACGGTAACGGCGGCGGCAATAGCGGTAACGGTGGTAACAGCGGCAATAGCAGCGGCGGCAATAGCGGCAACGGAAACGGCGGCAATAGCGGCAATGGAAATGGCGGTAACAGCGGCGGCGGCAATAGTGGCAACGGCAATGGAAACGGCGGCAATTCCGGAACAGATGGCGACGGCTCGGGATCCAGCAATGGCCAAAGCGACAAAGGCGCCAGCCATGTCAACACCACGACCGGTGACAAGGTCGACGTGACCGGCAACAAGATCACGGTCACGCACCCCGACGGCATCGTCGAGAAGGTCGATAGCGGCCGGTTCAAGATGCAGGATGCGCTGGGCCGCACAATCATCGACCGCCGGGCCACGCCGGCCGATGTCAGCCGTCTGAAGGCTATGTGAGGCTGGTCAACAGGCAACGACCAGCTTCGCATGTCACCTCCGCCGCCCCCGGCGGAGGTGACCTCTCTTTGTCTGGCCCTCGTACGGGTCCGCGATGGCCCTAAGAGAATGGCCCAGAGCAATTCCAGGAAAAGTGTGAAACGGTTTTCCCGGGAAAAGCGCGTAGCGCTTTCCCTTGCGAATTGCGTCAAAACAAAGAGTTAGAGCAATTCGCCGTTTCCGTGAAACGGTGAATTGCTCTACGAGCGGTTCCGGTCCCGGTCGTGAAACTCGCGCATCATGAGAGCCGCTTCAGTGCGGTTTCGCACATTGAGTTTCGACAGCACCCCGGTCATGTGATGTTTGACCGTCTTCTCCTGCAGCTCCAGGCGCAGGGCGACCTCCTTGTTGCTGAGCCCTTCCGCCACCAGCTGCAGGATTTCCGTCTGTCGTTCGGTCAGTTGCCGCAGCCGGTCCGCCACGCCGTTGGCAGGCTGCGGGGACTGGAGATCCGAAAGCAGCCGCGCCGACAGGGTCGGCGTAAGATAGCTCTCGCCGGCCGCCACGTTGCGCAGGATGTCGGCCAGCGCGCGCGACCCGACACCCTTCAGGATATAGCCCTGCACCCCGGCGTTCAGGGCCCTGGTTACGTCGGCATTGGCCTCCGAAACGGTCAGCATGACGATCTTCTGGGCGGGATGGTCGGCAAGGATGGTTGCAACCGCGGCCAGGCCGCCGCCCGGCAAGGAGATGTCGAGCAGCAATAGGTCGGGCCGCACCGTAGAGGCGATGCGTTCGGCATCCTGCGCCGTCGCACCTTCGCCGACGATCTCGAAGCCTCCGAGTTCCGACAGGCTGCGCGTCACGCCTTCGCGAAAAAGCGGATGGTCGTCGACAATAGCGATGCGAATGGCGCCAATCATGCTTGCTCCTCGACTGACAGGCTGATCACCAGCCGCGTGCCTTGCGGTCCAGTCCGGGTTTCGAACTGGCCGCCAATGCTTTCAACCCTATCCCTGAGGCCAGCCAGCCCCAATCCTTCGACCCGTGCCGCTGGATCAAAGCCTGGCCCGCCGTCCGATACTTCGACGAAGAGCCTGCCGCCTTTCATTTCGGCATGCACCGCCTGATCCTTGCCCCGCCCGTGGCGATAGGCATTGTTCAACCCTTCCTGCACGAAACGATAGATGCTGATTTTCTCGGAGGCGCCGGGTTCGGGCAGATGCCTGGGCAGCGTGAGCGTCACCGACGTTCCCGTCCGGCGCTGGTGTTCGTCGACTGCCAGCCGCAATATGTCCATCGCGGCGGCCGTCTCTATCTGCGGCAGCACGAGGCCGGTGCAGATGCCGCGTATTTCGCGCATCGCATCCTCCAGCGTCTTGCGGATCATCGTGACCTCGGTCGAGCGGCTTTCGCCCCAATTGCCGTCGCCGGAAAATACCGGGCTGTCCATGCGCAGCGCCGCCAGGGCGACGAGTTGCGCCGGTCCGTCATGAAGGTCGGCGCCGATCCGGCGCAAATATCTTTCGTTGAATGCGGTGGCGCGGCGGGACGCCCGCTGCACACGCTGCCGCAAGGCGCTGTTTTGCGTCACCAGGCCCTGCAGCTCCGACACCTGACGGCGCAGCGCCCCGCGCTGGTCGTCGATGGTGCGGCTGGCGCGCAGCACGATGCCCGACAACAGCAGAAACGCCGCCAAGGTGGTGCCGGCCACGACCAGCCAGCTCGACAACAGGGCGGAAGCCAGCGTGGCTTTGAAATCGCTGGCGACCTCGAAAAATTCAGTGACGGCCACCACCTCGCCGGACCAGGGCGCGCGCACGGGATTGTAGATCTCCAGCAGCGGCACGCCGGCGGCCCGCTCCTTCTCTTCGTCTTCGTCGAACGTATCGAATTGCGCGGTGACGTTGCCCTGGAAGGCGGCCCGCAGATTGTCGGTCAGGTCGAAGCGGCGGCCGATCAGCGCCGAGTCTTTCGCGTAGAGCACGGTACCGTCGCGGCGCCAGAGCCTGAACGAGACCAGGCGCTTGCCGAGCGCACCCTGGCCGAGCGTCTCATCGAGTGCCTGCTTTGCGGATTCGCTGAGCTCCTCGCTCTTGCGCAGGTCAGGCAGCAGCGGCGCAATCACGCTGTCGACATAAAGCGCCGTCGACGCGGCCGAATTGCGGATGACGCCGTCCCGGATCTGCGACGTCACCCAGGCGCCCACCACCAGCATGACGGCCAGAAGGCCAAAGCCGCCGGCAACGAGGAATTGCAGGGCAAGAGAAAGCTCGCTCCAGCGCCGCGCCAAGTTCTGCAGAATACGAATCATGTGCCCCTGACCGCCCTTCCATCGACAGCCGGGCGACATCAGCACATTGAGCTTCAGTCGTGCCGTTGCCAAGACCTTCGTTAGAACGAGGTTACTTGACGTCTCGGCGTGCGTCGGAAACAAGGTCCGCGGCAGATGCCGCCAGAGCCGCTTCGAGGGGGACGGGACGTTGAGTTTTTCGGGACTGCTGCAGCTTGGCTTTTCAACGGTCATCTTCCTTCTGGCGGCGACCGCCGCCAAGCAATGGGGACTGGCGCCGAGCCTGGGCAAGATCCTTTTGACGCTCGCGCTCTATTCGCTGGGCAACCTGATCATGCTGCGGCTGATCCGCGAATTCGGCATGTCGGTGTCGTTCAGCCTCTCGGCGGTCATCCAGCTGGTCTCGGTCAACGTCGTGGCGCTGGTGTTCTTCGGCGAGCGCGTCAACGCGCTGCAGGCCAGCGGCATCGTGCTGGCGATCGCCGCGGTGGCGCTGATCACGCTCGGGCCCTATCTGCAAGGGCGTTGACCGAGATGAGGACTGCGACACCGCTCCGATGAAAGACACCGCAAGCACCCTGCTCAACCGCATCGAATTCCCGGTCCTGCTGGCCGGCCTGGTCATCGCCGGCGGGCTGTGGGGTTTTGAGGAACTGATGGAGGTGGCGCGCGCCACCACCCCGCACGCCTTCGACACCGAGATCCTGCTCGCTTTCCGCCAGGCCGGCCAGCCCGGCGTCCCGATCGGGCCGCCATGGCTGGAAGGGGCGATGCGCGACATCACCAGCCTTGGCAGCGCCAGCGTGCTGGTGCTGATCACGACGGCAACGATCCTCTATCTCCTGTTGATCCGCAGGCCCGGCACCGCGCTTCTCATCTTCGTCGCTGTCGCCGGCGGCCAGGTGCTGTCGAGCCTGCTGAAGCTCGGCGTCGACCGGCCGCGGCCCGAACTCGTTTCGCATCTGGTCAGCGAGACGTCGCTTTCCTTCCCGAGCGGCCATGCCATGCTGTCGGCGGTTACCTATCTCACGCTCGGTTCGCTCGCGGCGCGCTTCCTGCATGGCCGGGCGACCAAGATCTACGTCCTGTCGCTGGCCGTGCTGACGACGGTACTGGTCGGCGTCAGCCGCATCTATCTCGGCGTCCACTGGCCGTCGGACGTGCTGGCCGGCTGGTGCGCCGGCTTCGCCTGGGCGATGTTGTGCTGGTTGGTGGCGCGGGTGTTGCAGCGGCGCAAGGTGGTCAGCGACGATGCCTGATGGCGCCTGACCGCACCGCTCAGGCTTGCGCTCAGATCAATCTGTTGATCAGGTGTCCACCACAGCCTGCCAGCGCCAATACCATCGACAGCAAGCATGCCGACGTCATCAAAGCCTTGAAAATGTTCACCGCGTTACCCCCTGCCTTAGATGGACGAGACCCTAGCTTGCATTCCTCGGGAAGTATCGAAAAATGGGCAATCAGGCGGCGGTGCTTACGTCTCAGACATTCATATTGATGCTTGAAACATCATGATAATGGTATTATACGTTATTTCAGCAGACTCAGACATGGGTTCCGACCGATGATCACTGCCGCGCAGATGCGCGCCGCAAGGGCGCTGGCCGGCATCGATCAGAAGACGCTCGCCGAGCGTGCCGGTGTTTCGCTTCCAACCATCCAGCGCATGGAAGCGAGCGACGGCGTGGTCCGGGGCGTGGTCGATACGCTGATGAAGGTCATCCAGGCGCTCGACGAGGCCGGGGTGGAGTTGATCGGCGAGAACCAGGCCAGCGAGCGCGGCGGCAGGGGCGTGCGCCTCAAGCCCGCCGTGCCGCCAGATCCCAAGGCTGAGCCGGCATAAGTCGCGACGGCGACCGCCGACAGTCCTGCCGACGATCCCGCCGCCTTTCAGGTTCGGAAGGCAGTCCATGGATCAGACCCGTCAGGCAGTGCATCAACCTGCCCATAAGCCAGCCCACAAATCGACCCCTGGGTCGGCCCAAAAGTCGGCCCAAGGGTCGACAAAGCCGACATTCGCCGAACTGTTCACGCCCAAGCTGGTGACGGTCTGGCGCGAGGGCTACCACCTGCCGCAGTTCAAGGCCGACTTCATGGCCGGGCTGACCGTCGCCATCGTCGCGTTGCCGCTGTCGATGGCGATCGCGATTGCCTCGGGCGTGACGCCGGAGCGCGGCCTGTTCACCGCAATCGTCGGCGGCTTCATCGTCTCGGCGCTCGGCGGCAGCCGCTTCCAGATCGGCGGGCCGGCCGGCGCCTTCATCGTGCTGGTGGCGGCAACGGTGCAGCGCGAAGGTGTCGATGGACTGCTCCTGGCAACGATGATGTCCGGCCTCTTCCTGCTTGCCATCGGCTATCTCAGGCTCGGCACCTACATCAAATTCATTCCCTATCCGGTGACGGTCGGCTTCACCGCCGGCATCGCAATCATCATCTTCTCCGGCCAGATCGTCGAATTGTTCGGGTTGAAGCTTGCGGGGCCGGAGCCCGGGCCGCTGCTGCCGAAACTGATGGCGATCGGGCATGCAGCCGGCACGGTCAACATCTCGGCGACGCTGGTGGCGGTGCTGACCATCGTCACCATCGTCGCGGTCAAGCGTTGGCGGCCGGGCTGGCCGGGCATGCTGATCGCCGTTGGGCTCGCCTCGCTGGTGGTGGCGCTGCTGGCACTGCCGGCGGAAACCATCGGCACGCGCTATGGCGGCATTCCACGCAGCCTGCCGTTTCCGGCGCTGCCGGCGCTCAGCCTGGGTAAAGTGGTCGCGGTGCTGCCGGACGCCATTGCCTTTGCCTTGCTCGGCGCCATCGAATCGCTGCTGTCGGCCGTCGTCGCCGACGGCATGACCGGACGGCGGCACCGTTCCAATTGCGAACTGGTGGCGCAAGGTTTCGCCAACATCGCCTCGGCGCTGTTCGGCGGCATCTGCACCACCGGCACCATCGCCCGCACCGCCACCAATGTGCGGGCCGGCGCGCATGGGCCGGTCTCGGGCATGCTGCACTCGCTGTTCCTGCTGGTCTTCATGCTGGTGGCGGCACCGCTGGCCAGCTACATCCCGCTTGCCGCTCTCGCCGGCGTGTTGGCGGTGGTCTGCTGGAACATGTTCGAGAAACAGGCCTTCGCCACGCTGCTGCGCGCTTCACGCGGCGACGCGCTGGTGCTGTTGGCGACCTTCCTGATCGTCGTCTTCCGCGACCTGACCGAAGGCATCGTCGTCGGTTTCGCGCTCGGCTCGATCCTGTTCATCGACCGCATGGCCAAGTCGATCGCGGTTGAGGCGGATGTGCCGCTGGTGCAGGACGATGTCGCCGACAGCAGTGGCCGCGCCTATGATGCCAGCGAGGCGAGCGACACAGACACCGTCGTCTACCGTATCTCCGGCGCCTTCTTCTTCGGCGCCGCCTCCACCGTCGGCACCGTGCTCGACCGCATCGCCGACCAGCGCAAGAATTTCATCCTCGACTGTTCCGCCGTGCCGCTTTTCGATTCGACGGCCGCCAATGTCATCGAAAGCGCGGCTCACAAGGCCAGCCGTGCCGGCGTCCGCTTCATCATAGCGGGCGCCTCGCCGCAGATCCGGCGCACCCTGATCAACCATGGCGTCAAACGACCGCTGGTGACCTACGCCGCCTCGATCAAGGACGCGCGGGCGCAGTTGGCTGGGGCGTCGGCGCGTGCGGTCACGCAATAGCTGCATCGCGGCTCGGATGTCAGCCGCCCCGCATTTCCTCAGCGTGCGCCTTCGCTAGGTCGGCCATGCTGTCGAAGCGGAAATCCACCGTCGGGACGTCGCCGGGGTTCATCGTCGCGCCAAAACCCTGATCCGCATGCCGGCGATAGATCCAGCACGATGTCAGGCCGAAGCGGTTGGCGGGAGCGTGATCGTGGAACATGCTTTCCGCGGTGTGCAGGATCTCTGGCTTCTCTATCCCGATCGTGCCGAGCTTTTCGAGCATATAGTCGAAATTCCGGTCGGAAGGCTTGTAGGAGCCGATATCTTCCGCCGTGTAGATCGCGTCGAAATCCACGCCGAGCTTCCTGTTGCTGAACGAGAAGCTTTTGTTGTCGACGTTGGAGAGGATGATCAGCTTGTAGTGCCTTTTGAGATACTGCAAGGCCTCCGCTGAATCGGCAAAAGCCGGCCAATCCTTCACGCTCTCGCCATACGCCACGCATTCCTCTAGCGTGACGATGACACCCCACTCCTCCGCAAGTCGCTTGTAAACGATCGCCAGGAGGTCGCGATAGCGTTTCCCCGGCGTCCATCTCTGTTGGCTGGATTCGTGCCGGGCGTGCGCCTCCAGAATGTCGTTCCGGCTCAACTTGCGGGCGGCCCGTTCGGTCAGCGGCTTCAGGCCGTCGATCATGCCGGATTCCCAATCGATCAGCGTGCCGTAGCAGTCGAAGGTCAGGGCTTTGAAATCTGTGAGCTTCATGAGGTACCTCTCCTTGATGTCCATGAGTGAATGTCCGTGAGTGAGCGATGCCGGCGTGGATCGGGATCGATCATGAAGTCGATTTCGCCTCGGGGATTAGCCGATCTGCTGCTGATTGAGCTGAATGTCCTTCGACGCCGCGCTGCCCGACGAGGTGAACCAGACACCGAACAGTGTCACCGCAAGGCCAGCCAACATCGCTTTCGAAAGCGGCTCGCCGAACATCGACCAACCCCAGAGCATCGTCACCGGTGGGCTGAGATAGATCACGCTGCTGACCTGTGAGGCCGTGTAGAGGCGCAGGCTCGCATAATAGGTGCCGTAGCAGAAGAAGGTCGAAAACAGCACCAGCCAGGCGATGCCGAACCCGAAACGGGCATCGAGGGGCGGCATCAGCCCGCCATTCCATTGGGCGCAACCGGCGAAAAGGATCGCCGCCGTCAGGCATTGAATGCACAGGCTTTGATGGATGGGCATATTGATCGTCCCCATCCGCTTCTGCACCAGGGTGGCCAGCGCCAGAACCATCATGGAAGCGACCGTCAACACATATGCCCAGACCGGGGCCGTCCCGAGGCTCAGGCTGTCCAGCGAGACGATGAGAACACCGGTCACACCCAGCGCCGTTCCGATCCATTGTCTCCCGGTCAACCGGTGTCCCAGAACCGGCTGCGACAAGGCCGCGATGGCGAGAGGCACAAGATCGGAAATCAGCGCGACAAGCCCGGTTGGCACGCGCTGGCCGATGGCAAGTGCGAATCCGCCGAGATAGAGGAACATTATCGCCACGCCGAAGATCATCTGCTGGACAAGGGCACGGGCGCTCATGCGCGGTCCGATCAGGAGAGCAAACGGCAAGAGGATCAACCCGGACATCAATGTCCGCCAGAACAGCACCAGCATGACATCGGCATTCTCGCTGGCATAGCGGATGCCGACGAAGCCGGAACTCCAGCTTACGGCCAGCGCCGTCGCCATCATTGGCCACAGGAGGCGATGGGCTTTGGTGGGCAGGAGCGTCATGGGATCTCTTATTCAGGCCCGCCCGTGGCCCCCGAAGCGGAGCACGGCCGGTGTTGGCTCGGACTATTGGAGACACCAACGGTCGTTTGCACATGACAAATTTCGATACGTCCATGAAATAGCCGCTAAAACGAGCATACAAGCTTGCTTGAGAGGCGCCTGCGGATCAGAAATCGGCGCCCTGCTCTTGTTTCGAACGAGGATTGTCATGGCCGGACTGATGAACCGCCGCCTGGATGTCGACGCCTTGCGCGCACTGGTCGCCATCGAGAAGCACGGCGGCGTTACGCGCGCGGCCGAAATTCTCGGTCTGTCGCAGTCGGCCGTCAGCCACAAGATCAGAAGACTCGAAACGAGTCTCGACTGCGAAATCCTCGCCCGGAAAGCAAACGCGCCGATGTTCACCACGGCCGGGCAGGATCTGCTTGGCTATGCGCGGCGCATTCTGGGCATCCATGACGAGGCGGTCCTGAGCCTGTCGAAAAGCACTTTGCAAGGCAAGATCGCGCTGGGAATGACCGAGGATACGACCTGCACGGACCTTTCGCGCATTCTTGGCCGGTTTCGCCGGCTCTACCCGGAGGTGAGCGTCCGCACGCAGGTGCGCATGAGCCTTGTGTTGCAGGAGCAACTGAGCCAGGGAGCCCTTGATGCCGCCATCATCCAGGTCTTCCAGCACGAGGTCCGCCCCGCCGACATCCTCCTGTTCCGCGAGACGCTGCATTGGGTGAAATCGCGCGACCTGGTTCTGTCGTCCGGGAAGCCGGTCCCGTTTCTGTCCTTCGATGAAAATTGCTTTTACCGGCGCTGGGGCATCGATGTCGGGCAGGACGAGGATACGGTGCTGGAGACCGTGTTCGAATGCTCCAGCGCTGCCGGGATCATTGCGGGCGTGACCGCCGGGCTCGGCGTCGCCCTCTTGAGCCAGCGCTACCTGCAGCCCGACATGGAGATTGTCGACAACAAATTCCCCAAGCCTCCAGACCTGGCCTATGTCATCAGGCGCGCGCGCTCCCCCCGGAACCCCGCGCTCGAGACGTTGGTCAGGGAGATCGAGGCCGAGGTGAAGCGTTACGGGACGCTTCAAATCGCCGTCTGAGCGCGTCGCGCTGCTAAAGCTGACTGGTCTCTTATTCCCGAAGCGACCTTGAGCCGCTGACGAACGGGCTGCCTCTGACGTAGAAACGCAGCGGTCGGTCGGCATCTTTCGAAATGCCGATCCTGATGCCTTGCCCGATCTCGCCGGGCTCAAAGTCATCGCTTGCGAGCCATAGCGGGCCTTTCCGGCAGAGATCGAGCCCGTCGAGCGAACGATCGATCCGCAGCGCCGCCGCCAGCCGTCCCGGCCCGCGCGCCAGGTCGCGCAAGCGCTCGACGCCGCGGTTCTGCCGCATGATGGCGATGCCTTCGAGCGGCTCGAGCGCCCGGATCAGCACGCCGGTTCCAATCCCCGACGCCTCGCTCGAGACATTCAGCATCTTGGAGATGCCATAGGCGAGATAGACATAGGCGTGGCCGCGCTCGAGGAACAGCGAACGGTTGCGCGCGGTCATTCCCCTGAAACCATGCCCGGCGGCGTCGCCGACGACATAGGCTTCGGTCTCGACGATGCGGCCGCTGACGATGCCTTCGGGCAAGTCGCGCATCACCAGCTTGCCGATGAGATAACGGGCGAGAGCGGCCGTATCCTCAGGCAGCTCTAAACGAGCGATCGGCGGATGATCGTCCCTGTGGCTCAAGGTATCCGCTCGACCCATTGCGCGCGCGACGGTCCCGGCTCGAAAGGGTCGCTGAAATACTGGGTCTCGTGAGCCACCTTGCCGTCCAGGAATTCCATGATGCTGACCGTGTAGGACGGTCGCCCGTCATAAGTCAGGACATATTCGGTGACCCAGAGGTTGCCCGTGCCGGTGATCCGCCGCACCGCAAAACGCTTGCGGTTCGGCTGCGCGGCGCGCGACGACTGGATGTTGCGCCGCCCACGAATGCGCTCGCCCGATTGCGGATAGTCGAGCACCGCATCCTCCCGGTAGATCTCATGTTCCGTCTCGAAGTCACCGGCATCCGAGGCGGCCCAATGGCGATCCAGAGCGGCGCGAATCTCCCGATCTTCCATCTTAACTCCTTGGCTGTCGGCCGCTGCACCATACGCCGGTCCCGAGCGGACCTTCCAGAGGGAAGGCCCGCTAGGAACAACTCTCAATCGAGCTTCAACGCCGCGACCTCGCCCTCGTTCATCAGCGGCACGTAGAGGATCGACTTGCCGTCGGTGCCGATGTCGGCGCTGCCCGGCTTGAAATGCGCCACCGCTTCCGGCGTTCCGCCGGTCTTGTATCGGTAGAGCGTGCCGGTCATGTAGGCGGTGGCATAGATGGTATCGCCAATGGCGATGACGCCGTCGAGGTCGGCGAATTTTTGCGCCCCGGGCAACGGTGAAATCGCCTTGCTGGCGAGGTCGACCGACAGCAGCCCGCCCGGCTCCGCCGTGCTGAAGTCGGGCTTGATGCCCTTGCCCCAGGAGGCGACGATCAGCCTGTCGCCGTCGGCGAAGACGCCATTGGGCGAGGCCAACAAAGCATCCCTGACGAACAACTCCGGTCTGTCGCCGTCGATGCGGTAGATCGTGTCGGCCAGCATGTCGCTGACATAGACCTTGCCCGCCTTGTCCGAGGTCATGTCGTTGAGGAAGACGGCATTCGGCACCGCGATGCTGTCAACGAGCTTGCCGCTGGCCAGATCGACGACGCGAACCTTGGTGATGTCGGCGACATAGAGCTTGCCGCCCGATATCGCCATGCCCTTGGGCGCGTCCATGCCGTCGGTCCAGTGCTGGGTGACAATCTTGCCGTCCAGGGACAGCACACTGAGATAACCGTTGCCGTCTACATCGCCTGCATTACCGACGATGTTGGAGACAATGATGCGATTGTTGGCAGCGTCGAACAGCGCCGATTCCGGTTGTTCGAAGCCGGTGGCGCGCCAGAGTTCGCCGGCCTGGGCGGAGGGTGCGGCCGCGATGCCGATGGTGGCGGCAAAGGCTGAGATGATGAGACGGTTCATGGCTGTTCTCCTGTGATGACAGGCGGACAGCTAGGATTTTCGATACTTTTCGGGAAGTCCGATTACCGCTAGTATCGAATATCGATACGAAACTGCGGGCAAGAGGTGCACGCCATGAACGCTCTGATCTTCGAGGCGCTGAAGCGGACGCTGAAGGCCAGGGGTGTCACCTATCGCGAGCTTGCCGAACGCATGGGCGTTTCCGAGCCAACGGTGAAGCGCATCTTCCACGAGCGCAATTGCAAGCTCGACCGGCTGGTGGAGATTTGCGCGGCTGCCGGCGTCGAGCTGGAAAACGTGCTCGGCTCGATGAATCGCGGGCCGGGGCCGGTCAACCACATCGCGCCTGAGATCGAGCGCAGGCTCGCTGGCCGGCCGGCACTGCTGTTCATCTTCGTCATGCTGTCGGAGAAATTCACGCCCGAAGGCATCATGCGCTCGCAAGGCCTGAGCGAGGCCTCGATGTTCCTCTATCTGCGCGACCTCGAGGAACTCGGCCTGATCGAAATCGGGCGCGGTCTTTCGGCAAGATTGCTGGTCGAGACGCCGATCCAGTGGAATTTCGAAGGACCGCTCAAGGCACTGTTCGAGATGACCAACAAGAATTTCATCGGCTGGGCCATCACCCACATCGACAAGGAGGCGACCTTCGTCAGCTTCTCCAGACGGATGCGGCCGGAAACGGCGGAGATGGTGCGGCGCGAGGCGGAAGATCTGGCCGAGCGCGTGAAACTGCTCGCCCATCATGACCAGCACACCACTCCCGAGGACGGGCTCACCGGCTACAAATTTACGTTTGCCTTTGGCGCGACGCCGTTTCCGGCGATCATGCCGATCGGCCCGCACCCGCGAGATGCGGGTGCACAGGTGGGCAGGCCGCGTATGCCGGCATAGCGATTGGCCGGCCGAAGGCTCGACGGCCTCGGCGTCTCAGGGCACCGCCCTTGGGTTGAAGTCGCGCTCCAGCGTCGGCGATGGTGAAAACGGTGGCGGATGGGTACAAGATCTTCTGGCGTAAGGGCGGATTGCGCTGAATTATAAAGATACGATTCGCAATACCTCGGGCCACTCTCATTCCTGAAAGACCTTGCTCTTGCCCCTCCTTGTCGCTGCCTCCGCATTCATTGGCGCCTGGATAAGCCTGGTCCTGCATGAGTCTTCTCATGCTCTCGCCGGACATCTGGCAAAATTGCAAATAAGAGAAATTCATCTCGGCTTGGGACCAACAACACTCGACACCCGCTTGCTGAGAATGGAGGTCCATGTAGGGACTATCCCGCTAGGAGGCTGGACAAGAACGTTTCCTCAATTATCCTTTTCGAAGCCCGCCAACCTGTTTTTTGTGGCCGCAGGGCCGATTATGGACATCGTTTGGTTGGGTGTTCTGAGCGGCGCAATGACTATCTTTCACGGCACAGAACTTGTAGGCACCATCTTGGCGCCGGCCGTTATAGTTCAGATGGCAATGGTCGTCGGCAACGTTCTTCCGCTTCGTTCCAAGGTCTACGGCCAGCGACTGCCCAACGATATGCTGGCCTTGTGGAAACTTGCCCGAGGTCGCGATCCGTTCGAGGTGCTCTGGCAGGACTATCTGGACCGGTTGCGGCCGTATATGAGTCCGGACGATCCGCCGTGGYACCCCACGGGTCAGTCGGATCGTATCGCTTTCTATTTGTTCAAACCTGACCTGACGGACGAGGACATTACAGCGCTCGAAGATGAGCTGACCCACACGGCGTCCGCAAGCGAGCGACTTCTCCTCATTGACACCGCCGCCACGAAAATCCTCGCTCAACCCACCCAGCCGAGCTCTCGTCTCGATGCTTTACTCGATCGCTTGACGGAAAGTGCCGTCGCCATGTCTCCGGAGCTCCCTACGCTGAAAGGCACACGCGGCGCGGCGCTGGCACGATTGGGGCGCCACGAGGAGGCGCTGAATATCCTTGCGCAGGCCGATGACTCCGACGACTTCAATCGCTGCTTGAATGCTGCCTTCCGGGCATTGGCACATTCCCACGCCGGTCGAAAAGAAATCGCCGCCGCCGAGCTTGAGACATCCATCGCCATCTTGCGATCTCACAACTGGGCGGGCGGGATCGCCCTTAAAATAGTAAGCGGTGTCTGCGTAGAAACCGGATACCCCACTCCCAAAGAGACCGAAGCACCGACACCCCCTGCAGAAGACGGCGCACCTCCAGGCTAAGGCGCCAGCAACGAGGCAAGGCGGTCATGATCAGGCCGCGTTCGCTTCTTCCTGCGGTGCGGCAAGATCATCGCGCGCCTTGCGGGCGAGCTTCTTCGTCGAGTGCTTAGGGCTGTCGCCGAACAGTTCGGCGGCCTCGGCAAGACAGGATTTCCGCAGGCTCTTTTCCGAACGTTTGATGAGTTTGCCGAGAAGCTTTGTGTCCTCGTGCGGCCCAAGCGGCGCGTCGTCCGCCTCAAGCAGGCCCGTACGCGCGAGATGCCGGCGCACGGACATCCGAGCAGTCCGCCGCAAAAGGACGCCGCCCGCTTCCGGCTTGAAAGGAATGCTATTCGGCGGCCTTTGCGTCGGCGGCCTTGTCATCCCAGGTCACCGCCCGGTAGTCGAAGCCATATTCCAGCGTTGGCTTGACGATACGGAAATAGGGCGACAGGTCGAAATCACGCGGCGTGTACAGCGAGTGATGGCGGATATGCAGGATTTCCTTGCGCGAATAGTTCGACTGCGCCGAGGCACGGCCGGGCGCGCGGGTGATCTCGGGCAGGATCGGATAGCGGATCTGGCCATAGGCCTCGGCAATCAGCGTCGAGCAGATGGCGCGCGTCGGGTCGCCGGAGCCGAAGGCCAGCATGCGGCGCCGCCAGCGTACAGGCACCGGCGGCGTCGGCAGGAAATAGCGCAACATGTCGAAAATGTTCTTGAGGTCGTATTTCAGGCCGAGCTTGCCGACCATGAAGGCGACGACCGTGTCGCGGTCCTCCGGTGTCAGGCCATTCGCCCGGCAGATGCGGGTGTTGTAGGTGCGATAGCGCGACAATGGCACCGCCACGCAGCCTTCGCCGATCGTGACCTCGATCAGCCGCGGCCGCTCCGAGCCGTCCTCCGGCTCGGGCAAGGTGTCGCCGACATAGAAGGCCGCATGCGACCAGGTCGACTGGGTGAGATACTTGATCGCCGCCGAGATCTTCTGGTTGCCCTCGATCAGCAGGATGTCGCCGGGTTCGAGTGTGCGGCGCAGCGTTTCAGGGTCCGACGGGGTGTAGGGTTCATAGCCGGAGGACTCTTCCTGCAGCCGGCCGGCGAGCCAGCGGCCAAGTCGGTCCAGGAGCGTATCGCTGGGCTCGGTCATGATGGAGCGTGACTAGCACAGGCCGGAGGGGAAGTGCTAGCGCGACGGTCGCCGCCTTTCCTTCTCCCGTCGCGGGAGAAGCTGAGACATCAGTTGGCCGCGGTGGCCAAATCCTCCGCAGACGCGCCGGCAAGATCATCGCGCGCCTTGCGGGCGAGCTTCTTCGTCGCGTGCTTGGGGCTGTCGCCGAACAGCTCGGCGGCCTCGGCAAGGCAGGATTTCCGCAGGCTCTTTTCCGAGCGCTTCAGGAGCTTGCCGAGAAGCTTTGTGTCCTCGTGCGGCCCAAGCGGTTCGCCGTCCGCCTCGAGCAGCGCGCGCAGGACGAACAAATCATGCAGGTCGCCGAGCCGTTCGCCCAGCTCATCGACGGCCTTGCGCCGCGCCTTGATCGGCGTCGGCCACAGCCTGCCCAGCAGCGACAGGTGCATGCCATGCGTCTTGGCCGCCTTGCGCAAATCGTGGAAATCATTGGCCTCGCCGCGCGCGCCGGCCCTGTCGAGTGCCTTCCTGGCACGGCGCAGAGTGACGCGGGCGCCTTCGGCAAGCACGTCGGCCGCCTGTTCCGGCTGGTCGGGCAAGGCCAGGCTTTCGATCCGCTTCATGCCGTCTTCGCAGGCGGCTGTCGCCGCGCCGATCGCCGCTTCGAGGCCGGCGCCTTCATGCATATCGTGCTGACGGGCGATCAGCCTGTCGCGCACGGCATCGAGCCCGCCATCGGCGCTGTCCCTGGGAAAAGCTGCCGCCAGCCGGTCGACGGTCTCGATCAGCGCCGTCGCCTCGCGCGGGCCGGCAAGCAGCGCCGCCACGTTGCGATAGCATTGGTTCTCCGTCGTGCAGAATGTTTCGTCTCCGGAATGAACCAAGCGCAGCAAGGCACGCGCGCTCTTCAGCCGCTTGCGGCATTTGTGCAGCCCCTGTTCCGGCCGGCTGCGCGCCGCATCCAGATGCTGGAGTGCCTTGCCGATTTCCTCGGCAAGGATGCGCCTGACCTCGCCGGTCAGCGGCAGGCGCGGGTCGATGCGAAAGCTCATGCGGCGATCTCCGGTATCCCCCCGAGGGCGAGCGACGCGTTGTAGAATTTCTGCTGGCCGGTCACTTCACGGCCGAGCCAGTCAGGCAGCATTTCGTCCGGCACATCTTCCGGAGTCTCGAGTTCGGCCACCACAAGTCCCGCGAGTGCACCGCCAAAGACATCGACTTCATAGAGATAGCCGCGATGCCTAACATGGTGACGTGTCTTCTCGATGACACGTCCGATGGCGAAATCCAGCATCTCTACCGCCTCGCCAAGTGGGATCGGATATTCGAACTCGTCACGCTCACGCGCGCCGCTGCCGAATTTGAGCGTAAGCTTGGCGGAAGCGCCGTCACTGATGCGGATGCGGACGGTTCGCCCAGGTGCGGTGGCGAGATAGAACTGGAGAATGCGGATATCCACCTCGACCAGGCTCCGCCACGCGGTGCTGGAGACCAGGAACTTGCGCTCGACTTCCTTGCCCATGGCCGGGCACTAAAGCGTTTGCCGTGGGCGATGGCAAGACAGAAGCGAACACAAGTTGACTTTAATCAATCGATTGATTAAAGTTCAATCATGATCAAATTGCCTGACCCCAAAAATCCCCGCCGCGAGACGTCGCCCGCGGATCTCACCCGCGCCGCACTCGTCCGCGCCGCGCTGAAACTGTTCGGGCGGCAGGGTTTCGACGGCACCTCGACCCGCGAGATCGCGGCCGAGGCGCAAGCCAATATCGGTTCGATCGCCTATCATTTCGGCGGCAAGGAAGGCCTTCGCGCCGCTGCCGCCGATTTTATCGTCGAGACCATCCAGGCGGTCGCTGGCCAGGCACTGGGCGCCGGCCAGGTGCCAGGCAGCGGTCAGTCCGCGCCCGATCCGGAGGCGGCGCGCGCGCAGCTGTTCGCGGCGTTGGAGCGGATGGGCAGCTTCATCCTGGCGCAGCCGCAGGCCGGTGAGATCGTGCAATTCGTGCTGCGCGAACTCTCGCATCCGACGGCGGCGCTCGACCGCATCTACAACGGCGTGTTCGAGCCGACGCATCGCCGGCTGTGCCAGCTCTGGGAGCAGGCGACCGGCGAGCCGGCCGAAAGCGAGCGCACCCGGCTCACCGTGTTCACGCTGATCGGCCAGGTCATCTATTTCCGCATCGGCCGCGAGGCGGTGATGCGCCGCATGGGCTGGCACGACATCGGCGCTGCCGAGGCGGCCAAGGTGGTGTCCGCCGTATCTGACAATCTCAGCGCCATACTGGCCGCCCGAACGGGATCAAAACCCCCACTGGGATCAAAACCCCCAAGAGGACCAAGACAATGAGTTTCCTCTGCTCCTTACCGCTTGCCGCTCAGCTCTTCGGTGCCTGTGCGCCCGCCGCTCCGCTCGCCGTCGGTTATGTCGAAGGCGACTATGTGCTGCTGGCGCCCATCGAGGTGGCACAGGTCGATACGGTTACCGTGAAGCGCGGCGATCGCGTCACGCCGGGCACGCCCGTGGTGACGCTGGAAAGCGCCGACGCCAGGATCGCGGTGGCACAAGCCGAAGCCGGCCTTGCGCAGGCGCAGGCGCAGCTTGCCGACCTGCAGGTCGGCAAGCGGCCGGAAGAGATCGCCGTGCTCAAGGCCGAGGTCGACATGGCGAGAGCCCAGGCGGCCGACGCCAAGCGCAAATACGACCGCGCCGCCGATCTGTTCAAGCGTGGCGCCGGCACGCAAGCCGACTACGACACCGCCTCGGCGACGCTGGAGACCGCCAATGCCCAGGTCGGCCAGGCCGAGGCCAATCTCGCCGTCGGCGGCCTGCCGGCGCGGCCCGAGACGATCAAGGCCGCCGACAACCAGGTCAAGCAGGCGCAGTCGACGCTCGAGCAAGCGCAATGGCGGCTGTCGAAACGGGTGCTGGAGGCACCCTCGCCCGGCCGCGTCAACGACGTCATCCGCAATCCCGGCGACACCGCCGGCCCGACCGCGCCGGTCATCTCGATGCTGCCTGACGGCGCGGTGAAGCTCAGCGTCTACATACCGGAGGCCGCCTTCTCCTCGGTCAAGATAGGCAGCCTGCTCAGCGTTCATTGCGACGGCTGCGGTTCGGACGTGAAGGCGCGCGTCAGCTATGTCTCGCCCGATCCCGAATTCACCCCGCCGGTAATCTATTCCTTGGAGAACCGCCAGAAGCTGGTCTATCTCGTCGAGGCGCGGCCGGAAGGCGATGCCGGCCTGCTGCAGCCCGGCCAGATCGTCGACGTCGATCTTGCGGAAACGACAAAATGAACGCCATCGACGTTCATGGCCTGGTCAAGCGCTTCGGCGACAAGACCGTCGTCGACCATGTGACGATGTCGGTCGCCGAAGGCGAGATCGTCGGCTTCCTCGGCCCCAACGGTTCAGGCAAGACGACAACCATCCGCATCATGTGCGGCTTGCTGACGCCGGATGAGGGCGAAGGCACGGTGTTGGGCTTCAACATCCGCACCGACTCGCTCAGCATCAAGCGCGAAGTCGGCTACATGACGCAGAAATTCTCGTTCTACGAGGATCTGACCATCGGCGAGAACCTCGAATTCGTGGCGCGGCTCTACCAGTTGAGGCCGGTCGGCGAGTACGTTGCGAGGACGCTGGAAGAGCTCGGCCTGACCTCGCGCCGCAACCAGTTGGCCGGCACGCTGTCCGGTGGCTGGAAGCAGCGGCTGGCGCTGGCCGCCTGCATCATGCACAAGCCGAAGCTGCTGCTGCTCGACGAGCCGACGGCCGGCGTCGACCCGAAGGCGCGACGCGAGTTCTGGGACGAGATCCATCGCCTCGCCAGCGGCGGGCTGACCGTGCTGGTCTCCACCCACTACATGGACGAAGCCGAGCGCTGCCACCGCATCAGCTACATCTCCTACGGCAAGATGCTGGCCACCGGCACCGTCGCCGAGGTGGTGAAAAACGCCGGCCTGACCACCTTCGTGGTGCAGGGTCCGCAGCTCGCCAAGGTGGCCGAAGAACTGCAGGGCCGCCCCGGCGTTGACCAGGTGGCGCCGTTTGGTGCCACGCTGCATGTCGTCGGTTCCGACAGGAAGAAGCTCGAAGCAGCGCTTGCCGATGTCGAAAAGGAGCACAAGGGCGTGACGGTGGCACCGGGCGAAACCAGCCTGGAGGACGTCTTCATCCAGTTCATGTCGGGGTCGAAGGACAATATGGCATGAACAGCATCTTCTCCTTCGCCAGGCTCGGCGCGCTGCTGATCAAGGAATTCATCCAGATGCGGCGCGACCGCATCACCTTCGCCATGATGCTCGGCGTGCCGCTGCTGCAGCTGGTTCTGTTCGGCTTTGCCATCAACAGCGATCCGAAGGGTTTGCCGACGGCGCTGGTGGCGATGAGCAACGACCAGTATACGCGCGCCATGGTCTCCGCGCTGCAGGTGACGGGTTACTATCGTTTCGACCATGTGACCGCGAGCGCCGAAGAGGCGGAATTCCTGATGGCGCGGGGCGACGTTTCCTTCGTCGTCACCATCCCGGCCGACTTCGCCAGCCGTGTCGAGCGCGGCGACAATCCGCAGATCCTGATCGAGGCGGACGCGACCGATCCGTCGGCGGCGAGCGGCGCCATTTCCACGCTGAGCAAGGTGGCGAGCCAGGCGCTGCTGCGCGCCCAGGGCATGCAGGCCGCTGCCGCCGAGAATGCCAGGCAGCAGCTGCAAGTGGTGGTGCACCAGCGCTACAATCCCGAAGGCATTTCGCAGTACAACATCGTGCCCGGCCTGCTCGGCGTCATCCTGCAGATGACCATGGTGATGATGACCGCGATGGCGCTGACCCGCGAAACCGAGCGCGGCACGATGGAAAACCTGCTCGCCATGCCGTCCAGCCCGGCCGAGATCATGCTGGGCAAGGTGCTGCCCTTCCTTGTCGTCGGCGCGGTGCAGGTCGCGGTGGTGCTGGTGGCGGCGAAGCTTTTGTTCGATATCCCGTTCGTCGGCAGCCTGACGCTGCTGTTGTCGTCGGTGCTTGTCTTCGTGCTGTCGCTGGTGCTGCTCGGCTATACCATCTCGACCATGGCCCGCTCGCAGATGCAGGCGATGCAGCTCACCTTCTTTTTCTTCCTGCCGTCGCTGCTCTTGTCGGGCTTCATGTTCCCTTATCGCGGCATGCCGGGCTGGGCCCAGGCGCTGGGCGAAATCTTCCCGCTGACGCATTTCCTGCGCATCACCCGCGCGGTCATGCTGAAGGGCGCCGACTTCCATGCCATCGCCGCCGAGATCGGCTGGCTGGTCGTGTTCGTGCTGGTGTTCGCGGGCACAGCGCTTTTACGCTTCAGGCGCACGCTGGACTAGGGCTGTTCCAGGAAAGTGGGAACGGTTTCCGTCCGGAATTGCGATCAGGCGGCCGCCATGATCTCGGCATAGGTGCCGAAATCGACATTGCCGCCTGACAGCACCACGGCAACGCATTTGCCGGACAGTTCGATCTCGCCCGAAGACAGCGCGGCAAACGCGACGCAGCCGCCGGGTTCGACCACCAGCTTCAGATAGGCCATGGCGTCGCGCATCGCCTGCGCGGTCGCTCCGTCGGAAACGGCAATGGCGCCGGCGAGGTTTTTGCGGTTGATCTCGAAAGTGATGGCGCCAGGCTCAGCGGTCAGGATCGCGTCGCAGATCGAGCTGTAGCCCGGTTCGTTCGAAACCCGGGCGCCGGCGGCGAGCGAGCGGCGCGTGTCGTCAAAATGCTCGGGCTCGACCGCCCAGACATCGGTGCCGGGCGACGCATCCTTGACCGCGACCGAAATGCCGCTCGACAGGCCGCCGCCACCGCAGGGAATGACGACGGCATCGAGGCTGACACCGAACGCCCTGGCCTGTCGCATCAGCTCGAGGCCGATCGTGCCTTGCCCGGCAATGATGGCCGGATCGTCGAAGGGCGGCACCAGCACCATGCCCCTTTCGATATAGGGGCGAACCACGGTCATCCTGTCGTCGCGAAAACGGTCGAACGGCACCACCTCCGCGCCCATCTTGCGGACATTGCCAATCTTCATCGCCGGCGCGTCGGCAGGCATTGCGATAACCGCCTTGACGCCGAACATGGCGGCCGAAGCAGCGACGCCTTGCGCATGATTGCCTGAGGAAAAGGCGACGACACCACGGCTGCGTTCCTCTTCGCTCAGCGACGACAGCTTGTTGTAGGCGCCGCGGAACTTGAACGAACCGGTGCGCTGCAGCGTCTCAGGCTTGAACAGGATACGCCCGCCGAAGCGCTTGTTCAGCTCAGCCGATTCGATCAGGGGTGTTTCGACGATCAGGCCGGAAAGCCGGGCTGCGGCGGCATGGATGTCGGCGATGCCGGGAGGGGTGGTGGCGGTCATGCGAGGTCCAGCAAAAGAGAGGGTGTCTTCTCATGATGCCCGCAAAGGCACGTTGCGCACCAATGAAAAAATGTGACCGTTACAAAGTTGGCGACGTGAGCGAGGCACCAGCGTCACGGCCGTCACACCCCCCTCTGCCCTGCCGGGCATCTCCCCCGCAAGGGGGGAGATTGGCAGTTCATGCGTTGCACCAGCTTTGAGACGTTGGAGATTGGCGAAGGCCGAAGCGACATCCGATCTCCCCCCTTGCGGGGGAGATGGCCGGCAGGCCAGAGGGGGGTGCTGTCCCGCCAGCCTATCGCAAATTCACCCCAGCAAAGTCCTCTGCCTCTTGCTCCCACCAAGCTTGCGCCAATTGTTGAAGCGGTGCGTGGCGGCGGCAAACGAGATCTTCATCTGCTGGGCGACGGAATAGCGCGACTTGCCGTCGTCGAACATGCGGTAGCAGCACTCTACGCCTTCCTCGGTCAGCTTGCCGTCCGGCGCCTTGTTGTGCGGGTTGGCGGGGTCGAATTTCTCGACCTGCTGCTCGACCAGGCCCTTGAGGCGCTGCAGGTCGGCCTCAATGCTGGCAATGAGGTCGAGAACGGGTTTTGGGTCATAGCCGTGCGGGGGCTGTTTTGCCGTCATCTACGGATTCCTTTCTCTCGGGGTTGGCCCATATATAGGTGAACATTCGCTGATAATGAAGGGTACCCCTCGCGCGCTGGCTTCAACAATTCTTGACCCACGACCTCAGCGCGGTTGACCCGGGCCATGCTAGATCCTAGTTTAGAACTATTCTAAACTAGGGTGATTTCCTCATGCTTTCCCGCGTTTTCGGCTTCGGCCGCCGCCCCTTCGAATCGCTCTCCGAACAGGAGATCCTGGCGCTGGCCATTTCATCCGAGGAAGATGACGGTCGCATCTACCGGGCCTATGCCGACGGGCTGGCAGAGAGCTTTCCGCAATCGGCAAAAGTGTTCGAGGAGATGGCCGAGGAAGAGGACGGCCATCGCGACGCGCTGATCGAGCTCTTCCGCAAGCGGTTCGGCGAGCGCATCCCATTGATTCGGCGCGAGCATGTGAAGGGTTATTATGAACGCAAGCCCGACTGGCTAGTCAGGCCACTCGGCATCGATTCCGTGCGCCGCCAGGCCGAAGCGATGGAGCAACAGGCCTACCGTTTCTATGTCGAAGCGGCCAAGCGCACCACCGATGCCTCGACCCGGAAACTGCTCGACGACCTGGCGGCGGCCGAGCAGGGGCACGAGAACTCGGCGCATCAGCTGCAGCAGAAACATGTTCCGGGCGCGGTCAAGGACGAGGAAGCCAGCGCCGAGCAGCGCCAGTTTATCCTCACCTATGTGCAGCCGGGCCTGGCCGGGCTGATGGACGGTTCGGTGTCGACGCTGGCGCCGATCTTTGCCGCCGCCTTTGCCACGCACGATACCTGGCAGACGCTGCTGGTCGGTCTAGCCGCCTCGATCGGCGCTGGCATTTCGATGGGCTTCACCGAAGTCGCCTCCGACGACGGCAAATTGTCGGGCCGCGGCTCACCGATCAAGCGCGGCCTGACCGTCGGCATCATGACGACGCTCGGCGGTCTCGGTCACGCACTGCCCTATATCATCCCAAGCTTCTGGACAGCGACCGCCGTTGCCGCCGTGGTGGTGTTCTTCGAACTGTGGGCGATCGCCTTCGTCCAGAACCGCTACATGCAGACCCCGTTCCTGCGCGCCGCCTTTCAGGTGGTGCTGGGCGGCGCGCTGGTATTCGCGGCCGGCGTACTGATCGGGAATGCGTGAGCGCTTCTTGCCTTCTCCCCTTGTGGGGTGAGCAGCCGGTTCGCGTAAGCGAATTCATCGTGCCAGTGGCACGATGAAAGGCCGGCGAACGCCGGGACGCTGCGAAGCAGCGGGGTACCCGGCAGGGTGGATCGACTACCACGCCCGGCCCTTCGCAGGCTCAGGGCGTTCGAAGCTCGAAAAGCCAAGCAATTGGCTTTTCGTTCGCTGCGCGAACTGCTCCTCACCCCACAAGGAGGGAAGGAAGAGGAGCTACCCATTCACCGACCGGCTATCGCTGGGCGCCTCATCCCTCTCCGCCAGCCCATAATCCCTCACCACATGCGCAATCCGCAGTCGATAGCCGGCAAAGATACCGCCACGACCGGCCTGCTGCGCTTGCCTGTGTTCTTCCGTATTCCGCCAGGCCTTGACCGCCTCCTCGTCGCGCCAGAACGACAGCGACAGGATGCGGTTCGGGTCGACCAGGCTCTGAAAACGTTCGATCGAGATGAAGCCGTCAATGCCGTCGAGCAAGGGACGCAGATTGGCGGCGATGGCGAGATAGGCATCGCGTTTGCCCTCCGCCGGTTCGACCTCGAAGATGACGGCGATCACGGCAGCACCAGTTTCGCGTGTGGTCCGGAGACGTGTTTCAGGAACATGCGGTCCTCCTTGAGGATGAATCGCTCACGCTTGGCGAACTCATAGTTTGCCTTGCCGGCGGGATCGGCGGCAAGCCGCGCGCGATAGGCTTCATAGGCCGCCAGGCTCTCGATGTTGTAGGCGGCGTAGGCCGTCGTCGCCGAGCCCTCATGCGGGGCATAGTAGCCGATCAGATCGGCGCCGCAGCGCGGGATGGCCTGGCCCCAGTTGCGGGCATACTCCTCGAAGGCAGCCTTGCCGAACGGGTCGATCTCGTAGCGGATGAAGCAGGTGATGGTCATGGTCGTCTCCTTGAGGGCTGTGGTTTCACGTCGATAGTTCGAGGGGCGTCGAAACGTTGTGCCGCCCGATCTGCTAGGCAATTCCCTTGCAGGTCATGCCTGCCAGAAAGACTTTGCGCATTCGCGGCGCACATCTTCCGGCGTCAGGCCAAGGTCGCGCAGCAGGTGGTCGTCGATCTCCGAGAGGTCGCGGCGTTGCAGATGGCGGTCATACCAGCGGGCCAGCAACCGTGAGCGGACCCAGGCGATGAACGGGAACGATCGGCGGCCGGGGAACGGTGCGGAGGTGAATGTGGTTCTTGCGGTCATCATCGTCTCCTTGATCAGATCGGAGAATAATGGTTATCTGACAAGAATGCTTCGATGAGGAACGAACTATGCGTGAAGGACCTGACATCGCCCGCATCGCCAGCCTGGTCGGCGATCCGGCGCGCGCCAACATGCTGAACGCACTGATGGGCGGCACGGCGCTGACGGCGAGTGAACTGGCGCTGGAAGCCGGCGTGTCGCTGCCCACTGCCTCCTCGCATCTGTCGAAACTGATGGAGGGCGGGCTGCTGACCCTGGCCAGCCAGGGCCGCCATCGCTACTACGGCCTCGCCGGGCCGCAGGTGGCCGGCATGATCGAGGCCATTACCGGCGTCGCGGAAGCGGTTGGCCCCAAGCGCGTGCGGCCAGGTCCGCGCGACGGCGCCATGCGCGTGGCGCGTGTCTGCTACGACCACCTCGCCGGTGAGCAGGCCGTGGCGATGCTCGATCGCCTTGTCGATAAAAACATCCTGGTCCGCGACGACCAGGAGATCAGGCTCGGGCCGTCCGCGGCATCGCATTTCGCCGCCATCGGCATCGATGTCTACACCAAGCCGCGCCGGCCGGTCTGCCGTGCCTGCCTCGACTGGAGCGTGCGCCGCTCGCACCTCGCCGGCACGCTGGGCGCCGCCATCCTCGACAAGATTCTGTTGGAGAAGTGGGCACGCCGCGAAAAGGACAGCCGCGCGGTGGTGTTTTCGCCACCGGGCAAGCAGGCGTTCGAGAGGGTGTTTTTGAGCTGAGGTTTCGCCGTCGACAGTGGAGAGAGGTCAGCGGGACAGCACCCCCCTCTGCCCTGCCGGGCATCTCCCCCGCAAGGGGGGAGATTAAGCTCTTAGCCGCTTTCGCCAATCTACGACGTTGCGGGAGAAGCGGCTCGCCGAAACAGCTGATCTCCCCCCTTGCGGGGGAGATGGCCGGCAGGCCAGAGGGGGGTGCTGTCCCTCGGCGCTGAAAACTACCCCCGCTTCAACACCTTCCCCTGCTCGAAAAACCTCGCCCACGGATCGGCTTCCTTCAACTTCGCCAGCGTCGTCTTGTTGCCGATCGGGAACGCATTCGGCGCCAGCCCAGCCTCGATCTCGGCCCAGGTCACCGGCATTGATACCGTCGCGCCCTTCTTGGCCCGCGAGGAGTAGGGCGCGACCGTTGTCGATCCCCTGCCATTGCGCAGATAGTCGACGAAGATTTTGCCGGTGCGCGCCTTCTTAGACAGCGTCGCCGTGTAGCGGTCCGGGGCACCTTGTTCGAGCGCCTTGGCGAAATCGTGGGAGAAGGTCTTTACCGCCTCCCAGTCCGCCGATGGCTTCAGCGGCACCAGCACATGATAGCCCTTGCCGCCCGATGTCTTGACGAAGTTCGGCAGCGACAGCTCGTCGAGCTTGCCCCTGATATCGAGCGCCGCCTCGCGCACCGCTTTGACGTCGACACCTTCATCGGGGTCGAGATCGAAGATAATCTGGTCCGGCTGTTCAAGCTTGTCGATCGCGCAGCCCCAGATATGGATTTCGACCACGCCGTACTGGACGAGCGCTGCCACGCCATCGAAATCCCTTATGAACAGGATCTCCTCGCCATCCCCGGGGTCTTTCATCCGGGCGATCTTGTCGCTCATGCCGGCCGAAGCGTGTTTCTGGAAGAAGCGTGGGCCGCCGACGCCGTCCGGCGCCCGCACCAGGCTGAGTGGCCGGTTGACGACGAATTGCTCCATGCGTGGCCAAACTTGCGCGTAATGTTCGAGCAGGCCCTGCTTGGAGATCTTTTCCTCGGGCCACAGCAGCTTGTCAGGGTGGGAGAGTTTGACCGTGGTGGTCATCACCCCGGCGGATGTGCCGGTACCGCTTGACGCCGGCTTGGTCTTGGCTGTCGATGCCTTGGGCTTTTCCTGCACCACATCCTCCGCCGGCTTGTCCTCGCGCAGCCCCTGGAACGAGGCATGGCGTATTATACGGTCCGAGGTCCAGCTGCGAAACTCCACTTCGCCGACAAGCTCCGGCTTGACCCAGACCAGCCCCTTGCCCTTGGGCACGGCCTTGTCGAACGGCGAGTCCTTCGCCTTCAGCGCATCGAGCTTTTTCTTGAGCTCAGTCGCGCCCTTGGCCGAGAAACCGGTGCCGACACGGCCGGCATAGTGCAGTTTGCCAGCCTCATAATAGCCGACGAGCAGCGAGCGCAGCCCGCGCCCGGTCTTGTCCGACGGGAGGTAGCCGCCAATGACGAATTCCTGCCGCGCCGTGCATTTCGACTTCACCCAGGTCGGACCACGCCCGCTGCGATAGGGCGCATCGGCGCGTTTGGAGACGACGCCTTCCAAGCCCATACGGCAGGCATGCTCCAGCATGATCTTGCCGGGCTCGGAAAAGTGGTCGGAGAAACGCACCGCCGGATTGTCCGACTGCTTGCCGAGCAGCTCTTGCAAGGCCTGCTTGCGCTCGACCAGTGGCTCTGCGCGTAAATCCTTGCTGTCGAGCCGCATCAAGTCGAACACGTAGTAGATGAAGCGATTTGTCCGCTTCGCCGACAAATCCTGCTGCAGCAGCGAGAAGGAAGAAACGCCGCTGTCGGCGAGCACGACGACCTCGCCGTCGAGTATGGCGTCGCTGCATTTCAGCGCTGCCAGTTCCGCAGTGATTTCGCTGCCGAACTTCTCCGTCCAGTCGAGGCCGGTGCGGGTCAGCAACCGCACATCGGTGCCGGCAATCTGCGCCTGCATGCGATAGCCGTCGAATTTCACCTCATGCAGCCAGTCCTTGCCGCCGGGTGCATCCCGCTCCAGCGTCGCCAGTTGCGGTTCGATGAAGTCGAGGCGCTTTCCGGCCTTCGCCTTGCCGGCGGCCGGCTTGTTGGAATGCCAGACTTTTGGCTTCTCACCCTTGGCGGCCTTGCCCTCGCCGACCTCTTCGATCGTCAGGCCCGACTTCACCGATTCCGGCGCTTCCTTCAGGATGTCCTCGCCGGGCCTTGCGGCGGCATCGTCCGACTTGATCAGCAGCCAGTTGTCGCGCTTCTCGCCCGCCCGTGGCTTCAGCCGCACCAGATGCCACAGCCCATGCAGCTTGTGGCCCTTGAGCTCGAAGCTGATATGGCCCTTCTTCATCGCCTTGGCCGGGTCGATCTCGGGCACCCATGTGCCCTCGTCCCAGACGATGACCGAGCCGCCGCCATATTCGCCCTTGGGGATCGTGCCCTCGAAGGAGGCATAGTCGATCGGGTGGTCCTCGACATGCACCGCGAGCCGCTTTTCGTGCGGATCGAGGCTCGGGCCGCGCGTCACCGCCCAGCTCCACAGCACGCCGTCGTGCTCGAGGCGAAAATCGTAGTGCAGTCTCGTCGCGGCATGTTTCTGGATGACGAAGATGCCGCCGGCTTTCGCGCCGCGAACAACCTTGCCGGCCGGCTCCGATGTCTTCTTGAAATCGCGTTTGGCGTGATACGGCTTGAGGCTTGCCATGGCTTGGTGTCCTCAGGCCGATTTGCGCTTGGGCGCGGCGGCTTTCGCCTTGGCGCGTTTGGCCGCCGGTTTGGCTTTCGCGGACGATGAGTTTGGCGAGCCCGAATCCGACGACAGGCTCTTCTTCAGCGCGTCGAACAGGTTGACGACGTTGGAGGGTTTGGGCGCGGCCTTGGTCTTCGGCGCCTTGTGCCCCGCCTTCTTGGCGCGGATCAGTTCGAGCAGCGCGTCCTCATATTTGTCGTCGAATTTCGACGGATCGAAAGTGGCCTTCTTCTTGTCGATGATGAGTTCGGCCAGGTCGGTCATCTCCTGATCGGTCTTCACCGCCTTGATCTCGCCGAACACGCTGTCCGGCTGGCGCACCGTATTGTCGTAGCGCAGCGTCGTCAGCACCATGCCCTTGCCAAGCGGCTCGATGACCACGGGGCGTTCTCGGCTGTAGAGCACGATGCGGGCCAGCCCAGCCATCTTCTTGCCCGCCATAGCGTCGCGGATGACGGCAAACGCCTCTTCCGACACCTTGTCGGCCGGCGCGACATAATACGGCGTGTCGAGATAGATCTGCTGGATCGAGGCTTTGTCGACGAAGCCGTCGAGCGCCATCGTGTGCGACGACTCGATCTGCACCGCCGCGATCTCGTCTTCATCGATATGGACGAAATCGCCGTCGGCGAGTTCATAGCCTTTGATCTCGTCGCCATCGCCGAGCGGCTTGCCGGTCTCGGCATCGACATAGATGCGCTTTACCGTGTTGCCGGTCTTGCGGTTCAGCACCCGGAACGAGACCTTTTCGGTATGGGTGACGACATTGGTCAACTCGACCGCGCAGGTGACCAGCGACAGCTTCAGATAACCCTTCCAGGCTGGGCGCGGCGCCATGGCAATTTCCCTTCAGCAATCAGATGAAGATGAGAACGGCCAGGGGCCCGCTCCAGTTCCGCCGGCGCATGACATCAGACATGCCACGGCGCGCCTGAGCCATTATGGCGCCCAGAACGGAAATTTCACGGGCACGGCAAAAATTGAAACAGAACCGCGCGCAGGCGACATTCAAACGAAACATATGTGATGCAAAAGTCACACTGGGCGGAATGGCGACAAAGAGCACTGAAAGACCCCGAATCAGCCGCATTCCGGCCACGAAGCGACGGGTTTTCGACCAGATATTAACATCGTGTTCACCGACTATTCACGCCTCGACGCTATGATGTCCGTCAATCGGAAGGGACATCCGAAAATCGGGACAGGGACAGGGTAAATGAACTTCCTTACGCACCTCATCGGCTATGCCGCCGCCATCCGCGAATTCGTCGCGCCGACCTATCGGCCCGAGCGCTATTACATGCGCGGCCCCGGTCCGGCTTGCGCCCGTCGCGGCACGTCGCTGGGCGCGCATTGATCATGACCTTCGAGAGCCGCCACAACAGCCGTATCTGCAGGCCGGGTGCCAATACCCGTGCCACCACCTATCGTTCCGAGCGCCCGGCTCTGAGCGACAGGCGTCGTGCGACATCGCCACGTCTTTGATCCCGCCTCCGGCTGGCCTAGTGTCCCAGGACACGAGCAGCCGAGGCCCGCGTGACCGACCTGTCCCAGTCAAGTCTGCCCCCATCAAATCAGTCAGAGTCCAGTCCTCCCGCTGAACCATCTTTCGATGCCAGCCATCCGCTGATCGTCTTCGACGGCGTCTGCGTGCTCTGCTCCGGCTTCGTGCGCATGGTGGTCAGGCTCGACCGCAAAAACCGCTTCCGCTTCGCCACCGCGCAATCGCCTTTCGGCGAGGCGCTGTTTCACAAGCATGGGCTGCGCACGGACTCTTACGAAACCAATCTCGCCCTGATCGATGGCGTCGCCTTCACACAGCTCGACAGTTTTGTTGCCGTGATGTCGGAACTCGGCTGGCCATGGCGGGTCGCCAAGGCGTTGTTGCTGCTGCCGCGCCCGCTGCGCGACTGGCTGTACAATCGCATCGCCAAAAATCGCTATGCCCTGTTCGGCAGGAAGGACAGTTGCGACGTCCCGTCGACCGAGCTGCGCGGGCGCTTGATTGGCTGAAGGCTCTCCGCGACGCCGTTTCGAGGTGCGAAGGCTTGCGCCGTGCCCGATCAAGGCCGAAAGATTTTTCTTGCGCCCTGTCGAAATCGGTCGCCGCCGCGCGACATCCGTCTGGCCCCGCAAGGACGCGGCCTTCGAAACCACGGGAGAAGACCCATGCGATACATGATTTTGATCAACGGCGACGAAGCCGCACTGGCGAACACGCCGATCGAGAAGGCCCAGCAGATGAGCGCGGCCTATGCCGCTTACACCGAAGCGTTGAAGAAATCCGGCGCATGGCTCGCCGGCGAACGGCTGCGCCCGAGCCAGGCGACCACCTCGGTGCGGATCACCGACGGCAAAACCAACGTGATTGACGGCCCCTATGCCGACACCAAGGAGCAGCTTGCCGGCTTCTATATGATCGAGGCGGCCGATATCGACACCGCCATCGAATGGGCGGCACGCTGCCCGGCGGCCAGCACCGGCACGGTCGAGTTGCGGCCGATCTGGGAAATGGCCGACTACATGCCCAAGAAATGACGGCATAATGGACAGTCGCCCGGAGATCGCCCGGGCGGCCGCCGAGGCCGCCGCCCGGCAGAGCTATGGCAAGCTGGTTGCCTGGCTCGCCGCGCGCACGCGCGACGTGGCGGCCGCCGAGGACGCGCTGGCCGACGCCTTTGCCGCGGCGCTCGAACGCTGGCCGAAGTCAGGCGTACCGGAAAAACCGGAAGCCTGGCTGTTGGCGGTGGCGCGGCGCCGCCGCGTCGATGCGGTGCGGCGGCGGCTCACCCGAGAGGCGGCCCGCGATCATCTCCAGCTGATCGCCGAAGAGATGGACGCGCGTATGACCGAGGAGGACCTGCCCGACGAGCGGCTGCGGCTGATGTTTGCCTGCGCGCATCCGGCGATCGAAGCGGGCGTGCGGGCTCCGCTGATCCTGCAGACCGTGCTTGGCTTCGATGCCGCGACAATCGCTTCCGCCTTCCTGGTCTCGCCGGCAACGATGGGCCAGCGCCTGGTGCGCGCCAAGACCCGCATCCGCGAAACCGGGATTCCGTTCCGTGTGCCGGAGCGCGCCGAACTCGGCGAACGGCTTGATGCCGTGCTGGAGGCGATCTACGCCGCGTTCGCCGAAGGCTGGTCCGATCCTGCCGGCACCGAGACACGGCGCCGCAACCTCGCTACCGAAGGCATCTGGCTAGGCCGCCTGGTGGCGACGCTGATGCCGGAAGAACCGGAAGCGCTTGGCCTGCTCGCGCTGATGCTGTTTGCCGAGGCGCGCCGCGGCGCCCGGCGCAGTGCCGAAGGCGACTTCGTGCCGTTGGCGCAACAGGATTGCGATCTATGGGACCGCGCTCTCATCGATGAGGCGGAGGCGCTGCTGTCCCATGCCGCGGCGAGCGGCGTCGTCGGCCGCTACCAGCTCGAGGCGGCCGTCCAGTCGGCGCATGCGGCGCGGCGGCTGACCGGCCGCACCGACTGGCCGGCTATCCGCGCGCTCTACGACGCGCTGTTTTCGATCGTCGGATCGCCGGTGGTGGCGATCAACCGCGCCGTGGCGCTTGCCGAGACGGAGGGCGCCATGGCAGGACTGGCAGCGCTTTACGTGCTGGGCGATGACAAGCGGCTCAATGAGTATCAGCCCTACTGGGCGGCGCGGGCCGGCCTCCTGGCCAGGCTTGGTCAGGCGCCGCAGGCAACCGAAGCCTATGATCGCGCGATCGGCCTCGAGCGCGATCCGGCGGTGCGCCGGTTCCTGCAAGGCAAACGCGCCGCTCTGCGAAACTGACCTTCAGCCCGGCCACATCTCGTGCGAAATGTTGAGCGTCTTCATCAGCGGGTGGCCGCGCAACTTGGCCCATAGCCGTTCGATATTCGGCCACGCCGCCCGCGCGGTTTCGATGTCTGGATGCCACGCAATGAGCATCACCAGATAGATGTCGGCCAGCGACATGGTCTCGCCGACCAGCCAGTCACGGCCTTGCAGAGCGGCATCGAGAACGGTGAAACCACGGTCCATTTCGGCGACGGCCGCCTGCTTGACGGCTTTCGTGCCGTCGGCGTCGGCCGTGTAGCGATAGGCGTAGTAGAGCCGCAGCACCGCCGGATAGAGCACCGACGACATGAACGCCATCCAGCGCAGGAACTCGGCGCGGGCCGGCGCATCGATCGCCGGCGCTAGGCCGGCATCGGGATGGCGTTCGGCGAGCAGGATGCAGATCGCCGCCGATTCGGTCATCGAGCTGCCGTCCGGCAAGGTCAGCACCGGCACCTGGTTCAGCGGGCTGATGTCGAGGAAGGCCGGATCGGGCCGGTCGGATTTCGGCACGTCGATCTGCTCGAACGGCGCATTCGCCAATGCCAGCGCTGCCTCGACGACGAACCCGCGGCTGCCGGGACGGGTATAAAGCTTGTACATGAAATCCTCCCCCGGCCCGTGGAAAACGGGCCGGGGCGATATGAACCGGAAGCGGGGTTCCGCTCAAGCCGGAGGCAGGCGCCACAGAAGGATTTTCTGCGGGCCAGCCGATCCGTAGAAAAGGCGGTGGCCTAAAGCAATTCCAGGAAAAGTGTGAACGGTTTTCCGTCCGGAATTGCGTCAGAACAAAGAGTTAGAGCGGGTCGCCGTTTCCGTGAAACGGTGAACTGCTCTACGCCCCCAAACCTTCGAACAGGATCGTCGACAGATAGCGCTCGGCAAAGGATGGGATGATCACCACCAGGGTCTTGCCCTTGTTCTCCGGCCGCGAGCCGACGACGATCGCCGCCTGCAGGGCAGCACCCGACGAAATGCCGACCGGCACGCCTTCGAGGCGGGCGACGAGACGCGCATTGGCAACGGAATCCTCGTTCGAAACCTTGACGATCTCGTCATAGATCGTGGTGTCGAGGATCTTTGGCGCGAAGCCGGCGCCGATGCCCTGGATCTTGTGCGGGCCGGGCTGGCCGCCCGACAGCACCGGCGAGGCCTCGGGTTCGACGGCGACGATTTGCACCGAGGGCTTACGCTTCTTCAGCACCTGGCCGACGCCGGTGATGGTACCGCCGGTGCCAATGCCGGCAACGAAGATGTCGACCTCGCCCTGCGTGTCGTTCCAGATTTCCTCGGCGGTCGTCGTGCGGTGGATTTCCGGATTGGCGGGATTTTCGAACTGCTGCGGGATGATGGCGTTGGGGATCGTCGCGGCCAGCTCGTCGGCCTTGGCGATGGCGCCCTTCATGCCTTTCGGACCCTCGGTCAGCACCAGTTCGGCGCCGAGCAGCGCCAGCATTTTTCTGCGCTCGACCGACATCGTCTCCGGCATGGTCAGGATCAGCTTGTAGCCCTTGGCGGCGGCGGCGAAGGCAAGCGCGATGCCGGTGTTGCCCGAGGTCGGTTCGATCAGCGTCGTCTTGCCGGGCGAAATCTTGCCGGCCGCCTCCAGCGCCTCGATCATCGCCACGCCGATGCGGTCCTTGACCGAGGCGATCGGGTTGAAGAATTCGAGCTTGGCGACGAGATTGGCGACGATGCCTTTTTCCTTGGCGAATTTGTCGAGCCGCACCAGCGGCGTGTCGCCGATCGTGTCGGTGATGGAATTGTAGATGCGGCCGCGGCCGGGGACGCGGGCGGAGGTGACGGGCTTGTTCATTGGTTTCGCTCCCAGGATTTCAGGCAAGTGGCCGGCGAGGATATAGCGCCTTCGGCCGCAAGATAGACCGTCGGTGGAAAATATCCGAGTGGGCCTCTTGTCTAAAACCGCATTGCCCCGGAAAAGGGTTTCCTGAGAATGCCGTTATCTGGAATATTTTGGCCGAATAGAAGCTACTGGCGGGCTGCGATCGCTGCCGCGGCGCCGACCATGAAGCCGGCAGCGGTTCGGTTCAGCACCTTCAGCGCACGCGGTGATTTCAGGAACCAGCGCGCCTTGGCCGCCAGCGCCAGGTAGGGCACCAGCACGACGAACAGGACGACGACCGTCAGCGCGACGAGAATGCCGTAGTCGGCCAGCGTGATCGTCTTCAGGTCGACGATGGTCGGCGTGATGGCGAGATAGAAGATCATCGTCTTCGGATTGCCGAGCGTGACGGTGAGGCCGGCGATAAAGCTCGAAACCAGTCCGCCCTTGCCCTTTTTCGCTTCGACGGTTTCGGGCGTGATGCCGTCGGTCCAGAAGCGCCAGCCGAGAAATGCGAGATAGGCGACACCCAGCCATTTGATGGCCAGGAACACCATGCCGAAGGTCTGCGCGACGAAAGCAAGTCCGAGCACCACGGCGGTCAAATAGGTGAGGTCACCCAGCATCAGGCCAAAGGACATGGCCAGCGACGAGCGAAAGCCGGAGCCGAGCGCCCGCGCGACCAGCGCGGTGACGCCGGGGCCGGGAATGGCGGCGGCGATGCCGAGGGCGGCACTGTAGGCGAGGAAGCCGGTGAAGGTCATGGCGGGTGGTTCCAGATCGGAGGGTATTATCGCATGGGACGGGCTACCGGTTGAATTCCCTAGGGGGCGGAATCCATTGCACCAGCTATCTGGGACACTTGGAGAAGGCCCCCTCATCCGTCTCGGCGCTGCGCGCCGATCCACCTTCTCCGCGAGGGGAGAAGAGGAAGGCGCCGGCGCTGAACGGCTCCTCTCCCCGCCGGGGAGAGGTCGGATTGCCCCGAATTGCCCTTCGCAATTCGGTTTCGGCAATCCGGGTGWGGGGGCCTGCGCTGCCCAAGCAACCTCCTCAGGACCGCCCGCCATAGGTCACGCGCCAGATCGTGCCGTTGCCGTCCTCGGTCATGATCAGCGCGCCATCGGCCGCCACCGCCACGCCCACCGGCCGGCCCCACACCTCGCCATTGGAGACGACGAAGCCGGTCATGAAATCCTCGTATTCGCCGGTCGGCTTGCCATCCCTGAACAGCAAGCGGACGACCTTGTAGCCGGTCCTGTTGCCGCGATTCCACGAACCGTGCAGGGCGACAAAGGCGTCACCCCTGTATTCCTTGGGAAAGCCGCTGTCGGCGGGCAAGTCCTTGCGGTCGTAGAAGGCGATGTTGAGCGGCGCCGAATGCGCCTGCATCAGCACGTCGGGAATGGTTGCCTTGCCGGCAAGATCGGGACGCGCGCCCTTGTAGCGCGGGTCCTCGTGGTTGCCGATATAGTACCAGGGCCAGCCGTAAAAGGCGCCGTCCCTGACCGAGGTGGCGTATTCGGTGGGCACATTGTCGCCGAGCGCATCGCGCTCGTTGACGACGCACCACAGCGCGCCGGTCGCCGGCTGGACGGTCATGCCCGAACAATTGCGCAGGCCGGTGGCGACGATGCGGCCATTCTTGCCGTCCGGGTCGAAGGCCTGCACGTCGGCGCGGCCTTCTTCGGAGCCCCAGGTGGCGCCCAGCGGCTTCGCCTTGACCCACGCGTCCAGGCCGCCATCCGGCGCCTTGCCCATATCCTCGGCGACGTTCGAACCCGAGCCGACCGACAGATAGAGCGTCTTGCCGTCAGGCGAAAAAACGATGTCGCGCGTCCAGTGATGGTTCGAGGGAATGTTGTCGACGATGGTTTCCGGTTCGCCTGACGCCTTCAGGTCGCCCTTGCGGTAGGCAAAGCGCACGATGCTGTCGCTGTTGGCGACATAGACCCATTGCGGGTCATCGCCTGGCGGATAGAAGGCAATGCCATAGGGCTGGTTGAGATTGCCGGCAAAGATGCCGTCTTCGGCGGGCTTGGCGCTGTCCTTGGCCAGGCGGTAGACGCGGACCTGGTTGGCCTCGCTGTCGGCGACGAACAGGTCGCCATTGGGTGCGACGCGCACGACACGCGGATTGTCGATGCCGGACGCGATCAGCTCGGCCGAGAAACCCGGCGGCAATTGCGGTTTCGCGCCTGCCGGCATGTCGGCAAGGCCGGCGCCGTTCGAGGCGGACTTGGTGACATAGGGCTTGGGCAGGTCTTCCGGCTTGATCAGGCGGCGCACGCCCGGTCTGTCGGCGCGCCAGTCGCCGAAGGCGGCCGCGCCCTTCAGCACCGGATGGTCCACCTGCTGGGCGAATGCCGTGGCTGTGAGAAAGAGGGCGGGAAGCACCAGTCCGGCCAATCGGATCATTTTGTCCTCCATCGGGTCGCGAAGGAAACCAACGGCCGGTTTGTCCCCGGGTTCCGCCTCACACGATGCGCTGGAAGCGAAAGTCCGGTTTCCGGTCTATGTCCCGGCAGCTAAAAAATCGTCGTCGAGGCGTTTTTCCAGCGCGACGAGATCGGCCGGCAGCGGCAGGCCCATGGCGCGCATTTCCTGCAGCTTTTCGCGCAGCTGTTCCTGGATCTCGTGCTGGTCCTCCGGCTGGTTGACCATCTCCTCGAGCAGCAGGCTGATCCGGGCCTTGAATTCTTCGAGCGCCATTCTTTTTCTCCTCGGTTCTCAGCTCAACGGAGCATGCGGGAAATCAGCTGCGCCGTATAATCGACCATCGGTACGATGCGGGCATAGTTGAGCCGGGTCGGGCCGATGACGCCGAGCGCGCCGACGACGCGGGCATCCTTGTCGCGATAGGGCGCGACCACCAGCGACGAACCCGACAGCGAGAACAGCTTGTTTTCCGAGCCGATGAAGATGCGCACGCCCGATCCCTCCTCGGCAAGGTCAAGCAACTGGATCAGCCCGTCCTGCGTCTCCATGTCCTCGAACAGGTGCCGCAGCAGTTCGATATCGGCCTGGGCGGTGACGTTTTCGAGCAGATTGGCGCGGCCGCGCACGATGAGCCGCGCCGGCAGGCCGCTATCGGCGCCTGCCCACACAGCCAGCCCCTTCTCGACAAGGTCCTGCGACAGCGTGTCGAGGGCGGCCCTGGTCTCTTCCTTGATACGGGCGATCTCGACCCGCGCCTCGGCCAGCGTACGGCCGCGAATGTGCGCGTTGAGGAAATTCGAGGCCTCGTGCAGTTGCGAGACGGTGATGCCGGCGGGCAGTTCGACGACGCGGTTTTCGACATCGCCATTCTGCGACACCAGCACGGCAAGCGCCTTGGTCGGCTCCAGCTGGATGAATTCGATATGCTTCAGCGCCACCTCGTTCTTGGCGGCCAGCACCAGGCCGGCGCCGCGCGACATGCCCGACAGCATCTGGCTGGCCTCGGTCAGCATGTGTTCCAGCGTCGCGCCCGAGCCGGAGGCCCGCACCTGCGCCTCAATGGTGCGGCGCTCCTCGTCGGAGAGGTCGCCAAGTTCCATGAAGGCGTCGACGAAGAAACGCAGGCCGGCCTGCGTCGGCAGCCGTCCGGCCGAAATATGCGGCGCGTAGATCAGCCCGAGATGCTCGAGGTCGCTCATCACGTTGCGGATGGTGGCCGGCGACAGCGAGGAGGGCAGGATGCGCGACAGGCTGCGCGAGCCCACGGGTTCGCCATCCCTGAGATAGGAATCGACGATGCGCCGGAAGATGTCGCGCGAGCGCATATCCAGCGATTGCAGAGCGGGCGACAGCAGACTGGGTTCGGCGACTGCTTTGGTCATGTGGCCAAAAACCTCCGGTCTCAAGATATAGACCTACGCCGGGGCCGCGCAACCCGGTGTCTGTGTCAGATCACCCGGTGTCTGTGTCAGATCATCGGGGCGGGGTCGTCAGGCCATTTTCCTTTGCGCCATGCGCCCCATGCGGCTACAAGCCGGCCAAGATTCCAAAAAGTGACAAGAAAGAAGCCTGAATGCGCCCCTCCAAACGCCAATTCGACGAAATGCGCGCCATCTCCTTCGAGCGCGGCGTCTCCAAGCATGCCGAAGGCTCGTGCCTGGTGAAGTTCGGCGATACCCATGTCCTGTGCACCGCCAGCCTCGAGGAAAAGGTCCCGGGCTGGATGCGCAATTCCGGCAAGGGCTGGGTCACCGCCGAATATGGCATGCTGCCGCGCTCTACCGGCGAGCGCATGCGCCGCGAGGCCTCCGCCGGCAAGCAGGGCGGCCGCACGCTGGAAATCCAGCGCCTCATCGGCCGCTCGCTGCGCGCCGTGGTCGATCTGCAGGCGCTGGGCGAACAGCAGATCACCGTCGATTGCGACGTCATCCAGGCCGATGGCGGCACCCGCACCGCCTCGATCACCGGCGGCTGGGTGGCGCTGTATGACTGCCTGCGCTGGATGGAAGCACGCCAGATGGCGAGCGTTGCCAAGGTGCTGAAGGACCACGTCGCGGCGATTTCCTGCGGCATCCATGACGGCCAGCCGGTCATCGACCTCGACTATCTCGAGGATTCCTCGG
Organism: Mesorhizobium sp. P3_A8; assembly: GCF_056402995.1. NCBI lineage: Bacteria > Pseudomonadati > Pseudomonadota > Alphaproteobacteria > Hyphomicrobiales > Phyllobacteriaceae > Mesorhizobium > Mesorhizobium sp. P3_A8. Next base: position 798,995 of record NZ_JBFUGI010000001.1, on the reverse strand, counting down.
CCGGCACCGACGCCAATTTCGTCATGACCGGCAAGGGCGGCATCGTCGAGATCCAGGGCACCGCCGAGGGCGAGCCGTTTTCCGAGGATCAGTTCGGGGAATTGATGGGCCTCGCCAAGAAGGGCATTCAACGCCTGGTGAGTTTGCAGCAGATGGCGGTGGCGTAGTTTTCGATGCCGAGCCAAGGCACCCCCCTCTGGCCTGCCGGCCATCTCCCCCGCAAGGGGGGAGATCGGCTGTGGTCGCGGGTTTCGCCAATCACCGACATTGCAAGCCATGAGCCAGCTTTGACGCTGCCAATCTCCCCCCTTGCGGGGGAGATGGCCGGCAGGCCAGAGGGGGGCGCCTCGTGATCCCCTCCGCCATTCTTGAATCCGCTCTCTACGTCACCGATTTGCCAGCCGCTGAAGCCTTCTACACCGACATCCTCGGCCTCCCCCTCCTCGGCAAGGTCGAAGGCCGCCATCTCTTCTTTCGCTGTGGCCCCGGCGTGTTGCTCGTCTTCAACGCCGAGGCGACGAAAGTGCCGCCCGCACCTGATGCCCGGCTACCGGTGCCGCCGCATGGCACGGTCGGCGAAGGTCATCTCTGCTTTGCGGCAACCGCCGACGAAATCGCCGGCTGGAAAGCGCATCTGGCGGCGAAAAGAATCGCCATCGAAAGCGAATTCGGATGGCCGCAAGGCGGCCGTTCGATCTATATACGCGACCCCTCGGGCAATTCGATCGAGTTCGCCGAGCCGAGAATCTGGGGCCTTTGATGCATACTCTTGATGGCAGGAAGATCGTCGTTGCCAGCCACAATGCCGGCAAGCTGCGCGAATTCGCCGATTTGATGGGGCCGTTCGGCTTCGAGGCCAAATCGGCCAAGGACTATGGCCTGCCGGAGCCGGACGAAACCGGCACCACCTTCGAGGAAAACGGCTACATCAAGGCGCTGGCCGCCGCACAGGCGACCGGCCTGCCGGCGCTGTCGGACGATTCCGGCCTTTGCGTCGACGCGCTCGACGGCGCCCCCGGCGTCTACACCGCCAACTGGGCCGAAACCCCGGACGGTTCGCGCGATTTCGCCATGGCCATGCAGCGCACCGAAGTGGCCTTGCAGGAAGTCGGCGCCGCCTCGGCCGAACAGCGCAAGGGCCGCTTTGTCGCCGTCATCTGCCTCGCCTTCCCCGATGGCGAGGCTGAATATTATCGCGGCGAGGCCGAAGGCACGTTGGTCTGGCCGCCGCGTGGCGAGCTCGGCTTCGGCTACGATCCGGTGTTTTTGCCCGATGGTTTCGAAAAAACGTTTGGCGAGATGAGCGCCGAGGAAAAGCACGGCTGGAAACCCGGCCAGGCGACAGCGCTGTCGCACCGCGCCCGCGCCTTCCAGAAATTCGCCAAAGCGAGATTGGGAGAGGCATGAGCATGCTGCTCGACCGGACGCCCGGCTTCGGCGTCTACATCCATTGGCCGTTCTGCGCGGCCAAGTGCCCTTACTGCGACTTCAACAGCCATGTCCGCCACCAGCCGGTCGACCAGGAGCGCTTTGCCGCCGCCTTCGAGGCGGAACTGGCGACGATGCGCCAGCGCACCGGGCCGCGCGACGTGACCAGCATTTTCCTCGGCGGCGGCACGCCGTCGCTGATGAAGCCCGAAACCGTGGCCAGGGTGCTGGACGCCGTGGCGAAGAACTGGACGGTGCCTGACGGTATCGAGGTGACGCTGGAGGCCAACCCGTCCTCGGTCGAGGCCGAACGGTTTCGCGGCTACCGGGCGGCGGGCGTCAATCGCGTCTCGCTCGGCGTGCAGGCGCTGAACGACAAGGATTTGCGCTTCCTCGGCCGGCTGCACAATGTCGACGAAGCGCTGCACGCCATCGGCCTGGCCCGAGAGATCTTTCCGCGCCTGTCCTTCGACCTGATCTATGCCCGCCCCGGCCAGACGCCGGAAGACTGGCAGGCCGAGCTCGAACAGGCGATCAGCCATGCCGCCGACCATCTGTCGCTCTACCAGCTGACCATCGAGGAAGGCACCCCGTTCCACGCGCTGCATGCGGCGAAGAAATTCATCATCCCCGACAACGACCACGCCGCCGACCTCTATGCGCTGACGCAGGAGATCACCACGGCGCATGGCCTGCCGGCCTATGAGATTTCCAACCATGCCAGGCCGGGTGCGGAGAGCCGGCACAATCTGACCTACTGGCGCTATGGCGAATATGTCGGCGTCGGCCCCGGCGCGCATGGCCGCTTCGTCGAGCATGGCCGCCGCACGGTGACGATCGCCGAGCGGATGCCGGAAACCTGGGCCAATCTCGTCGAGGCCAAGGGCCATGGCGTCACCGGTGGTGAAATCCTGACCCGCTCGGAAGAGGCCGACGAATTCCTGCTGATGGGGCTGCGTCTGGCCGAAGGCATCGACCTCTCGCGCTACGAGGCGTTTTCCGGCCGCGGCCTGTCGAGCGCGCGGCTGTCGGTGCTGCAGGGCGAGGGGCTGGTGGCGCCGATCGGCAATGCGCGGCTGCGCGCCACGCCGGCCGGCATGATCGTGCTCGACGCCGTGGTCGCGGACCTGGCGCGCTAGGCCAAAAGGTAGTTTCTGCTCAGGCAAAGACACTGTGGGCTTGGCTGAAAACCATTACGCTGTTTCCGATGTGGGTGCGCCATGAAGTATCTGATCCATGAGACGTTGCGCACGGTGAACACGGATGATGTCTTCGAGTTTGGATTGACCGAAATTTCGAAGCCACAGGCCGACGAGGATTTTTATCAAGCCGATGCAGTAATTATCAAAAATCAGAAAATTATATCGAGACACAAGCCCTCAGGCATGACTGAGTTCGATGTAATTCGGAATTTTCTTGCTTATGTCGGCATAAATCTGAGGGCACTGCCGCGCGAGCACGCGGTGGAGTTTGAACTCTACGGGTTGACGCTTGACCAGTACATACCGCTGACCAAGTCGATACGCGAAATGTTCGATGAGTAGTGCCGAAGCCGCAAGGTCGCTGAACCAGGAAGCCACGAGCTGGTGAAAAACGTCCTCTTCGTCTGCAGTCAGAACCGTTTGCGCAGCCCGACCGCGGAGCAGGTGTTTTCCACGCGCCGGGATATCGAGGTTGCGTCGGCCGGGACAAACCATGATGCCGACACGCCGCTGACGCATGAGTTGGTGGAGTGGGCCGACATCATCTTCGTCATGGAAAAGGCGCACCGCACCAAGCTGCAGAAGAAATTCAAGACGAGCTTGAAAAAGGCCCGCGTCATCTGTCTCGACATACCGGACGATTACGAATTCATGGATTTGGAGCTGATTGAGCTTCTGAAGGCGCGTGTTTCACGGTATCTGGGCTGAACCAGACCTTCGTCATCCTCGGGTCTGCGCCGCGTCGTTTCGCTCAGGATGACGAAACGAGAGCAATCGCGGCGGGCGCTATGGTCAGGCGTCGTGCTTGAAACGGCGCTTGCCGCGATCCTTCTCGGCATGCGCCGTTCCGTTCCGGGCCGGTTTGGCGTCGGCCTTTTCGCGGCGAACGCTGTGCTGGTCGTTCATAGGATGCGGGGGCACGCCGTCTCTGGCGCTCTTTGTTTCAAGACGGGTGATGAATATATCGAAGCGATTGGGCATCGTCCGGTCAGTGCTCCGTCGTGCTGTCGGGTTCGTTGTCGGAAAGCCTGACATTCGTCGGCAAGGCGGTTGTCGCCTGCTTGGTCAGGCTGGTGTCGGTCTTGGCTGGCAGGCGCTTGTCCCTGGCGGCGGCAACGCGCTTGCGGCCGGCATAGTAAGGCTCGAAAGCATCCTGTATCTTAAGGCTGTCCATCCTGTCCTCCCGGGGAATCAGGGGCTAAATCTGCCAATGCCGGTTTCGTTCCCTACTGTGGCAAAGGAATGGCGAGTTCCTTACATCGACGACAGCTTTTGCAAGGCCGCGCCAGCCATGCCAAACAAGATTTGGCAGGCCAAACAAGATTTGGCAGGCCAAACAGGGCTGAACGGAGACTTGATCAGTGACCGATGAGACGAGCAGGCGCAGCTACGTGGTCGGGCAGACCGAAATCCTCGCCCGCCCGCTCGAGCCGGCGCTCTATCTGGTGGCGACCCCGATCGGCAATCTCGCCGACATCACGCTGCGCGCGCTGGAGACGCTGGCCGCCGCCGACATCGTCGCCTGCGAGGACACAAGGGTGTCGCGCGTGCTGCTCGACCGTTACGGCATCCGCCGCCGCACCACGGCCTATCACGAACACAATGCCGGCGAGGCCGGACCGAAGCTGATATCAGCCCTTCAGGCCGGCCAGAGCGTGGCGCTGATTTCCGATGCCGGCACACCGCTGGTGTCCGATCCCGGCTACCGGCTGGTCGGCGAGGCGATTGACCATGGCATTCGCGTCGTCCCGATCCCCGGTCCATCGGCGCCGCTTGCCGCGCTGACGGCATCCGGTCTGCCGTCGGACGCCTTCCTGTTCGCTGGCTTTTTGCCGGTCAAATCAGGCCAGCGGCTGACGCGGCTGGAAGCCCTGAAAGCCGTGCCGGCAACACTGATCTTCTTCGAATCGCCGCGCCGGTTGGCCGAGTCGCTCGGCGCCATGGTCGAAGTCCTCGGCGGTGAGCGGAAGGCCGCAATCGGCCGCGAATTGACCAAGACCTTCGAGGAAATGCGCATCGGCACGCTGCGGGCGCTGGCCGACCATTATGCGGCGGCCGACACGCCGAAAGGCGAGATCGTCGTCTGCGTCGGTCCCGCCGAGGCCAAGCCGGACGAGCCGGCCGATATTGACCGGCTGCTGTTGTCGCTCGCCGCCGAAATGCCGGCCTCCAAGGCGGCGGCGGAAGCCGCCAAGATGACCGGCGGCCAGAAGCAGGCGCTCTACCGGCGGCTGCTGGAGCTCAAGGATGCCTCAGGAGAAGGCGACGGTGGCTGAGCGGCCGAGCGCCAGCCGCCAAAAGGCCTATCGGCGCGGCCATCGCGGCGAATGGCTGGCGGCGGCAGCTTTGATGCTGAAGGGCTACCGCATCCTGGCGCGCCGCCATCGCACCCGCTTCGGCGAGATCGACCTGATCGCTCGGCGCGGCGACTTGGTGCTGTTCGTCGAGGTCAAGGCGCGTCGCACGCTGATGGAGGCGATGGAAGCGATCGGCCACGAAGCGGAGCGCCGCATCGAGGGCGCCGCCGATATCTGGCTGTCGCGCCAGGCGGATTATGGAAAGCTGTCGATGCGCTTCGACATGGTCGCGGTGCTGCCGTGGCGCTGGCCGGTGCATGTCGAGAACGCGTTTTATGGGCGGAATTAGTGGGAGAGCCGTTCCTTGCTCCGCCCGTGGATGACGAAGTCGAGGAGGTCGCGGACCACTCCTCACCTCACCCCCAGATAAACAACGCCACCAGGCCGACAATCCCCACCACCAGCCGCCACCAGCCGAACAGTGAGTAGCCGTTGCGCGAGACGTAGTCGAGCAGGTAGCGGACGACCACCAAGGCCGTGATGAAGGCTGCGACGAAGCCGACGGCGATGATCGGCAGGTCGGCGCTGCTCAGCACGTTGCGGTTCTTGAACAGGTCGAAGGCAAAGGCGCCGACCATGGTCGGGATGGCGAGGAAGAACGAAAATTCCGCCGCCGCCCGCTTGTCGACGCCCAAGAGCAGCGCGCCGACGATGGTCGAACCGGAGCGCGAGGTGCCGGGGATCAGCGACAGGCACTGGAAAAGCCCGATCTGCAGGTAAAGCCGGGTCGGGAAGCGCTCGACGTCGCGGTAGACAGGTTTCAGGTTCATGCGGTCCACCGCCAGCAGGATGACGCCGCCGATGATCAGCATGATGCAGATCAGCCGTGGCGATTCGAACAGCACGGTCTTGATGAAATCATGCGCCAGCGCGCCGATGATCGCCGCCGGCAGGAAGGCAATGAGGATGCCAATGACGAAATGCCGCGTCAGCCGGTCATGCGGCAGATCGAGCAGCATCTGCCACAGGCGGCGGAAATAGACGCTTAGAATCGCCAGGATGGCGCCGAGCTGGATCAGGATCTCGAAGGCCTTGCCGGTCGAATGGAAGCCGAGGAAATGGCCGGCGAGCAGGATATGGCCGGTCGAGGACACCGGAATGAACTCGGTCAGCCCCTCCAGCAGGCCGAGCAGCAGGGCTTCGACGATGGTCTGGCTTTCCATGGCTACCTCGGCTTTGCGCGACGGCTAACAGAACGGTTTGCTTGTCATGGCGTTGAAGTCCCCCTATAGGTCGCAACACCCTGACGGCCCGCTAACCGGGCGGCCAAGACTTACCGGTGCGCCCGGCGATTCGCCAGTGCGCTTTATCATCGCGGAACCATGCTGACGCTTTTCCATCACCCCATGTTCGCCACCTGCCGCTTCGTCCGCCTTGCCTTTGGCGAGTATGGCGAGGAGCTGGCGCTGATCGAGGAAAAGCCGTGGACGCGGCGCAAGGAGTTTTTGGCGCTGAACCCGGCCGGCACGCTGCCGATCCTGCTCGCCGAGGGCGACGTGCCGATCGTCGGCGCAACCGTCATCGCTGAATATCTCGACGAGACGCGCGGCGTCTTGAAGCGCGACAAACGGCTGTTCGCCGAAGACCCGATGCAGCGCGCCGAAATCCGCCGGCTGACCGACTGGTACCTCAACAAGGCCGAGAGCGAGGTCACAAGGCATCTGGTGCGCGAACGCGTGCTGAAGCCGGTCATGCCGGAAACGGCGGGTGGCGGTTCGCCCGATTCGGGCGCCATCCGTGCGGCACGCGCCAATATCCGCCAGCACATGAAATACACCAACTGGCTGGCCGGCACCCGCCATTGGCTGGCCGGCGGCAGGGTCACCTATGCCGACCTGGCGGCCGCCGCGACGCTGTCGGTGCTCGATTATCTCGGCGAGATCGACTGGCGCGAACACCCTGCTGCGCGCGAATGGTACACGCGGGTGAAGTCGCGGCCCTCGTTTAGGCCGCTCTTGACCGACCGCGTGCGCGGCCTGTCGCCGGTGTCGCATTATGCGGACCTCGACTTCTGACGCCGCAAAACTGCGCGCGCTGATCGACGCGGAGGCGCATCGCGCCGGCTTCGATGCCGTTGCCGTCACCTCTCCCGATGCGATCCCACTGGCGCCGGCCCGGCTGGCCGAATTCGTCGCCGACGGTTTTCACGGTTCGATGGACTGGATCGCCGAGACGATCGCGCGCCGCAGTGAACCGACGGCGCTTTGGCCTGAAGTGCGGTCAATCATCGTATTGGCGATGAACTACGGACCGGACCATGATCCGCGTGCGCTGCAAGCCAAGCGCGACCGTGGTGCGATCTCGGTCTATGCGCAGAACCGCGACTACCATGAGGTGATGAAGGGGCGGCTGAAGGAAATCGCCGGCAAGATCGTCGCGCGCGCCGGCGGCGACGTGAAGGTGTTCGTCGACACCGCACCGGTGATGGAAAAGCCGCTGGCGGAAGCCGCAGGGCTCGGCTGGCAAGGAAAACACACCAATCTGGTCAGCCGCGAACACGGCTCCTGGCTGTTTCTTGGCACCATCTTTACCACGGCCGAACTTGAGCCCGACCGCGCTGAGATCGACCATTGCGGCTCCTGCCGCGCCTGCCTCGACGCCTGCCCGACCGATGCTTTCCCGGCGCCCTACCGGCTCGATGCGCGGCGCTGTATTTCGTATCTCACCATCGAGAACAAGGGGCCGATCCCGCATGAATTCCGCGAAAAGATCGGCAACCGCATCTATGGCTGCGACGATTGTCTGGCCGCCTGCCCCTGGAACAAGTTCGCGAAGACGGCTTCCGAAGCAAAACTCGCCGCGCGCGGCGATTTGCGCGAGCCGCCGCTTGCCGAACTGCTCGAACTGGACGACGCGGCCTTCCGCATCTTCCTCTCGGGTTCACCGATCAAGCGCATCGGCCGCGACCGCTTCATCCGCAACGTGCTGATCGCCGCCGGCAATTCCGGCGAGGCCTCGTTGACCGATACCGTGCGCGCCTTGCTCAGCGACGCCTCGCCGCTGGTGCGCGGCGCGGCAATATGGGCGCTGGCGCGGCTGGTGCCGTATGCCGAATATGCCGAAAGGGCCGCGACCGGCTTGATGACCGAGAATGATGCGGCGGTGCGTGACGAATGGCACATGGCGCGGCCAACCAGGGCACATGCATGAGCGAAAAGCAGATCTTGATCTTCGGCGCCGGCTACTCGGGCAAGGCCTTTGCCCGCGCCAACACGGAGCCCAGTACGATCTTCGGCACGACGCGTTCGCCGGAAAAATTCGCGGCGCTGCGTCAGGCTGGTATCGCCCCGCTGCTGTTCGACGGCGTTCTGACTGGTGAAATCGCCGAAGCACTGAACAAAACGACTCATCTGGTGATTTCGGTCGCCCCGGAAGAGGCCGGTGATCCCGTGTTGAGTGCCGCCCGAGAGGCGATCGCCCAAATGCCGGCGCTGGAATGGATTGGCTATCTCTCGACCGTCGGCGTCTATGGCGATTATGGCGGAGCCTGGGTCAACGAAAAGACCACGTGCCGGCCGGTATCGAAACGCTCGGTCATGCGGGTCGCGGCCGAGCAGGCGTGGCTGAAGCTCGGCGAGGAGATCGGCCAGGCTGTGGCGATCCTGCGCCTGTCCGGCATTTACGGGCCGGGCCGCAATGCGCTGGTCAACCTGGAAAACGGCACCGCGCGCCGGCTGGTCAAGCCCGACCAGGTGTTCAACCGTATCCATTGCGACGACATTGCCGGCGCGCTGTGGCATCTGGCCGAAGGCAACACGGGCGGCATCTTCAACGTCACCGATGACGAGCCGGCGCCACCGCAGGATGTCGTTACCTATGCCGCGTCGCTGATGGGCGTCGAGGCTCCGCCCGAAATTCCCTTCGACACCGCCCAACTTTCGCCCATGGCGCGGTCCTTCTATGGCGAGAACAAGCGTGTCGCCAATGCGGCGATCAAGGCGGCGGGCTATCGCTTTCGTTTTCCGGATTACCGCGCCGCCTTTGACCACATGTGGGCAGAAGGCGACTGGCGCGACGGCGAGGCGCGCAGTCCGATGAAGGGCTGACGATCGAAGCATTCTGCGCGGCGTGCTATGATTCGGGCTGGGATTGCGGTGGGGATCCGGTTTCATGAACTCAGCGATGCGTCCATATTTCGGCAAATCGTATCTGTTGGCGGCCGCTCTTGGTCTGCTTGGCCTGACCGGTCTCGCCGTGCAGCCGGCAATGGCCGAGGAACGGGCAAAGGACTTGTTCGGCGCCGAGAAACTGCCGGCGGCGACCGCGGCGCAGTCGATCGGCTTCTACTCCAGGGGTTGTTTTGCCGGCGGCGTCGCCATTCCCATGGATGGCCCGACCTGGGAAGTGATGCGGCCCTCGCGCAACCGCCGCTGGGGTCATCCGGCGATGATCGCTGTAGTCGAGAAATTGTCACGCGACGCGGCGGCCGATGGTTGGCCCGGCTTGCTCATAGGCGACATCTCGCAGCCGCGCGGCGGCCCGATGCTGACCGGCCACGCCTCGCACCAGATCGGGCTCGATGCCGACATCTGGCTGACGCCGATGCCCAGTCGTCCCATGTCCATGGCGCAGCGCGAATCGATCAGCGCCACCTTGATGGTCGACGAGAAGACGCATCTGGTGAAGGACGCATTGTGGAAGCCGCAGCATACCGCACTTCTGAAGCGGGCGGCGAGCTACCCGGAAGTCGAGCGCATCCTGGTCAATCCCGGAATCAAGAAAAAACTCTGCGACACCGTCAAGGGTGACCGCACCTGGCTGCGCAAGATCCGGCCGTTCTGGGGCCACGACTATCATTTCCACATGCGCATCGGCTGCCAGCCGGGTTCGCCCAACTGCAAGGCGCAGGAAGCAACGCCGGATGATGACGGTTGCGGCAAGCCGCTGGCCTGGTGGTTCACCGAGGAACCGTGGCGACCCAACAAGAACCCGGATGCGCCGAAGGCCCGCGATGTGATGACCATGGCCAACCTGCCCAAGGAATGCCGCGCCGTGCTCGACGCGCCGGGGCCGGCCTCGGCCGAGGCCGCGACCTATCACGGCGGCGCCATGCCGGTCGTGGTCGCCGCACCCGAACCGGAAGCACCGTCGCAGCCCGCCACCACGGCCAGCGGCGATTTGCCAAGCGCGGCAAATGCTTTCGCGGCAACGCCCAGAATGGGCGCGCCCGTTCCCCGGCCGAGGCCGCCCGTGAACTGATCGCCGCTGCGCCATCGATCGGCTCAATCGGTTTAGGGGGCTGTTTTTCGGGAAACAGTGGCCGTTTGGCCGCAGAAGCTCACTGCGCGCGCTGCCAGGTTCGAAAACCGTTTCCCTTTTCAAACTCATGCGCTAGTCAACGAAAGAACGGCGATACGCCGTCAGGGGCGCCGAGACGGACGAGAGCATGCCAAGCACAGGCGATGACGATACTTTGCTGCGGTTTCCGATCCTGATCGGCGACATTGGCGGCACCAATGCGCGCTTTTCGATCGTGCTCGACGCCAATTCCGAACCGACCGAGCCGCAAATCGTCCAGACGGCCAATTTCAACACCATCGACGAGGCGATTCAGGCGGCGGTCCTCGACCGCTCGTCGGTCCGCCCCAATTCGGCGGTGCTGGCGGTGGCCGGCCCGGTCGACGGCGACGAGATCGAGCTCACCAACTGCCCCTGGGTCGTCAAGCCCAAACAGATGTTCGCCAATCTCGGCCTCAGCGACATCGTCGTGCTCAACGATTTCGAGGCGCAGGCGCTGGCCGTCGTTGCGCTTGGCGAAGAGCATATGGAAAAGATCGGCGGCGGCACGCCGGAGCCCAATGCCGGCCGCGTCGTGCTGGGTCCCGGTACCGGTCTCGGCGTCGCCGGGCTGATCTATGCGTTGCGCCACTGGATTCCGGTGCCCGGCGAGGGCGGCCATATGGATATCGGCCCGCGCTCGGCCCGCGACTTCCAGGTGTTCCCACATATAGAGAAGCTCGAAGGCCGCATTTCCGGCGAACAGATCCTGTGCGGGCGCGGTCTCGTCAACGTCTACCGCGCAGTGGCCAAGGCGGACGGCAAGCCGTCGCCCTTCACCACGCCGGCCGAGGTCACCGGCGCGGCATTGGCCAAGACCGATCCGGTGGCTGAGGAAGCGCTGGAGACCTTCGTCACTTGCCTCGGGCGCACCGCCGGCGATCTCGCTTTGGTGTTCATGAGCCGCGGCGGCGTGTTTTTGACCGGCGGCATCGCGCAAAAGATTGTGCCGGCGCTGAAAGCAGGCAATTTCCGCGCTGCCTTCGAGGACAAGGCGCCACACAGCGCGCTGATGCGCACCATGCCCGTCTATGTCATCACCCATCCGCTGGCGGCGCTTCTTGGCCTTGCCGCCTATGCCCGAAATCCCTCGCTGTTCGGCGTCCAGACGGCGGGCCGCCGGTGGCAGGCCTGACAGCCAGCGCGAAGCGCTCGGGTCCCCGCGACGAAGTTAATCAGGTGCGGGCATAGGCAATCCGGCCGCAGGGCGTTAAGAGGGGTGCCGAATTTGCAGCCCCGGTCCCACGAGGCGGAAAACCACAAAGCGCTCCCGATTTGACACTTCAAGCTCCCAACAAACAAAAAGCCCGGCCCGGCGAGGTCACAGCGGTGCTCCGCCGCATCCTCGCTGAAAACGGCAATGAGTATCGCTGGACCTATGTCGTCGCCGTCTCTTGCCTACTGATTGTTTCCGGGACCACTGCCTTTCTGGCGTGGATCATGGCCCCGATGATCGATGGGATATTCGTCGAGCGGCGCAGCGACGTAATCTTCTGGGTCTGCGCCGGTTTCATGGGAGCCTCCCTGTTGCGCGGCTTCGCCGGCTACGGCCAGGCGGTGGCACTGGCCAGAATCGGCAACAACCTGGTGGCGCGCTACCAGAAACGCACCTTCGACCATCTGATGAAGCTCGGCGTCAACTTCTTCAACGACACGCGTTCCGGCCGGCTGGCGGCACAGGTCAGCGAGAATGTCGGCGGCGTTCGCGACCTGCTGTCGCTGACACTGACCTCCATCAGCCGCGACGCGGTCTCGCTGGTCGCTCTCGTCGGCGTCATGATCTACCAGGACCCGGTGTTGTCGCTCAGCTCGCTGCTGATCGGACCACCGCTGATCTGGGCCGTCGTCTACATCACCCGCCGATTGCGGCGTATCAACCGGGAATCCGTGCTGATCAATTCGCGGCTGAACGGGTCCGTGCAGGAGGCCACGCAAGGCATCGCGATCGTCAAGGCCTTCACCCTGGAGGCCGAGCTGGCGCGCCGCATTGGCATCATGGCCGATACGGCCGAGCAGCGTAACAACAAGATCGCCCGCGTCGCGGAGCGGCTGTCGCCGATTTCCGAGATTCTCGGCGGTCTCGCCATTACCTCCGTAGTCGCCTATTCCGGCTACCGGGCGCTGTATCTTGGGCAGCCGCCGGGCGCGGTGTTTTCCTTCATCACCGCGCTGATCATGGCCTACGACCCGGCAAGACGCCTGGCGCGTACACAGGTGGGCATGGAACGGGCGCTGGTCAACGCGCGCATGATCTACGAGTTGCTCGACCTGGAGCCGAAACAGGGCGACGCGCCCGATGCCGTCGAGGCCAGGATCACCACCGGCGAGGTGCGCTTCGACAATGTGACGTTCGGCTACAGCGCCGACATGCCGGTGCTGAGAGATCTGAGCTTTGTCGCCGCCGCCGGCAAGGTGACGGCGATCGTCGGCGCCTCGGGTGCCGGCAAATCGACGCTGGTGGCGCTCTTGCAGCGCTTCTACGACGTCGACCAGGGCAGCATCGAGGTCGACGGCCAGGACATCTCGAAGGTGACCAAGCATTCGCTGCGGCAGTCGATCGCCTATGTGGCGCAGGCGCCTTATCTGTTCGAGGGCACGATCCGCGACAACATCCGCTACGGCCGCCTGTCGGCCACGGACGCCGACATCGAGCAGGCGGCCAAACAGGCGGCAGCCGACGAGTTCATCCGCCAGCAGCCGCAAGGCTACGATACGCCGGTCGGCGAAGGCGGCTCGACCCTCTCCGGCGGCCAGCGCCAGCGCGTGTCGATCGCCCGCGCCATCGTGCGCCAGGCACCGATCCTGCTGCTTGATGAGGCGACATCGGCGCTCGACAACGAGGCGGAGGCCCGCGTCCAGGACGCGCTGACCCATGTCATGCAAGGCCGCACGACCATCGTCATAGCGCATCGTCTGTCGACGGTGGTCAATGCCGACCGCATCATCGTGCTGGAAGAGGGACGGTTGGTCGAGGAAGGCACCCATGCGACGCTGATGGCCGACCCGGACAGCATCTATTCCCGCTTCCACCGCATCCAGGGCAAGAAGGGGCTGGGGCTTGTCGATGACAGCAAGCCGATCCAAACCCCGGTCCGGGCCACGCGTGCGAAGAAGACTGCTGTGAGGAGCACATGAGCGAAGCAGGCGATATGGGCTTGGTGGTGGTGGGCGCGGCCGGCCGCATGGGCCAGACGCTGATCCGCGCCATCCACACCATTCCAGGCGCCCGCGTCATCGGCGCGGTCGAGCGCGCGGATTCTCCTCATCTAGGCAAGGATGCCGGCGAACTGTCGGGTATCGGCATCATCAATGTGCCGATCAGTGACGATCCGCTGCCGGTTTTCGCCAAGGCGGATGGCGTACTCGATTTCACCACGCCGGCCTCGACGGTCGAATTCGCCGGCTACGCGGCGCAGGCGCGCATCGTCCATGTCATCGGCACGACCGGCTGTTCGGCCGACGACAATGCGAAGATCGCAGCGGCGGCGCGCCATGCGACGATCGTCAAGTCGGGCAATATGAGCCTCGGCGTCAATCTTCTGGCGGTGCTGGTCGAACAGGCGGCGCGCGCGCTCGACGCCGACGATTTCGACATCGAGATCCTCGAAATGCATCACAAGCACAAGGTCGACGCGCCGTCGGGCACCGCATTGCTGCTTGGCGAGGCCGCCGCCACCGGGCGCGGCATCGCGCTGGCCGGCAACGACGTGCGTTCACGCGACGGCCATACGGGCGTGCGAAAAGAAGGCTCGATCGGCTTTGCCACGCTGCGCGGCGGTTCGGTGGTCGGCGACCACAGCGTGATCCTGGCCGGCACCGGCGAGCGCATCACCCTGTCCCACCATGCCGAGGACCGCGCCATCTTCGCCCGCGGCGCCGTCAAGGCGGCGCTTTGGGCGCATGGCAAGAAGCCGGGACTGTATTCGATGCGGGACGTGCTCGGCCTGAGCTGAGGCGGACCATCCAAACCTCTTTGTTTTAACGCAATTCCGGACGGAAAACCGCTTCACACTTTTCCTGGAATTGCTCTTGTAGGGAGCAAAAAATGTCGAGAACCCTCGTGCTCGTGCGCCATGGCCAGAGCGAATGGAATTTGAAGAACCTGTTCACCGGCTGGCGCGATGTCGACCTGACCGAGCAGGGCCATGCCGAGGCCAAGGCCGCCGGGCAGAAACTCAAGGCGCGCGGCCTGAAGTTCGACATCGCCTTCACCTCGGCGCTGATCCGGGCGCAGAAAACCTGCCAGCACATTCTCGACGCGGTCGGCCAGAGCGACCTGAAGACGATCCGCGACCAGGCGCTCAACGAGCGCGACTATGGCGACCTCTCCGGCCTCAACAAGGACGATGCCCGCAAGAAATGGGGCGAGGAGCAGGTGCACGTCTGGCGCCGCTCCTACGACGTGCCGCCGCCCGCCGGCGAAAGCCTGAAGGACACCGGCGCCCGCGTCTGGCCCTACTATTTGCATGATATGCAGTCGCACGTGCTGCGCGGCGGCACCGTGCTGGTCGCTGCGCACGGAAATTCGCTGCGCGCGCTGATCATGGCGCTGGACGGCAAGTCGGGCGAGGAGATCGTCAAGCTGGAACTCGGCACCGGCGTGCCGGTCATCTACCAGCTCAACGCCGATTCGACCGTGGCGTCGAAGGAAGTGCTGGAGGGTTGAAGGTCCTTAAGCCGGCAAGCTGCGAACGGCTTTGAAAAAAGCGCGTTGACAGCCATCGCTTGCCCGCTTACATGAGCCCGCACCAGCCCAGATGGCGGAATTGGTAGACGCGCACGGTTCAGGTCCGTGTTCCGCAAGGAGTGGAGGTTCGAGTCCTCTTCTGGGCACCATTTTTTCCCGACTACCAACGGGATCAAGAAGATAAGCCTTTTCAATTCATTGCGCTCACCCCTATGTGTTACAAAGGTGTGCGACAATGCATTTCCGGCTGGTCAAACCCGTGAAACGAAAAGGCACCATCAATCAACAATTCAACCAGCGTATCCCGGCTGACGTGCGGAACCGTGCGGTGGGCGTCACGCTCCACATTCCCGTTGGCCTCCAGGTCGTAAGGAAAACGGTCACCTCTAAGGATCATGCCATCCGTGTGTCGCTGCGAGCCTCCACGCCAAGCGAAATCAAGGTGCGCCAGGCCCAAGTAGCCGGCTATTTGGAAACCGTGTGGCAAGGCCTCCGAGAGCCGCCATTGCTCTTGTCGCACAGGCAGGCCGTTGCGCTTTCCCGTGATGTCTACGCCTGGGGGTCTCTGGCGGAGATAGACCCGGACCTGTCTGACGCAGAGAGCGCCTTCACTGGAGACATCGGTGGCGGGGTCTATAAGAATGCGATGGCGAGGCTAGAGGCTGAAACGGACCCTTCAGGCCGCGACCCCGCGATGGCTACGGCCCACCAAATTCTCGTTCGTCGCGGACTTCTTAACGTCAATCCTGTGTCGGTCGAGTTGCTTGCGCGTGAAACGCTTCGCTCCCTAAAGGATGGTTTCACAAAGGCAGACCGGGAGACAGCGGGCGATTATTCGCCGGACCCGAAGGCAAGCCGGTTTCCTCCATTGGAGATTACGAATTCCACCACCACTACCACCGGGCCGGCCGCAGCGATCTCTATAACGGGGCTTGTAGAAGGCTGGTGGACTGAGGCGAAGACAGCCGGCCGGACCATCAGCACCTACGAAAGCTACAAAAGCGCAGCGGCTCGCCTAAGCGAGTTCCTTGAAAATGACGATGCGGCGGCGGTCACTCCAACTAACCTTGTAGCCTTCAAGGACCATAGGCTTGCGCAGGGTGTTAGCCCCAAGACTGTAGGTGACAGCGACATTGCCGGGCTCCGTTCCGTCTTCAAGTGGGCGGTCGCTAACCTGAAGCTGCCAAGAAACCCAGCTGAGGCCATCACTGTGACCCGACCGAAGGTTGTCCGCACACGCGACAAAGGCTTCGCCCCGGAAGAGGTCCAGGCGATCCTTGCCCACAGTCTCCATCATCACCGGAAGGGTCGAGAGTCTGACAAGTTGGTGGCCGCCAAGCGCTGGGTGCCATGGCTCTGTGCCTACTCAGGGGGTCGCCTTGGGGAGATCGTCCAGTTGCGTAAGCAGGACATCCGCAAGGAAGGCGAATACTGGGTGATGACGATTACGCCAGAGGCCGGCACTGTAAAGGATAAGGAGTTGCGGTTGGTAGTTCTACATCGCCACCTCATAGAGCAGGGCTTCGCGGACTTCGTTACGGCCGCCCCTGCCGGCTACCTCTTCCTGAAGCCACGGAAAGATGGGGAGACGAGAGGGGTGCGGAGAAGCGTAAAGAATCGCATCACGGAATTCGTGCGGGAAGTCGTCAAAGATAAGGCGGTGGCCCCCAATCACGGCTGGCGGCATCTCTTCAAGACGATTGGGCGAGAGGCAGGCATTCAGGACAGCGTGTTGGATGGCATCTGCGGCCATGCCTCCAAGACAGTGGGTGGAAGTTACGGCGGGGTGAGCCTCAAGGCTCAGGTGGAAGCGTTCGAGAAGTTCCCCGCCTTCATTGTGTCTAGCTGAGTTTCCCTCCCTCTTCGCCAATGTTCTAATGCGGCCAATACCGACGCTTAGGCGAACGCGGCCTACGCGCTGTTTCCCAGAGTTGTGTCCCGAAAAACGCATTGAAGGCTACGTAGAATGGTGACGCTGACCCAAGAAGGGATCGAAGGCAACCGCCACATGCAAGCCCTTGTTCGATTCGGGCATGTGATGATGTGCGTGAGTAACGCAGACCATTATCTTCACAGGATGGAAACTCTCAAGAGAGAAGTCACTCTGGAGAACGTGCTGGAAATTGACGGCTTGTTGTTAGCCTTCAGTGTGACTTACGGCCGTCTCTTCACGGAGGCCGCTGGAGAGTTTCCTCGGCTCGACCGCAATGCAGTCTACAAGACCGGAGAGCTGAGGACGACGCACGACCGGATCATGGAGATACGGAACAAGCGGTACGCCCATGAGGGCGCTGGGAGAGACATTGAGTTCTCTATGGGGGTCGAGCTGAAGGACAGCTTACTGACGGTGAAGCCCATCATTGCGTTCGCCATTCCGGGCCATGAGTTCCCAAGCTATCGAACGCTAATCGATGTTTTACATACGTATACCTACGAGAAGCTGCACAAGATCATTGAGAAGGCGTCTTCGGCTCTGGGGGTGAGGATAGATTTCCCGCATGGCCCCCCGCCCGCTAATAAAGTAGGACGCGACTAAGGCGCTTCGAGGCGTGGACACGATCCCGCCGCCGCTGTTGAAACGCCGGAGATTACAAAGGAGGTGGGATGGTGGACAAAGAAACAAGGAAGCTGTTTATCGTACTTGCGATCCTAACTGGTCCAGTTGCCGGAGTGATCTTCGCGTTCAAAAACTACGGTGAGACTAACCCTGTATGCCCTTCCTAGGCGGCTTGGTGACAGGACCGCTCTTTCTAGTATTTACCTACGGTTTCATTCTGAGCGGGGCATATACGGGCGGTGCACTAGCGCCTTTCACGTTTTGACGGAAGCGTACCCGGCGTTTTCGAAGTAGTTCTTGCATTCGGCTGCCTCGATGGTTTCGACGATGTGGCCGATGTGGCGCCAAGTGTCCTCGACGGTGCGTTTCTGAGCCTGGCGCATCCAGTGTTTGATCTTGGCAAAGGCCTGCTCGATCGGATTGAGGTCCGGAGAGTAGGGCGGCAGGTACCAAAGCCTGGCGCCAGCAGCCTTGATCATCTGCCTGATGGCCGCCGACTTATGACTTCCCAGGTTGTCCATGACGACGATATCGCCGGGCTTCAGCACGGTGATGAGCTGCTGCTCGACATAAGCGCGGAAGCATTGGCCGTTGATCGGTCCGTCGAAGACGCAAGGTGCCGCGAGCCGATCGCAGCGCAGCGCGCCCAGGAAGGTCAGCGTGCGCCAATGGCCGTGCGGCGCCAGGCCGCGCAGCCGCTTGCCCCTCGGCCCCCAGCCTCGCAGCGGAGCCATATTGGTCTTGATCCAGGTTTCGTCGATGAAGACCAGGCATTGCGGATCGAGACCGGTCTGCCAAGATCGCCATCGCTGACGCCTGCGGGCAATATCAGCGCGTGCCTGCTCAAGGGCGAACAGCGTTTTTTTTGAAGCTCAGGCCCTCGCGGCGCAGGAACAGCCACACCGCGTTGTGCGAGACCTTGACCCCGCGACCAGCCAACTCATCCTTCAGACCGTGCAGCGTCAGATGCGGCATCTCACGTATACGCGCCTCGATGAAGGCACGGTGCGGCTCCAGTAGCCTCTTGCGATGCCCACCCATCTTGCCCGGTGCTACCGAGCCGGTCGTCCCATGACGCTGCAACAGCTTCACAGCGGCCGAAATCGAAATGCCAAACCGTTTGGCGGCAGACCGGCGGCTTTCACCACTCAAAACCGCCGCCACAACTCGCTCGCGAAGGTCATTGGAAAGAGGTCGGGTCATCAGATGCTGGCCTCCACTCCAGCCAGCATCTTGAATCACAAAACCGACAAATCGGGAATCCCCTTCGATTCCATCAAGCCGTGAACCGCTCTAGACAAGCGGTTCAACAAGCCGAAGCCGCGAGAGACCTACGGTGGAGGATTCTATCCGCCTAACCAGTTTAAAGAGGGCCTTTCCATGGCGGGAGGGTTCGCTATCACCGCATGTTGGATGGTGCCTCTCTACTGGATGGCGATGGAACTACCTGTGATCGGAAGCCAATTGGGTTTCATGTTTAGGGACTGACCCGCTAATGCTCCGGTTCGGCCCAGCACCCTCATTACCTGAGTCGCGGACCACTTGCCTCCTCGTGAGGATTTTGCCCCCATGTCGTTTATCGTTTCGGCCATGGCGGTGAGGGTCTGACCGGCGCTCCGCAAGGGGCCTATGATCCTCATAGCCTTCTCCGCTTCGGCCTTCGCCTTCCTCTGTATCGCCTGGTTGCGCTTCATGGTCTTGTCCCGGAGACCACCCAATTGAGCCTGGCCGCCTTGAGGGCCGCCTTGGTGCGCTCCGAGATGAACTTCCGCTCCTGCTCCGCCATGGCGGCATAGAGGTGGAGCTGGAAGGGCTCCGCGTTCGGCATCTGGGCCACCCTGAGGCGAACCTTCTTGTCTTCGATGAGGGTGGCGATGAAAGCCACGTCGCGGCTCAGGCGGTCCAGCTTGGCGACCAGAAGCTCCGCCCCTGTCGCTCGCACCAGCTTGATAGCCTCCGCGAGGGCGCCTGTCGTCGCTGCCCCCCGATAGCACTCCTGGAAGCGCCCTGTGACCTCCCACGGCACCTCGGAGAACGTCTCCATGTAAAATCTTGATGTCGCGCTCTTGGGCCTCCAGGCCTAGCCCGCTGCGGCCCTGCTCCTCCGTGCTGACTCGCGTATAGACCACGTACTGCTTCATTGCCTTGCCCCGTCCGACGACTTCAGGGGGAGTCTAGGCGCCCACTCGATCCTGATAATAATCCCCACGAGGCTGAGCCGTTTGGAACGTCTGGAGGTGGCACGGGGGGCAAGTCCCTCCGCTGCCGCGTAAATTGGAGCGCCCGAGTGATCGACCCATTTTGGAGGTGCCGACCCGCTCCCAGCCTACTGCACTGCACACTCTGATTTTAACACGCGAAATCCTGCAAAACCCTCGGCAACGAGTAGGGCGTCGACCTCTGCTGACGACATCAGGCACTTTGGCCCAAGATGAACACTTTCAATCGATCGCCGAGGGTCAGCTTTGCCGCCGGAATATCGGCCATACTCAAACGGCAGATATCCCACGTCGCGGTCACGTGATCGGCGCGTCATCGGTTCTCGCCAGTGAACTTCCCGGCCATCGGGATGTAGGCTCACCATCTGCGTAATGATCTCCGCAGCGTCGGGCTTCGAGTTGCGCTGATTGACAATGATTCTGGCTTCGCGCTCGTATTCCCAGGACCTGTGCTTGATAGAACTGATCAGGGCAAACGCTTCAGCCATTGCCAAGACCCGGGGTACCGTCCGGGTTTTCCCCATATTCGCCGCTATCTGTAAGACAACCGACCGGAAGAAGTCTTTCATGTCATCTTGCTCATAGCGAACAAGCTGCATCCGACCAGGAATGGAGGATATTGCGGTAGGTCTAAATCCGATGCAGAGGCCAGTTCCGCCGCCCGCATACTCCCTCCAGAGAGGCAACGAATCCCGCGCCAGTGCAAATGAGCATGAGAAGTATGTTGATTTCCTTCGAGACGAGAGCACCTCGGCAAGAAATTCGGCCATGTCACGGTTCGAGGTTCCTAATACTTCATCGGTCTTATAGGCCTTCACGGCCGCAGCTAAGAAGTTTTCCCCCAGCGCTAGCTCTCGCGGGTCGTTGGAGGCCGTTATGTCCGACAGCCAGAGCTGCTTAGACCGCACTATTCCTTCGAAGCCGCCTATATCGGTATAGTAAAATAGCGTCGAGGTGGGTGCGTACTCAAGATATGCCATACCTATCCTAGCTGAGCATGAAATCTAAAAGCCGACTCGGTTCCCGGCCCCGCTTAACGGGCCACATTTAATACTGGTCAGCCCTATCAAAGGCAAATGGGATCGAGCGCTCCGGCTGGCGCGACCATCTTGGCCCCGTTGATCCCAGAATAGCGGCGAGGTTTCCCCTTTTGATCCGGACAGTTGGCCAAAGGTTCGCAAGTGTTCCTGTCATGTCCTTCACTTTAGCGGCGATACGGCCTGTCATTACGTTGCGGAAATCGGCGGCTTTCATTAGGGTTCACTTAAGCGAGTCGGGAGGACGCGACGTTTAGGGCAACCACATGCGAGGTGACACGCAATGTCCGTCCAAGCAAAGAAAGCGTTCGAGTACCGTCCCGACCATTTGGTACAAGACTTCAAGGAGCACATTCGGGCTTTCGGTGAGCCGCATACTTGGCGGCATCACACCCATGAGCCCCCTGCTCCGGAAGGCGCTGAGGTCTTGCTGGCAAACTTCGTGATCCCACGCGAGTTCGTCAGGAGCAAAGGCCTCGCACCTTGCCCCATCTGTAGCCCGAACTCCCCCCGGTATGCGAAGGGCCACCTAATTTGGTCGTCGGTCGGCGGGACCCTCCACGCGGTCGGCCATTGCTGCGGTCACAAGTATTTCGAGGATGGTTCATTCGGAAGAGGCATCGCGGACGCGAAGCAGCGTGAGCAGCGACGGGCCGACGAGATATTCCTACTAGACAACTGGGAGCGCCCTCGCGAAATGCTGGCGCTCTCCGGAGACCTGAAGCCCTGGGCGAGGAGCTATGACCAGGTTGTGAAGAACCTGAAGGCAGGCTTGTCCCCGTTGGTCTGCAAGGCCATTTATCGCGCTGCCGCTGATGGTGCATTCCTGTCAGTCGAAGACCAAGTGGAAAGCCTGGGCAGCAAGATGGTAGGCATCAAGACGCCCTTCGGCTCAAGGCCGGTCCAAGGGGGACGAGTCCTTCGAGGCAGCAAGCGGGGGGCGTCGTGCGAGGGTCGCATCACGGCGGCATCCATGACGTTCGGCCACTTGGGGTGGGTCTCCTATGAGGACGCCTTCTGGTGGGTGTCGTCGCAGCCCAGCGTAGAATTGAGTTTGGTGGCCCGGCACATCAAAGAGGCGGCAGCGGTTTTCCAGGAAGCCCACGCCGATTTCCTGGCGTTGCAAGCCTTTCTATCTGATGAGAACTTGGAGCTGCTCAGTGCATGGTCGGCGGTGGCCCATGCCGGCAATCCCCTCAGGCTCCATGCCCATGATGGGGAAGACCTCGTGATCTGGCGGGGCGCGTTGAGGGTCCGCCGCATGTTGCTTCCAAGAAACATCTGGGGGCCGCCGTTTGCCCTGCCTGCCCTGTCGCCCGATGCCGGCTGATCGGTTGGGGCACAACATAACAATCCGGAGCCAACTATGATGGAACAAGGCCTACGCAAGGCACCCAATGAACTCGACGCTTCGAGGGAGCCCCAGCGGCTCTCTCAACGGCAGCAGACTTTGCGGACATAGGTGTTGCCAAGAGTCATATACGCGTCGTCAGGAATAGCGCCTCGCGCTTTTAGCTCCGCCACGAGGTTCTTGGCCATCACCTGCTCGAAAGTGTCTTCGAGGGTGACCGCGAACCATCCGTTGGTTGCGAGATAGGCCGAGAGCGGAATGGGGGCAGAGCGAACATAGGCGGAGGCATCCGCGAGGTTATCGAAGCTTTTGACCTGTATGTGACGCTGCTCGAATGGTCCGCTCTCATACTGATCAACAAAGACCCAGGTGTCGTGCAAATAGCCAACCTGACCGTTGGCTTGCACCCGATACCAGCGAGCCACATTGCCAAGGATGGCAACCGGGCTCCCGTTACGGAGATTAATGAGGGTAGCGGACTTTCCATCCGCAAGAGCCTTTAGCGGGGCGGCCCCCTTGGGGTGCCTAATGCGACCGGTATGCGCCTGTGGGATCGCTAGTGACGAATCTGCAGGGACTGGCGGCAAAGCGGCCACGGGTGGCTGTGGCGGCGATGGAGATGGCGATGAGGCTGGTGCTTCGCTGACGGCAGGCGGTTGGCGTGCGTCCGAGGTAGTGACCTTGAATTTCGCCATCTCGCTCCTGGAAAGATAGCGTATGTCGTCACTGTCATACTGAAGCGAAAGCTGAAGTAGTGCGGGGTCCACCCCCATCTCGATCATATAAGTGATGATGTCAGCAGTGACTTGCTGGATACCCGAAACCGCGTCCTCTGTGTTACCAGCAAAGTCGCCACTGAATGAAGACTTGTGGACGCCGATTGAACCCGGCTCGGCGTATCGTATCACGCCACCAAGGAAGGCCAGAGAGCAGGCCGAAGCGCACTCGACAGCCCTGAACTGAACCGTACTGAGGCCGAGTCTGCGGATGAGGCGGCCAAGCTCCATTGCCTTCTGGATATTGCCCCCAGGTGATTGGAAAGTTATCGCGACCGACGCATTGGATCGTGCAAGCGCCTCGAAGACCGTGAGGTCGTCCTGAAAAGCGAAATCCCCGGATACAAAAATATAGCGGATTCCGGCGTCAGTCTGCCCGGCCTCAAATTTCAGGCCAGCATGAGCCGTCGGAGTTTCCACCAGCACCGATGCAAGACACAACAGGACTCGAACTAAAGAGATGCGAGACATGGCCCAAGAACAACCCCAAAACTAAGCGTAGCGCCAAGCAGGTAGAGCTGTCGAATCTTTGTTTGCGAAATTGAGAAGCAATCAAGCTGGGGTTTTGTCGGCGACTGGGAGCGTAATGCCCACAATCCCTCGGGCTCCGCCAGCCATCACCGTCATCCCCTCATTAACCTTTGAGCGTGGCACCATGATCCCATCGTGCATCGGTA
The DNA here is from genome assembly GCF_056402995.1 of Mesorhizobium sp. P3_A8. Lineage (NCBI taxonomy): Bacteria > Pseudomonadati > Pseudomonadota > Alphaproteobacteria > Hyphomicrobiales > Phyllobacteriaceae > Mesorhizobium > Mesorhizobium sp. P3_A8. Next base: position 775,427 of record NZ_JBFUGI010000001.1, on the reverse strand, counting down.
GGGCCGCTATCCCCATCCTCGCCAGCCGCAGCAAGACGGCAACCAAGATGGTGCTTTCGGTGAACATCAGGTCCGGCGCGATGTCCTGGCCGAAGAGTGGCACTAAGGCGGGGTGCTTCTCAGCGACTGCATTGCGGAACCTTGAAGCCGTCCACCCAGCCGGCAAGGCTGCCTTCACCTTGGGAGGCAATCGGGTCATCTCTGTCTCAGTCGACAGAAGTGCGGAAAGCCCCGCCTTGACCCCTGCTCGATGATCCTGAAGGCCGGGGATGGCGTAGAGGTCCCCTGTTGGCGGCTCGGTGTCCACGCGGGCATACGCTAGCCTCGGGAACATGCTGGCATAGTCGAGGTCCGCGATGGGCTCCCCATTGACCGTTAGACCACCTCGTTGAGCCTTCGGCATCGATATCCAGAAGGCACCGTAAAGCCGCCCATGGAGGTCAAACGCCCTGATGTCTGATGGCGACCGCAAGAGGAAGCGACGAGTTAGCCTGTAGGCAGCTTGAGTCTTCCCATGGACCTCAATGCGTTGGGTGGCGAGGAAGGCATTGATCTCATCCATCTCACCCCTCAGCCGTAAGGTCTCCTCAGTGTCCTCATAGTCCACCAAGACGGGAGGTAGCCTGTTGCCGTAAGGGTCCCTCCCTGTCCTAGCTGAGACCCTTATGACCTCCTCGCCCTCGGCACGCCCTATGTCCGCAACACGGACCTCAGGGGCCACCAGGGCGGTCCTAAGCCACCCAGTAGCCTCTATGCCAGTCCTTCGCACATGGGTCACAGGAGGATGCTGCATGATGAGCCCAGCCCGCTCCATCCCCTCCACCACCTTGGGCAGGATACCGAAGCCACGGCGATCATAGCGGGTCACTACGGTGTGCTTCATTGGCATGGCGAGATACTGCCCCCACACATGGTTGGCATGGAGGAGCATAAGGTTCGCGATGATGGAGGAGACAATCATTGCAGTCCTCTCCACCACCTCGGCCTTAGGTTTCCTTACTCGGCTTCCAGCCTCCTTTGAGGTGGCATCAAGAACGCATTGCGTCACCTCCGTGGCGATGGCGCAAAGCTTTGGGCCGCTTGAGGTTGCCCAAGGGTTGAACAACATGTCTGGGGTGGTGAGGGTAGCTATTAAATCATCCCCATCACCCTTGGCCTTAAGTCTTGCGTTTGCTCGGCTGCTGAGAGGAAGCATCAGGGAACCGCTAAGCATATGGGGCGAGATAAGCGCACGCTAGACTGGCGTTCGGGGTTCAACATGTTGGCACGTTGATGGCTTACCACATCACTGTTTTGTTCGGATTTGCGCACCATTCTACCGGCCACGCCTATCCCAAGATGGCCGCCAACCAGGGAGATGGGAGGGGTGAACGCCGAAGCGGTCTATCTTAATGGCGAGGATTTCCGGCAATGCTTTTAGAACCAGCGGCTCCCCAGCTTTCTCCAACTTCTCTCCGATTTTGCGCAAGACGATGCCGGAGGATCTCGGGTAGACATGAAGCTCCGTATGGACGGTCGGTCCAAGAGGATTGTACATTTCCCATGTCTTGTGGGAGCCCGATGAAAGCCTGTGAACCCCCTTCGCAGCCTGTACAATCTTGAACTCACGTATGCGGTGCGAACCTAGGTCATCGTCAACTAGCGCACTTACGCCTAGATAGATGGCCAACATTCGGCTGGGCGTAACGCCGGCCTCGCGCAGCCTGGCGAATGCGATGTTAGCCCTATAAATCGCCGGCTTCCCCAGCAAGTCCGTCGCTGGCGCTACTCGACCCGCGAAGGCTAGAGTCCAGTTCAACTCTTGGATGGCTGCAGACACCGCGCTGCTCTGCTGCTCCCTTGCAAGCCAAAATGAAGCCGCTTTGAGATACGGCTTCAGGTCGGCCGCACGGATGGTTGGAGCCCAGAACGACCCGAAACGCGCCCTGCGAACAATGTGATATCGGCAATGAAACTGACCAACCCCGTTCCTTGCGGTGGCTGACGAAGGACGTGAACATCCTGGGATGCAGCAGTTCCGGCTTTCGACAGAACCCAACACGAGTATGGGGTTTACGCGAGACATGGATTTTGTCATCGGCTTCCCTCGCTCTCTAACTCGGCGAGCCGCGCCCTTGCTGCTGCTTTGGCTTCCTTCTGAAGGCTCTTCGCTTCAGGCCCCTTGGGGGCATAGACAACGGTGAATTCGATATCGTGCGCTTTGGCGTATTCGATGACCTCTCGTCCGGTATCGTGATCCACCATTGGGCGACCGTTTGGCCCGGTGAATTCGCGGCGAAATGCATCCGCGATTGAGTTGAGGCAAACGTGAACAATCAAACGAACACCAGGTTTTGCTGTTTCCAGCGCAAGCAGAACGGCCTTGATGGTGGCGTGCCACTGATGTCTATCTGCCGCCCGGCTACATTTGATAGTCTTGGTGATTTGGGTCCCAAAAAGGATACATGCTGAGGCTGAGACCCCGCCATATCCCTTTGTTCGCACTGCGAGAGCTACAACGCAGAACACGGTGATCTCTTCGCGAGATTTATACGGTTGATTGTTGAGGGCTGGCATAGTCACTCCTTTGGGTTACGGTTGGTCGGGATAAGTCAGCCGCCCTCAGGCCGTGCATCCTGACGGATCACGATCGAAGTAGGGCTGTAAGAAAAATCCGAGTCCGTATTCCAAAGGAGACCCGCTCTCCTGAGCGTAAGCCTCAGCTGCGTACATAGGCGCTTTCCATATCCTCCGATAGCGACCCCCAAGAAGTTTTTTTGCAGCAGTGTTCTCAAGCTGCTTTCGATGGTTATATCGCGACCGAACGCAGACGCGGCGTTCCGAGGCGTGGAAACCTTGAGCCTAGCGGTACGGCATCGACCGGAATGATGCCGACCTCGACTTTTGGTCGGGGAGCCTGCGGCGTATGTCCAGGTTCTCGCGAACTAAAGGCCGTAGGGACCGGCCTAGGCTTGGTTTTCCAACTCCCCGATCACGGGTCAAGGGAGGCTTGCTTGCGGGGGCGAACCGCAGGCCATCGCCTCAGGGTTGAAACCAATGTCCAATGAAGCAGCAGCTTATGAGCAGCAACTTGCGGAGAAGGCCGAATTCCTCGACCAGCGGAAATTGCAGCGTGACCCCAAGACGGAGGTGATGCGCGGCCTCTTCGAAATCCTTCTGTATTATGGTGTGATCCTTTTGGTAGCCGCAGCGCTGGCGGTGTGTGTCGGTATCGGTTCGCATGCCATTCTTGGCGAAGGAAACTCGAATGCAGTTTGGATACTTTCAGCGACGCTGGTGAGCTTCTTGGTAGCCGCAGGGGGGATCAACTACCTTCTCGACGGGGAGGCTAAGCCGCTACGAAGGTCAGCCCTTGAGCAATTTACGCGGCGCTACGGCTACCCTTTAATCTTGCTCGCGGGCCTTTGCGGCGGATGGTACGCAAGCCAATACAACGATGCCTATTCCGATATAGCAGTGGTGAAATCAGCGGTGCTTCGAGCATGCTTGCAATCGGCATCATGCGTAGCGAAGGCTACCCAGTTGAATGGCGGAAACAACCCTCGCTATGTGTTAGGTCCTGACGGACGACCTTACCCCGAATAGTCATCACTCCATGTCCGGCACGTCGCCACCTACAAAGAGCGTCGTGGGCTCCCCGTATTCGCCAAGCGAGGGGTTGGCATCGCGCGACCACGCAATGACGCCGGCATGCTTCACGGCTAGGCCCTTCGCGGTGCGTATCGCCCGGTCCTCGGTCTGCTGCTCGGCAGGCCCAAAGACAGGCTGGAGGTCCCCTGTCTCATCTCGGTCGAAGGCGGTGACAACGATTAGCTTGGGTGCCTTCTGCTGTGGCATCAAGTTATCTGACATGGAGGCGCTCTTTCCGCTGAACTAGAAGGTCCTTGAAGTTGAGCGGCGGAGGGGGAAGGACCTCGGTCATCTCGAATAGAGGCACCGTAGAGGCCTCCGGCTCGGGTGCTTTCTGCTTGGCCTTCAGCTCCGTAATCTCATCGTCGCGTCGCGCAATTCGGCTCTCCAGATTGGCAATGCGCTCCGTCAAGAAATAGCGCCCGACCGCAAACCCACCGCCTCCGAACAGCACGGCAAACGTGGCGAAGGCTGCCGGGTTGGCGGTTACCAGCGCAGAGTTACTCCCAATGAAAGCGATAAGGTCATGCATTGAGCGCTGCTCCTGTCACCCCAGCATGGGCGACGTATCGTCATATGCAATGGAAACTATTCCCGGATGCCGGTGGGCGACGGCGAGTATCTGAGTCTCAAGCTCGCAGTTGTAGGCCATGAGCGCCTTCACGGTCTCAAGCGGGCTATCATACCGGGCGATGAGCTTCACGGCTTCGGAATGCAGCTCGGCTTTTGCTTCGGCGTCAAAGTGCATGGTGCCCATTGCGGTTTCTCCTAGCGCATCGCGCGGCGTGGTGTGGTGAGCGCGTCGAGGCGTTCCTGGAGGTGGCCGTTGAGCACGATCATTTCCTTGAGCGCCTTCATCACATCGCCCTTGTGCACGGCAACGAAATCCTCGGCGTGGGCCTGGAGGGCGGCTTCCTGGCGACTGTTGAGTGTCACGATGCGGTCCATTAGCGCTTACTCCAACATGAATGCTCATAGTGAACAAAAAGGGAACATAAATGTCAAGGGCGAATTGACTCGGCGAGGAACTCATTCCTATTTTTGCCTATGCCAGAGCAGCCCAGAAAACCCCGCCGCCTTGTGCAGACCCTGTGCAAAGCGCATGAGGTTGGGCAGCTAGTCCGCATCCGGTGCATGAACTGCAACATCACCCGCCACTATCTGCCGGGGGACCTCGCCAAGCTAGTCGGGGACATTCCGTTTTGGGATGTGGACAGGCACATGCGCTGCGAGCGGTGCAAACGTCGCGACCTTGACGTTGATATCCTGCTGCCAAGCGCATCGGAGGGCTTGAAGATACGAGTGAGGCGGCTTTTAGAAGTCCGTATGGTGCAGCGGGTGATCTGGAAGGACGATGATCCGTGATCGACCTAGGCGGCTAGCTACGGAAGGTTAAGTGTTCTTCGATTGTCTGCTATCATTCGGCCTACAATGAGACGACTTGCGGGGGTGCCTTCGCAACTCTTTCGAGCAAGTTTCTCGTAGCTCTCGATGATCTTTGAGTTTTGTGTCTTTTCTAGAGCCGTCCGGGGCTCCTTCTTCAAGAAATTTACCAATACCTTATAGGAGTGATCTTTTGGGTCCAAGATTAAAACCTCTCCTGCGGACGGGTCCGTAGAAGCCCGTCTGACGACAATCTTAGTCGCAAGGCCCTCGCAATTCATTTCCACGAGCGTCCCCAACGGGGAGCCTTTGGTGGGGCAGGTCAATTCGACGGGAAGAAACTCTTTCTTACAAGAGGATGTTTCAGCGGCCTCCGTCAGACCATTCTGCCCAATCGCAACAATAGAAACCAGCAGAACAACGACCTTGCCTGCACCATCCAACATCCGCGCCTCTCCATCTATCCACTAGAGCATTGACAATTGACCGCTCGACGTGTCGCCACCAAGCGGAAACTTGATCTGTGTGGCCGGCTTCTCGACAACCACAAGGGCATCATCCGGGACCGTGCGCTGTAGCCGCTTAGCTTCTGACCAAGGGGCTGTAAGCCAAGTCTCGGTTTCCTCTTGCGTCCTCAGGACAACCGGCATGGCCTTTTCGTGGATGGGCTTGATGAGTGCGTTGGGTGCGGTCGTCATGAAGCCGTAAAGCTCGAAATCCCCGGGGCCGTCTTTGATCTTCCGAACCCCATGCCACGGCGTCCAGAGGCCCGCGAAGAAGAACAGCGGGCGGTCCTCATTGAGAGCAAACCAGTAGTTCCGCTGGATGCCTGTCTCAGGGTCCTTGTCGCCGGGTGTCGGGCTGGGCTCCGCAAAGCTCGTCACGGGCACCACGCAACGGTTCTCGACGCCGACATACTGCTGCCAATGGCCATACTGCGGATTGCGGATGTTGGTGGTGCCATAGTCCGCTTTCCCCTTCATACGCTCAATGGGAGTCGGCATGCCCCACAGCAGGTTGGCAAGCTCCCGCTGCCCGTCCAGCGCATTGCGGACCACCGGGCCGGGGCGGTTGGGATAGATGTCTATGGATGGCTCAAGGTTGCCCAAGATGTCCCGCAAAGCGCCGGTCCACTGGCGGATGGCCTCTTGCGATGTGGTGATGTTGTAGAGGTTGCACATGCTTCATTCAGTCCCTACGGGCTAGGGTTCTTTTGCCGTAGCTCCTCAAGCCAAGCACCCAAGGCGGCACCATCCTTTAGCTCTAGGCGATAAGGCATGAACTTGGTGAATTCTGGCGAGGTAAGCACGCCCGGTTGGAATGTTGAGGTCGTAGAAATTACGGCCTTTGATGCATTCTGATCGGCGGACAATACACCTAGCATCGCCCGAAGTTCATCGTGCCCGACTTGATGGCCGGGCGAATATGCTTTCGCTTGGTCAAGTATCCTGACGGACCCAAAGCCATCCTTCGATGCGATGACGTCCCGTCCAAAATCCCCTCGCTGCGGAGTAAGTATCACATCATAGCCGGCACGCTCGTAGGCCCCAGCAATGAACTCTTCAAACTTGCGAGGGGTTTGGACGAAATGAAAGAGGAATTTCGGATCTTTGGCGATCTCGGCCATGATAGCCAGCCATGGCAGGGTAACCGTGACGATCCGGGCACCCTCAGGCACATGGACGCCGGCCGTCACAAGCGCTTGGAGCAGGAGCGCGGTAGTTGGAACCTCGTTGCTGTCGCGTGGCCTAGCAGGTCGCTGGTTGCCGGCCATGCCTAAACCTATTCCCAGTCCCAAACCAACCATCGGTCTCGACCTCCTCAGAACTCTGGCACCGGCTTGTCCCGGCAGCCAAACTTGCCGCCCGTCCCCGAGTCCTTGACGTTTGAGTTGTAGAAACTTCCTTTGGACTCTGCGGTCAACAGCGCCGACACCGTGCCTTGGTCGATGTCGCAGTAGTGATACCAAACCTGCTTAAGCCGAACGAGCATATAGGAGTGCTCGGCGTTGTAGCAGACGCGCTTGACCACGCTGCTGTCCAGTTCCCCGGTGCATTGGAACTTGGCGAGGTCCACTGGGCCGCGATACTTCACGTCCACCGTTTCGGCGGCAACTGGCCAAGAGGCCATCAACGCGAGCCACAGGGCGGCACCAGCCGCCAGGCATTTTGCCTTCACATGCATTTCCCCACTCCCATCCACCTAGCTCGTAGGCGCCGCCTCAGCGTGTCCCGCCAGTATCCTGAAAACACTTGCCCTGCTGATGCCCAACGCGGCCACCGTATCGCTAACAGATTTCCCCTCTGCCCGCATCCTCAACACCTCCTTTGCCTTTGCGCGAGCCGTGGGTTGCCTTCCCGCATACTTCCCATCCGCCTTCGCCTTAGCGATGCCCTCGCGTTGCCTCTCCAGCATTAGCTCTCGTTCGAATTCGGCGATTGAGCCCAGCAAGTTCAACATCAGCTTTCCGGTGGGAGTGGCGGTGTCGAGGTTCATCGCCAGGATGCGAAGGCCTGCACCCTTTGCCTTCAAGGCCGCAGTGATCGACACGAGGTCAGCCACGGAGCGTGCTAGGCGGTCCAACTTCGTGACAACCAATGTGTCACCCTCACGCACCCATTCAAGGACTGCGGCAAGCTGTGGCCGATTGGTGGCCACTGAGGAAATCTCTTCGCGAAACACCTTGGTGCATCCCGCTTGCTCTAGGTCGCGAAGCTGCGCCTCAAGGCCGGCCTTTTGATCGGTGGTGGAGGTGCGGGCGTAGCCGACTAGTGTGCTTGTTGTCATGACATTGGGTCTCCCATTGGTGTCTATGTGAGACCACTATGTGAGACTAAGAGGCGAAATGTCAAGAGACCATTCATGTGACACTGCTTGGCAGGCCATTTGGCGGACTCACATGGGCTTGCCCTAATGAGACTGAGCTCGTGAGGAGCGTTTTAGATGCTGCCCTTCGAGGCTGCGCCCGACTAGGCTTCGGCCAAGGCTGTCGCATTGCCGGCCATTTAAGCCGGGTTTGGGGGCACGGGGGGAAGATCGTCGCCGCTCCCACAAGGTTGACCTCTCGCGTGGTTGACCCCAAAAATTGATTTGGCCGCGTATTTGTTGCGTTGGGCGAGGGTGCTGTCTACGCCAACGTAATTCGGTCCGCGTTATCGTTGTTGGCGGGTAGCTGCAATCGCCGTGGATTCACTTGGAGGGTTGGCTAGAAGATCGAAGTGCTCACGGAAACGCCGATAGACACGCACATCGTCGGTCGGGTTAAGACATGGCTTAATAGGGTCGCTGCGGCCGGTTGAATGCCCCTCACGCCGACATTCTGCGACATGTTGCCTGATTGAAAATTGTGAACAACGATCCATCTGTGTCCAAGTAGCAATAATGTGGTATAAGTGATTTGGTCGCCTACCATCAGAAGCGGCCGGCGGCGGGAGACGCATCTTAACGATGTCACCAGGTAGGATTGGCCTGCAGGCGAGACACCTCGATCTATTTCGAGGTACGGCTCATGAGCTGATGGCGCATCCAGCGTTTGCGAGACTCGGGAACATAAGCTTCCTGGGTATCTTATCCCTACAATTCGCGAGCGTTAGTGGGTTTCCCCTAAAACGGTCAGATTCTGCGGTAACACGAACGCCTGACGGAACTCGCGCAAACCACAGTGTGGCAGTGTCGAAAGCTGCACAACGATTTGCCATACACTTGCAATTGTCCGAGGAAGCACAGAGGTACGCGGTAGTATGGGGCTTACTGCACGACATAGCAACTTGGCCACTATCGCATACTGGCGAAGCCGGGTTCTCAAAAGTTTCCGGCGTGGATTCAGGCCAACTTCGATGCATGATGGTAACTGGTTCCCATAGACTACCATCTCGATTGTCGCTCTACAGACTCATAAAATCTCTATCGATCGATAGCGGCAAGCTGCTGGCCCTTTTCGACCGTGCTGATGAGCCATTCGATTACGATCTTATGGTCTTACATCGACTCATCCACTCTCCCTTTACTCCCGATACATTAGAGGGAATTAGGCGGACAGGATTGGCTTTTGGACTCAAAGTTCCCACGCCGTCTGCCGTCTCCTGCGCATTCGAAAACGACCTTGTTTCAGGGTTAAGGGTGAGGGGGGGTGACTCTGAGGTGCTCTTTAGGTTCTGGCGGGCGAAATCGCTGATCTACAGGCGAATTATCAATCGTCCAAAAGTGGTTGAGTTCGAATCTGCCTGGTCAAACTCAATCCGAGATCGCTTCTGCCGCCTGTCTCTCACAGAAACTTTAGAGCTTACTGAAGCGGAAGTTTTGCACTCGCTTAATGGCTCCACTGTTGCGACGAAGGACGTTGTTCGTTACAAGCCCCCACAGATTTATACTATTGCCCACGGTTATCGAAAATCGAAGCACCTATCATCCCCAGTGCCGGCCGAGGAGATGGCAAAGATTTTTCTAAGAGAGCCAATGGCTGGGAAGACATAGAATTTTCGGGGGGAGCATGGAGTGCCTAAAGGCTTGTCTCAAAGGCGATCGTCTTGCAATTTACACAAGGGCGGCCGAACTCTCACATAAATTGATCCAGCAGGCTCGCGACACGATCGATACTTTTCTATCGGAAAGGTCAATAGATCACGGTGATCTATGCTTTGCAGTTGTCGGCTCTGTAGGGAGACTCGAAGCGCTGGAGGCGTCCGATTTCGACGTTATTCCAATTGCTAACAGTGCCAGTGCGCTTGAAAACTACAAGACACACGATAAGGACCTACGGAAACGACTTTCGGAAGCTCTTGGCGTGAAGGTTTCAGCGGGCGAAGACCTAACAAAGCCTACCTCACTGGAAGAGCTTACCCGCGCCGAAGCCATAGGCGGAGATGCTGACGACAGCAGCCAACTCACGAAACGCATTTTGATATTGAGCGAAAGCCGCCAAGCCGGGGGATCCTTACCTGTTATGGATGTGCGGTCAAAGATACTTGGGGCCTATGCAAGTGCTGACCGAACAAGCGGGCGCCATGCCTTATCGTTATGCAATGATATTGCCCGGTACTTCAAAACTCTCTGCATTGAGTACAAAGCTAAAATCGATGAAGAGAATAAAGATTGGTGTACACGCAACATTAAGCTAAGGCATAGCCGAAAGATTTGGTATTTTTCATGCATGTTGAGCATGGTTGACGCTGCTGAGTCTCCACCTGATGATGAAGATAAATTCATTTCCAGCCTGTTAAAGCACTTAGATACGTCTCCTTCGGAACGGATAGTAAACGCACTCTCTAAAGCAGGACGGATATCGGCAGGCCGGCTTTTGGAGAGCTACGCCTTGTTCTTAGAATTCATGTCTCAGGCAAATAATCGTGCAGCTCTAAGTCGGGTTAGTCATTCTGCCCGTTATGCGATGACCCTGGATAACCCGTTCCCATCCATGAAGTTCAATTCGGACCTCATTCATTCCGAGATAATGTCTATCATCGATGAGCTCCCCCCGGGGACCCGGAGGAGGCTTATTGGTTGGTTTCTCCTGTGAATGAAAGGCGGCGGAGCGAAGTCCGGAATGGCGGGGGAGGTCTCTCCGGGGAGCCTCAAATGAGTTCGCGATGGTATGCCGATCCTGTGCTACCCTACTGTAACAAACGCTTGGGAAGCGCGAAAATAGGTAATAGAATCAATTACTAGAGGGCACCTGAGCGCAATCCTCTTCTGGGCACAACGTGCTTAAGATGGCAGCTTTACGGCCTCTACAAGCGCTCTCTTCGCCCTTTCCGGGTCCTGCCCCGCGTAACCATGCTGGCTGAGGTCGAGGCTCTTAGCCCGCTCACTGTCCGTATGCCCAACCACCCACGTAATGGTCCACTCGTCAAAGCCCTCGGCACCCGCAAGCTTGGCATCACGCGCCTTCCGGATGAACCAGCGGCAAAGTCGGCTTAGACCTCAATCAGCCTCTTCGCTGTCAAATTCAGAAAGATTGGACCGAATGGGATGGCCGCGCCGCCTGGCTTCTTTCAGGAAATCAATGACAGAATCGGGAGGTCGACGACGCTGGCCTGTAGCCCTCCTTTTGGCCCGCGCAATCCTTGCGAAGGCGATCTCAGCCGCCGAAGGGCTGACTTGGAAGCGCATTGCTATGTCCTCTGGGCATGTGCCATCGATTGCCAAGAGCGTGGGAACTAGAAAAAAGGATGCGAAGACATTCGCTTCCTCTTCTTCAATGCGATCGCGTGCCGTGGGGTAGGCGGTAAGTCTTTGGGTCCGCTCCTTCATACCTTTATGCCCAAGGAGATAATGTCCAAGCTCGTGAGCTATGGTAAACCTCGCCCGTTCCCGTCCTGCCCTCACATCCTCCATGACGCTCTCACGCACTATTAGCGTATCCGCCGCCTCGTCCATCAGCGCTTCGCCCTGACCTAGTTCCCCGACAGTCGCTATACGAAAGCTGAATTTTCGGCCCCGTTGCTGGAATGCTTCAAGCACATTGAACATGCACGGAGCCAACACCCCTTCCAGACCCAACCTGCGCCGAAAATCGTGTGCTGCCTTCTCGATAAATTCTTCACTGAGATTCATCATCGCCTCAAACCTCGGATGAGCGCCCGACTCTGGTGCTGACACCATATGATGTGTTTCAATTTCCTTCAAATACTAAATACGGGGGGTCGGAGCGCTTAAAGTGGGCAGTGCGGTTTCTTATGCTTCTGCGTAACGACACTGTGTTACAGAGGCTCGACTGCGAACCAAATTTATGATAGAAATCAATGACGAAGAGGCCTAAGAGCGCAATCCTCTTCTGGGCACCAAATTCCCGTTTCGAACCGCTCGATGGTTCAGAGACGCAGACAAAGAAAGCCCGGTTCGTCCGGGCTTTTTCTTTGTCCGAGGCATCGTCGTCCGGCCGGACACGGCCGAAAAGGACCGCTGTCGCGACAAAGCTTTGACATGATCGCGGCTAGTTTAGAGCCATCTAAAACTGGATGGCCGGAATGAACCCAACCTATACAGGCGCGCAGAAGGCCATTCACTGGGCCGTGTTTCTCCTTGTCATCGGCCTCTATGGCTTGACCTACCTGGAGGACCTGTTTCCACGTGGCGATCCCGGCCGCGCACTCGTCTGGTGGTTCCACATTTCGTTTGGGATGCTGCTGTTCGCACTCGTCGTCATCCGCGTCGGCTTGCGCCTGACGCTGGGAGCACCGGGCCTGCCGCGGGAAATGTCAGAACTGGAACGATGGGCGGCCAAGGTCGCGCATCTCTTACTCTACGCGCTGCTGGTGACCATTCCGGTGCTCGGCATCCTGCTGACCTGGTACAGGGGTGACGCCTTGAGCTTCTTCGGTCTCTTCACCATTCCGGCTCCGGTTTCGCCCGACCGCGACACAGCCCGGTTCATCAGGGAACTGCACAGCCTGTGCGCCAATCTGATCCTCATCCTTGCCGGCCTGCACGCGGCCGCCGCGCTGTGGCATCATTTCATCCGCAGGGACGACGTGCTCAAGCGCATGCTGCCGCAAACCAGAACGGGTTCGTGAGAGGCGGCGGCCCGTCACTGCAGAGCGACGGCGTGGCGGCCATCAGCCAAACCTCCCCTCGCGGCTAGGCGCTGAACAAACCGCTTCAAAGTGCGCGGCTGCTTCGCTACGCTCGCATCCATGTCCCAGTCCAGCACCGCAATCTTCGGCGCCCGTCGCGATCAGGCGTTTCCCACGCTAACCGAGGCAGATATTGACCACATGCGCCGGTTCGGCGAAGCCAGCGCCTATGCCGCCGGCGAGCACATCATCAAGGCAGGTGATGTCGCGCCCGGCCTGATCGTCGTGCTGTCGGGCACGGTCGATATCACCCAGGATGGCCTTGGCCGGCGCGAGACGATCGTCACCCATGGTCCCGGCAGCTTCGTCGGCGAGCTGGCGCAGCTTTCGGCGCGCCCATCGTTGGTCAATGCCGAGGCCGCCGAACCGGTCGAGGCCTTCGTCATCCCCTCGCAGCGCGTGCGCGACCTGATGGTGCAGGAGGCCAATCTCGGCGAGCGCATAATGCGGGCGCTGATTCTGCGCCGCGTCGGGCTCCTGGAAAGCGCCACCAGCGGGCCGATCATCATCGGACCATCAGGCAATGCCGACGTCTTGCGGCTGCAAGGGTTTTTGGCCCGCAGCGGCCAACCGCACCGCGTGCTCGATTCCGGCAGCGACCCTTGCGCGAAAACCCTGGTCGAACGCTTCGATGTCGACCCGCACCATCTGCCGGTGGTGCTGTGTCCGAACGGCAGGCTGCTGATGAATCCCGGCGAGAAGGACCTCGCCCGCTGCATCGGCCTGCTGCGGCCGATCGATGCCGATACGCTCTATGACGTAGCCATTGTCGGCGCCGGGCCAGCGGGGCTGGCGGCGGCCGTCTATGCGGCCTCCGAAGGGCTGTCGACCATCGTGCTCGATTGCCGGGCCTTCGGCGGACAGGCCGGCGCCTCCTCGCGGATAGAAAACTATCTCGGCTTCCCCACCGGCATTACCGGCATGGCGCTGATGGCACGCGCCTACAATCAGGCGCAGAAATTCGGCGTCGAAATGGTGATCCCCGACGAGGCGAAGCTGTTGAGCGCCGCGACCGACAATTCGGGCGCCCGCTACCTGCTCGATGTCGGCGACGGCGAGACGGTGCGCACGCGCAGCGTCGTCATCGCCAGCGGCGCACGCTATCGGCGCCTCGAAGTCGCCAACCTGTCGCAGTTCGAGGGCACGTCGGTGCATTATTGGGCGTCACCCATCGAAGGGCGGCTTTGCGCCGGCCAGGAAGTGGCACTGGTCGGCGCCGGCAATTCGGCGGGCCAGGCGGCGGTCTACCTCGCCAGCCACGCGCGCAAGGTGGCGCTGCTGGCGCGCGGCGGCAGCCTCGATGCCTCGATGTCACGCTATCTGGTCGAGCGCATCAAGGCGCAGCCGAACATCGAGGTGCTGACCGAGACCGAGATCGAGGCGCTGGACGGCGAGGGCGGCAATCTTGCCAAGGTCCGCTGGCGCAACCGCGTCAGTGGGGAAGAAACGACGCGCCCGATCCGGCATCTCTTCCTGTTCATCGGCGCCGACCCCAACACCGACTGGCTGGCGCAATGCAATGTGGCGCTCGACGCCAAGGGGTTCATCCGCACCGGATCGGAGTTGGGGCCGGAACACGGTCTGATGGAAACCAGCCGTAGTGGCGTGTTCGCCATCGGCGATGTGCGTTGCGGCTCGGTCAAGCGCGTCGCAGCGGCCGTCGGCGAAGGCGCCCAGGTGGTCGCGGCACTGCATGCTTATCTTGCGCGGGACGGCAGCCAAACCGTCTCGCCTCAAAGCATGATCCCGAAAAGTGGGGGCCGGTTTTCGGAAAAAGATCATGCTTCAACGAAGAGATAGTTCAGGAGAGTGTGATGGCGGACGAATGCAAACATGCGGCCGGGATCAAGGATGTGACGCCGAGCGCGCTTGGCTGCGAGGAATGCCTGAAGAGCGGCTCATGGTGGGTGCATCTGCGGCTCTGCCGCACCTGCGGCCATGTCGGCTGCTGCGACGACTCGCCCAACCGCCACGCCACCAAGCACTTTCACGCCACCAGCCATCCTATCATCGAGGGCTACGATCCGCCGGAAGGCTGGGGATGGTGCTATGTCGACGAGGTGTTTCTCGACCTCGGCGACCGCACAACGCCGCAGAACGGCCCGATCCCAAGGTTTTATTGAGACGACGCGTAACGAGGTAAGTTTCCGAGGCGCAAAAAAAGCCCGGTTGCCCGGGCTTTTTTCATGCCATCCCGATCTCGCGATCAGTCCCGCTTTGGCGTCACCGGCGCGGGGGTCGGATTATCGACGCTGTTCTCATTCACCTGGAAGGCTTTGCCATCAACCTTCTTTTTCCTGAGATCGTCGCCGGTCTCAGGCTGCGGCGGGCGCTTGGGATTTTGCTTGCTGTTGTCGTTGATGTCGAAAGCTCTGGTCATCATGTCCTCCAGGGGCTGTCCTGGAAGACAATGTTCGACGGCGCGGCGGGTTCCGCCGCTGAAAGCTCGACCACTGGTGCCGAGCGCCGCCCGGGTGACCTATCGCACGGACCCGGTGACCGTCCGGTCGACGTCGGGAACCGATTTGCGGTCATTGCCGGCAAGGGCGGCGATGATCAGCAGGCTGGCGACCACCGGAACGAACAGGATGGCGACACGGGCCTGTACATAAAAAATGGCGCGCCATTCACTGCTGCGCTTGTCGGGGCTGTCGCTCATCATACTCACTCTGCCATGGACCCCCCCGGGCGTCACATAGAGGTGAACTGTTAAGCAACTCCTTCCGACTTCGTTAACGGGCGGACTTCAAGCGCGAAATCAGCTGAGCCCGATCCGCCTGGCGCCTTGCCGGAACAGCGCCTCGGCATCGGGCTCGAAGCGGAAGGTGCCGATGAAATCGTCGGCGCGATAGTCCGGCAATGTCTTGCGGATGGCGGCGGCGAAGCCGCGCGCCTCGTCGAGCCGGCCGGCCAGCGCCAGGCAGTGCGCGGCGATCGCCAGGATGATGGTATGCGCATTAGGCCGTGCCGCCGCCTTCAGCGCCCAGTCGGCCGCCTCCTCGAACTGGCCGAGCCGGACATGCGACATGGCGCGTGACCCCAGCATGCCGAACAGCAGCGGGTCGAAGGGACTGAGATGGCGCGAATGGTCGGAGGAGCTTATCGCCGCTTGCGGGTCGCCCGACTGCGAGTGGACAAAGGACAGCGCGTAATGGCCGAGCGCGAAATTGGGGCTGAGATCCACCGCCCGTTCCAGTTCGGAGAGCGAGCCGTCCTGCTCGCCGCGCAGCCACAGCGCCCGGCCCATCGCCCAGTGCGCGGCCGGATTGTGGTCGTCGATCAGCAGGCTGTTGCCGGCGCTCTCATAGGCCAGCGCGCTTTCGCGGTCGCGGTCGCCCCAGCGCTGGAAGGCATTCTGCCAGTGAGTAAAGGAGAGACCGGCATAGGCGCGGGCAAAGGTCGGGTCGAGCTGCAAGGCCTTGTCGAAGAAATGCCGCGCCTGCTCATTCTCGCCCTGGGTGAAGCGATACATGTGCCAGAGGCCGCGGTGATAGGCCTCCCAGGCATTGAGCGAGTTGGGCGCCTTTAGCATGGCGCGGTTGCGCTCGACCGTTTCGATCTCGGCCGAGATCGACGACACGATGCTGTCGCCGATATCGTCGAGCACGGTAAAGAGGTCGTCGGGCCGGCGCTCGAAGGTCTCGGCCCAAACTATCCTGGCGGTGCGCACCTCGACGAGTTCGACGCTGACGATCAGACGGCTGGCCATGCTGCGCACGGTGCCGGTGGCGACATAGTCGACGCCAAGTTTTCTGCCGGCTTCCTCCGGCGCGATGGTCGTCTCTGCCAGCGCGAACACCGAACCGCGCGCGATGACGAAGAAATCGCGAAGCTTGGCGAGCCGGGTGATGATGTCGTGGGTGAAACCGTCGGCCAGCCCGCCGCGCCCGCCGCTCTCCTCGACAAACGGCATCACCGCCAGCGACGCCTGGCTCGGCACGATAGTGCCGACATCGTTCGATGGGGCGACCAATTGCGATGATGTGGACAGGCAGGCCGGCTGCGCCTTGAGCGGGCTGCCGGACTGTTGGCCGCGGATTGCCTGCCAGGCCGCGCGAAGCGGGGCGAAATCCAGCTCTTCCGACTGAAACAGGCGAGCCGCCGAAGCCAGATGCTCTTCGGCCGCGCCCATGGCACCGCGCTCCGCCAGATTGGACAGCAAGGCCAGATGCGCGCGTGTGTCGAATGGCGCCAGCTCGACCCATTTGTCGAGATGGGGGGACATTTCGGGCGAGCCCGCCGGATGGTTTGCGGCAAGCTGTTCCAGCACGGCAGCGTGGAATGCGTGAAAACGCCGGCGCTGGGCGATCAGCCAGCTCTCGAAAAGCGGGCTGCGCTCGAGCATCAGCCCGTCGAGCAAATCGCCGGCGAAGAGTTCTGCCAGCGCCTGCAGCTGCTTCCTGTCGAGTGTGCCGATCCCTTGCGTGGTGGCACGGCTGATCTCCAGCGCATCGACAAGACAGCAGTCGAGATCGAGCGCGACCGTGTCGCCTTGTGTTACGACCCGGCGCCGGTCCGGCGTGTCAAGGGCGGCGCGCAGCTTGCTCAGGCACCAGCGCAGTTCGCCACGGGGATCGTTGGGCACATCCCACAGCAGTTCGCACAGGCGGCTGCGCCCCACGGCGTGTGGCGCCAGCGCCAGATAGGCGAACAGCGCGCGCAGCTTGCGTGACTGCGGCAGCGCCACCGGCACGCCGTCGCGCAGGATCTCCAGCGATCCAAGCAGGCGCACGGACAGTCGCGGCATGTCGCCGTCCAGCCTCGATGGTGCGGATTCCACGTCCGTTTCCACGCCTGCTCCCACGCTGGCCTGTCGGCCCTTGCTGTATCACCAAACACGACACGGCGCATCCGGCGGCAAATTTCCACGCCGGGGCATCGTCATTGCCGCATCGTCGGCAGTCAGTCCTAACGCGGCCATGTCTCGAAACCTCGCCGCCCAAGCCGCCGGTTTGTAACCGGCTTGTGAAGATGAACACGATCGAGGAGATCAACGATGTTGAATAGACAGAAAATCAGGACCACGGCCGGGCGCGGCCGCCTGTTCGACAGCATTCTGGACACTGTCGGCGACACGCCGGTGATCCGCATCAACAATCTCGGACCGGCCCACGCGACGATCTACGTCAAGGCCGAGTTCTTCAATCCCGCCGCCTCGGTGAAGGACCGGCTGGCGCTCAACATCATCGAGGAGGGCGAGCGCAGCGGCGCGTTGAAGCCCGGCCAGACCGTGGTCGAGGCGACCAGCGGCAACACCGGCATCGGGCTCGCCATGGTCTGCGCGCAAAAGGGCTATCCGCTGGTGGTCACCATGGCCGACAGCTTTTCAGTCGAGCGCCGCAAGCTGATGCGCATGTTGGGCGCCAAGGTGGTGCTGACGCCGCGCGCCGAAAAGGGCTTTGGCATGTACAAGAAGGCGGTGGAACTGGCCGAGGCCAAGGGCTGGTTCCTGGCCCGCCAGTTCGAGACGGCAGCCAATGCCGCCATCCACGAGGCCACCACGGCGCGCGAGATCATCAATGATTTCGCCGGCTCGCGGCTCGATTGCTTCGTCACCGGCTACGGCACCGGCGGCACCGTCGTCGGCGTGGCGCGCGTGCTGCGCCGCGAGCGGCCGGAGACCCGCATCGTGCTCTCCGAACCGGCCAATGCGCAGCTGATCGGCAGCGGCAAGGCGCAGCAGCGCGGTACCCATGGCGCCCCTGCCGCCAGCCACCCGGCCTTCGAACCGCATCCCATCCAGGGCTGGACGCCGGACTTCATCCCCAACGTGCTGCAGGAAGCGATCGATACCAGCCTCTATGACGAGGTGATGCCGATCGCCGGACCCGAAGGCATCAAATGGGCCAAGGCCCTGGCGCAGAAGGAAGGCATCTTCACCGGCATTTCCGGCGGCGCCACCTTCGCCGTGGCGATGCAGGTCGCGGAGAAGGCGCCGGCCGGATCGGTGATCCTGTGCATGCTGCCCGACACCGGCGAGCGCTACATGTCGACACCGCTGTTCGACGGCATCGAGGCCGAAATGGATGCCGATGAGATGGCGTTGTCGCGCTCGACGCCCGGCTGCCAATTCCCGGCGGCTTGACGGGAGGAGTTCATGGATATCGCGCAGGAAACCCTCGGCATGGTGGCCGAGGAAACGCTCGACCCCGCCGACTGGGCCACTGTCCAGGCCCTGTCACACCAAGTCATCGACGACGCCGTCGATTATCTCCGCGATATCCGGGACCGCCCGGCCTGGCGGCAGATGCCGGCGGATGTGAGAGAGACCTTCGCGGCACCCCTGCCGCGCTTCCCCGCGCCGCTGGCCGCTGTCTATAGCGAGGTCTCGCGCACCGTGATGTCCTATCCGATGGGCAACATCCATCCGCGCTTCTGGGCCTGGTACATGGGGTCGAGCAACTTCACCGGCGCGCTCAGCGATTTCCTGGCGGCAATCCAGGGCTCCAACCTCGGCGGCGGCAATCACGCCGCCGGGCTGATGGACAGCCAGGTGGTGAACTGGTGCAAGCAGATGCTGGGCTTTCCAGCCTCCGCCTCCGGCACGCTGGTCAGTGGTGGTTCGATGGCCAACCTCATCGGGCTGACGGTGGCGCGCAACACCAAGGCCGGCATCGACGTGCGCGAGCACGGCGTTGCGGCAATCGAAAAGCCGCTGCGCTTCTATGGCTCGGACCAGATCCATTCCTGCCATCGCAAGGCGATGGAAGCGCTCGGCCTCGGCAACCGGGCGCTGCGCCGCATCCCGACCGACGCCAGCCTGCGCATCGACATCCCAGCATTGCGCGCGGCGATAGCAGAGGATCGCGCGGCCGGTTTCAAGCCGGCCTGCGTTATCGGCAATGCCGGCACGGTCAACACCGGTGCGATCGACGATCTGCGGACGCTCGCCAAACTCGCACATGAGGAAGACCTCTGGTTCCATGTCGACGGCTGCATCGGCGCGCTGATCGCGATTGCGCCTGACAATGCGCATCGCGTTGCCGGCATCGAATGGGCGGACTCCATCGCGCTCGATCCGCACAAATGGCTGCATGCGCCGTTCGAGGTCGGCTGCGCCCTGGTCAGGGATGCCATCGCGCATCGCCGGACCTTCGCGGTGACGCCGGAATATCTGGAATCGACGCCGCGCGGCCTAGCGTCGGGCGAATGGCTGCACGATTACGGCCTGCAGACATCGCGAGGCTTTCGCGCGCTCAAAGTGTGGATGGCGCTGAAAGAACATGGCGTCGACAAATTCGGCCGACTGATCGACCAGAACATCGCGCAAGCCTTCTATCTCGCCGGGCGGATCGAGGCCGAGCCGCTGCTGGAGCTGGCGACGCCGCCGACCATCAATATCGTCTGCTTCCGCTACCAGCCAGGCGTCACCGGCGAGGCGCTGAAGGCGCTCAACACCGAGATCATGCTGCGGCTGCAGGAACAAGGCATTGCCACCCTCTCCGACACCACCGTGCATGGCGAGCACTGGCTGCGCGTGGCGATCGCCAACCACCGCACACGGCGCGACGACCTCGACCTTCTGGTCGCCGAGACGGTGCGGCTGGGGCGCGAGATCGCGGCCGAAGGCACTTCAGCGAAATAGGTCAGAACGCGAGCGACAGGCATGGGCGGCCATGCGATTCTGCGGCGGTGATTCGGGAGGCTCGACCGTGACGCTGTTTCGTATGGCCGTGCTGGCGGCGCTGGTCTGCACCAATTCGGCCGAGGCCGCCGACATGGCCTTCTTCGTCAAGAACCTGCGCAAGGAAGCGGTTGCGGTCGAATTGTTCAGCCGCGACCGCGAGACGGTCTGGCCGGGCAATGACAAGGTGTTCATGATCGACCCGAATTCCCAGAAATCGGTGCCGCTGTCCTGCAATTCCGGAGAGCGCATCTGCTATGGCGCCTGGGTCGACGGCAACGACCAGATCTCGGCCGGCGTCGGGCCTGACAACGACCAGCCTTGCGACAACTGCTGCTTCATCTGCGTGGAACACACGACCGAGACGATCGATCTGGTGCCGTGATTGGGGCCTCGTGAATCTAGCTACGGTATGCACACATTTCCAAGCAGTTGGTCTTTGGCGATAGCGTGCATGGGAACTTGGCGCATGCATTTTCTTATGTGCGCTGGTCGACCCCCACTCCGTCTCGGCTTCGCCGAGCCACCTCTCCCCCGATCGACGGGGTAGAGGAAAGGCGCCAAACCTTTTTGCCGTCAACGCTCATCCAGCAACGCTCCCTTCCTTTCCCTCCGGAGGGGGGAAAGGTGGCGCTGCGAAGCAGCGACGGATTGGGGGAACCACGTGGCAATCAAGCCGCGGGCCGATCAGTCACGCCAATCACAGAAGAGTGTGCATCCAGTAGCTGAATCTAGGCAGGAGGTCACGTCAGTCCGGCAGACCGGCCTTGCGAAAACCATCGACGAAATGCTCGCGCATCGCGTCGTCGCGGAATGGCTCCGTCCAGACCCAGTGGCTGGTCGTAAAATGCGGGTTGCCGATCAGGAACATTTCGACCTCGGCGCGCGCCTCTTCGAGTCGGCCGAGCTGGGCCAGGCTTGCCGCCAGGAAACGGCGCGAGCTCGTTCGATAGGTCTCGTCCCGGCGCAGGGTCTCGACGGCGGCCTCGTAGTCGCGCGCTGCATACTGCGCCGCGCCAAGGGTGAGATAATACCAGCTCGCCGGAAACGGGTTCAGCCGGAACGCCTTGCGGATCTGCTCGAGGCCCTCCTCGACCCGCCCGGCCAAGGTCGTGATGTCGGCCAGTGTCGCCCAGGCATCGGCCTCGTTCGGGTCAAGTTCGAACGCCTTGGCGAATTCGGCATCCGCCTCTTCGAAGCTGTGCTCATAGGCAAGCAAATTGCCGAGCACCCAGCGGCAGCCGGCATCGTTGGGATCGATCGCCACGGCCTTGCGCGCCAGTTCGAGCGCAATGCGACGGTTGGGTTCGACCGGCTCGCCCCAATGCACCCATCCCATCCAATGGTTCATGGCAAGCCAGCGATGAGCCTGTGCGTACTCCGGATCGAGGGACACAGCGCGCGTCAGCAGCAGATGCGCTTCCCGTGCCGTCTGCGGCGAATCGTCGATCAGCTTGCGCGCCCGCACGCAGAGATCGTAGGCCTCCAGATTGTTGGGCCGGTTGCGCGGCGGCGGCGCGCGCAGCCGACCGAGCAGCGCCTCGACGATCTTGGCCGTGGCCTCGTCCTGAACGGCAAAGATGTCGTCCAGGCCGCGATCGAAGCGTTCCGCCCACAGGTGCTCGCCGCTCACCGCGTCGACCAGCTGTGCGTTGATGCGCACGCGCCCGGCAGCGCGTCTGGCGCTGCCCTCCAGGAGATAGCGCACGCCAAGCTCCTCGGCGATCGCGCGCACATCCATCGCCTTGCCCTTGTAGGCAAAGGTCGAGTTGCGCGCGATGACGAACAGGCCCGGGGCCCTGGACAGGTCGGTGATCAAATCTTCGGTCAACCCGTCTGCGAAGGCCTCCTGCTCGGGGTCGTTGCTGAGATTGACGAAAGGCAGCACCGCTATCGATGGTTTGTCGGGCAGCGGCAAATGTTTACGCTTGGCGCGGTCGAGCTGTTCGATGGCGCCGGTGAAGCGGTAGCCGACGCGCGGCACCGTCGATATCCATTCACCGCCGCCGGCGGGCGGACCAAGCAGCTTGCGCAGCTGCGCGATCTGGACGGTGAGGTTGCCTTCCTCGACGGCCGTCCCCGGCCACGCCGCATCCATCAGTTCGGCCTTCTCGAGGATTTCGCCGGGCCGTCCGACGAGCGCCGCAAGCAGCTTCAGCCCACGATAGCCGACGGCAACGGGATCGTCGTTCCGAAGCAGCGTTCCCGCACCCGGATCAAGCACGAACGGACCAAAGGCAAAGCGCGATCCCTGCATAGGGCGCATCTATAGAGCAATTCGAGGAAAAGTGTGAGGCGGTTTTCCCGGGAAAAGCGTGGTGCGCTTCCTGAGGAGCGACGTCAAAACAAAGAGTTAGAGCCGATTTGGAACTTTTGAGAACTATTTGGGAGGGCTTAATTACGGCGCCGTCCGTATGCTGCAAAGTCCAGCCTCATTAGATCGTTGCCCCTCAAATCGTGTGGGGGTCCCGGAAACCCATGGAGGTTGTCATGACCAATATTTTTGCATCGGCCCCGCATCAGGCAGTGCGGCGGGGAACGTCCGTCGGGCAGGCGTCGCGCCGGCGCTATAGCCTTGCGAGCCTGCGAAACACCGTCGCAGCCTGGCGCGAACGGACCTACTTTCGCTGGGACCTCAAGCGAATCTCGGACACCAATCCGCATCTGATCGACGATATCGGCCTGACCAGGCGGCAGGTCGATGAAGAGATCGCCAAGTTGCCCTTCTGGCAACGCTAGGGCGAGGATTTTGAGATCCTGCGGCCGATTGTATCTGGGCCGATTATATCTGGGATTGTCGCCATCATCCCTTTAGCCCCCGCGCGCGTCGTGCCATGATCCCCTATCGGCCGTGGGGGCCGATTCTTCACGGGGGTTTTCATGTCTTTCACGTCCGCGCGCCGGCTTGCCGCCGCGTTTTCGCTCGCCGTCCTGTTTGCACCATCCGCCCATGCCGGCGACGTCACCTTCACCGTCAAGAACAGCCATCCCAACGCCATGCGCCTTGAGCTCTACAGCCAGGACCGCGACTATGTCTGGCCGGGCGAAGGCAAGGACTTTTACCTCGACGACGGCGAGACCAAGTCGCTGCCGATCTCCTGCAACGAGGGTGAATCGATCTGCTACGGCGCCTGGGTCGATGGTGACGAGGGCACCTATTGGGGCGTCGGCCCCGGCAACAAGGAAAAATGCGAGGACTGCTGCTACACCTGCAGCGGTGGCGAGACCGAGGAGATCAATCTCGTCCCCTGACCGGTTTGCCAGCTTGACGGTTTTCCTGTTCGAGCCATAGCTTGCCCAACACCCAAGGCACGCCGCGTCTGTGCATTCAGCCGCGACGTGCCCCAGGCAACAGGAGCACCGCGATGGCCGGCATGGTCGAAAGTGACAAGATCGACGTCGGGTTCTCCGGCAAGCGCTGCATCCATTCGCGCAATTGCGTGCTCGGCGATCCGCATGTCTTCGTGCCCAACGCGCCGGGCCAATGGATCCATCCCGATGCGGCCAGCGTCGAGAAAGTGGTGGCCATCGCCGAAAACTGCCCCTCGGGCGCCATCACATATGTCCGCAAGGATGGGGGGCCGCAGGAACAGCCGCCTGTGGTCAACACCGTGCGGCTGCGCGAAAACGGCCCGCTCGCCGTTCACGCCGAGATCGTGCTCGACGGCCAAACCTTCTATCGCGCCACGCTCTGTCGCTGCGGCGCTTCGGAAAACAAGCCGTTCTGCGACGGCAGTCACACCAAGGCCGGCTTCACCGCCACTGGCGAACCGGCGCTGAAGGACACGCCGGCGTTGGAGGCGCGCAATGGCCCGCTGAAAGTGACGCCGACCACCAACGGCCCGCTCAAGATCGAGGGCAATGTCGAGATCGTCACCGGCACCGGCCATACGATCGACCGCACACAACGCACCTTCCTCTGCCGCTGCGGCCACTCGGCCAACAAGCCGTTTTGCGATGGGTCGCATAAGCGGGTGGGGTTTGTCGGGTAGGTAGGCGCTGCGGTCGACGCGGCCAATCTCCCCCCTCGTGGGGGAGATGCCCGGCAGGGCAGAGGGGGGCGCCGTAGAGCGCTATCTTCAACACCCAGCGAACAGTGACAATGCCTCATACGCCATTGCCTCCGAGACATCGCGCAAACGCCAGATCGATGCGCAAGGTCATGACATCAGCCGAATTAAAGCTCTGGAACGAGCTTCGCGTGCACCGGTTGATGGGGCTTGGCTTCCGCCGACAACTTCCGGTCGCCGGATACATTGTCGACTTCGCTTGCCCGGAGAAGAGACTTGTCGTCGAAGTCGACGGCTCCCAGCATGCGGAAGCCGACGCAACCACCAGCGACGACGCAAGGACGTTGCGCCTGGAGCAAGATGGTTGGACCGTCCTGCGCTTCTGGAACGATGACATCATCCGCGACATCGACAATGTCTGCCAGCATATTGTGATTGCGGCCGGGCTTGGAGACGCGTCTTTGACGAAGCGGCTGCAGGAACTGTAGTCGCCGCAAGGTCGGCGGGACAGCGCCCCCCTCTGGCCTGCCGGCCATCTCCCCCACAAGGGGGGAGATCGAACTCCTCCCTTGGCCCAGCGCTCGCGGCTTTATCGCCCGCCTCGTATCGGCTAATGGGCTGGGGCAGATAAATCGGACCGCCATCAGCAATGACCGCCAAGACTAAACCAAAACCCCTCTTCCTCGGCATCGACACCGGCGGCACCTACACCGATGCCGTGCTGTGGTCTGAAACCGAAGGCCCACAGCAAGGGCCAAACAAGGGCAAGGTGCTGGCCAAGGCCAAGGCGCTGACCACGCGACATGATCTCGCCGTCGGTATTTCCGGCGCCGTCGACGCGGTGCTCGAAAAGGCCGGCACCGATCCGGTGGCGATCAAACTGGTGTCGATGTCGACGACGCTTGCCACCAATGCGCTGGTCGAGGGCCAGGGCGGTCGGGTGGCGCTGGTGATGATAGGCTTTTCCGAAGCCGACCTCGCCCGCGACGGGCTGAAGACGGCGCTCGGCACCGATCCGGTGGTGTTTTGCCCAGGCGGCCACGATGTCCACGGCAATGCCGCCAAGCTCGACCTGTCCCAGCTGGAAGAGGCCTTGCCGGAGCTTGGCGCTTCGGTGTCCGGCTTTGCCGTCTGCGCCTATTTCGCCACCCGCAACCCGGCCCACGAGATCGCAACGCGCGAGCTGATCCGCGACAAGACCGGCCTGCCGGTCACCGCAAGCCACGAGCTGTCGGCCAAGCTCGGCGGCCCGCGCCGGGCGCTGACGACGCTGCTCAACGCCAGGCTGATCTCGATGATCGACCGGCTCGTTGCGGCGACCGAAGGGTTTTTGGAAGCCCGCAGCATCGCCGCCCCGCTGATGGTGGTGCGCGGCGACGGCGCGCTGGTCTCGGCGGCGTTTGCCCGCCAGCGGCCGATCGAAACCATCCTCTCCGGCCCCGCCGCCAGCCTGGTTGGCGCACGTCACATGACCGGGCTCGACAATGCCGTGGTCTCAGACATTGGCGGCACCACCACCGACGTCGCCGTTCTCGACAAGGGTCGTCCGCGGCTTGATCCCGAAGGCGCCACCGTCGGTGGCTTCCGCACCATGGTCGAAGCGGTCGCCATGCGCACCTTCGGCCTTGGCGGCGATTCCGAAGTGGCGCTGGAGGACGGCGCACTCAACCCGAAGATTTTGCTCGGGCCGCGCCGCCTGGTGCCGCTGGCGCTGGCCGGCATGGCGCATGGTGACGCCGTGAGGTCGGAACTCGAACGCCAGTTGCGGGCACCGAACCCCGGCCGCATGGATGGCCGCTTCGCGGTGCGCACCGGCGTGCCGGACAGACTTGCAGCGGGCCTCACCGCTCCCGAAGCGCGGCTCTACGAGGCGATCGGCGCAACCCCGCTTGCCCTCGACAGGCTGCTGACATCGAACGCCCAGAACGCCACCTTGAACCGGCTGGTCTCGCGCGGCTTGGTGCATATCTCAGGCTTCACCCCGTCGGACGCAGCACACGTGCTGGGCAAGCAGGCCAACTGGGACGCCGTCACCGCTCGCCTCGGCGCCGAATTGTTTGCCCGCAAGCGCGACGGCCGTGGTCAGAATATTGCGGCGTCACCGGAGGTGATCTCGGAGCGGGTGCTGGTGACGCTGACGCGCTGGTCGGCCGAATACATCCTCGAAACCGCTTTCGCCGAGGACGGGCTCGATGGCGCCGCGACGGTGGCGCACGCGCTGGTCCAGCGCGCCGTCGACGCCCACCCCGGCATCGCCCGGCTGAGTGTCGCGCTCGACCGTCCGGTCATCGGCCTCGGCGCCTCGGCGCCGCTGCACTATGCCGGCCTGGCGCCCCTGGTCGGCAATGAGTGCGTGGTGCCGGAAGACACCGATGTCGCCAACGCGCTCGGCGCCGTCGTCGGTCAGGTCAGGGTTTCGGCCGAAGCGCGGGTCAGCCAGCCCAAGGAAGGGCTGTTCCGCCTTGCCTCGGGCGAGACGGTGCGCGATTTCCTCGACGAGGCAGCGGCGATCGCGGCCGCCGAAGCCGATGTGCGGGCAATCGTCGCCCAGAGGGCGAAGGACGCCGGCACCGACAGCGCCGAGATCGATGTCGCGACCGAGTTCAGGGTTTCGACGGTCGAAGCCCAGCGCATGTTCATCGAGGCGCATGTCGTGGCGGTGGCCTCGGGAAGGCCAAGAATTGCGGTGTGAGGACGAGAGCGATCTCCCCCCTTGTGGGGGAGATGGCCGGCAGGCCAGAGGGGGGCACTGTCCCGCCGACCTATCGGTTCTACCTTTGCTTCGACATCCAGTTGTGGTGATGTTCCCACGGCAGAAGGGGGCAAAGGTCGCGATCCTTCACGCCCCCCTCTGCCCTGCCGGGCATCTCCCCCACGAGGGGGGAGATTGGCAGCGTCACCGCTCGCCAAAACACCCACCTTCACCCTAAGCTGAATTGACCCTGCAACCCCAACATGCCAAACGCCCCGCAAAGCCTTTCATCTGGAGTAGCCTGATGACCGATCGCATCGAGATCGCCGGATTGCGGATTGCCCGCGAGCTGCATGATTTTGTGGCCAACGAGGCCTTGCCCGGCACCGGCATCGCGGCGGATGCGTTCTGGAACGGCTTTTCGGCCATCGTCCACGATCTCGGCCCGAAGAACCGCGCACTGCTGGCAAAACGCGACGCCATGCAGGAAAAGCTCGACGGCTGGTATCGCGACAATGGCGCGCCGATCGATATGGAGGCCTACAAGAGCTTCCTCAGGGAGATTGGCTATCTCGTCCCCGAAGGGCCGGCCTTCAGCGTCTCGACCGAGAATGTCGACCCGGAAATCGCTGTCGTTGCCGGGCCGCAGCTGGTCGTGCCGGTGATGAATGCGCGCTATGCGCTCAATGCCGCCAATGCGCGCTGGGGTTCGCTCTACGACGCGCTCTACGGCACCGATGCCATTCCCGAAACCGGCGGCGCTGAAAAGGGCAAGGGTTTCAACCCGGCGCGCGGCGCCAAGGTCGTCGCCTGGACGAAGACTTTTCTCGACGAGGCCGCCCCACTCACCTCAGGCAAATGGGCAGGGGTGAACGGCCTGTCGGTGGCCAATGGCGCGCTGAAGCTCAGCGCTGGTGCCGGTTCGACGACGCTGGCCGACCCCAGACAATTCGTCGGCTATCGTGGCGACGCCGCCAACCCGCAAGCCGTGCTGCTGGTCAGGAACGGCCTGCATATCGAGATCGTGATCGACCGCGCCAACCAGATCGGCCGCACCGATCCGGCGGGCATTGCCGATGTCATCCTGGAATCGGCGCTGACCACCATCCAGGACTGCGAGGATTCGGTCGCGGCGGTGGATGCCGAGGACAAGGTCGTCGTCTACCGCAACTGGCTCGGCCTGATGAAGGGCGATCTGGCCGAAGAGATCAGCAAGGGCGGCAGGAGTTTTGTCCGCAAGCTCAACCCGGACCGTGCCTACACGGCGCCGACAGGCGGCACGCTGACCGTGCCCGGCCGCTCGCTGATGCTGGTCAGGAATGTCGGCCACCTGATGACCAATCCGGCGATAACAGACCGCGATGGCAACGAGGTGCCGGAAGGCATCATGGACGCGGCATTGACGGCGCTGATCGCGTTGCACGATGTCGGAGCCAAGGGGCGGCGGATGAACTCTCGCGCCGGCTCGATGTATGTGGTGAAACCGAAGATGCACGGGCCGGAGGAAGTCGCCTTCGCCGTCGAGATCTTCGACCGCGTCGAGGCGCTACTCGGCATGCCAAAGAACACCATCAAGATGGGCATCATGGATGAGGAGCGGCGCACCACCGTCAACCTCAAGGAAGCGATCCGTGCGGCTAGGGAACGCGTGGTGTTTATCAACACCGGCTTCCTCGATCGCACCGGCGACGAGATCCACACCTCGATGGAAGCCGGCCCGATGATCCGCAAAGGCGACATGAAGCAGGCCGCCTGGATTTCCGCCTATGAGGCGTGGAATGTCGACACCGGACTCGAATGCGGCCTCGCCGGCCACGCTCAGATCGGCAAGGGCATGTGGGCGATGCCGGACCTGATGGCGGCGATGCTGGAACAGAAGATCGCTCATCCCAAGGCCGGCGCCAACACCGCCTGGGTGCCGTCGCCGACGGCGGCGACGCTGCACGCCACGCACTATCACAAGGTCGATGTCCATGCCGTACAGGCGGCGCTGAAGGGCCGGCCGAAGGCCAAGCTCGACGACATCCTCTCGGTGCCGGTCGCCGTGCGGCCTAACTGGACGCCCGACGAGATCCAGCGCGAACTCGACAACAACGCCCAAGGCATTCTGGGTTACGTCGTGCGCTGGATCGACCAGGGCGTCGGCTGCTCCAAAGTGCCTGACATCAACGATGTCGGCCTGATGGAAGACCGCGCCACGCTGCGCATCTCCTCGCAGCACATCGCCAACTGGCTGCGTCACAAAGTGTGCTCGGAAATCCAGGTGCGGGATTCGCTGCAGCGCATGGCGGCCATCGTCGACCGCCAGAATGTCGGCGATCCGCTCTACCGGCCGATGGCGCCGGATTTCGACACTTCCATCGCCTTCCGGGCCGCCTGCGACCTGGTGTTCAAGGGCACCAGCCAGCCCAATGGCTATACCGAGCCGGTGCTGCACGCGCGGAGATTAGAACTGAAGGCGCGCGCCCAGACCCTCTGAGAATTCGCAACGGCCGTGCTCTACTGATGCGCTACTTCGACGGCGCCAAGAATAGGCGCGCCGCTAAAGGCGTCATGACGCGCATCCCCTGTAGCTCACGAGCTTTTGATCAGATCTGCCAGTCGTGGCGGCGGAATTGCATGTGAAAGCAATATGAGGCAGCGGAAGTCCATGATAATTCTGCAAGTCAATATTTGGCTTGGGAGAACCAAAAATGGGCAAGATCCTTGCGCATGGAAGTATGCTTTGCCGTACTTCCGTCCTGATACTGGCAGCGTGTTTTTTCACGCCAGCGCAGGCGAGCCATATGTCTTACAAAATGTTTTATAAAAATGTAAAATCCGGAGTTAATAGCTACATATATAAAAATGACGAGATTTATGCAGATTGTACAGTTTCACACCTGAAGGTAAAGATAAGTACATATCCACAGCACGGTACCTTGGTGCTTTCCGAGGGGACAGTTCAAAATACCTACAGCAAACTGCTGCCCGAGTCGAAATGCGCCCGCAAAGTGTCAAATGGCGTTAAAGGATTCTATCGATCCACCGCCGGATACAGAGGTAAGGACAAGGCCGTTTTCTATGCGATCGATCCAGCCGGCAGGCCCCATTACACGACAATATATCTGACCGTAGGGTAGTTCCTCCGAGAGGCTTCGTTACCGGACGCGTCAGAAGGTTCGCCCGTCAGCGGTTGAACGGTCGCGGATCGTCGCCCGATCCGCGAGGGAACAATTTTCCGTCAGAGCATGGCGATAAAGAGGTCAGCGTTTCGGCGAAACGCTGACCTCTCCTGCCTTGGCGATCTCAGTTCAGCCCCAGCGTACCCCGCAGCTTCGACAGATCCTCGGCCAGCGCCGTCACCGGGCCGGCCAGCGCCTTGCGATCGGCATCCGACAGCTTGTCGTAGGTTTCGTAGCCGTCTGCAGTCTTGTACTTGGCCAGGATGGCGTCGACGGTGGCGAAATTGTCGTCGACGGTCTTGATCAAAGTGGGGTTCTCCTTCTCGACCAGCGGATGCACCAAAGCGACGATCTTCTGGGCGCCGTCGATATTGGCCTGGAAGTCCCAGAGGTCGGTGTGGCTGTAGCGGTCTTCCTCGCCGGAGATCTTGCTGGACGCCACTTCCTCAAGCAGGCCGGCGGCGCCGTCTATGGCCTTTTCCGGCGGCACGGTCAGGCCGGCAACGCGCTTCTGCAGGTCGAGCACATCGGCGTTGAGCTTGTCGGCCAGCGTGCCGAGGCCATCCGTCGTGTTCTGGCTGAAGAGCGTGTATTCGATGCGGTGGAAGCCGTAGAAGTCCGCCGACTTCTCCTTCTGCTCATGGTCGTCAGCGCGCGAATCGATGGCGCCGTCGAGGTCGGAGAACAGTTCGGCGATCGGCTCGATGGTCTCATAGTTGACGCGGGCCGGCGCATAGAGCGCCTTGGCCTTGGCGAGATCGCCTGATTTGACCGCTTCGGTGAACGCCTTGGTGCTGGTCACCAGCGTGTCGATCTTGCCCTGAACGTAGAGCTTGTAGTCAGCGATCGGCTGGACGAGGTCAAGCGGCGAAACGGCGGCGTGAGCCGGCGCGAAGCCGGTCAGCAGGGCGATGGCGGAGACCGCAAGCAGGCGATGGTTTCTCATGGAATATCCTCTCATAGTGTGAAGCTGGTTCGGAGTTCAGGCATGTGTCCCGGCGGCCATTTCGAGCAGTGAGCGGCCGAGATAGTCCTGCTCGTCCTTCACGCCCGGCAGGGCGAAGAAATAGCCGCCGCCGAAAGGCTTTATGTATTCCTCGAGCGCCTCGCCGTTGAGGCGGGTCTGGACGGCGACAAAACCCTGTTCGAGGTCGGCCTGGTAGCAGATGAACAGCAGGCCCATATCCATCTGGTTGGATTTGCTGACGCCGTTCGAATAGTTGAAGGGCCGCCGCAGGATCAGGTGCTTTTGCGCCTCGGCGTCGCGCGGGTTGGCGAGCCGGATATGTGCGTCGAGCGGTGTGGTCTTGCCTTGCGGGTCGTTGGCAAAGTGAGGAACATCGGCCTCGCTCGTACCGCCCTCGAGCGGCGTGCCGCTTGCTTTCTGGCGGCCGATGATCGTCTGCTGTTCCTGCAGCGGCGTGCGGTCCCAGCGCTCGACGAAATTTCTGATGAGGCGTACCACCTGGTAGGAACCGCCTGACGTCCAGGCGGGCTCGCCGCCGCTCGCCTGCACCCAGACTATTCTGTTCATCAACTCGGCGTCGGTGGAATCCGGATTGGCCGAACCGTCGCGAAAACCGAGGAAGTTGCGCGCGCTTTGCTTGGGCTTTCCGGGGTTCGGCGGCCGCACCGGCACCGAGCCTTCCTGCTTCCAGCGCAGGAGCAATGAGTCCGGGGTGTTCTTCACGATATCGCGCAGCGCGTGGATGTTGGTGTCAGGCGTGTTCGACGAGAATTGCAGCAACAGGTCGCCATGGCAGAATTCGTCCTGCAAGGCGTCGTTGGAAAACGATGTCATCTGGGCGAGATGCCTCGGTTTCAGCGCCTGCAGGCCGAAGCGTTCGTCGAACATCGATGCGCCGAGCGACGTCGTGATCGTCAGATTGTCCGGGGTGACGACAGGACCGAGAATGCCGGAATCGGCGGCGGGAAATTTCGGGTCGAGCACGGGCGGCGTTCCGCCTTCCATCAGGAAGGCGATGCGCTCGGTCAGCGTATGCAGCAGCCGCTGCAGCCCGGCACGGTTCTGGGCAAGCACGTCGAACGAGGCGACCAGGCCGGCGGCCGGCCGTGGCGTGACGATGCCCGGCTGGTGCTCGCCATGGAAAGCCTGCCGCTGGTCGATCGTGTCGCTTTCCGGCGCATTGGTCACGCTGCCAGCGGCAGCCGCCACCGCTGCTTGAGGGGCGAGCGCCCCGGCGACCGCGCCGATCAGCACCGAGCGGCGCGAGGGTGAGAAGGCCGCATTCGGGTCGCGGGGTTTTTCCCTGGCTGTCATTGGCTGAGGTCCATGGTTTCACGCAATCGGGAGAGGTCGCCGGCGAGTACTGACGCCGCCTTGCCGAGCTCGGCCTTGGCGGGATCGGAGAGCGCGTCGGATGCTTCAGCGCGGCGCATTGCGATCATGTCGCCCAGCACGGCAAAATCCTTGTCGAGCGACGTGACAATGTCGGGCGCGGTCTTGACTGCTACGGGACGCAAAAGGTCGAACACCTTGCGCACGCCTGTCTCCGCAGCCTCGAAGGAGGTGAGGTCGCCATGCGCGTAGGGGCTGTCGCCGAAGCCGGGTCCCGGAGCCGCAAACCGTTCCAGCATGGCAACCGAACCGCTGACCATGCTTTCGGGCATGATGCGCAATTCGTGGATACGGCTCTTTAGCAATGCCGCGTCGCTCCCGAGCTTGTCGGCGACGGGGGCGAGGCCGTCCGTGCTGCCCTGGCTGAACAGCCCATATTCGAGGCGGTGCAGGCCGCCGAAAGCCGGATCGGCCTCGTGCTGGCCGAAAGCATCGGCGCGCCCGTCGATCGCCGCGTCGAGGTCCGAAAACAGCGGCGACACCGGCGCCAGATGCGCATAGGCGGTCTCTGCCGGCGGATAGAGCGCCCTTGCCGCCGCCAGATCCCCCGATTTCACCGCACCGGCGAAGGCGCCGGCCGCCTGGACGAAGGCATCGGTCTCGGTTGCCAAAAACACCTTGTATTCGGCGAGCGCACCGATGAAGGCGGCTAGATCGGGCTTTTGGGCCGCGCCGGCATCGGCGGCGGGCAGCACGTGCAGCCGACCGCGCGGGTTCGAGAGCAGGCCGCAGGTGATGGCGTAGTCGCCGGGCTCGAGCCGCGTCGCCAGCGTCTGGGTGAAGCCCGGCGCGATGTTCTCGCGCTCCTCAAGCACCATCACGCCGTCGAGGATCTCCCATTCGACCGCGCGGTCGGAGCGGTTTTCGATCTGGAAGACGTGGCGGCCGGCGGCAATGGTCAGCGCATTGGGCTCGCAGGATGTTTCAGTGATCGCCACCAGGGTCGCGGATGACGCGTCATGGCGTCCTTTCTGCGCGACCCGTGTCGCATAGGTGAAGGCGGCGGCGGCAGCGACCAGCAACACCAGGGAAAGCGCCAGGCCGATGCGGACAGCCATGCGCGGCAGTGCGGGGGATTGCGGCGTGGCGCTCATGTCGCGGGCCGTCCGTGCTTGGTGGCTGTTGCCGGCTGCAGGCCCGGCCGATCCGCCAGGAAGAACCAGAGCGAAGGGACGAGGAAGCCGATATAGACGACGATTTCGCTGACCGTTGGCGCGTCGATATAGCCAAAAATGCCTGAGAGCACCGAGCCCAGCGGGCTGTCCATCGGCAGCAGGCCGCCGATGTCGAAGACTATCTGCTGCCCATGGTTCCACAGGCCGGCCTCGTGCAGCGCATTGACCGAATTGGCGAGCAGGCCGGCGGCGACGATCAGAATGAAAGCGCCGGTCCAGCGGAAGAAGCGCCTGAAGTTCAGCCGCACGCTGCCGGCATAAATGCCGTAGCCGACCACGCCTGCCAGCAGCACGCCGGCAAGGGCCGCCAGCGGTGCAAAACTGTTTTCCTGCTGGAAAGCGGCGAGCAGGAAGAACACCGACTCCACACCTTCGCGCGCCACAGCCAGGAAGACCATGGCGATCAGGCCGAAGCCCTTGCGTGACGGCGTCTCGAAGGCCGCGTCGATGGAATTGTGCAGCTCCGCCTTGATCGAGCGCGCCGCCTTGCGCATCCAGAACACCATCGAGGTCAGCACGCAGACGGCGACCAGCCCGATGATCGCCTCGAACAGCTCCTGCGCCTTCTGCGGGAATTCTACGCTGGCAAACTGCAGGATCGCGCCGACGCCGAGCGAAAAGGCAAGCGCCAAAAAGATGCCGATCCACACCACCGGCATCCAGGCGCCACGGCCGGTGCGGTTGAGGTAACTGGCGATGATACTGACGATAAGCGCCGCTTCGACACCCTCGCGAAACATGATCAGGAACGGTACCAGCATTGTCTGTCCAGCCGCGCGGGGAGAGACGTACAAAGTCCCGCCCGCCTGAAGGCCGCCGTTCAAGGCAGGCCGAAAACCTGTGTAAAGCGGTCACCTTTTATTATTGGCAGATGAGCAAGCACAAGCGAGCGCCAATCACATAAATGAGATGTCGAGGTGATCGGCGATCGGTTTCAGGCGCCTTGACGACTAGCGTTCTACCTACTAGATGGTAGGTAGTTGAAACGAAAGATCCCCATCATGTCTGCACAAATGAACGGTCAGAGCCGCGCCCCATCATCGAACGGTTGGCTCAAAAGCTACTATTATCTGCGGTTTGCCGTATCGGCAGCCTGGGTTGCGGCGGCTTTCACCGTCGCGAAAAGCAGCCCACCGCTCGCTGCCGCCGTGCTGGTTGCCTACCCTGCGTGGGACGCGCTCGCGAACTATCTTGACGCGCGCCGCACTGGCGGCCTCAGCCGCAACAACTCGCAGCTGCTCAATTTCGCCGTCAGTATCATCACCGCGATTGCGGTCGCCATCGCGCTCGGTCACAGCATGAACGCGGTGCTCTCGGTCTTTGGCGTCTGGGCCGCTTTTTCCGGCCTCTTCCAACTCTTGACCGCAGTACGTCGCTGGAAAACCAACGGCGCCCAGTGGGCGATGATCCTGAGTGGCGCCCAGTCGGCGCTGGCTGGGGTCTTCTTCGTCAAAATGGCGGGCGGCACGGAGGCGATTGGCATCGCCACCATCGCACCTTATGCCGCTTTCGGCGCCTTCTACTTCCTTGTGTCTGCCGTGTGGCTGTCGGTCAGCGACGTCCTTCGCAAGTCGCCGCAGGTCGCAGGTTGAGATTTCCCTTGCTGGAAGCTAGGCATGTTTATGAGCAAGCCTTCGACCACTGCCGATGACATATTGGCCGCCGCGCGAGCCTTCATCGTCGCCGGCGGCTATAATGGATTCAGCTACGCGGACATCGCCGAGGTGGTTGGCATCCGCAAAGCCAGCATCCACCACCATTTTCCCAGCAAGGTCGACCTCGCGCAGACCTTGGTCAGGCGCTACCTCAGGGATGCTGTTGCGGGCATGGGAGACCTTGAACGCAACGTCCCCGAGCCGCCTGAGTTGCTTCGAACCTATGCCGGCATCTGGGCCCGGTGCATCGAGGATGCGAGCATGCCGTTCTGCGTCTGCGCACTGCTTGCCAGTGAACTTCCGGCCCTTCCGCCAGAGGTTGCCGTGGAGGTGCGAGCATACTTTCAGTTTCTCTCGGGATGGCTGACCGGCGTCATCGAGCGCGGTGCCGAGGAAGGCACACTGGCAATTTCCGCTTCGCCACGCGTTGAGGCCGAGGCTTTCATGGCGACCGTGCATGGCGCAATGCTGTCCGCGCGAGCCTATGGCGATGTCCTGACCTTCGGCATGATCCTGACGCCGACGCTGCAGAAGTTGATCCCGGCGATCGATTGACGTCGGAATCCCGCATGTTCCAATCTAGGCAGCGCCGCGCGAGAGCACGTGAACAACTATCGTGCCGAAAGCATATCTCGGATTTGAGCTTCTGTCGCAACTATTTCCAAGCGTGAAATATCATTGTCTGCAAACCGCACAAATCATCGATCATTTGTGGATCTACTCACGTGAGCAACATTGTCAAAATTCACGAAAACGCGCTCATCGTTCCAAAGAGTAACTTCAATCCACAAGTCAAACCTCCTATTTTCTTTATGACATCTTGGTTTCCAAGGCAACCACTGGAGGCGAGTTTCAGGCCGCCTGTGCCACCCGCTCCGAGCTCATGCGGTAGGAAATCGCCTCGGCGAGATGGATGCGGCCGACCGTCTCGCTGGCGTCGAGATCGGCGAGCGTTCTCGCGACCTTCAGCACGCGGTGGTAAGCGCGGGCCGAGAAGGCGAGCTTTTCACTGGCGTCCTTGAGCAGCGACAGGCCAGCGGCGTCGGGCATGGCGATGTCTTCGATGACCGCCGGTGCGCAATGCGCATTGGTGGTGGCGCTGGTCACGCCGAGCCGCTCGAAGCGCTCGCGCTGGATGGTGCGGGCGCGGGCGACGCGCAGCGCGACCGCAGCACTTTTCTCCGCCCGGTCGGGCCGGATCAGGTCGCTGGCTGACACCGCCGGCACTTCGATCCGCAGGTCAATGCGGTCGAGCAGCGGGCCGGAAATGCGCGCCTGGTAGTCGGTGCGGCAACGATCGCCGCGCAGGCAGCGATAGCCCGGTTCGCCGGCCATGCCGCAGCGGCACGGGTTCATCGCCGCCACCAGCTGGATGCGTGCCGGATAGGTGACGCGATGGTTGGCGCGCGCGATCATGCAGTCGCCGGTCTCCAGCGGCTGGCGCAGCGCATCGAGCGTCTGCGGCGTGAATTCGGGGAACTCGTCGAGGAACAGCACGCCATGATGGGCCATCGACACTTCGCCCGGCCGCGCACGCAACCCGCCGCCGACCATCGCCGCCATCGAGGCCGAATGGTGCGGGGCGCGGAACGGCCGCCGGTCGGTCAGCTTGCCCTCGCCGAGTTCGCCCGCCACCGAGGCGATCATCGAGACTTCGAGCAATTCCTTCGGCGCCAGCGGCGGCAGGATCGATGGCAGCCGCTGCGCCAGCATCGATTTTCCCGAGCCTGGCGGGCCGACCATCAGCAGATTGTGGCCGCCGGCCGCCGCCACTTCCAGCGCCCGCTTGGCGGTTTCCTGGCCCTTGATGTCGGCAAGGTCGGGCAGGTCGCGTGCCGAGGCATGGATGCCGGCCTCCGGGCGCGACAGCACCTGCGTGCCGCGAAAATGGTTGGCGATGGCAATCAGGCTGCGCGGCGCCAATATGTCGAAGTCCTTGCCGGCCCAGGCCGCTTCCGGCCCGCAGGCGAAGGGACAGATCAGCCCCTTGCCCTCGGCATTGGCGCCGATCGCCGCCGGCAAGGCGCCGGCGACGGCGGCAATCGTGCCGTCGAGCGAGAGTTCGCCAAGCACGACATAGCCGGCCAGCATGTCGCCCGGAATGGCGCCAAGGGCGGCCATCAGGCCAAGCGCGATCGGCAGATCGTAGTGGCTGCCTTCCTTGGGCAGATCGGCCGGCGCCAGATTGACCGTCACCTTCTTCGACGGCATCGACAGGCCCGACGCATGCAGCGCTGCCTGCACGCGTTCGCGGCTTTCGGCCACCGCCTTGTCGGCCAGGCCGACGATGTGCATGTTGACCTTGCCGGGCGCGATCATCACCTGCACGTCGACCGGCACGGCCTCGATGCCCTGGAAAGCAACCGTGCGAACCCTCGCCACCATTTTTTGCCCCCAGGCCGCAACCCACGCGATTGGCCAAGAATGGCCCTCGCAGGAGACAATCACAATTCTTCGGTCAAAGGCGATTATGTCGTTGACAAACCCGGCTCATAAAGTGGCCGGCGCAGAGATGTGCCTGAGAAATCCCCTGCGCCGGCCACTCTGCGGCACTTGGGGGCGCCGCGCGCCAAAATTAGCGAACGATAATAGGATGGCAATTCGCCTTCTGCCCTTGGTAAAAACCGTACAGTGGAATCCCGTTGAACCCTTGATCAAACGGATTATGAATCGCTATCGTCGCTGACTGGCAGTTGTGGGCGTCGGCGCTTGAGAGTTCGCAAAACTCCCGCCCATCCTCGGGAGCTACGATCATGGACCAGGACCATGGAAACCGACACATTTCGGCCTTCGATTTCGACATTGTGCGCAACGCCTTCAGGAAGTCGGTAATCGAGCTAAACATGGCTGAAGAGCATTGGGCGAAACATGCCCGGCTGCTCTTGAAAGATTTCACCGACTGCGAGCCCGACGAAACAATTATCAACCATATCATCGGGCGCTAGGCGCTACCCTGCCGTAGGGGAATTAGCCCCTGTGGAAACCGGGTACCGCGACTTGTTGGAGTCGTCGGATACCTACGAATCACCTAATGTTTGATTTGGTCTAACTCCAGACCGACACAGGACCCGCCCTGAACCCGGCGGGGCGCGATCCTGCGTTTCGGTTAACCGGGGACCATCCCGGCGGAGGACACGAACATGGTTACATGTTCTTGGCCGAAGGCCGTACACGTCACATTCTACGTGCGTGTACGTTTTGGACGACTTGAGTTCGTCCGAGAGCATTGTCGCGGACTTCCGATCCGTTAGACAATGTAGCTTGCCAGACCCTCAGACCCCGCTTCATGCGGGGTCTTTTTTTGACCAGCGAATCTTGGCCGTATTCGGCGGTTTTTGCAATCGTTTCGTCACCGTTTCGGTGCTTATCGGCCAGTTATTTTCCGCTGGCTTTCTTCGCGTCCTTCGGCGGCGGCGCCTTCACCACCTTCTTCAATACACGGTCAAAGTTCTCCTCTGACTCGTCAGTTCCCAACTCGCGGGCCTTCTCTACAAACTTCTGGTATTGCCTGTCCTTCGCCAAAGCGGATTCCTTGTCCACTTGACTCTTTTCTTTGTCGGTCGTTTTCATATCGAATGGCCTCTGAGGGGAGTTTACCGGACCCGTACTTCATTGCTTATTTTGATGAAGCTGGCGACCCTGGTATCAAAACTGTTGCACCGATAGATCCGAATGGCGCGAGTGAGTGGTTCACGGTCGGTTGCGCAGTCGTACGCGCTACCTATGAACCTGAGTTGGTGCCACTCATACAGACAATCAAGAAATCGGTCTTTTCGACACAAAGTCCCGACTTGCATTTTCGCAATCTGGTCGAACACAAAAAGCTACCCGTCTGCCAAGCCCTAGCCGCCGAAAATATGCGGTTCTTCGTGGTTGCCTCAAACAAGAAGAATATGCGGGGTTACCGCAATCCCCAAGCCGAAGCAGTCACTTTCCACATGCATAACTACTTCTACAATTATTGCATCCGCATCCTGCTGGAGCGCGTGAGCCAATGGTGCGCGCGGCGCTCGATCAGTGAGACGGGGAAACCGAAACACGTAAAGCTGGTGTTTTCGAAGCGTGGTGGGCATTCGTACCGACACGTTGAAACGTACATACACCTACTGGCAAAACAATCCGAGAATGGACGAATTTACCAGACAGCCAATGTCCCTGACTTTCGGGTCGTCGACCATCGCTTGATTGAGGTCATTGAGCACAACAAAAACGCGGGTTGCCAGATTGCAGACGTGGTTGCCAGCGCCTTTTATCAAGCGGCAAACGCCGGAACCAAGAAGTGGAATACTGAGTACGCGGAAGCTCTCAAGGATCGCGTGGCATCCCGTGGGGATGGCCTGTATGCGGGATACGGTGTCACGCTGCTGCCGTGGAAGAACTGGACGCTGAAACTCACCGACGCGCAGAAGAAAGTCTTCCGGTTCTACGGCTATGAGATATGAAAGCGGCGGGTCCCGGCCTCGTTGCCATCGGGGGCTTTTAGGCCACCATCCAAAGTGGGCGACCGTCCGTCCGACTGCGGCATCTACGATGCCGCCCGAGGGGGTTCCGGCGTACCCCGCCAACAAAGATACTAATCTGATCGTCGGGAAAAATCAAACCGAATCAAAAGGTTACTGACAATTCGGCGTAACCCATTGATCGCGATTCACTTTTTCCTTCGCTTCTCATATCGCCAAAGCGGTAATTTTAACTGGACTGGCTTGCGGTAGTGATCCTGCTTAGACTTCAATAGGTCTCCGATAGGTCAGACGCTTACCGGCTGCGCCCTTCAAGGCGATGAGCGAACGAACGTTGTCTTCAATGCCCATGGCCGAGCGGTTCGAATAGCGGAAATCAAACTCTGCCAGATAGCGGTGCAGATGGTGTTCGGCGCAATGCTGATACACGCCCTTCATGCCGCGCTTGAAGACGCTGTAAAAGCCTTCCACGGTGTTGGTGTGGACCTTGCCGCGAACGTATTCGCCAGCGCCATGCTCGACCGTGCCATGGGCGGCGAACTCTGCACCGACGCGCTGATACTGGCGGGCTTCGTCCGTCATCAGGATCGTTTCGCGGTCAATGTTCGCGTTCACGATGGGGACGATCTGCGAAACAGATGCAGAGGTGATGTGGAACGAACGGGCGCGGCCACCACGCTCGACAAGCGTCAAGACGGTGTTCTTGTGGGCAGCAGAAGCCTTCTGCTTCGGAACGCCCTTCAAACGGCCAATGTAGGTTTCGTCCACTTCAACGAACTTGCCGGCGCCACCCATGGGAGTGAAGTCATTAGAGCGCATGGCCTCACGAATGCGGTGCGCCAGAAACCAAGCCGCCTTGTAGCCGATTTCCAAGGTGCGGTGCAGCTGGTGAGCGCTGATACCTTTCTTGGACGAACACATGAGGTGGATGGCCTGTAGCCAGATGGTCAGCGGCAAATGGCTTTCTTCCAAGACCGTGCCCATGCGGACGGTGAACTGGCCTTTGCAATCGCGGCACTTGTACAGGCCATGACGCTCGATACCGTTCGGATTTTTCTTCGAAGCCTTAGTACGGACGCCTACCAGCTTGTAAGGCTTTTCCATCGAACCACAGTGATGGCAGACCGGGCCATAAGGCCACAACATACCCTCGACATGCTCGAAAGCAGCGGCTTCGTCGCGGAAGTGAGGGCGGGAAAGGACGGACATGGCGAAAGTTCCTAAGTTGTTGGAATCTTTCTACCTCTCCGGCTTTGGTTTGTCAACGATATAATCGCCCGGTCAAATCAAGAACATTACGGGAACAGGCAATCGCAAGGGTTGCAGCCAGATTGAGCCCGGTTGCAAAAGCGGAACATGGTTAATACGAAATGAAAACGGATAATTTCG
Source organism: Mesorhizobium sp. P3_A8 (assembly GCF_056402995.1). Taxonomy (NCBI): domain Bacteria; kingdom Pseudomonadati; phylum Pseudomonadota; class Alphaproteobacteria; order Hyphomicrobiales; family Phyllobacteriaceae; genus Mesorhizobium; species Mesorhizobium sp. P3_A8. The sequence goes on along the minus strand of NZ_JBFUGI010000001.1, from coordinate 734,315 downwards.
CCGTGAGCGGTCTCATTTTGATCCACCCAGGGAGTGGATATGAGCAGCCATAAAAATGACTGCCAGAATAACAAGTATCGAAGCGAGTCCGTATAGGCGTCGGTCTTCATCGTCGAGCGGGCGAAAAAATCTACCTTTCATGCTGCTCAATCCAAAAAAATTGACCAGGGACGCCGCAACTCCAAAACAAATGGAAAGTATTAAAAATAGATTATTATATAGGATGCTTGCCACGTGTCTCCTCCCGGGGATCGTGCATGCGGCAGGTGTCGGAGGCTACTTCCGCTTGCCCTCGACCGCGTCCCAGAACAGGCTGGCAATGTCGGCGCCGCCGAAACGCTGCACCTCGCGCACGCCGGTCGGCGAGGTCACGTTGATCTCGGTCATGTAGTCGCCGATGACGTCGATGCCGACCAGGATGAAGCCGCGTTCTTTCAGCGACGGGCCGATGCGGGCGCAGATCTCGCGCTCGCGTTCGGTCAGTTCGGTTTTCTCGGCGCGGCCGCCGACATGCATATTGGAACGGGAATCGTGCTCGGCCGGCACGCGGTTGATGGCGCCGACCGGCTCGCCGTCGATCAGGATGATGCGCTTGTCGCCCTTGCGCACGTCCTTGAGGTAGCGCTGCACGATATAGGGCTCGCGGGACAGCTGGCCGAACATTTCCAAGAGCGAGGCGAGGTTGCGGTCACCCTCGAGCAGGTGGAAGACGCCGGCGCCGCCATTGCCATAGAGTGGCTTGACGATGATGTCGCCGAACTCCTTGCGGAAGGCGRCGACCTCAAGCGGATCCTTGGTGATCAGCGTGTCCGGCATCAGGTCGGAAAATTCGGTGACGAAAATCTTTTCCGGGCTGTTGCGCACCCAGGCCGGGTCGTTGACGACCAGTGTCTTCGGGTGGATGCGCTCGAGGATGTGCGTGGTGGTGATATAATTCATGTCGAAGGGCGGATCCTGGCGCAGCAGGATGACGTCCATCTCTGACAGGTCGGTGCGCACCTTCTCGCCCAGCGAGTAATGGTTGCCCTTCTCGTCGCGCACCTGCATCTCCTCGATGCGGGCGAACACCTTGCCGTCGCGCAGCGACAGCCGGTCGGGCGTGTAGTGGAACAATTGATGGCCGCGCCGCTGCGCTTCCAGCGACAGCGCGAACGACGTGTCGCCGGCGATCGACACGGTGGAGATATGGTCCATCTGGACGGCGATTTTCAGCTTCATGGCGGGTCCCCAACGCAGTCGACGAGAGCGATATAAGGGTCGCCGCGCCTTCTGCCAATCGGGCCAGAGCTTTAACGGTCGAAGACCAGCCGCGAGTAACCAAGGAAGGACAGTGTCATCGCGACCAGCGAAGCGACGGCAAGGGCCGCCAACGGCGGGGTCGCCGGCACCGCGAACAGCATGGCCGAATAGACGAGATAATTGACGATGCTGGTGGCGATGCCGACGCCGCCATAGCGGGCGCCTTCCTGTGCCATCCCCCTGTTTGACGGCGAGAACGTCAGATGCCGGTTGAGCTGCCAGGTGACGCAAAGCGCGAAGCCGATCGACAGCATGCGGGCGACGAACGGTCCGAGCGGCGTGACGGCGAGCAGCAGCCAGAGTGCCGCCGCGTCAGCGACGAAGCCGATGCCGCCGGCGAAGACAAAGCGGACGAGGCGGCTCACTGCCTCAGGCTGCCCGGGGTGTCTTGCCCGGCGCGGCCTTTGCCGCGGCGGGTGCGATCGCGCTGGCGCGCCGCTCGACCCGACCCGAAGGCATGGACAGGTAGAAAATACGCTTCTGCTCGGCGCGACCGCGTGAGACGGAATCAAGGATCAGTCCGGTCACCGCCGCCAGCATGGACAAGAGCAGAAGGCCGACCGACAGCACCCAGGTCGGCATGCGCGGGACAAGGCCGGTTTCGGCGAACTCGACCAGAACCGGCGCCATCAGGAACAGGCTCGAGGCCAGGAAGAACAGCGAAAAGGCGCCGAAAAAGCGCAGCGGTTGCGTCTCCTTCATCAGCATTGCGAACATCCAGAGGATTTTTGCACCATCGCGGAAGGTCGACAGTTTCGACGACGAGCCCTCCGGCCGGCGGCCATAGTCGAGGGCGATTTCGCTGACCGGAAGTTTGAGCTGCGAGGCATGCACCGACATTTCGGTCTCGATCTCGAAGCCGCCGGAGACGGCCGGAAAGCTCTTGACGAAGCGCCTGGTGAAGACGCGGTAGCCGGAGAAGATGTCGGTGAAATCGTTGCCGAACAGCCATTTGTAGAGGCTGTTGAAGACGCGGTTGCCGAAAGCATGGCCGGCCCTTCCGGCATCGTCGGTGACGCCGCGCCTGATGCCCACCACCATGTCGGAGCGTTCGGTCAAAAGCGTGTTGATCAGCTGCGGCGCGTCCTCGGGCGCATAGGTGCCGTCGCCATCGGCCATCAGATAGATGTCGGCGTCGATGTCGGCGAACATGCGCCGCACCACATTGCCTTTGCCCTGGCGTGGCTCGCGCACCACGATGGCGCCGGCCGCACGGGCACGCAGGGCGGTCAGATCCTTCGAATTGTTGTCGTAGACATAGATGGTGGCAGCCGGCAGCGTCTCGCGGAACCGCCGCACCACCTCGGCGATGGTCAGCTCCTCATTGTAGCAAGGCAGCAGCACGGCGATGACAGGCTCTTGGCGGACGTCTTGCGGCATTTTCGTCTCCGAATGCCTTGTCGACCACACGGCCGCGCGCCGGAAACCGGCCTTCTCAAGGCGGTTTTACTATTTATTGAAGCCGTTAAGGCTAGGTTTAAGGCCGACTTCATGAGTGTCGATTGGCCTGGAAAGGCCCGGCATTCCCGCCAAGGGCGCCCGGGGATGAGCACAGCAAGGGACGGAACTTCCACGGGGAGGTCCGATATCGCGTTCGCGCTGCTTGCCGCCTTGCTGCTGCTGGCCCTCAATGCCCATGCCGGGTTCCCGCAACTGGCCAATCCGGCGGGCGACAATGATAGCCTGCTGCAGCTGGTCGAAGTCCGCGACCTCATGGGCGGCCAGGGCTGGTTCGACCTGCATCAGTACCGGATGGGGCTGGAAGGCGGCTTCGTCATGCACTGGTCGCGGCTGCTCGACGCGCCGCTGGCGCTGAGCATTCTTGCCGTATCCGCCGTGACGGGCAGCACCGCTCTCGCCGAACAGATCGTGCAGATACTCTGGCCCGCCCTGCAATTCTGGCTCGCTGTCTTCTTCATCATCCGTGCCGCGCGCGCTTTCGCCGGCCCGCACGCGGTGCTGCCCGCTGCCGTCGTCGGTGGCGCGGCCCTGTATTACATCGGCATTTTCTCGCCGGGTGCGCTCGATCACCACAATGTCCAGCTGATGCTGACGCTGGCGAGCCTCGCTCTGCTGCTCGAGGCGCCCACGCGCCGGCCGGCCGCCTTTGTCGCCGGCATCTGCGCCACGCTGACCCTGGCCATCGGCATGGAAAGCGCTCCCTATGCCGGAACCCTCGGCGCCGCCGTCGCGCTGCTGTTTCTCGTCAAGGGCGACGGCGAAAGGCTGATCGCCAGAGATTTCGGCCTCGGCGTCGCCGGCGTTTCGGCTGTCGTCTTCGTCACCACAGTCCCGGTGTCATCCTGGGGTCAGGCTCAGTGCGACACATTCTCGGTCGTGCAGTTCGCCGTCACCGGGCTTGCCGGCGTTGGACTGGCTGTCATCGCCTCCTTGAGGGTCGCCAACGCCACGGCTGCCCGGCGCCTGATGGCGCTTGGCTTGCTTGCCGTCGCTCTCGCTCTCGTCGTGGTGCTGCTGTTCCCGCAATGCCTGGCGGCGCCTTACGCTCATCTCGACCCCCGCCTGCAGCAGATGTGGCTCGGCTATATCGAAGAGGCGCAGTCGATCGCCCAGCTCGTCGCCGATGACCCGGCAAGGGCGGTGGCGCGCTTTGCCACGCCGCTGGTGGCGATCGTCCTGATGGCGCTTCGTTTCAGCCGTGGTGGCTGGCGGCGGCAGGACAGCCTGGTCGGCGCATTGCTGGTGGTGGCGGTCCTGGTCAGCGCCTGGGAAGTGCGCGGCTCGACCTTCTCCATCGCCTTTGCGGTGATCCCGCTTTCGGCCTGGATCGCCAAATGGCGGCAGCGGGCCGAGACCAGCCCGTCCAGCGGCTCGGTGCTCCGGATGGCCGCGGCCTGGCTGATCTCGGTGAACTCAATCTGGTCGGGCGCCGCCGAGGCCGCATCGAGCGCTTTCGAGGCCGGCGCACCTGTCCAGGACTCCAGCATCGATGCGCCTTGCAACAGCAAGGCATCGTTCGCCGCACTTGGCGCGATGGCCCCCACCACGGTCCTTGCCATCTCCAATCTCGGCTCGCCGATCCTCGCCTTCACCGGCCATCGCGTCTTCGCCGGGCCCTACCACCGTAACGTCGCCGGCAACCTGCTGGTGTTCGACGCCTTGCTGGGCTCTGCCAGCGACGCCAAAGCCATCGTCGAAAGCCACCATGTCGGCCTTGTCGCACTCTGCCGCGGCAACACGGAAAGCCGGCTGTTCGCGGCCAAGGCGCCGGACGGTTTCCTGGCCGGGCTGATGCGCGGCAGCGTGCCGGACTGGCTGGAGCCGGTGGCGCAGACCCGTGGCGCTCCGCTTGAGCTCTATCGCGTCCGGCCAAACGGCTGAAGATCGGTCTGAAAACAAGGGGTTGACCCCAGTTGCATCGACCTTCCCCAAGGCAATGCATTTTACCCGCGAATAATCGATTTGGGGATACGTTTCCTAAAGGGTTTGCTGACAGTCTGGAAAGAAATCCGACGTCGCAAACAGGGACACCGATGCAAACTTCGTTTGGCACCGGTCAGGCAAACAGGGAAAGCACGGATCTGGCATTCACCGATCCGTTGACCGGGCTTGGCAACCATCGCCGCTTCTTCGACAAGGTCGATCGCCTGATCAGCGATCGTGCCGACGATCCCGCACCCTTCACGGTAGGGATTCTCGACCTCGACGGCTTCAAGCCGATCAACGATCTGTTCGGCCACAAGGCCGGTGACGACATACTGATCCAGGTCGCGATGCGGCTGCGCGCCTCGATGGACGGCCATTCGACGGTCTGCCGCATCGGCGCCGACGAATTCGCCTTCCTCTATCCGCTGGTGTTTTCCGAGGAGGCGGCTGCGGAAAAATCCCGCATGCTGATCGAGATCCTGTCGGCGCCTTACGATGTCGGCGAACGCACCGCCAGGCTCTCGGCCTCGGTCGGCTGCTCGCTGTTTTATTCCGGCGACGAGACCACCGAAATCCTCGTCAACAAGGCCGAGACGGCGCTCTACCACGCCAAGCGTTCCGGCCGTGGCCGCGTCGTCGTCTACACGCGCGAGATGGAAGAAGCTGCCAAGCGCGTCACCCGCATCGAGCAGGCGCTGCGCCGCGCCGTTTCGGCCGGCGAGGTCGAGCCACACTTCCAGCCGATCGTCGACCTCAACACGCGCCGCACCATCGGCTTCGAGACGCTGGCGCGCTGGACCGATCGCGATCTCGGTGCGGTGCCGCCGACGGTCTTCATTCCCATCGCCGAGGAACGCGGCATTATCGGCCCGCTGTCGCAGCTGGTGCTGCGCAAGGCGACCGAGGCGGCCAGGAGCTGGCCGAAGGACTTGTTCCTGTCGTTCAACCTGTCGCCCTCGCAGCTCGTCGACCAGAACACCGGCCTGCACATATTGGCGATCCTCGACCGCACCGGCTTCGATCCGCGCCGGCTGGAGATCGAGATCACCGAGACCGGCCTGATGAACGACCCGGCCTCGGCCGCTCAGATCGTCGACGATCTGCGCCGCGTTGGCATCCGCGTCTCGCTCGACGATTTCGGCACCGGCCAGTCCTCGCTCGGCCGCTTGCGCGAATTCCATTTCGACAAGCTCAAGATCGACCGCGCCTTCGTCTCCTCCATTCTCGATGATCGCCCGTCCGAGCACATCATCCGCGCCATTCTCGCCATGTGCGAGGGGCTCGGCATGGATGTGGTCGCCGAAGGCATCGAAGAGGAAGCGCAGGCCGATCGCCTCGTCCAGTTCGGCTGCGCCGGCGGGCAGGGTTATCTCTTTGGCAAGCCGGTCGATGCCGACGCCACGCTCGGCTATCTCCGCGATTCCTTCCGTGGCGCCTTGCGCGCCAAGGCGATCTGACCGGCGATTTTCGACGTAATCAGCATTCCGCCGATTCCGCCGCGCGCTTCCAGTGCGGCGCATTGTCGTTTTGTCTGACATAAGCCGCAAATCCAGCTTTTCGCCCTTGCCCGCGCGACTTGCGTGGCTAGGATGCGCGCCGGTTAAGCGCGGAGAGAATAGACATGATGCCATCGGCGGATTTTGCCGACCTCAAGGGAGCCTCGGTACTGATCACCGGCGGCGGCTCCGGGATCGGCGCGGCGCTGACCGAGGGTTTTGTCCGCCAGGGCGCCAATGTCGCCTTTATTGACATCGCCGATGGCCCGAGCACGTTGCTTGCCGACCGCATCGAGAGAGACTTCAAGCGGCGGCCGCTCTACCTCAAGACCGACCTGCGCGATATCGATGCTTTGCGCGTCTCGGCGGCCAAAGCGGCAGAAGTGCATGGCGATGTCACCGTGCTGATCAACAATGCCGCCTGGGACGAGCGCCACGCCGTCGAGGACGTGACGGTGGAGTTCTGGGACAACAACCAGGCGATCAACCTGCGGCCACATTTCTTCACCGCGCAGGCGGTGGCGCCGGGCATGAAGCGGGCCGGCGGCGGCTCGATCATCAATTTCACCTCGACATCCTACCTGATCAATCACCCCGACATGCCGGCCTATACCGCCGCCAAGGCGGGCATCCTCGGCTTGACCAAGGGGCTGGCCGGCAAGCTTGGGCCCGACCGCATCCGCGTCAACGCCGTCGCGCCCGGCTGGGTGATCACCGAACGGCAGCAGGAACGTTGGGTGACGGAAGGGGCGCTTGAAGCCCATGTGGCCAAGCAGTGCATCAAGGATGTGATGCGCCCGGACGACATGGTCGGCACGGTACTGTTCCTGGCCTCGGATGCCTCGCGCATGCTGACGGCGCAAATGCTTGTTGTCGACGGAGGCTTCCTGTGAGCCAAGGGTTTGCCAGCAACACTCCGGCGGTAGCGGCACTCGATTGGGGCACGACCCGGCTCCGGGCATGGCTGATCGACGGCAGCGGCAAGGTGATTGCCGAGCGTCGCGGCGATGACGGCCTGATCACCGCGCGTGAAAAAGGATTTTCGAACGTGCTGGAAGGCCATCTGGCCGCCATGGGCGCGCCGGAAACGCTACCCGTCATCATCTGCGGCATGGCTGGCTCCCGCCAGGGCTGGATCGAGGCGCCCTATGTGACCGTGCCTGCGCCGATCGGCGCTATTCTCGGCGGTGCCGCCCGGGTGGCTGATCAGAAACGCGACATCCGCATCGTGCCGGGCCTCGCCCAGCGTCTGGCCGACGCGCCGGATGTCATGCGTGGTGAGGAAACACAGCTTGCCGGTGCTGGTTTGCCGGCAAAGGGGCGGCATCTTGCCTGCATGCCGGGCACGCATTCGAAATGGGTCGTGGTCGAGGACGGCGCGGTGGCCGGCTTCGGCACATGGCCGACCGGCGAACTGTTTTCGGTGCTATCAGCGCATTCGATCCTCAAGCATTCGCTGGGCGAGCATCCGGCTCCGGTGGCCGCGGACAGTCCGTTCTTCCGGCAATGGTGCGAACGGTCGCTTGGCGAGGGCGGCGACGTCACGTCAAAACTGTTTGCCATCCGTGCCGCCGGGCTCCTGCAGGACCTGAAGTCTGAGGATGCGGCGGCCTGCCTGTCCGGGCTTTTGATCGGCGGCGAGATCGCCTCGGCGAAGCGCCGCTATGGCGCCGGCGATGCGCCGGTCGTGCTGATCGCCTCGGGTGCGCTCGCAGTACTCTACCAGGCCGCACTCGACCTTGCGGGGCTTGCCTTCCGCACCGTCGACGCGGATGAAGCGGTGCGCGCGGGCCTTGTCGAGGCCGCGCGCGAGAACGGCATGATCCCCAGAACCGGAGCCTTGGCATGACCGAGACCGCTGCCTTTCCGAAACTCAAGCGCGGGCTGGTCGCCATCCTGCGCGGCCTGAAAGCCACTGAAGCGATTGCCATGGGGCAGGCGCTGTTCGATGCCGGCATCGAGGCGATCGAAGTGCCGCTCAACTCGCCCCAGCCCTTCTCGTCCATCGCCAGGATTGTCCAAGTGCTGCCGAAGTCGGCCCTGGTCGGCGCCGGCACGGTGCTGACGGCAGCCGATGTCGACGGTCTGCACCAGGCCGGCGGGCGGCTCCTGGTCAGCCCCAACATCGATGCCGAGGTGATGGCGCGCGCCATGCATTACGGCATGGTGACCATGCCCGGCGTGTTCACACCGACCGAGGCGTTCCAGGCGATCCGGTTAGGCGCTTCGGCGCTAAAATTCTTCCCGGCGAGCGCGCTGGGTGCATCAGGCATTTCGGCGATCCGGGCGGTGCTGCCGGCGCAGACTTTGGTCGGTGCCGTGGGCGGTGTTTCCGAGAAGGACTTTGCCGGCTACAAGGCGGTCGGGGTCACGGTCTTCGGCCTCGGCTCCAGCCTGTTCAAGCCCGGCATGAGTGTCGATGAGGTGGCCGCGCGGGCGCACGCTGCCGTGGCAGCCTGGGATGCGGTGTTCGGAGACGCATGATGAGCGAGGTTTCGGTTTTTTCCGATCACATCTGCCAACTCGGCGAGGGGCCGAGCTACGATCCCGCCACCGATGCGCTGTTCTGGTTCGACATCGTCAACGGCAAGCTTCTGGAAAAGCCACTCACGGGCGCCCTGAAGATCCATGAGCTTGGCCAGATGGCGAGCGCCATCGCCATCATCGACGACCAGCGCCAGCTGATCGCCACCGAGACCGGGCTTTTTGTTCGCGACGTCGCGACCGGCAAGATGACGCTGCACACGCCGATCGAGGCCGATAATCCGCTCACCCGCTCCAACGATTCGCGTGTCCACCCCTGCGGTGCCTTTTGGGTCGGCACCATGGCCAAGGACGAGAGCAAGGGCGCCGGCTCGATCTACTGGTTTTTCAAGGGCGAGCTGCGCACGCTCTACACCGGTATCACCGTGTCGAACTCGATCTGTTTTTCGCAGGACGGGACGATCGCCTATTACACCGACACCGCGACCGGCCTTTTGATGCGTACCGCCTGCGATCCGGCCACCGGCCTGCCGGTTGGCGAGCCAAAGGTGTTCGTCGACCATCGTTCTTCGAAGGGCTACGTCGACGGCTCCGTCGTCGACCGCGACGGCGTGCTGTGGAATGCCGTCTGGGGCGGCAAGGCGGTGAAGGCCTATTCGCCCGAAGGCAGATTGCTGCGCGAAATTCCCATGCCGGTGACGCAGGCGTCCTGCCCTGCCTTTGTCGGCGCCAAGGCCGATCGGCTGGCGGTGACCTCGGCCTGGAAGGGCAAGGACGAGAAACAGCGTCAGCTCGATCCGCAAGCGGGCATGACCTTCCTTATCGAAATTCCGGTCAATGGCCGGTTCGAACCGCGCGTGCTGATCGCCTAACAGAGATCGCCTGAACAGACTGGGGCGATAGTCGCGGCCCATATCCAGAGCGCTGCTGTCACCCAAGCGTCCGGCTCGGGTCGATTTCGCGAAAGCCGTCTGCTGCGGCCGTGCGATGGTAGGCGATCGCACTGCCGGGAATCGTTCATGTCGAACCACAAGCCAAAGCTGATCCTTGTCTACGAGCCGGAAAAGGCTTGCTTCGACCGCTTGATATCAGACGGCTACGCGCCACAGCGCGCCACCGAAATCTCGTCCTATCTGGCGCAGTCGACGGATATCGCCCTCGAATTCGGTGCCCTTGCCGCCGCCTGCGAGGCGCGCGGTCTCGCCTTTGCGCCGGTGGCGCTCGACGATGCCACCGAGGCGCTCGAGGGTGCGGATGCGCAGAACACGCTGGTCTGGACGCTGTCCGACGGCATCGCCTATTTCCGTGGCGGCGCGGCACCCGCGCTGGCCCGGCTCAACGGATTGAGGACGATCGGCGCCGATGATTCGCTGTTCGCACTCTGCCAGGACAAATTCCGCTCCGGCGCCGTGCTTGGCGCGCTCGGCCTGCCGGTGCCGCAGGCCGGCCTTGCCCGGGATGGCAAATGGCTGGTCGAGCCGCCGGCCTCCGCCGCTGGCTGGTTCGTCAAGCCCAACCGGCTTGGCGCCAAGATCGGCATCTGGCCGGATTCGCGCAGCAGCGACCTCGGCCACGCACTGGAGCTTAGCCGGCGGGTGTTCGCCGCCTATCGCGACGACGTCGTCGTGCAGCCCTATGTCGCCGGCCGCAATGTGCGCGCCAGCTTCCTCGGACTGACGCCGCAAGTTGGTGTCGAAGCGCTCGGCGTCGCCTTTGTCGATTCCGGCGCCGATTTCCAGACCATGGCGGACAGTATGGCGCTCTACGGCGAAACCGGCGAGGCCGCCAAGGCGGCAGGACACTATGTCGAACCGGAGCTCGTCGCGGTTGCCGATGTCCAGCCGATCGCGGACGCCAGGATCAGGGCGATCGCCAGCCAGCTGATCAGCGGGCTCGGCCTGCGCGACGTGTTCTCGGTCGACCTGCGCGTTGAGGCCGATGACACGGTCCACCTGATCGAGTTCGAGGTCTGCCCCGGCCTGCCCTGCTTCGATTTCCGCGCCTATTGCCGGTCACAATGGGACCTGGAGCTTGCCGACGCCATGGCTGAGACCGCCGCCAGTCGGCTTACCGGCCAGCGCCGCAGCGTCTAGGCGCGGCCTATACCGCACCCATTTCACTTGGCAGCTTGCGGTCCTGGTTGCGCGCCTTGACGCTGTCTTTCCTGCCTCTAGTGTCGGCTGACGACCATGGGGCAGTTTCCGGTAAAAGTGTGAAGCCGTTCGGATTGCGTCAGATAAACAGGCTCCAACGAAGACCGCGCGATGAACACCACGCCTGTCGGTTCCGAAACCCTGCACCATCACATCAGGCGCATGGTCGGGCGCGATCCGCATGAGGGGCATCGTGTCGCCACCCCGCTCGAACTTCTGTTCGACCTGACCTTCGTGACGGCATTCAGCTTTGCCTCCTCGCAGCTTGCCCACGCACTGGCCGAAGGCCACACCACGGCCGCCTTGCTCGGCTTCGCTTTCGCCAGCTTCGCCATCTGCTGGGCCTGGATCAATTTCTCCTGGTTCTCCTCGGCCTATGACACGGACGACTGGGTTTTCCGCCTCGTCACCATGGTGCAGATGATCGGCGTGCTGGTGCTGGCGATCGGCCTGCCGCGCATGTTCGCCTCCATCGAGCATGGCGAGCATCTCGACAATTCGGTGATGGTGTTCGGCTATGTGATCATGCGGGTGGCGATGATCTTCCAGTGGCTGCGCGCCGCGAGACAAGACCCCGCCCGGCGCCGCGCCTGCCTGACCTATGCCACGGCCATCGCCATCGCCCAGATCGGCTGGGTGGTGCAGATCGTCGTCGATTTCCCGGTCTCCACCAGCATCATACTGGCCGTCATCCTTGGCCTCATCGAACTGGCGGGGCCAGTGGTTGCCGAACGCAGCGATGGCGGCACGCCCTGGCATGCGCACCACATGGCCGAGCGCTACAGCCTGTTCGCCATCATCGCTTTGGGCGAGGGCGTCGTCGGTACGCTCGCGAGCCTGTCGGCGGTGGTCGAGGAGCAAGGCTGGACCGTGGATGCGGCTCTGGTCTGCATCGCCGGCACCGGGCTCACATTCGGCATGTGGTGGGTCTATTATATCTTGCCATCGGCACCGATATTGCATGCCCACCGCAACCGCGCCTTCGTCTGGGGCTATGGCCAGATGCTGATCGTCGCGGCAATTGTTGCGACCGGCGCCGGCCTGCATGTCGCGGCCTATTTCATCGAGCACAAGGCGCATATCGGCCCGCTTGCGACGCTGCTTGCCACGGCAATTCCCGTCAGTGTCTTCCTGGCGGCGATCTATGCGCTCTACACCTATCTCGTCCGGCGGTTCGACCCGTTCCACATCTGGCTGCTGGTCGCGACCGCGGCGGTCGTGGCGGTTGCCATCCTTGCCGCGTCCGCCGGCGTCGACATGGCGGTTTGCCTCGTCATCCTCATGCTGGCGCCGGCCGTCACCGTCGTCGGCTACGAAGCGCGCGGACACCGGCATCAGACCGAAGCGCTCGCCAGCGACGAGCACTCGGCACGGCATTAGCCAACCGCGGGTTTGCTAGTGAATTTATCCCCGAGGCATTCGCTCGAATGTCTGCAGCGAGGGATCGGTCCTATCCCAGCCATGGCCGCGGATCGTGTAGGTGACCACCCGCGGCTCGAAAACGCTGGGGTCGTCGAGGCTGGTGGCGTGGACCGTTATCAGCTCTGGCATGGCGACGAATGTCAGAAAGACCGGCGTTCCGCATGTCGGGCAGAAGGCGTGGATTTTTTCGTTGCCGCTGTCGCCGGCCACCCGCCAGGTGCTTGCCTCGCCGGTGATTGCCATATCGGCGCGCCGGCCAAAGGTCAGGTAGGATCCGTGGCCGGTGCCGGCGCGCTTCTGGCAATCCAGGCATTGGCAATGGTTCTGGAAGATCGGCTCGCTGCTCGTCTCATAGCGAATGGCTCCACATGCGCAGCCGCCTGTATAGCGTTTGGTCATTGTTGGTCCTCCTGGATCAGGCCGATTTCGGCTTGGCGAAAACGTCGATGCCACTGCCGGTTTCCAGCAGGGATTTCAGGCTGGACAGCACAACCGGCCAGCCCTGGCTGATGCCTTTCGCCATGCCGGAGCCGGCTTCGAGTTCGTCATGGGTGACGGTCAGCCGGACCATGGCGTCGTATTCCTCGATGCCGAAGGTCACCCGGCTGTAGCTTGCAGGATCGGCGGCCTGCGAGGGGCTCGCCCAGGTCATCACGAGACGGGTCGGCGGCGAGACCTCAACGACCTTGCCGACGATCTGGACGGTGCGCTCATCATTGGCGCGGATATGTTCCCACTTCGATCCCGGCTTCCAGTCGGAGACGTTCTCGTGGCCCCAATAGCGCCGTGCGATATCGGGCCTGGTTATGGCCTCGAACACTTTCTCTGGAGTCGAGCGGATGTAGGTCACGTAGACAAAACTGGTCGTCTCTCTGGTGGTCATTGGTCGTCTCCTTCTAGTTCTTGTTTCAGGTCGTGCAGCAGGCTGAGCCGCTGCCGTTCGAATTTTCGCACCCAGCGCTCGTAGACTTCGTGCAGCGGCACCGGGTTGATGAAGTGCAGCTTTTCGCGGCCACGCTTGACCGTGCTCACCAGATTGGCCGCCTCCAGCAGGTCGATGTGCTGGGTGGCGGATTGCCTTGCCATGTCGAGATGTTCGCAAAGCTCGCCAAGCGTCTGCCCGTTCTTCTCGCAGAGAAGGTCGAGCAGCCTTCTGCGTGTCGGGTCGCCCAGCGCTTTGAAAACCTTGTCGGCGTCCATCAGCCTCACTCTGTTGTGAGGTCACAATATGCAGGTAAATACCTGCATGTCAATCACCGATCGTCCAGCCCCGCAAGGGTATTCGGACTCGGATATCGATTGCTAAATGGGCCGCGCGCCAGCCATGTACCGGATGTTGTCGAACGGCTCCGGCCGATTGTCGGCCAGGCTCCACAGTTGGCGATCGGTGCCTGGCAGATCCCCGAGATAGACATGCAGGGCTCCGGAGCGGGCACTGCCGGTATTGGCGACCGAGTGGATGGTGTTGGAAGACATGCGCACCAGCGCCGGCGCCGCAAAATCCTGCCGCTCCGGCTCGTCGACCTGATCGCCGGCCAGCTTGTAGGTGAAATTGGTCTCGCCGCCCCAGTAGATGCCGATCAAGGCGTCCATCCGATGATTGTGCGGCGGATACTGCACCCCGGGCGAAAGTGTGATGTGGTAGATCGTCAGCCCAGGGCTGGCATGCAGCAGCAGCTCGTCCTCATCCTCCTCATGGACAAGTCCGCCGAGCGCATGGAAGCGATTGATGTAGTCGCTCAAGACGGCCTTGACCTCATCGAAGGGATGAGAGCCTGCAGCCGCGTTGACGATATCCTTGATCGCGGGATAGAGAGGGGAGTCGGCGGATAGAGGCATGCCACAGCTCCTTACTGAGATGCTCAGTTAGCATAGCTAAGATGGCCACTGTCAAGGCCGGTGCAAAGCGAGAGAAGCATGACGCCGCCAAAGGCCACGCCATCGAAATCGGCCGCGTCCCCCGGCGGGACCACGGCGCTGTCGTCAGCGGATGTGCTGCGCAGCGAACAGGCCTACGAACAGCTGAAGAGCGATATCGTCGCTTGCGTCCTGTTGCCCGGTGAAGCGTTGACCGAAAAGCAGATCGAGGCGCGCTACGGCATCAAGAAGGCGACGATCCGTTCGGCTCTGGCCCGTCTCATGCAGGAAGGCCTAGTCCGGAGCGAGCCGCGCCGCGGCTATGTCATTACGACGCTGACCTTGCGCGACGTCAACGAGATCTTCGATGTCCGCAGCCTGATCGAGCCGGAAGTGTTCCGGGTTGCCACCACCGATATCACCGAGCGCGGACTGGACGAGATCAGGTTCGTAGCCAGAAAGGTGCTGAAGCCCGAGACGCTGCGCAGTCCGGTTGCCTTCTTCGCCGCCGATCGTGCCTTTCGCCTGGCGATTGTCGAGCTTTCCGGTAATTTGCGGCTGGCACGGCTTCTCAGCCAGATCCTCGACCAGTCGGAACGGGCGCTCCATCTCGGCTTCAAGTCGCGCGATTTCATGCCGCTGATCATCGAGCAGCAGAAGCAATTGCTGCAGGCCTGCGAAAAGAGCGACGTCCCCGGCATCGTCAAACTTGCCCGATCGCAGTGCCTGACGCTGAAGCACCAGCTGATCGGCGCGTTGCTTGGCGGCGCCAAGCTGCGCGACGTCAACCTTCAGGATTTCGTCTGAAGCCGGCCAGTAAGCCTCAGGCGCCTTCGACCAGCACGATCTCACCGTCGGCGACCTTCTGGCGGATGGCGACCGCGCGCTGATACTCCGGCGAGTGGTAGCAGTCATGCGCCGCGGCGAGCGACTCGAATTCGATGATGACGTTGCGCGCACGTCCTGGCCCTTCGGCCTTTTCATGCTCGCCGCCGCGCGCCAGGAACTTCGCGCCGAACCGCTCGAAGACGGGTTTGGCGGCGGCGACATAGTCCTTGTAGCCTTCGGCATCGCGCACATCGACACGAGCGACCCAGTATCCCTTTGGCATTGTTCTTCTCCGAGTTTCTATCTGGGCGTCAGGCCGAGCGCATTTCATCAAGGATGGCTTGCGCAGCCTCGCGTCGATTGGCCGCCGCAACGATCGGGCGGGCGACGACGAGGTGGCTGGCGCCGTTGCGGATCGCTTGCGCCGGCGTCACCACGCGTTTCTGGTCGCCATGGTCGCTGCCTGCCGGCCGGATGCCGGGCGTCACCACCGCCATGTCGGGGCCGACGATGCGGCGCACCGCTTCGGCCTCCGCCGCCGAGCAGACAATGCCGCCCATGCCGGCATGCAGAGCCTGTTCCGAGCGCCTGAGCACGAGCGTGTGCGGGTCATACTCATAGCCGACATCGATCATGTCCTGCTCGTCCATCGAGGTCAGCACGCTGACGGCAAGCAGGCAAAGCTCGCTGCCCCTGGCCGCTTCCACCGCCGCCTTCATCGCCTTCGGATAGGCGTGGATGGTCAGCATGGTCATGCCCATCTTGACGATGTTCTCGACGCCCTTGGCCACCGTGTGGTCGATGTCGAGCAGCTTCATATCGAGGAAGATCTTTGTCCCGCCGCTGGCCAGTTCCCTGGCGAAGTCCAATCCGCCGGCAAAGGCCAGCTGATAGCCGATCTTGTAGAAGGAGACGACGCCGTCGAGTTCGCGCACCGCCTGCTCGGCCTCTTTCACGGTCGGCACGTCGAGGCCGACGATCAGTCTTTCCTTCATGGAGTGGGCCTGCATGGATTGGGTGTGCATGGTTGCGGCGATCACGCCTCGATCCGCGTCGACAGCATGCGCGAGGTTTCGATCAGTGTGCGGCATAGGTGCTCCATCGATTTGTACAGTCTTTCGTCACGAAAATTGCCGCCTTCGTCAAAGGCGTCGCCGCCGTCCGGCACCGAGCATTCCGGCGTCACCACCTCCATCTGGCAGCGCACCAGCACGGCGCGCAGATGGTTGATGCAGCGTATGCCGGCGAAGTGGCCGTTGGAGGACGAGCACAGGCCGGCAACCTTGCCGGCAAGCGGCCTGACCGTCCGGCCGCCATCCCGGCGCACCCGGCTCACCCAGTCGATCGTGTTCTTGAGCAGCGGCGGGATCGAGCCGTTATATTCGGGCGTGGCGATCAGCAGCCCGTCATGGGCGATGATCAGCCGCGCGAGCTTCTGGGCGTTTTCGGGGACACCCTTCTCCTTCTCCAGATCCTCGTCGAGGATCGGCAAGGGATAGTCGGCGAGCGAAATGCGGGTCACCTCGGCGCCTTGCACCGCAAGTTCCTTCTGCGCCACGTCGGCGGTCCTGCCGCTATAGGCGCCGCTGCGCACCGAGCCGGCGAAGACGAGGATTTTCGGGATCACTGCCATTGGCCACCCTTGTTCCCGGACAGGTACAGCCAAGGGGCGCTCAAATCAACGCGCCGCAGCCGAAAAATCGAAAGGCTCTCCAGGCCAGCAGCGAGGCGGTTGGCTGCGCTGTTGATTGTGTTGGCATAGACACGCGAGGCCCGACGCTCCTGCCGCTCTGCCTGGCTGTCACGCCCGGGAACAGACGTGCGGCGACCGCGCCAGACGTCAGGAGCATCAGGGTGCAGAACTCCGCGACCTTTCCCCACACCGTCTCATAGGCCGAGCGTTCGGTCTCCAGATCCGACGGGCGCGAGAGTATGTCGTGCGCGCGGGAATCGGTCATTGAGTGCTCCGCTTCTGTGATGTGACAATACTGGAGTCGTCAAATACTGTTGGCTGTCACCAACCAAGGGGAGGAATAGAATGGTTGATCAAGACGTAAGAGATCAGATGGCTCAAGCTAGGGCAGAGATGCAGGCTGCATCAGCAAAAAGGGCTGCCGACGCCGCCCACGATGCCAAAGTCCTCCAAGATGAAAAGGAACTGCAAGATGAGCATAAAGTTGGCGCCGCGACCGATTTAGAGAAACAGATAGAGGATCAGCTAGGCGCAGATCAGAAGGAGCGTGACGTGCAACGGGCAGCAGACGCCGCCGCCACCAAACAGCAGGCAGACGCCGATGCTGCCGCTGCTAAGGAGCAAGAAAAACAAGATGAAGAAGATTTAGATGACGATTGAGAGTTGCTGCGTACCCTGAGGGAATTTACGGATTCCTCTTCAGTCGGGGCGCCAAGCGCCGCCAGATGGCCCAGGCACGGCCGGCACGACCACGGAATGTCCTCTTCATCGCGCCCATGGTCAGACGCCCAACAGCACGCGTTTCTGGCCGACGATGTCAGTGGGCGCCAGATCGGTCTTCACCGTGCCAGCTGTACCTTGCTGCTGATTGAGCGCAGCACGTGCCGCATCCTCACGCGCCTTGACGTCTTCGTCCTTGATGGTCGGTGTCGGTGGCAACGGCTTCAGCTCAGGCGGTTTCTGAAATAGGCACATGATTCCATGTCTCGATCAGCTGAAGGGTGATCCCATCCGAAGTCGAGAGCATCGAGACGTGGCCAGAAGCGAGGCAGCTTGAAGGGATCACAACCGACATGCTCCTCCGCAATCGGGAAGATGCGGCAAGAGCCCAGTACCGGGATGCCTTTGGCGCGCGCCTCACGCTCATGCTCGGGATAGGCGGCGATGATCTCGGCACGTTGCTCGGGCGTGTAGTGCTCCGCATCGTCGATGGTCATGAAAGTGACGTGCCGGCTCATCTGTTTTTAAACCCGTAACGCTTGCTATCATTTTCCCAGTCTGATTACGTTCCGTGGCTCAAACACGGGGAGGTATGAAGATGTCGACATCTAGTGCGAAGGTTTATGCCCATCGAGTACAAAGCACGAACGACACAAATGAAAAGCTCGATTTGGTCGCCAAAGCAATTTATCAGCTTGCTCAATCGATAGCCGACATCGAACAAAAGGTTCGACAGATCAAATAGACTATTTCAACTCACCCCCTCACCATGCTGTTGACCTGGTTGGATGTGAGGAACATCAGCACCACTTCTGACATGCCGAGCAGCGGCGTGAAGGTGATCATGGTGATGCCGCCGGTTGCATTCGTACGGGTCAGGCCCTCGCTGTAGATATCAGGCGGTGGCTCTTCGTCGAACCACACGCCGTCCAGCGTTGACCCCTGCCATTTCTCACGACCCTTTCATAGGACTTGAAACCGAGGATGGATCGACCGGCCTCCTTTGACGAGCTATTTCAGAAGCCGTCAAATTGGATTAAGCTTTCTGATGCTGTTCAATTAAAAGAGGGGGATTTATCCGATGGCGGCGATTCTAAAATACTTCAGCCCTGAGCAAGTCGAAGCTTTTCTAAAGTTTGGACCCACCGGTTTTGCCGCGCTGATGTTGATCTTGGCGGCAATTGGGATGGTGAGAGAACCATCAAAGATCAAGGCGCTTTTACTGGCCTTCTTCATGGTCGTAGGGGCATTTTGTTTCGTCGTAGCAGTATGGGCTTCGCGGCCACCGGCACCGCCCCCGGGACCGGGACCAGGCATTACAGCAGAACAGGTTGCTACGTTAGAGGGTGTACTTAAAGTAGACGGAACCGCACTTGAAGAAGTGAAACAGGCAAGCGCGTTGGGGCTTGCTGGATGCAGGGGAGGCAGCAGCGGAGTACCGCTTTTCCATGCTAGTGAATTCTCTACTTCTATCGCAGCACTCACTGGAGACCTTTCGCAGATACGCGGTCAGGTTCAACAGGCACTGAACGGACCAAGAACGTAGCGCGCCGACGAAGAGCGCCTAA
Source organism: Mesorhizobium sp. P3_A8 (assembly GCF_056402995.1). Taxonomy (NCBI): domain Bacteria; kingdom Pseudomonadati; phylum Pseudomonadota; class Alphaproteobacteria; order Hyphomicrobiales; family Phyllobacteriaceae; genus Mesorhizobium; species Mesorhizobium sp. P3_A8. The sequence continues at coordinate 715,408 of NZ_JBFUGI010000001.1, read as the reverse complement.
CAGTCTTTTCGATCACGTGGCGCAGGCAGCACGGCACAAGCGTCGCGGTCTGAGAGGGCGCAAGGTCAATGGGGAGTATCGTGAAAGAAGCTACGTCGTTTCTCGCTGATTTGGCGGCCGTCGCGACCGCTGTCGTCGCCATATGGGCTTGGGCCCGATATCTATGGAACACAAAACGAAGGCAGCGGAGACTGGAAGAGTACCTCGAGGGAGAGCAATCCCAAGGAGGAAATCAGGGGATGCGAACTATCCTCCATCTCATGTCCAACTTGGCGATGACAGAGGAGCAAATCTACACAGCTGCGTTTGCCAGCAAGAAAGTGACGGCTGTGCCCCTCCCCGATGGCAGAGGGTTCGCGAAGGATATCCTGTTCTTATACCAAGAGCCCAAGCCAGGCCGGTACTCGCCGAGATAGAAGTTCCACGCCTAATCTCTGTTCATTGCTCGGCTACCGCCAAGAATGATGGTTGCGTGCCGGGTCGACATATGACGTCTCCTTGATCGGGGCTAATTGAGATGCGAGTACGTTCGGCTGAACGTCGAGCAGCGGGGAACTAAAGCGAATGTCGACAAGAATATTCCGCAGGTCGGCGGGGAAGATGATGATTGGCTTTTTGCTTCAGGCGGAACGGCTATATGGGTCGCGGGACGCGAACTGGAGATTGGAGGGCATCCAGGTCCATGATCTCGGTCCGCGTCTCTGGTTTCCTGTTGTTGGGGAAAACAGGATTGAAATCGAGGTCTCACCCTCGGCAACCGATGACCCCGATATTGCGGCGTTTCAGATTGCGCACGAAGTCATCCACCTCCTGGCGCCGATTCAGGCCGAAGTGGGAGCCGAATTTATGCCGGCCTCTGCTTTGGAAGAAGGGTTGGCTGTGCACTTCAGCCTGTGCGCGCCTCGCTACTCTAGCGCGGCTAAAGCTATTCAGCTGGAAACGACTCTGCCGGACACCTATCGCGCAGCTCTCGCTCTCTACAGGTCACTAGAGGGCATTTGCCCTGACGCTGTGCGGCATCTGCGATCCATCCGCCCAAACTTTTTCGATATGGATGAAGTATTTCTCCAAACGGAACTGACCATCCCTGCCAGCTTGGCGAGGGCCCTGGTGCAATCTAACCGAATGCGTTGAGTTCCGCTCAGCAAAAGCGAAAGCCGCCCGCTCAGATCCGAAGCGGCTTTAAAATTGTAGCGGTTGATTCGGCCGCCGACCCAACTCGATGATTCACGGCTACGATGACTCGCGTTATGAGGCGGCACGGCCCAGAACCGATTTGAGGGCAAACGGCTGAAGGGTGTGCCGAGATTCAGGTCAGGTCGAGTCGAAAATGGCTCCCCCGAGTACCGGAGCGGAGCGTACTTTTCGTACGTGAGCACCGGAAGCGCAGGGAGCCGCCATTTGCAGACCGGCCTCACCTGAATATCGGCACACCCTAATGCGCTTCGCGGCGATAGATCCACAGCTGCGTCGGCGGGATGTTGCGGAAGATGAAATCGAAATGCTTGACCGTGTAGTCGCCACGGCCGGCCGGGATCGGCGACAGCGGGCCATAGGTCAGCTGCACGATCGGCCGGCCCGCAGGGATGCGGTCGAGCAGGCTTTCGATGTAGGCAATGCGCTGGGCGACGGGGAAATTGAGCAGCGGCACGCCGGAGACGACGGAATCGAAGATCATCCCGCTTCTCTCGCCAAGCGTGGCGTTGAGGTTGAAGGCATCGCCCTCAATGACGTTGACGCCGGGATAGAGCTGGCGCAAATGGCGCACGAAATCCGTGTTGTATTCGACGGCATAGAGGTTTTCGGGCCGCACACCCTGAGCCAGGATGGCACGCGTGATGACGCCTGTGCCCGGACCGACCTCGAGCACCGGCAGGCCGGACCTGGGATTGACGATCGAGGCCATCTTGCGCGCGGTGATCGAACTGGTCGGAACAATCGAGCCGACCGTCTTCGGCTTGTCGATCCAGCCCTTGAAGAACTTGAGCTCGTCGTCGAACTTTTCGGCAAGCGCCTTCCGCAGTCCGGGACCACGTGTCATGCAAGCTCTCCTCAGCACTCCCCTCAGGTTACTTAACACCTGAGCAGCGCAAGGCAAGGCACGACCCTGCCGATGTCGTGGATAAGATAGATTTGGTCGCGTCCCGGGATGCGGCGCGTTTCATCTGATCACGCGCCATTCCTGCTCTGTCAGCGTTCGCCGAAGGATTCGAAGAAATCCTTCATGCGGGCGAAAAACCCGCTCGATTGGGGCGAATTGTCCTGCGAGGAGAGCTGTTCGAACTCTTCCAGCAATTCGCGCTGGCGCCGGGTAAGGTTCTGCGGCGTCTCGACCGCGGTCTGGATGTAGAGGTCGCCGACATTGGGCTGGCGCAGCACCGGCATGCCCTTGCCCTTGAGGCGGAACTGGCGCCCGTTCTGCGTGCCTTCGGTCACCTTCACCTTGGTCTGCGTGCCGTCCAGCGTCGTCACCTCGAAGGAGCCGCCAAGCGCTGCCGTCGTCATCGAGATCGGCACCTTGCAGTAGAGATCGGCACCATCGCGCTGGAAGAATTCGTGCGGCTTCACCGCCAGGAAAATATAGAGGTCGCCCGAAGGCCCGCCGCGCAGGCCGGCCTCGCCCTCATTGGCAAGGCGGATGCGGGTGCCGTCCTCGATGCCGGCCGGAATGTTGACCGACAGCGAACGCTCTTCGGTGACGCGGCCCTGGCCGGCACATTTCGGGCACGGATCCTTGATCGTCTGGCCGCGGCCCTGGCACTGCGGGCAGGTCCGCTCGATCGAAAAGAAACCCTGCGTGGCGCGCACCTTGCCGTGGCCGTTGCACATCGAGCAGGTCACCGGCTGGGTGCCCGGCTTGGCGCCGCTACCCGAACATTCCGAGCACGAGATCGAAGCCGGGACGCGGATCTGCGCGGTTTTGCCGGCAAAAGCCTCTTCCAGCGAGATTTCCATATTGTAGCGCAGGTCGGCGCCGCGCTCGCGGCCGCCGGAAGAGCGGCGCTGGCGCCCACCCATCATGTCGCCGAAAATATCCTCGAAGATGTCGGCGAAGCCGCCGGCGCCAAAGCCTTGCGCGCCGCCATTCATGCCGCCCTGTTCGAAGGCGGCGTGGCCGAAACGGTCATAGGCCGCGCGCTTCTGCGGATCCTTCAGCGTCTCGTAGGCTTCGTTGATTTCCTTGAACTTGTGCTCGCAGGAATGATCGCCGGGATTGCGGTCGGGATGGAACTGCATGGCGAGCTTGCGGAAAGCGCTCTTGAGCTCCTTCTCGTCGGCGCCCTTCTGCACGCCCAGCGTTTCGTAGAAATCAGCTTTCATTTTTTCCCGCTGTCCGGATGCTCAACGTCTTGATGCATTGTTGCGTCGTTTGCCGGCACGTCGTCTCGATTTAGGATCGGTGCCGCCCGGATGCCAGTGCTGGCGTGCGTCTGTCCGGGTTTTTCTGTCGTTTTTTCAGGAAGGTCCCGCATTTTTTCAGCAAGGGTTGCAAAAAAGCCCGGCTTTATGCCGGGCTTTCCGCTTTATCTTGCCGTCAGGCGGCTCAGGCCGACTTCTTCTTGTCGTCGTCCTCGTCGATTTCCTCGAAATCGGCGTCCACCACGTCGGAGTCCTTGGCGGCGTCCGCCTTGGCGTCGGCTTCCGCCGCTTCCTTCTGCGAGGCCTCGTACATGGCCTGGCCAAGCTTCATCGAAGCTTCGGCAAGCACCTGGCTCTTGGCCTCGATGTCGGCCGCGTCGTCGCCCTCGGCAGCGGTCTTCAGGGCCGCGATCGCATCGGAAATCGCCGTGCGCTCGGCTTCCGAGACCTTGTCGCCATATTCCTTCAGCGACTTCTCGGAAGAATGCACCAGCGCCTCGGCCTGGTTGCGGGCCTCGACCACGGCACGCCGCTTCTTGTCGCTCTCGGCATTGGCTTCGGCGTCCTTGACCATCTTCTCGATGTCGGCGTCCGAAAGGCCGCCCGAGGCCTGGATGCGGATCTGGTGCTCCTTGCCGGTGCCCTTGTCCTTGGCCGAAACGTTGACGATGCCGTTGGCGTCGATGTCGAACGTGACCTCGATCTGCGGCACGCCGCGCGGGGCCGGCGGAATGCCGACCAGGTCGAACTGGCCGAGCGCCTTGTTGTCGGCGGCCATTTCACGCTCGCCCTGGAAGACGCGGATGGTCACGGCCGACTGACTGTCCTCAGCGGTCGAGAACACCTGGCTCTTCTTGGTCGGGATCGTCGTGTTGCGTTCGATCAGGCGGGTGAACACGCCACCCAGCGTCTCGATGCCAAGCGACAGCGGCGTCACGTCGAGCAGCAGCACGTCCTTGACGTCGCCCTGCAGCACGCCCGCCTGGATGGCGGCGCCGAGAGCGACGACCTCATCCGGGTTGACGCCCTTGTGTGGCTCCTTGCCGAAGAACTGCTTCACGATCTCCTGGATCTTGGGCATGCGGGTCATGCCGCCGACCAGGACCACTTCGTCTATCTCGCCGGCCTTCAGGCCGGCATCCTTGAGCGCCGCCTTGCAGGGCTCGATGGTGCGCTGGACGAGGTCGTCGACCAGCTGCTCGAACTTGGCGCGCGTCAGCTTCAGCGTCAGGTGCTTCGGGCCGGTCGCGTCGGCGGTGATGAAGGGCAGGTTGATTTCGGTCTGCGTCGTCGACGACAGCTCGATCTTGGCCTTTTCAGCCGCCTCCTTGAGGCGCTGCAGGGCAAGCTTGTCGTTCTTCAGGTCGATGCCCTGTTCCTTCTTGAACTCGGTCGCCAGATATTCGACCAGGCGCATGTCGAAATCCTCGCCGCCGAGGAAGGTGTCGCCATTGGTCGACTTCACCTCGAACACGCCGTCGCCGATTTCGAGCACCGAAATGTCGAACGTGCCGCCGCCAAGGTCATAGACGGCAATGGTCTTGCCTTCCTTCTTGTCGAGGCCGTAAGCGAGCGCGGCAGCGGTCGGCTCGTTGATGATGCGCAGCACTTCCAGGCCGGCGATCTTGCCGGCATCCTTGGTTGCCTGACGCTGGGCGTCGTTGAAATAGGCCGGAACGGTGATAACCGCCTTCTCGACCTTCTCGCCGAGATAGGCTTCCGCCGTTTCCTTCATCTTCTGCAGGATCATGGCCGAGATCTGGCTGGGCGACTGCTTCTTGCCGCCGGCTTCGACCCAGGCATCGCCATTGTCGCCCTTGACGATCTTGTAGGGGACAAGCTTCTTGTCCTTCTCCGTCACCGGATCGTCATAGCGGCGGCCGATCAGGCGCTTGACCGCGAAGATGGTGTTTTCAGGATTGGTGACCGCCTGGCGCTTGGCCGGCTGGCCGACGAGACGTTCGCCGTCGCCCGAGATGGCGACGATGGAAGGCGTCGTGCGCGCGCCTTCCGCATTCTCGATCACCTTCGGTTCCTTGCCATCCATGATGGCGATGCAGGAGTTTGTGGTGCCGAGATCGATACCGATTACTTTTGCCATTTTTCTAGTCTCTCCGCTAAGCAGGCTTTCAGGACCCGTAAAGGCGTTCCAACGAAAGCCCCTGTTCATAAGAAATCCCGTTCGGCAACTGGTGTTCCGCCGCCGCACGGCTTGGCGCGTATATAAGAACAGGCGGCATCGGGCGCAAGCATTCTGCGCAAGGCTTCCATGAACCTTTCCACCTCCGTGCGCGACTGACGTCCAGGTGCCGCATGGTGCGGCCCGGAAAGGAAGCCCCCCATGACCAGCAACCCAGAGACTCCCAGGTCTCCGGGAACAACAGGAGCTCGGCGCGACCACCGCCTTCGGGACGGGGTCGATGCGCTGGGCTTTCTCTTGATTCCGTTGACCCTGCGGAAGACCAAGCGTATCGTGACTGTGAGGAAAGCAGACAATTCGATCAGGGAAGAACGAGCCGGACCGCCGCGCCCTGCCCTGATTTGCGCGGCAGCCCCGGACGTTTCTCCCCTGGACTACGGGGGTAGTGTCATGTCTCGCATCCGCGGCTCGTTCGCATCGTCTCTCTATGGCTATTTGCGCCGCACCGCTTATGCCGGTGGCGGATTGCTGGCCCTGGCACTTGCCGCCGGCCTTTGGCCTAGCGGCACCGCCCAGGCGCAGGAAACCCAGATCATCTATCCTGGCTCGATGGCGGTCACCGGCTTTCCCGGGACCGTCATTCCCAATCTGGATGAGGGCCTGCCGCCCGGAGTCGACCCGGTCGACGAGACCTTCATCGACACCACGCGCGCCACCTTGCGCGTTTTCGACGTTTCGCATCTCGGCGGCCCGGCCTCGGGCCAGCTCGTCTTCACGCCGCCGCCTTTCGAGGTCACGGCCGGCCAGATCGGCGAAGTGTTCGGCCTCACCTATGATGACGGCGTGCGCGACGGCGTGCCGTCGGGCATTCCCAACCTTTATGCCGCCGCCACCTCGCTGCACGGCATAGAAATCGTCACGCCAGACGCCGACAGTGATGGCAGGCCGGAGCGGCAGCGCCGCGGCACATCAGGCGCCACCTTCATGGAAGGCCAGTTCGGCACCGAAAACGGCGGCGGGCCGGGCACCATCTGGAAGATCGACGGCATCACTGGCCAGGTCGCCAAATTCGCCGACATCGACACCAACAGCGGTCCCGGCATCGGCAATATCACCTTCGATCCCAACCACCGCCAGTTCTTCGCCTCCGACCTCGACACCGGCTTGATTCATCGCATCGACGCCAACGGCGGATTGATCGACACGTTCGATCATGGTGTCGCCGGGCGCCCGGCGCACGGGCTGGCTCCGGTCGCCGACGACGGCGCGGTGATGGACATACAAGGTGCCGCTTTCGACACGGAAGATCCCGAGACCTGGGGCTACACCCAGGACGACCGACGCGTCTGGGCGGTTTCCTATCATGGCGGCCGGCTCTATTATTCGGTCGGCGAAAAGTCTGAGATCTGGTCGGTGGGTATTGCCCGCGACGGCACCTTTGCCGGCGACCCGCGCTGGGAACTGACGGTCAAGGCCGACAAGGATTACGCCGTCACCGACATCGCCTTCGACAACAGCGGCTTCATGTATCTGGCCCAGCGCGGCCCGGTCGAAAACCGCTATGATTACAGCCGCTTCGCCGATTCCGGCAAGGGCGAGGTCATCCGCTATTTCAGAGAAAACCCGGACGATCCGGCAACGGAATCGGTCTGGGTGGAGACGCCGCAGGAATATGCGGTCGGTTTCCCGCAAGGCAACAGGCAGTCGGCCGGCGGTCTCGACCTGCAATATGGCTATGACGCCGACGGCAATCTCGACACTTCGGTCTGTACCCAGACGCTGGTCAACACCGGCGACAAATTGCGCGACAATCCAAAGCTTGCCGAGCAGCTCGCCGCCGGCGGGCCGCTCGCCGTGCATGGCGTGCAGATCACGCCCAAGGACCTGGTCAAGCCGGCCAATTTGCCACCCTTCGGCTCGTGGTTCGTTGATTTCGACGGCTATTTCGAAGATCCGGAAGTGGAAGGCCATGTCGGCGACGTCGCCGTCTGGCATCCCTGCGAGGGTCGTGCCGGTTATTATGAAGAAATCCCGGGCGGCTATCTGCCACCCTTCTATCCGCCGGACTTCCCACCGCCCGGCAATCTGCCTCCCTGTCTCGATGTCGACGACGTCCAGTATTACTGCACGCCTTCGGGCCTCGAGGCTGATCTCTATCTCCATGACCATGCCGGCTTCGGCGGCGATTCGATCAAGGCCCAGTCCAGGACGCCAGGCGTCGGGGTGACCTCACCCATGTCGCATGCGCCGGGCAAGCCGTACACGATCAACATCACCGGCCATTATCCGGGCGACAGAGTGGATGTTGGACTTTGCTTCTACAGGAAGTCCGACAAGGACAAGGGTGGCTACTACCCTTGCTGCAAGATGACCTTGCCGCTCCGCACCCCAGCCGTCAGCTGCGAACGTTGAGGAGGGGAAGATGAAAAATCTCGCACTCTCCCCGCTCGCGGAAAACAACCCAACCGTCATGGAGACGATCATGAAACCCCTGTCATACGCCAGGCGCGGCGCGCGCTGGCTGATGGCGGCCGGTATCGCGGTCGCCATGCTCACCCCTGTGGCAAGCCACGCGGAAGACGCCGTTCCGGTCACCCCGGAACTGAAGCTCGATCTCGACAATTCGCGCGTCGTCAATCCGAGGCCGGACCGGCTCGTGCCTTTCTTCACCAAGAAAGGCACTCAGCGAGGCTGCGACTACGTCGTCTACTCGCTGAGCTTCGGCTTGCGCGGCGATCCGCAAGGCTTTGCCGACCCAAGCCTCGCGGCCAGGCTGAACAAGCTCAAGCTCGACTTCAAGGACCAGCTTCCGCACGGCCTTGAGATCGTCAACGTCAATGTGGCCGGCGACGGCACGGATTCGTCCGGTGGGCCACTGCCGGGCGCTTCGATCAGCACCTCGGCAAATCCCAACGATACGGCCACGGTGTCCGATTTCCGGCTCTCCGCCGCCGATCTCGATGGCGCCGGTGCCGCCAATGAACGCGTCATCACCTTCCAGATCACCGCCAAGATCGACCATGCGGCGTTTCCAGCGCCGACGGTTGTCGACAACCAGGGTGTGATCAAGGCGACGCCGGCCGTCGGCACGGGGGCCATCATCCCGTCGCAGGATCCGAGCAAGCCCGACGACGGCGACTTCAAGACCGGCGTCAAGACCTCGATCAAGATCGACGTCACCAAGTGCAATCCGCCACCGCCACCTCCCGGCAAGGAATGCTTCAAGGTGGAACGCGGCACGGTTGATTGCGTGCCCGGCGGCGGCGCCTTCATCTACCATATGCCGGTTGGCCCGGAGATGGGCGGCAAGTGGGTGCAGGTGTCGACGACGACACCCGGCATCACCATCATCCCCGACACCCAATTGGTGCCTCCGGGCGGCGGTGTGCTCAACTGGAAGATCGTCGGTGCGTCACCCGGCGACGTCATCCACCTCATCGTCACCGGCATCGAGACCTATGCCGGCCCGAAGGAGGGTTGGGGCCTGTGCTGCACGCAGACCATCGACATCGTCATCCCGCGCGACCAGAGATGTCCGCCCAAGGACAAGGAACCGGATCTCAAGGTCGAGAAACGCGCCGATGTCCCACGCTGCACCATGGCCGGCGGCTGCGACTTCACCATCAGGGTCACCAATGTCGGCACCGCGCCCTACAACGGCAAAATCGTGCTCGACGAGGTGACGCTGCCGGCCGGCTCGACGCTGAGTTCAGGGCCCAATCCGCCCTGGGTCTGCGTACCCGGCACCACCCCGATGATTTGCACCTATCCGGCGACCACCCTCAATCCGGGCGCCTTTGTCGACCTCAAGCTCGGCTTCAAGCCGGCCGGCGGCTGGCAAGGCAAGGTGCTGCGCAACTGCGCCACCTACAATTATCCGGCCAGCGGCAAGCCGCTGTTCGGCAGCCAGCAAAACGACAGGGGCTGCGCCTCGATCCCGATCTGCCGCCGTGGCGATCGTGACCGCGACTGCCAGCCGCCTGTCGAGAAGAAGGTTGACCTGATCCTGAAGAAGCGCGCACGCATTCCGGTCTGCACGCCGGACGGCGTCTGCTACTTCGTCATCGACATCATCAACAACGGCACAGCAACCTATAACGGGCCGCTGACGGTGATCGACAACTACCCCGGCGGCGCACCGGCCTCCTCGACCTTCGGCCCAAGCCCGCCCTGGACTTGCGGTCCGAACGGTCCCGGCCAGTTCCGCTGCGACAATGCCGGCATCTCGCTGCCTGCGGGCGCCTCGACGCCGATCTTCGTCAAGGCGGTCATGCCGGCCGGCTACCAGTCAGATGCGGTCGAGAACTGCGCCGCGGTGAAGGCCATTCCCGGTGAGGTCGACCTCACCAACAACAAGGCCTGCGCCAAGGAACGCATCCGTCATCCCAATGGCGGCAAGCCGACCTTGCGCATCACCAAGGTGTGCAACGGCTCGCTGCCCGGTGCCGCGGTCATCTCTTGCCGCATTACCGTCATCAGCCTGGGCACCGCTGCCCCCATCGGTCCGGTGCGGGTCAACGATGCCGCCACGCTGGTATCGGGCGGCGCGCCCGTCCTGATCCAGACCGTCACCCCTGACGGCGCGGAATGGGCATGCGGACCGGTCCCGGCCAATGCGCTGTCGTGCCAGATTCCGGGCGCCGTCATGACACCTGGAACCAGCCGCCACTTCGACGTGACGGTCTCGGCCAATGGCCAGTTCGAAAACTGCGCACGCGGCTCCTATGGGCCGGCGCCCGGCGACGATGTCGTCTATCCGATCGGCCAGGCCTGCGCCAAGGGCGGCGGCTCTTCGACCATCCGTGTCGAGAAGACCGGCGACCGCGAATGCCGGCTCGGCCAGCCCTGCTCGTTCGATATCACCATATCAAATGATGGGACGAGCCCCTTCTCCGGTCCGGTCCGCATCGGTGATGCGATCGGCGTGGAAGGTCTCGGCCGGCTGGACGGTGTTGCGATCACCTCGATCGACCCGCCCTTCGGCTGCTCGCCGGAGCCGACGACACTGCCGGCCTCCTGCATCGCCAACCTGACGCTCGGCGCCGGTGAAAGCCAGTCGCATCACGTCACCGTGGTCATTCCCGACGATGGCCGTCTGGCCAACCTGGAGGGCAACGTCAACGGCCAGAACTGCGTCGGCGTCCTGTCTCCCGACACGCGGGTGCAGGGCGGCGGCGACGTGCTGGGCGGTGACCAGGGCAATGTGCAGGGCGATCGCGGCAAGGCCTATGCGTGCCACCCCTTCATCATCACGCATGAGATGAAGAAGGAGTGCTCGCCGGGCTTCGTCATGAACGATGCCGGCCGCTGCGTCTGCCCGGAAGGCACCACCTTCCGCAACGGCCAGTGCACCGGCGGCGGCACCAACATCCTGCCGACACCACCACCGCCGAAGCGTTGCGTGCTGCTCGAAGGCCAGATCCGCACCGAGGACGGGCGCTGCATCTGCCCGCGCGGCACGGGTTTGGAGAACGGGAAGTGCGTCAGGACCGACAGACCTGAGCAGTGCACCATCCGCGGCCAGATCCATGATGCCGATGGCGATTGTGTCTGCCCGCAAGGGACAGAGGTGCGCAACGGCGCCTGCCGTCCGATCCGGCCGAAGCCTGAGCAGTGCACCATCCGTGGCCAGATCCACGACGCCGATGGCGACTGCGTCTGCCCGCAAGGGACCGAGGTGCGCAACGGCGCCTGCCGACCGATCCGGCCGAAGCCTGACCAGTGCACCATTCGCGGCCAGGTCCACAACTCGGACGGCGATTGTGTCTGTCCGCAAGGGACCGAGGTGCGCAACGGGTCCTGCCGTCCGGTTAGGCCGAAGCCCGACCAGTGCACCATCCGCGGCCAGGTCCACGACGGCGACGGCAATTGCGTCTGCCCGAGGGGTACCGAGGTGCAAGGCAATGCCTGCCGTCGCAAGCAGCCGCAACTGGAGCAGTGCGACATACGCGGCCAGGTCCACAACAAGCGCGGCGAGTGTGTCTGCCCGCGTGGGACCGAGGTGATCGACGGCGCGTGCCGCAAGCCCAGGCAACAGACGGAATGCGCACCGGGCTCGCAGATGGTCAATGGCCAGTGCCAGCCCATCTTCAGGCGGCGCTGCCCGGAAGGCACGATCGGGCGCTATCCCAACTGCCGGCCGATACGCGGGCAGCCGTCCCTGGAGCTGCTTCCGGGCCAACTGCTGCAGCAGGTCCTGCCACGGCGTCAGCCACAGGTTGAACAGCAGCAGGATCCAGCCAGGATCCTGAAGCTCCAGCAGCAATAACGATCTGCTCGACGCCAGACCAGAAACCCGCCGGAGCAATCCGGCGGGTTTTTCTTTCATGCCCCGGGGCAAGTGGGAATTGGCGGCAACGCAGCAACGCCACCCAAGCCTGTGGAGCCATGCCTGCGCCCTCGACAAGTCACCCGCCGCGCATTAGGCAGTCGGTCCAGGGTGAGCGGTATGAAAAGCGCACCCGGAAAGGCCGCGAGATGAGCAAAAAGACCTTGATCGCACCTTCGGTGCTGGCTTCGGACTTTTCGAAGCTCGGCGACGAGGTCGAGGCGGTGGCGGCGGCCGGCGCGGACTGGATCCATCTCGATGTCATGGATGGCCATTTCGTCCCCAACATCACCTTCGGTCCGCCCGTCATCAAGGCGATCCGCAACCGCACCAAGGCTTTCTTCGACTGCCATCTGATGATTGCGCCGGCCGATCCCTATCTCGCCGCCTTCGCCGAGGCCGGCTGTGACGGCATGACGGTGCATGCGGAGGCCGGGCCACATCTCGACCGCTCGCTGCAGACCATCAGGAACCTCGGCAAGAAGGCCGGTGTGTCGCTCAATCCGGCGACGCCGGAAACGATGATCGAATATGTGCTCGACCGGCTCGACCTGATCCTGATCATGACCGTCAACCCGGGTTTCGGCGGCCAGGCTTTCATCCCGGCGATGGTCGACAAGGTGAGACGCGTCAAGGCGCTGATCGGCGACCGGCCGATCCGCATCGAAATCGACGGCGGCGTTTCGCCGGAGACAGCTCCCCTGGTCACATCGGCCGGCGCCGATGTGCTGGTGGCAGGTGCCGCCATCTTCAAGGGCGGCAGCGTCGAAGCCTACCGCTCCAACATCGAGGCGATCAGGACAGCGGCCGACAAGGCCGCCGGCTAAACTCACCGCTATCATCCCGTTTAATCCGACAGGCCGGCCAAGAGCCGTTGTGCGGACGCGGCTCCTTCGGGACCCGCCCTGCCCGAATCAGATTCGCTGAGAAGGCCTGATTCGGGCGAACCATCCGCTGTCTTTGCGCGCGACAGAAAAGATGCTCGCATGGGCACACAAGAAACAGATGATCCTGCGTGCATAAAAAACACGTTAAGTTTCTACTGGTTGTAGAGACGCGCAAATTTCCACGATCAGATGCAGATCGGGGTATATTCCTTTGTCCTTAAGTACAATAGAGCTATCTTGTGCTTGAGCCCCCAGGCGCAAGCACTGTATGGAACATGTACGGAAGGATTCTTTGCGGACTCGAATTGCCCGGAGAAAAATGGGGACAAGGAGTCAACTTTTGACATATGGAGCTGCCAACCTGAACGACGACGGCACAGGATCCAAGAGCACACTTGCCAGTACGGTCTATCACCAATTGCGTGATGATCTTCTCGGCGGCGCTCTTGAAACCGAAAGCAAGCTGCGGGTCGAGTGGGTTGTTTCCAAGTATGGCGCCGGCGCTTCCCCGGTCCGTGAAGCTCTTAACCGTCTTGCCTCCGAAGGACTTCTTGGTCGCCACGACCAGCGTGGCTTTTTCATCATGCCGGTCACTGCGACGGAGCTTGAGGAGCTGACGCGCACCCGCTGCTGGCTCGAGGAGCGGGCGCTTCGCGAATCCATTGCCCATCGCACCGCCGAATGGGAAGAACAGCTGGTGCTGGCGCTGCATCGCCTGGGCCGCGCCTCACGTCTTTCGCCGCAAAATGCCACGTCGCTCGATCCGGATTGGGAGAAATTGCACCGCACCTTCCATCGGGTGCTGATCTCGGCCTGCCGGTCGCACTGGCTGGTGGGTTTCTGCGATCAGCTTTCCGATCACGCCTATCGCTACCGGCAAATGGCCAATGACGGCGAAAGCATCCAGCGCGACGATTTCGCCGAACACCGGCTGATCGCCGAAAGCGCGCTGGACGGCAATGCCGACGGCGCCGTCCAGGCCTTGATCGATCACTACCAGCTGACCGCTGCCATGTGTATGGAGCGCTTCAAGCAAGGCGAAATCGCAAAAGCCGCCGTCGCGGCCGAACGCGCCCGGCGGTAGCGCTCGTTCGGCCGACAGGCCTTCGCGACCCGTCGCGGGCAACCTTTGACGCGACCGGGTGGACCGCCACAAGTGCCCCCATTTTCCAGGCCGGCGCTGCCCCTCACCTGCCTGCCGGCATCCTCTCCCCGTAAACGGGGCGAGGGACGCTGTCCCCGCCGCTTTCGCCAATTGCCAGCGTCCAGAAAGGGCGCCGGCGTTGCTGCCGGCCTCTTTCGCCCCGTTTACGGGGAGAAATGCCCGGCAGGGCAATGAGGGGCGGCGCCAACTTCGGCGATTGGCAGGTTCCGCCACACGTTGGAAAGCGATTGCCTTGTGAACCGCCATCTCCAGTCTTGACGAGATCGCTGAGAAACGCGAACGCTTCGCCGCCAAAACATGCCGCTCAAGGTGCATGCGCAAGGCTTGCCGTTCCGCCACCCCAGGGAAAACTTCATGAGCAATCATCTGTTCGATGCGTTCCGGTCGCGGATGCCGGCGCCCGGGCGTCTGTTGATGGAGGCAGATGATGGGCGCTCGCTCAGCTATGGCGACATGCTGGCGCGGTCGGCACAGCTCGCGCATGCGCTGCTGCAACTGGACGTCGAGCCGGGTGATCGTGTCGCCGTGCAGGTCGAGAAGAGCCCGGAGGCGCTGCTGCTCTACCTCGCCTGTGTGCGTGCAGGAGCCGTCTTCCTGCCGCTCAACACCGCCTACACGCTGACCGAGCTCAGCTATTTCTTCGAGGATGCCGCACCGCGCGTCATCGTCTGCGATCCGGCACGGTCGCCCGACATCGGCCGCATGGTCGAACCGTCAGGTGCCGTCGTGGTCACACTCGATCGCAATGGCCGGGGGTCCCTTACGGACCAGGCCTCGCGACAGGCGTCCGATTTTCACGATGTCGAGCGGGGGGCGGACGATCTCGCGGCGATCCTCTACACGTCGGGAACCACCGGCCGTTCGAAAGGCGCCATGCTCAGCCACGAGAACCTGGCCTCGAACGCGCGGGTGCTGGTCGAGCAATGGCGCTTCACATCGGGCGACGTGCTGATCCACGCGCTGCCGATCTTCCATACGCACGGCCTGTTCGTCGCCACCAATGTCATCCTGATGGCCGGCGCCTCGATGCTGTTCGAACAGAAATTCGATCCGGCTCGCATCATCGCGCTGCTGCCGCGCGCAACCGCGCTGATGGGCGTGCCGACCTTCTATACCAGGCTTTTGCAGCAGGATGGTCTGGATCGTGAGACGGCTAAGAATATCCGCCTGTTCGTGTCCGGCTCGGCGCCGCTGCTGGCCGAGACGCACAAGGCCTGGCGCGAGCGCACCGGCCACGCCATCCTCGAACGCTACGGCATGACCGAGACCAACATGAACACGTCGAACCCCTATGAAGGCGAACGGCGCGCCGGCACGGTCGGATTCCCCTTGCCTGGCGTGTCGCTGCGCATCGCCGATCCCGACAGCGGCAAACCGCCTGCCCAGGGCGAGGTCGGCATGATCGAGGTCAAGGGTCCGAACGTGTTTGGCGGCTACTGGCGCATGCCGGAAAAGACCAAAGCGGAATTTCGCGCCGACGGCTTCTTCATCACTGGCGACCTCGGCATTATCGATGCCGATGGCTATGTGCATATCGTCGGCCGCGGCAAGGACCTGATCATATCAGGCGGCTACAACATCTATCCGAAGGAGCTCGAAAGCGAGATCGACGCGCTCGACGGAGTGAGCGAGAGCGCCGTCATCGGCGTCGCTCATCCCGATTTCGGCGAAGGCGTCACCGCGGTCGTCGTGCGGGCGCCGAGCTCACAAATCACCGGCGCGGAAATTCTCGGCGCCATCGCCGGGCGCGTTGCAAAATACAAGCATCCGAAGCAGGTGATCTTCGTCGACGAATTGCCGCGCAACACGATGGGCAAGGTGCAGAAGAATCTTCTGCGCGATACCTATAAGGATCTCTACGCGTCCTAGAGCAATTCCAGGAAAAGTGTGAGCGGTTTTCCCGGGAAAAGCGCATAGGGCTTTCCCTTAGGAATTGCGTCAAAACAAAGAGTTAGAGCGGTTCGCCGTTTCCATGAAACGGTGAAACTCTCTAGTTCGCCGTCTTGCGCGGCTTTTCAAGCCTCGTACCGGAGCCCCACAGGGCGCGCTGGATCAGGCCGCGTTTGCGATTGCGCGGCACGAGGTCAATATCCCTGACCAGTTTTGCGCCACCCTTGTGCCGTTCGAGCGTGATCTTGCGGGTGTGGAAGGCTTCCAGTTCGGCGCGGTGCGCCACGCTGACGATGGTGACCTCGGGCAGTTCGCGGATCACCGTTTCCATCATCTGGTCCTGGCTTTTTTCGTCCAGCGCCGAGGTCGCCTCATCCAGCACGACGATGTCCGGGCGATGCAGCAAAAGCCGCGCGAAGGCGACCCGCTGCTTTTCGCCGCCCGACAGGGTCTGGTCCCAGGGCGCTTCCTCCTTGATCCGGCCGGCGAGGTGGCCGAGGCCGACCTTGTCGAGAGCCGCCTTGATCTGCTCGAGCTTCCAGTGGTTGGCGGCCGCGGGGTAGGCGACCACCCGGCGCAGCGTGCCGGACGGGATGTAGGGCCGCTGCGGCAGCATGAACAATCGTTTGTCGGGATGGAAATTGACGCTGCCGCTTCCCCATGGCCAAAGGCCCGCGATCGCCCGCACCAGCGTCGACTTGCCCGAGCCGGATTCACCTGAAACCAGCACCCGCTCGCCCGCTTCAACCCCGACTTCCGTTTCCTTGACCACGGACGTGCCGTCGTCGAGCGTCACCGAGAGATTGTCGAGGGAGAGCATCGTATCGCCCTTGGTCTCGCCGTGAAGGATGCGCCCTAGCTCGTTGCTCTGCTCGGCGCGCTCCAGCCCGTCGAGCGACATCATCAGCGAGGCGATACGGCGTGCCGAGGCGTTCCAATCGGCAAGGCGCGGATAATTATCGACCAGCCAGCCGAACGCCCCCTGCACGATGGCGAAGGCGGAGGCGGCCTGCATGACTTGGCCGAGCGACATCGAGCCTTCGAGAAACTTTGGCGCGCACAGCAGCACCGGCACGACAGGCGCGAACAGGCTCGATCCCTGCGACACCACCGCCGTGCGCATATGCTGGCCGGTCAGTTGCGCCCATCGCTTCAGCACGCCGGCAAAGGTCCTGTCGATGCCGCTGCGTTCCTCCTCCTCGCCGCCGAGCAGGGCGATGCTCTCGCCGTTTTCGCGCACGCGCGTCAGCACGTAGCGGAATTCTGCTTCCGTCTGGTTCTTCTCTTCGGACAGCCGCACGAAATCGCGGCCGATAAAGAACATCGAGGTGGAGGTGATCGCGGCATAGATCACCGCTGTGATGACGAGGAAGCCGGGCACGGTGAAGGTCGACCCTCCCAATGTGAAGCTCAAGGCCCCACCGATCGTCCACAGCACCACGATAAAGGTCGAGGCCGAAAGGGTGGCGACAATCACGCCGGCGACGAAGTCGACCGGCGCCTCGGTGGCGACCCGAAGATCTTCCGAGAGGCGCGCCTCGGGGTTCTGGTGGTCGCCCTGCACCAGGTTCAACTGGTAGTAGCGGCCGTTGGTGAGCCAGCGCGCTATCACCGAGGTGGTCAGCCAGGAGCGCCAGCGGCGCTGCATGGTCATGCGCAGATAGACCTGAGCGACGACAAGGCTGATGCTGCCAAGCACGAGCGGCACGAACACCGCGCTCAGGAAATAGACGCTATGGGCGTCGCGCTTCTCGATGGCGTCGAAAATCGAGCGGTTCCAGACATTGATCCCGTACTGGAAGCCGACATTGACGACGATGAGGATCAGCAGCCCGATCGTCAAGGGCCAGCCGAGTCTGTCGCCGTGCCGTCCCCAGTAGCCGCGTCCGCTGATCCAGAACCGCTTCAGCAGGTATTTCTTGCGCGCCTGTTCGGCTTGCTCTGGCGTCAGCTGTGGATCGGGTTCGACGGCCTCCGGCGGCGGTGTCTCGTCGACGATCCCGGGAGCCGCCGCTTCGACGGTCGAGGCTTTCTTGTCGCGTGGCTTCTTTTCGAGCGGAACTTGGTCGCGCGGCCTCTCGTCACGCGGCTTTTGCCGTCGCGGCTTGGGGGCGCTGCGCGGCTTGATTCCATCGGCCGGTGTCGATCTGGGTTTCGCGTCGGACATGCGCTCCGACAACGACCTCGAAATCAAAAGGTTTCATGACGTTCGCCCGAGAGGAGAAATTCCCAGCGGTGCTTATAATTGCGTATGCAGCAGCTCGACGACATGGTCGGCGATCGCCAGGCTTGCCGTCAGGCCGGGGCTCTCGATGCCGAACAGATTGACGATCCGCCTGACGCCATGATCGGCCGGACCCTGGATCATGAAATCGGCCGCAGGCTGGCCGGGACCGGACAGCTTCGGCCTGATGCCGGCATAGGCCGGCTGCAGGACGCCGTCGGCAAGATCGGGCCAATAGCGCCGGATCGCTTCATAGAAGACGGCACTTCGGCCGGGATCGACGGTGTAATCGACATGGTCGACCCATTCGACATCAGGCCCAAAGCGGGCACTGCCGCCGAGGTCAAGCGTCAGATGGACGCCAAGGCCGCCTTCGACCGGAACCGGATAGATCAGCCGCGAAAACGGTGAACGGCCCGGAAGCGCGAAATAGTTCCCGCGCGCCAGCCACTGCCGGGGGATGAGATCCCTTGGGAAACCGTCGATGCGGCCGGCCACCGCCTGCGCATCGAGGCCCGCGGCATTGATGAAGGCGCCGGCCTCCAGGGCGAAGGTCTCGCCATTGGCATCGCGCGTGTCGATCCGGATCCCGTCGGCTTCGATCGTCGCCCCGGCGACCGAGGTGAGGAAAGCGAAAGATGCGCCGGCGGCTTCGGCGTCGCCGCGCAGCGACAGCATCAGTGCATGGCTGTCGACAATCCCGGTCGATGGCGACAGCAACGCGGCGGCACATGTCAGCGCTGGCTCCAGGCTTTCGGCCTCGCCGCGCGCCAAAAGCTGGAGATCGTCGACGCCGCAGCGGCGCGCATTGGCCTCGATCTTCCGCAACCCGTCCGTCTGGCCGGGCTCGCTGGCGACGATCAGCTTGCCGGCGCGCGTATGGGCGACGCCGTGCTCGGCGCAGTAGGCGTAGAGACGCCGCCGCCCTTCGACGCAGAGCCGGGCCTTCAGGCTTCCCGGTGCATAATAGAGCCCGGCATGGATGACTTCGGAATTGCGCGAACTGGTGATGGTGCCGATCGCGTCGGCCTGCTCGACCACCACCACCTCGCGGCCCGACAGGGCAAGCGCCCTGGCGATGGCAAGCCCGACGACGCCTGCTCCGGCGACGACACAATCGATGGTCTGCATGGCCTCGCTTTCAGCGTGAAGCGCCGGCCTCGAACACCTTGTCGCCGCCGATCCAGACGCTTCCTATGCCAAGATCGTCCGACAGCGCAACGATATCCGCCACCGTGCCGTTGGCCAGGCGGCCAAGCCGATGCGACTGGCCGACCGCCTGCGCCGGGTAGAGCGACGCCATGCGCAAGGCCTCGGACAGATCGACACCGACGACATTGTGCATGAAACGCACGGCCGAGATCATGTCGAGGTCGGCGCCCGCCAGTGTCCCGTCGGCAAGCCTGAGGCTGCCATCCCGGCGGTAGATGGTGCGGCCGTTGAGCGTGAACGAGGTCATGTCTGTGCCGATCGTCGCCATCGCGTCGCTGACCAGCACGATCTTGCCTGGCCCCTGCTTGGCATCGAGCGCGATCCTGATGGTGGCGGGATGAACATGGATGCCGTCGGCGATCAGCCCGGCGGACAAGGTGCCGATGTCGATGGCCGTGCCGGCCAGGCCCGGTTCGCGATTGCCGATCTGGCTCATGGCGTTGAACAGATGGGTGACCACGCTGGCACCCGCGTCGGCAAAGGCTTTTGCCGTGGCGTAACCGGTGTCGGAATGCCCGAGGCTGACGACGACGCCGGCCTTGACCAAGGCCGCAACACGCGCCGGTTCGACGGATTCCGGCGCGATCGTGGTGAGCAGCACCGGTAGCTTTTGCCGCGCCGCGATCAGCATTGCCTGGTCGGCATCCGTCATCGGCCGGATCAGCGCCGGATCGTGCGCGCCCTTACGGGCGATCGACAGATGCGGGCCTTCGAGATGCAGGCCGAGGAAACCAGGCACCTTTTGCAGCGCGGCTGCTTCGCCGGCGATGATCGCAGCTGCGGTGATTGCGGGCGTATCGGTGATCAGCGTCGCCAGCAGCGCTGTCGTGCCGAACGGCGCGTGTGCCTTGCAGATGGTTTCGATCGAGGCGACATCGGGGTGGTCGTTGAGCATGACGCCGCCGCCGCCATTGACCTGGATGTCGACGAAACCCGGCGCCAGAATGCCACCGCCGGTCTCGACGACACGGATATCCGATGAGACGGCGCCGGTGGGCAAAATAGCCTCGACGAGACCGTCCCGCACCACAAGGGCGTGGCCCTCGTGCCAGTCATCGCCGTCGAAAATGCGGGCGCCGGTCAGGGCAAAACGATCGCTCATACCGTCTCCGTCACCTTGCGAAGATTGCGCGGCGTGTCCGGATCGAGGCCGCGGTGGCGCGCGAAGGCCTCGACGAAGACGTAGAACGAAACGATCAGCGTCAGCGGATCGGTCAGCGGATGGCCAGTGGCGACATGCGGCAGGCGCGTGGCGCGATTGGCCAGCGCTGAGGTGACGAACACCGGCGCCCCCTTGGCCGCCAGGCCGTCGGCCGCTTCGGCGACGGACGGTTCGGATGCATCGCGCGCGGCCAGCGCCAGCACCGGAAAGTCGGGGCCGATCAGCGCCAGCGGACCGTGCATGACTTCGGCAGCACTATAGGCCTCCGCATGCATGCCGCAGGTCTCCTTGAACTTCAGCGCCGCCTCGTTGGCCATCGCCGCCGACGGGCCGCGGCCAAGGATGAACAGTGACTTCTGCTTCTCGATGGTTTCGGAGAGCACGCTCATCCAGTCGCAGGCGATCGCCTTGCCGAAATGCTCGGGCAAGCGGGCTAGTGCTGCCAGAAGCGCCTCGTCGCCGGTGGAATGCGCCATCAAGGCGAGACCGGCGACGGCGGAATTGACGAAGGTCTTGGTCGCCGCGACGCTGCGCTCGGGCCCGGCCAATATGTCGATAGCATAGTCCGAGGCACGCGCCAGCGGCGAATCGGCGGTGTTGGTGACGGCGATGGTCAGCGCGCCGCCGGCGCGTGCGGTTTCGGCCATGGCGACGATGTCGGGGCTCTTGCCCGACTGCGAGATCGCCAGGCAGGCCGAGCCGCCGAGCCTCAGCTTGCGGCCATAGATCGAAGCGATGGAGGGACCGACCGAAGCGACGGCAAGGCCCGCGGTCAGTTCGACGGCATACTTCATGAAGGTCGCCGCATGGTCGGACGAACCGCGCGCCACGGTGACGACGAACTGCGGGTCGCGTTCCCTGATGCCACGCCCGGCCTCGGCAAGCACGGCGCCGGAGCCGTCGAGCAGGCGGGCGA
The DNA here is from genome assembly GCF_056402995.1 of Mesorhizobium sp. P3_A8. NCBI lineage: Bacteria > Pseudomonadati > Pseudomonadota > Alphaproteobacteria > Hyphomicrobiales > Phyllobacteriaceae > Mesorhizobium > Mesorhizobium sp. P3_A8. The sequence continues at coordinate 694,124 of NZ_JBFUGI010000001.1, read as the reverse complement.
CGGCCTGCGGGATCTCCTCGATCTCGCGCTGCATATGGGTGGTGTTGGGGATCATGGTCGGCCCTCTTCGCTCGGCCCTGTCAGCCGCAGTTCGGCGACGAAATCATAGGCGTCGCCGCGGTAGATGGAACGGGTGAATTCGATCACCTTGCCGCTCGCCAGATAGGAAATGCGTTCGATGTGCAGGCCGGCAATGCCCGGTGGCACTTCCAGCAGGCGCGCATCGCTGTCGCCGAGGTTGGCGGCCGAGATGCGCTGCACGGCCCGCACCGGCCGGTTACCGGTCAATTCGAGTGCCGCATAGAGCGAGGAACCGATGCCCGCCGGGTCGGGCAGCACGCTGGCCGACAGCGAGGCGCGTTCGATCGCCAGCGGCGTGTCGTTGGCGATGCGCAGGCGCGCCACGCGCGCCACCAGTTCGCTCGACGACAGGCCAAGCACCATCATCTCGTCGGGCGAGGGGGCGTAGAGGCCGCGGTCGAGCCAGGCCGAGCGCACCGCCATGCCGCGCCGCGCCATGTCTTCGGTAAACGAGGTCAGCCGCGACAGCGACTGCTCGACGCGCTCCATGCGTGGCGCCACGAACGTGCCGGAGCCGTGGCGCTGGACGAGGATGCCGCCCTTGACCAGGTCCTGTACCGCCTTGCGCACGGTGACGCGTGAAATGTCGGCCTTGGTGGCGATGTCGCGCTCGGAAGGCAGCGCGTCGCCCGGCCCGATCAGGCCGCGGTTGACGGCGTCCTCGATGCTCTTGCGCAATTGCAGATAGAGCGGGGCGCCGCTTTGCGCGGATTGCTTCAGCGTGGCGAAGATCTGGTCGGCGGCGTCGCTCATCGAGCCGCCTCCGCTGGTTTGGCGAACAGACGCGCCGCCATCTGCACGGCGCCGCCCAGCGCGTCGTCGAGCGGCGGCTTCAGCAGTGCCTGGTAGCGTGCCGACAGGCGCGGCGCATAAAGCGGTGCCAGTCCGCCGAGCAGGCAAAGCGGCGCATCATCCGGAAGGCCGAGCGCGCCGAGCGAAGCCTCGACATCGCTGACCGCCTTGTCGACGATCCAGTTGGCGACGGCATCGCCCTTTTCGGCATGCTCGAACACTTTGGGCGCGAAGCCGCCGAAATCGCCGGGCTTGGCATTGGTGGTGAATTCGACCACGTCCTCGGGATTGTTGCGGAAGGTGGCCATCATGGCGTCGGTCAGCGGCGAGCGCGCGCGCACGCCGTCATGGGCAAGCAGCGTCTGTTCCAGGAGATCGCGGCCGATGCGGGCGCCGCTGCCCTGGTCGCCGACCTGAAAACCCCAACCGCCGATGGCGCGCGACGTGCCGTTCCTGCGCGCCATATAGGCAGTGCCGGTGCCGAGGATCGCCATGGCGCCGTCGCCGGAGCCGACCGCGCCTTCGAGTGCGATCTCGGCGTCGGTCTCGACGCGGCTGATGCTGAACGGCAGGATCGCTTCGAGCTGCTGCCGGTAAGTACCGACATTGGCGCCGGCAAGGCCGAGAATGGCTGGTGTCTGCGGGATCAGCTCCGGATCCTGCCCAGCGGCCATGAACGCCTGCCGCGCGGCGTCGACAATGTTTGAGCGCGCCCCGGTGAGGTCGGTGCGGATGTTGGCGGCGCCGCTTTTGGCGCGGCCGATGACAGCGCCGTCCACTGTTGCCAGGGCGGCCCTGCAGCTGGTGCCGCCGCCATCGATACCGAGCACGAATTTCACGCGATTTCTCCTCCGGGCGGATAATACCAATAAAATACCAATAGCCAAGGATTAATTTCCGTTTCAAAAAGATTAAGCCGTATTTTATTGAAAATCCTCAGCATTTCGTCGGCTCAGCGATTTCCTGCCCGCGAATTCGTTAATGCGTGTGGACAAGTGGTATTTTTTTGGTATTGTTCTGGTATTGGAGGAACACGGATGGCTGAAACGCGCACCGAAGCGCTTCACAGGAATGCCGAGGGGCTGGATATCCAGGCTCCGGAAGCCATCCTTGTTTCGCTGGTCGATGCGCAGATCGAGGCCGCCAAGGCCGTCCGCAACGCCATCCCCGCCATCGCCAGAGCAGCTGAAATCATTGCGGACAGGCTGAACCGCGGCGGCAAGCTTGCCTATGCCGCGGCCGGCAGTTCCGGCCTGATGGCACTGGCCGACGCCTTGGAACTGCCCGGCACCTTCGGCATTCAGCGCGACCGCATCGCCATCCTGATTGCCGGGGGCGACGAGGCTTTCCACACGCTGGCTGGCGGGCCGGAGGATGACGCGGAGGAAGCCTCGGCGGCGGTCGCCAATGCCGGCATCGGCGCAGGCGATTGCCTGATCGCCCTTTCCGCCAGCGGCACCACACCCTATGCGGTGCGCGCCATCGAGGAAGCCTCTCGTCGCGGTGCGGCCACCATCGGCATCGCCAACAACCGGGACTCGGCTCTGCTGCGTCAGGCCGATACCTCCATCCTGCTCGAAACGCCGCCGGAAGTGATCGCCGGCTCGACGCGCATGGGCGCCGGCACCGCCCAGAAGATCGCGCTCAACATGCTGTCGACCTTGACCGCCGTCCATCTCGGCCATGTCCATGACGGCTACATGGTCAACCTCATGGCCGACAACATCAAGCTGCGCGACCGCGCCGCGCGCATCGTCGCCGCCATCAGCGGGCGCAGTACGGATGATGCGGCGCGTCTGCTCGAAAAGAGCGGCGGCGCGGTCAAGACCGCCATTCTGCTCGCCGCCGGCGCCGACAGCGCCGATGCGGCGCAGAAGATACTGGAAGAGGCCGGCCAGAAGCTGCGGCCGGCCCTTTCCGCGATGGAGGGGAGCAAGCGGCGCACTGCCTCTGTTCTCATCAAAACCGAACCTGAAAAAGGTCAACAGGGAGACTGAGCATGACAACGAAACTACTGACGGCACTGCTTTTGGGCACCAGCATTCTCGGCTCGGCCGGGATGGCTTCTGCCGCGGACGTAACGCTCAACATCGAAAGCTGGCGCGGTGACGACCTTGCCATCTGGAAGGACAAGCTGATCCCGGCTTTCGAAGCCAAGAACCCCGGCATCAAGGTGGTGTTCGCACCATCGGCGCCGACCGAGTATGACGCCGCACTCGGCGCCAAGCTCGCCGCCGGCTCGGCGGGCGACCTGATCACCTGCCGCCCGTTCGACAAGTCGCTCGAGCTGTTCAAGAAGGGCAACCTTGCCGACCTCTCGGCGCTGCCCGGCATGGAGAACTTCTCGCCGGTGGCCAAGTCCGCCTGGCAGACCGACGACGGCAAGGCGAGCTTCTGCGTGCCGATGGCTTCCGTCATCCACGGCTTCATCTACAACAAGGACGCCTTCGACAAGCTCGGCATCAAGATCCCGACGACCCGCGACGAGTTCTTCGCCGCGCTCGACAAGATCAAGGCCGACGGCACCTACATCCCGATGGCGATGGGCACCAAGGACCTCTGGGAAGCCGCGACCATGGGCTACCAGAACATCGGCCCCAACTACTGGAAGGGCGAAGACGGCCGTGCGGCGCTGATCAAGGGCGACCAGAAGCTGACCGACAAGGACTGGGTCGCTCCCTATGAGGAACTGGCCAAGTGGAAGCCTTATCTGGGTGACGGCTTCGAAGCCCAGACCTATCCGGACAGCCAGAACCTGTTCACGCTCGGCCGCGCCGCCATCTACCCGGCCGGCTCGTGGGAAATCGGCCTGTTCAACACCCAGGCCCAGTTCAAGATGGGCGCCTTCCCGCCCCCGGTCGAGAAGGCCGGCGACACCTGCTACATCTCCGACCATACCGACATCGGTATGGGTCTGAATGCAGCGTCGAAGAACGCCGACGCCGCCAAGACCTTCCTGTCCTGGGTCGCTTCGCCGGATTTCGCCACCATCTACGCCAACGCGCTGCCGGGCTTCTTCAGCCTGAACTCCTCGCCGGTGAAGATGGCAGACCCGCTGGCGCAGGAATTCGTCTCCTGGCGCGGCAAGTGCAAGTCGACGATTCGCTCGACCTACCAGATCCTGTCGCGCGGCACGCCGAACCTCGAAAACGAGACCTGGGTTGAATCGGCCAACGTCATCAACGGCACCGACACCCCGGAAGCCGCGGCCAAGAAGCTGCAGACCGGTCTCGACAGCTGGTACAAGCCGGCGAAGTAAGAGCTCAGGCAACGGAGCCGGCTGGGCGCATGCCTGGCCGGTTCCGAATACCCTGGTTTTTCAGAAGTGCATCCGTTCAGATAGCGATTGTCGGCACCGCCTCGCGGCCTTACCCTTGATCCACTGGGGAAAGGCTAGCTGATCAGTCGCAGGCCTTTGTTCTTGCCGAAACGGGCAAGGATGTCACGGCCGTGCATCGAGGCATCATCTAGCATCGACACCATTTGGAACCGAGAGACGGCGGGGACCGAACTCATGGCCGCAGAAACACGACCGAAGAGACCGACCCGCTGGCACATCGGCGTCTTCCTGGCGCCGGCGCTGCTCGTCTACACGGCGATCATGATCCTGCCGCTGGCCGGCACGCTGCAGCTGTCGCTGTTCCGCAACATTGAGCAGCACCAGATCTTCGTCGGGCTGGCGAACTTCCGCACCTTGTTCGGCGACCCCAACTGGTCGGTCGGGTTCTGGAATGCGCTCAGGAACAACACCTGGTTCTTCATGATCCACATGCTGGTGCAGAACCCGATCGGCGTCATGCTGGCGGCGCTTCTATCCAGCCCAAGGCTGAGATTTGCCGCCTTCTACCGCACGGCGATCTTCGTGCCGACCATCCTGTCCTTCGTCATCGTCGGCTTCGCCTGGAAGCTGATCCTGTCGCCGCTATGGGGCGTGGCGCCGCATCTGATGGACCTGGTCGGCCTGAAAAGCCTGTTCACGCCATGGCTTGGCAAGGAACAATACGCGCTGACCGCGCTCAGCCTGATCTCGGTGTGGCAGTTCGTCGGCATCCCGATGATGCTGATCTACGCCGCCCTGCTGTCGATCCCCGAAGAGGTGATCGAGGCGGCCGAATGCGACGGCATCACCGGCCTGTCGCAGTTCTGGAAGATCAAGCTGCCGCTGATCCTGCCGTCGATCGGCATCATCTCGATCCTCACCTTCGTCGGCAATTTCAACGCCTTCGACCTGATCTACACCGCGCAAGGGGCGCTCGCCGGGCCGAATTATTCGACCGACATTCTCGGCACCTTCCTCTACCGCGCCTTCTTCGGCTTCCAACTGCAGGTCGGCGATCCCAACATGGGTGCGGCGATCGCCACGATGATGTTCCTGATCATCCTCGGCGGCGTCTGCGTCTACCTCTTCCTCGTCCAGACGCGCCTGCGTCGCTACCAGTTCTGAGGGGCAAGAGATGAGCACCGCCACCCGTTCGCTGCCCCGCACCATCGGCGCCCACGCGATCCTGTTGACCTACACGGCGATCGCGCTGTTCCCGGTGATCCTGGTGATCATGAACTCGTTCAAATCCCGCGCCGGCATCTTCGGCGCGCCGCTGACGCCGCCGACACCAAAAACTTTCGACCTGATCGGTTACACCACAGTCATCGGCCAGGGCGACTTCATCCACTATTTCCAGAACAGCCTCGTCGTCACCGTCGCCTCGCTGTTCTTCGTGCTTCTGTTCGGCGCGATGGCTGCCTTCGCGCTGTCGGAATACCGCTTCCGCGGCAATTCGCTGATGGGCCTCTACCTGGCGCTCGGCATCATGATCCCGATCCGGCTCGGCACCGTCGCCATCCTGCAATTGATGGTGGCGAGCGGGCTGGTCAACACGCTGACCTCGCTGATCCTGGTCTACACCGCGCAAGGCCTGCCGCTCGCCGTCTTCATCCTGTCGGAATTCATGAAGCAGGTGTCCGACGATCTGAAGAATGCCGGCCGCATCGACGGCCTGTCCGAATACACCATCTTCTTCCGCCTGGTGCTGCCGCTGGTGCGGCCGTCCATGGCCACCGTCGCCGTCTTCACCATGATCCCGATCTGGAACGATCTGTGGTTCCCGCTGATCCTGGCGCCGTCGGAAGAGACCAAGACGGTGACGCTCGGCGCCCAGCTGTTCCTCGGCCAGTTCGTCACCAACTGGAACGCCATCCTGGCGGCGCTGTCGCTGGCGATCATGCCGGTGCTGATCCTCTACGTCATCTTCTCGCGGCAGCTGATCCGCGGCATTACTTCCGGAGCCGTCAAGTGAGCGAGGGGCAAGAGGCCATCGTGCAGGCTCTCGTTGAGACAGGGAGCCGCTATGGATTCCGGGGCGTTCGCGCCAAAAATTTCTATCGCGAGCGGCCGGAAACAATCTGTGTGCTGAACCTTCAGAAGTCTTCCTGGGGGCCACAGTTCTATCTGAACGCCGCAGTGTGGTTCACGCGACTTGGGCCGGAGCGCCGGCCGAAGGAATACAATTGCCACATCATCTGGCGAGTCGACTCTTTGATGACTAGCGAGCAATCCAAGGCATTTGAAGGGGCGCTCAATCTGGATCATTCGATCCCGAATGACCGGAGATCTTCTCTGATCAAAGAAGGGGTCGATACATACGGCTTTGGCCTTCTGGCCCGTTGCGAGAGCGAAGAGGCTGCCCTGCAGATCGCCGGTGAGAACGGCCCGAATGTGAGAGTAGCTCTCAAAGCCCGCAGGCAAGAAAAGGCAGATTGAAATGGCTCAACCCCTTCGCGTCGTCGTCGCCGGGCTCGGCAATATGGGCCGCAGCCATGCGCTGGCCTACCATACCAATCCGGGCTTCGAGATCGCCGCACTCATCAACCGCTCCGACGTGCCTTTGCCGGAAGGGCTGTCGGGCTATAGCATCAGGCGCTCGTTCGACGACGCACTGCGCGACGAAAACCCCGATGTCGCCTGCATCGCCACCTATTCCGACAGCCATGCCGATTATGCGGTCAGGGCGTTCGAGGCCGGCTGCCACGTCTTTGTCGAAAAGCCGCTCGCAACGACCGTCGCCGACGCAAAACGTGTCGTCGCGGCCGCCAAGGCCAACGGCAAGAAACTGGTGATCGGCTACATCCTGCGCCACCACCCCTCCTGGATCAGGCTGATCGCCGAGGCACGCAAGCTCGGCGGCCCCTACGTGTTCCGCATGAACCTCAACCAGCAATCCTCGGGCCATACCTGGGAGACACACAAGCAATTGATGCAGACGACGTCGCCGATCGTCGACTGCGGCGTGCACTATCTCGACGTCATGCTGCAGATCACCGACGCCAGGCCGGTCGAGGTGCGCGGCATGGGTGTACGGCTGACCGAGGAGGTGGCGCCCTCGATGTACAATTACGGCCACCTGCAGGTGCTGTTCGATGATGGTTCGGTCGGCTGGTACGAGGCCGGCTGGGGCCCGATGATTTCCGAAACCGCCTTCTTTGTGAAGGATGTCATCTCACCCAAGGGCTGCGTGTCGATCGTCATGAAGGAAGGTGTGAAGTCGGATGACATCGACACCCACACCAAGACCTCTACTATCCGCCTGCACAGTGCGGCGACCGGCCCGGACGGCAAATTCGTCAGGCAGGACGAGATGCTGTCGATGGCAGGCGAACCCGGCCACCAGGATCTCTGCGACCTCGAACAGGCCTTTGTGCTGAAGGCGATCCGCGAAGATCTGGATCTCACCAAACACATGGACGACGCGGTGAAATCACTCGCCGTCTGCCTTGCCGCCGACGAGAGCGTGCGCAGCGGCGGTGCCGTCAAACTCTAGAGCTAGGAACAAATATTGTGGGCTCGCTGAAGATCGAGAATGTGAAGAAGGCCTTCGGGCCGGTCGAGGTGCTGAAGGGCATCAACCTCGAAGTGACGGACGGCGAATTCGTCGTCTTCGTTGGCCCTTCGGGCTGCGGCAAGTCGACCTTGCTCAGGGTCATTGCCGGGCTCGAGGATTCGACCTCGGGCCGGGTCGTCATCGACGGTGCCGATGTCTCGGCCACGCCGCCGGCCAAGCGCGGCATCGCCATGGTGTTCCAGACCTATGCGCTCTATCCGCATCTGACGGTGAAGAACAATATGGGCCTCGGCCTCAAGCAGGCCGGCACGCCGGCGGCCGAGATCGAACGCCGCATCGGCATCGCCTCCTCGATGCTGTCGCTGGAGCCTTATCTGGAGCGGCGCCCGGCCGAACTCTCCGGCGGGCAGCGCCAGCGCGTCGCCATCGGCCGCGCCGTGGTGCGCGAGCCAAAACTGTTCCTGTTCGACGAGCCGCTGTCGAACCTTGATGCCGCACTGCGCGTCAACACGCGGCTGGAGATCGCGCAGCTGCACCGGCGGCTGAAGGCAACGATGATCTACGTCACCCACGACCAGGTCGAGGCGATGACGCTGGCCGACAAGATCGTCGTGCTCAACGCCGGTCAAATCGAGCAGATCGGCGGTCCGATGGAACTTTACAATTCGCCGGCAAACGAGTTCGTCGCCGGCTTCATCGGCTCGCCCAAGATGAATTTCATCGATGGCGCCCGGCTTGGCGAGACCGCCAAGACCATCGGCGTGCGGCCGGAACATCTGACCGTCGATCCGAAGTCGGGCGCTTGGAAAGGGACCGTGGTCCATGCAGAGCATCTCGGCGCCGACACCAATCTGTATCTCGACTGCGAGAAGGCCGGGCTGATTACGGTTCGGATTTTCGGGGTGTATGATGCGGAGCCTGGTGCGACGCTCTACGCAACGCCCGATCCGGCGAAGACCTATCGGTTTGGCGCGGATGGGAAGGTGCTGAAGTAGTTCTGGAGCAACTCCCCCTCACCCAGCCTCCGCTTCGCTCGGCTGACCTCTCCCCGAGGGGAGAGGAGATTACGAGCGCTGGCGCCAGCCTCTTCTCCCCTTGGGGAGAAGGTGGCCGCGAAGCGGCCGGATGAGGGGGACTTCGTAGGGCTGCAGCGACGGAATTCCGCAGTTTACACGTCAGCCCTAAACGTCTGCTTCTGCTGGCCGAGTCCCTCGATGCCCAGTTCCACCACATCGCCGGCCTTCAAGAACACCGGCGGCTTCATGCCGAGGCCAACGCCGGGCGGGGTGCCGGTGGAGATGATGTCGCCGGGGTGCAGCGACATGAACTGGCTGAGATAGGAGACCAGGAAGGCGACGCCGTAGACCATGGTCTTGGTCGAGCCGTTCTGCATGGTCTTGCCGTTGACGGTCAGCCACATTTTGAGGTTCTGCGGATCGGCCACTTCGTCCTTGGTCACCAGCCAGGGGCCGGTCGGGCCGAACGTGTCGCAGCTCTTGCCCTTGGTCCACTGGCCCTGGCGCTCGGCCTGGAAGGCGCGCTCGGAGACGTCGTGGGCAACGGCATAGCCGGCGACATAATCGAGCGCGTCGGCCTCGCTGACATACTTTGCCGTCTTGCCGATGACCACGGCGAGCTCGACTTCCCAGTCGGTCTTCTCGGAGCCGCGTGGGATCAGCACGTCATCGTCCGGGCCGACAATGGCCGAGCTTGCCTTCATGAAGATGATCGGCTCCGGCGGCACGGTGGCGCCGGTTTCGGCGGCGTGGTCGGAATAGTTGAGGCCGATACAGATGAACTTGCCGGTGCCGGCGACGCAGGCGCCGAGGCGCGGCTTGCCGGAAACCGCCGGCAGAGATTTCGGATCGAGCTTGCCCAGCATCTCCAGCGAGGCCGGATGAAGCACCGTGCCGGCAATGTCGGCGACATGGGCGGAGAGATCGCGGATCGTTCCATCCGCATCGAGCAGGCCGGGACGTTCGCTCCCGACTTCGCCATAGCGCAGCAGTTTCATAGAATGCTCTCCTCAGTCAGATTGGTTCAGATCGACCAGCCGCCGTCGATATTATAGGCCTGTCCGGACGTATAGGTGGCGCCGGCCAGATAGACGGCGAGATCGGCGATTTCTTCAGGCGTGCCGAGCCTGCCCATCGGCTGGCGGGCGATGAAGGCGGCCCGTGCCGCTTCGTAGTCGCCTTGCGCATGCATGCGGTCCTGCAGCGACGGGCTCTCGACCGTTCCGGGGCAGATGGCGTTGCAGCGGATGCCCTTGCCGACATAGTCGGCGGCAATCGCCTTGGTCAGGCCGATCACCGCGGCCTTGGTGACGCCATAGGCGAAGCGGTTCGGCACGCCTTTGCCGGCGCCGGCGACCGACGACATGTTGATGATCGAGCCGTCACCGCGCTCCAGCATGCCGGGCAGCACCGCACGTACCGTACGGATCATGGCGCGGACATTGAGGTTGAAAGCGAAATCGAGATCGGCGTCCTTCATCTCGAGGATCGAGCCGGAATGAACGAAACCGGCGCAGTTGAACAGCACATCGACGCGGCCAATCTCGGCAAAGGCGGCATTGACCGCCTCGTCGTTCAGCACATCCAGCTTGCGAGTCTTGATCCCGGACGTCTTGGCGAGTTCGGCAAGCAGCGTCTCGTTGATGTCGGTGGCGTAGACGGTGGCTCCAGCCTTGGCGAAGGCCAGCGCGCTCGCCTTGCCGATGCCTTGCGCCGCTGCCGTGATGACAACGACCTTGCCTGCCAGATCCGCCATGTCTTTTCCTCGCCTGCTTGGGTCAACTGCCTTTATCGGTGGCCGGCGAAGGCGTCATGTGCCAGCCAGGCTCGATTGTGCGGCCTGTGTCGCAGCCAGTTCACAGATAAAGATGTTTTTTCTCGTTAAAGAACATGCGTCCGGGCGTCAAGCCCGAACACGATCACCTTCGCGACGTCAGATGTAATGCATATCGCTTGCCCTGTGCAACGACATGTATGACAACCGGACAATGAGTCGCGTCGCCACACGGGTTCATGCGTATTGCAGCAAAATGGGCTCATTGCTGGCAGTATCAATCAATCTCCGTAAGGCACCCAGACGTTCTTGACCTCGACGGCGCGGCGCAGGAAGGCATCGCCAGCCGCTTCGTCGGATGCCCAGTCGAGGCTGCGGCCATTGCCGCTCCAGACGCGCTTGAGGTTGCCGATGGAGTCGGCTTCCGCCTTGGCGCAGGTGTCGGCATCGGCGAATATCCAGAGACCATCGACATCGTCATGCTTGGCCAGCACGCCGGCAAGCTCCGCCGTGTGGCCGGTGACGATGTTGATGGCGCCGGCCGGAACGTCGGAATATTCGATCACCTGGTAGAGATCTGTGGCGAGCAGCGGATAGCGTTCGGATGGCACCGCGACCACGGTGTTGCCCATGGTAAGCGCCGGCGCGATGAGCGAGATCAGGCCAAGCAGCGGCGACGCGTCCGGTGCGACGACGCCTACGACCCCGACCGGCTCATGCAGCGCCAGCGTCACGGCACGGGCCGGTGGCTGGTGCACGCGGCCCTCGAACTTGTCGGCAAGGCCGGCATAGAGGAACAGCCGTTCGATCGATTGGTCAACTTCTTCCCGCGCGGCCTTGGGCGTAGCACCGGTCAGTTCGGTCAGACGGGCGGCAAACTCGTCGGCACGGCCCGAAAGGTTCTCCGCCAGATAATAAAGCACCTGAGAGCGGTTGTAGGCGGTCGCCTCCGGCCAGCCCTTGCAGGCGCGGGCGGCCGCGACAGCGTCACGGATATCCTTGCGGCTGCCGAGCCCGACTTCGCCGGCCAGCTTGCCCTTGGCGGTGGCGACGGCGAGTGAATAATTGCCGTCCGGACGCACCTGCTTGCCGCCGATGAACAGTTTTGCCGTGCGGTCGATGGCCCCGCCATCGGCCTGCTCGACCGGTTGCGCCGAGAGCGTCGCCGGCTTGATGACCGGGCCGAGCGGCAGTTTTGCCGTGAGATATTCGAACATGCCTTCGCGCCCGCCCTCGCGGCCGAACCCGCTTTCGCGATAACCGCCAAAACCGCAGGCGGCGTCGAACATGTTAGTGCCGTTGACCCAGACGACGCCGGCCTTCAGCTGCGGCGCGACATGCAAAGCGAGGTTGATATTCTCGCTCCATACGCTCGCCGCGAGGCCGTAGCGGGTGTTGTTGGCGAGCTCGATCGCTTCCTCGGTGTTGCGGAAGGTCATGGTCGCCAGAACCGGTCCGAAAACTTCTTCTTGGGCCAGTATGTTAGCCGGCGAAACACCAGTGGCGAGCGTCGGCAGATGGTAATAGCCGGTGGACGGCAGCACCGCATCAGGCTGCCAGCAAACGGCGCCCTGCTTGGCGCCTTCGGCAACCAGACCCTTGACGCGGTCGAGCTGGCTGATGTCGACCAGCGGGCCGATATCGGTGTTCTTGTCGAGCGGGCTGCCGACGCGCAATCGGCTCATCCGCGTCTTGACCTTGGCGATCAAGGCTTCGGCGATGCCTTCCTGCACCAGAAGCCGCGAACCGGCGCAGCAGACCTGGCCCTGGTTGAACCAGATGCCGTCGACCAGACCCTCGACGGCGCTGTCGAGATCGGCGTCTTCGAAAACGATGAAGGCCGATTTGCCGCCAAGCTCCAGCGACAGTTTCTTGCCCGACCCGGCGGTTGCCTTGCGGATGATCTTGCCCACCTCGGACGAGCCGGTGAAGGCGATCTTCTGGATGCCGGCATGGTTGACGATGGCGGCACCTGCTTCCGGTCCGCCGTGAACAATGTTGACGACGCCCTTCGGCACGCCGGCGCGTTCGCAGATTTCGGCGAACAGGATGGCGGTCAGCGGCGTGAATTCGGCTGGCTTCAGCACCACGGTGCAGCCGGCGGCAAGCGCCGGCGCGATCTTCCAGGCCAGCATCAGCAGCGGGAAATTCCACGGAATGATCTGACCGACGACGCCAACGCCCTTGTGGCCGGGGAAATCCTTGTCCAGAGCCTGCGCCCAGCCGGCGTGATGGATGAAATGGCGGATCGCCAAGGGCACGTCGATGTCGCGGCTTTCGCGGATCGGTTTGCCGTTGTCGATCGATTCCAGCACCGCGAACAGGCGCTGGTGCCGCTGCATGGCACGGCCGATCGCATAGAGCACTTTGGCGCGCTGATAGCCCGAGGACGCCGCCCATTTAGGCAGCGCCTTGGCGGCGGCCGCAACCGCCGCGTCGATATCAGCCGCACTGGCGTCGGACACCTTGGCCAGCAACTTGCCGGAAGACGGCTCGCTGGTGTCGAAAGTCTTGCCGCCGGTGGCGGCTTTCCAGCCGCCGTCGATGAACAGCGCCTTGCCGAAATCGCGCGCGGCAAGCCACGCATCGGCCTCGTTGCGGGCTTCCGGCGCCGGGCCGTATTCCATGGCGTGATAGCGGTCGAGAATGTTCATGGGGTGCCTCCTTCACCCTTCCCCTTCGCGGGAAGGGTCGATCGGCCTAGCCGATCGGGGTGGGTGCTCAAGCCATTGCGTGGCGGTGATTGGCCGAATAGTGCCCGGTCAAATGGTGCTCGAGCTGGCGCTCGATGTCGGTCAACAGGCTGGACGCGCCGAAGCGGAACAGCTCGGGCTCCAACCAGGGACGGCCGAGCTCCTCCTTCATCAGCACCAGCCAGTCGAGCGAGGCTTTTGCGGTGGAGATGCCGCCGGCCGGCTTGAAGCCGATGAGATAGCCGGTTTCCTCGAAATAAGCCCTGATGGCGCGCACCATGGCCAGGCCAACGGGCAGCGTGGCGTTGACGCTTTCCTTGCCGGTCGAGGTCTTGATGAAGTCGGCGCCGGCCATCATCGCCACCATCGAGGCCAGCATGACATTGCGCAAAGTGGCGAGGTCGCCGGTGCCGAGGATGACCTTCAGATGCGCGTCACCGCAGGCGGCGCGCATCGAGACGATCTCATTGTAGAGCTCCCGCCATTTGGCGCCGAAGACCAGGCCGCGCGGAATGACGACGTCGATCTCGTCGGCGCCATCGCGCACCGAGGCCTCGATCTCCTGCAGACGGGTCGACAAGGGTGCCAGGCCATGCGGAAAGGCGGTGGAGACGGCAGCGACATGAATGCCGGTGCCGCGCACGGCGTCCACGGCCGTGGCGACGAAGGGATGGTAGACACAGACCGCCGCTGGGCGGATGGTTTCGCCCGCAATGCCGAGGCCCTCGACGATGTCGCGGCGGAACGGGTTGATCGCCTTGGCGCAGAGCCGGCGCACGCGCTCTTCGGTGTCGTTGGAATTCAGCGTCGTCAGATCCATGCAGGCGACAGCGCGCAGCAGCCAGGCCGCCTGGTTGTCGGCCTTGATCGAGCGCCGCTTGGTCAGGCTGGCGACACGGCGCTCCAGCGCCGAGCGGTTGACGCTGCGCACCGATTCCATGAAGCCGAGATCAAGCTTCATGCCGGGATTGCGCGCGATGCGGTGGTCCAGCGCCACGGGGGTGTTGGCGGCGGCGCGGGCCGGCAGCGGCGTCACCTTGGACGCGCTGGTGCCAGGCTCGGCTTCGCGGATCGTGTTGCTCATTTCCTGCCCTTTCTCGTTCAATGCATGTCGCCCAAAAGTGACCTCGGTTTTGGGGGAACGACATGCATAAAAACAAAAACCTAAAGCGCGTTGCACGAATCCGTTTCGACGCGACGCGCTTTAGGGCGATACTTACACGATCGTTTCGGTCGAGGCCACAAGCCTGTCCTGTCTGATGCGGACCTTAAGCGTTGAGGCAGCCTACTCGGCCGCCAGCTTACGCCCAGGCGGGCCGATTTCAGCCTCGATGTGTTCGGGTTCACTGTCATCCTGCTCATGCTTGCGAAATGAGGTGAGCCAATGAGAAAGGTCGTCGAGGTAGAGATAGATCACCGGCGTGGTGAAAAGCGTCAGCGCCTGGCTGATAAGCAGCCCGCCGAACATCGTGTAACCAAGCGGCTGGCGGATTTCCGCCCCGGTGCCGTTCTCCAGCATCAGCGGCAGCGCACCCAGCATGGAAACCATGGTGGTCATCATGATCGGCCGGAACCGCAGCAGGCAGGCCTGGCGGATCGATTCCAGCGAGCTGAGATGCTGGTCCCGCTCCGCCGCGATGGCGAAGTCGACCATCATGATGCCGTTCTTCTTGACGATGCCGATCAGCAGGATGATGCCGATCAGGCCGATCAGGTTGAACTCCATATGGAAGACGAGCAGCGTGCCCAGCGCGCCAAGCCCGGCGGAGGGCAGCGTGGAGAGAATGGTCAGCGGGTGGACGTAGCTTTCGTAGAGGATGCCGAGGATCAGATAGACCACGACCAGGGCGCCGAGGATGAGCACCGGCACCGAAGACAGCGACTGCTGGAAGGCCTGCGCCGTTCCCGTGTAATTGGTCTGGATGGTCGCCGGCAGCCGCATCTCGGCGGCGGCCCTGTCGATCGCGGCGGTGGCCTGGCCGAGTGCTACGTTGGGCGCCAGGTTGAAGCTGATCGTCACTGAGGGAAACTGGCCTTCATGGTTGATCACCAGCGGCTGTACGGGCTTCGTCGTCCATTTGGCGATGGCCGAGAGCGGCACCTGCGAACCGCTCGACGTCGTCAGATAGATCTGGTCGAGCGCCTTGAGGTTGCCGCGCAGCGACGGCAGCACCTCCAGGATCACGTCATAGGTCGAAAGCTGCGTGAAGTACTGGGCGACCTGGCGCTGGCCGAAGGCGTCGTTGAGCGTGTTGTCGACATCGTTCGCCGTCAGGCCGTAGCGGGCGGCCTGGTCGCGATCGACCTGCAGCGTCAGCGTCGTGCCGGAGCTCATCTGGTCGGTCGAGACGTCGCGCAATTCGGGCAGGCGCTGCAAAGCCGTCAACAGCTTGGGCGCCCAGTCGTCTAGCGTGTCGAGGTCGCTGCTTTCCAGCACGTACTGATATTGCGACGCCGACAGCCTGGCGCCGACGCGCACGTCCTGCGAGGCCTGCATGAACAGGCGCGCGCCCTGGACGACCGAGAGCTTCGGCTGCAATCGCCGGATGATCTGGTCGGCCGAAACATCGCGCTCGTCGCGTGGCTTCAACTGGATGAACATGCGGCCGGTGTTCTGCGTGTTGCCGCTGCCGCCCGTCGATGCCGCGAAATGCGCCACCGCGGGATCCTTGGAAACGATCCCGGCAAATTGCGCCATGTAGGACTGCATCTGGCCGGTGGAGACATCCTGGCCTGCGATCACCTGGCCGAAAATCAGGCCGGTGTCCTGCTGCGGGAAGAAGCCGCTTGGAACCAGGGTGAAGAAATAGCCGGTAAGCCCGACGCAGGTCAGGAACACCAGCAGCGTGATGAAACGATGCCCAAGCGCCCGGTCGAGGCCGCGCTCATAGGCGCGCAGCATGCCGTCGAAGACGCTTTCGCTCCACCGGTAGAGCCTGCCGTGATGCTCCTCGTTGGCCGGCTTGATGAAACGCGAAGCCAGCATCGGCGTCAGCGTCAGCGAAACACAGGCCGAAACCAGGATGGTCATGGCTAGCGTCACCGCGAACTCCTTGAACAGGCGGCCGATAATGCCGCTCATCAAGAGCAGCGGGATCAGCACGGCCACCAGCGAAATCGAGATCGACATGATGGTGAAGCCAATCTCGCTGGCGCCGCGGATCGCGGCATCCATCGGTTTCTCGCCGTGCTCGATATAACGGACGATGTTCTCCAGCATGACGATGGCGTCGTCGACGACGAAGCCGATCGAGATCGTCAATGCCATCAGCGACAGATTGTCGATGCTGTAACCGGCGGACCACATCAGGGCGCATGCGCCAAGCAGCGCCAGCGGCACGGTGAAGGCCGGGATCGCCGTTGCCCAGACGTTGCGCAGGAACAGGAAGATCACCATCACCACCATTCCGATGGTGAGCATCAGCGTGAACTGCACGTCGGCCACCGAGGCGCGGATGGTCTGCGTCCGGTCGGAAAGCACCTGCAGCTTCAGCGAAGCCGGCATCGAGGCGGTCAGCATCGGCAGCTCCGCCTTGATCTTGTCGACCGTGTCGATGATGTTGGCGCCGGGCTCCTTGAAAATGACGAGGACGACGCCGCGCGTCGTGTCGGTCCAACCGGCCTGGGTGTAGTCCTGCGCGTCGAGCACGGCCCGGCCGACATCCCTGACCCGCACCGGGGCTCCGTCGCGATAGGCGATGATGGCGTTGTTCCAGTCATCGGCGGCGGTCATCTGGTCATTGGAGAAGATGGTGAAGGAGCGCACTTCGCCCTGGATGTTGCCCTTGGGCAGGTCCACCGTGCCGATCGACAGCGGGGTGCGCACCGCCTCCAGCGACAGGCCCCTTGCCGCCAGCTTGGCCGGATCGAGCTGGACACGGATCGACGGTGTCTGCTGGCCGCCGACCAGCACCTGGCCGACGCCGTCGACATGGCTGATCACCTGCGCGAGCTTGGTGTAGACGTCGTCGCTCAACGTCGTCAGCGGCAAGTCGGTCGAACTCGCGCCAATCAGCATGATCGGCGAATCGGTCGGGTTGACCTCCCTGTAGGTGGGCGGATTGGGAAGGTTCTTCGGCAGCTGTCCACCGGCGGCATTGATGGCCGACTGCACCAGCCCGGCGGCCGATGCGATGTCGACGTCGAGAGCGAATTGCAGGGTGATCTGGCTGGAACCCGACAGGCTGCTCGACGTCATTTCGGCAACGCCGGGAACCTGCGCGAACTGCGTCTCGAGCGGCTGGGTCACCGACGACGCTATGGTGATCGGGTCGGCGCCCGGCAGGCTGGTCGACACCTGGATCGTCGGGAAGTCGACATTCGGCATCGCCGCGACCGGCAGGTTGAGATAAGCGACCACGCCGACGAACAGCACGCCGATCATCAACAGCGACGTGGCTACGGGATACCTGATGAAAGGCGTGGAAACACCGATCGATGCCATCAGCTTGCACCTCCGGCAGCGCCGTTCTGCACCTGCCCGGCGCCTGGAGCTGGCGTCGGATCGACGCTTGCACCGTCAACCACGCGGTACTGGCCGCCAACCACGACACGTTGCCCCTGGCCGAGGCCGTCTGTGACGACCGTTTCGCCGCCGTCCGAAGGACCCGTCTTGACGGTCTGACGACGGACCTTGCCATCGTCGCCGACGACATAGGCGAAGAGCCCGTCAGGGCCATGCTGGACGGCTTCGTCCGGCACCACGATCGCGCCTGCCATCGTGCCGATATGTATGCGTGTGTTGACGGACAGGCCCGGCCACAACGCATCGTCCTGGTTTGCGAATGTCGCCCTGAGCGAAATCGTGCCGGAAGCCTGGTCGACTGCGTTCTGGACTGCCTCCAGTTTGCCGCTTGCCAGCACGGTCTTCATATCCGCGCCCAGCGTGTCGATCGAAACCGGGCCAGAAGCGAAAACCTTGTTGATGGTCGGAACGTTGTCCTGCGGTTCCGTGAACGACACATAGATAGGCTGAAGCTGCACGACCGTGAAAAGCCCGGGGCTTTGACCAATCTGCACGATGTTGCCGGGGTCGATGGTGCGGAAGCTCGTCTTGCCGGTCAGCGGCGCCGTGATGCTGGTAAAATCCAGGTTGAGTTGCGCCGCCTCGATAGCGGCCTTGTCGCCCTCGATCGTGGCGGCGGTGGAGTTGACCACAGCCTGCTGGTTATCGACGTCCTGCTGCGTTTCGAAGGTCTTTTTCAGGAGCGTGGAAAGACGGTCGAGAACGACCTGCGCATTCCTGAGCGTCGCTTGGTCCTGCGCCTCCTTGGCTTTCGCCTGGTCGAGCACCGCCTGATAGGGGCGGGGGTCGATCACGGCGAGCAGGTCGCCCTGCTTGACCATCTGCCCCTCCTCGACCGGAACCTGGGTGACGACACCGGCGACACGGCTCGAGATGCTGACATTGTTCAGCGGCGTCACCGTTCCGAGTCCGTAGAGGTAAAGCGGGAAGTCGGTTTTTTGCACGGTGGCCACGGTGACCGGGATCTTGGGTGCGGGCTGCGCCGATTGAGTGGCAGTGGCAGCCCTTGCCACGCCGCCGGCGTGGTTGCGCCATAGTCCGTAGCCGCCGCTCAGGACGAGGATTGTGGTCAATAGGACGATACGCCGAGAACGCATGGGTCGGTTTCGCCTGACTTGCTGTGTTGTGGAAATGGTCATGATGCCGTCCACCTGCGGGCAAGAATATCAAGCCTTTTCAGGATGGTTGGGGGTTAGGACCGACCGTGTCGATCACCGGGAGAGTAGTCCCGATGACCCAGCCCTGTCAGGTTACAAGTCGGTCATGTTGCGCTGCGGCATTCAACGATGCGTGAGGCCACCTTGAATGCTGCATCGCAATAAAGTGACTTCTATGGTCCGCCCGGGTGAGGGCTCGAGGAGCGTCTCAACCACCCACGGCTATGCCGGCCCGGTCGACGCGGCAGACGTCGTCGGTGCCGTTCCGGGGCAAAACTTGCCTGACCAGAAATCGGATATGGCGGGTGGGCGCCGACAGGCGCGCGCTTGCCGTGTTTTCGGTTGGGAATGGAGTGGCCCGAGCTATTGCGGCATTCACCTGGAAGGCAGCATGTCCGGGCAGCTGACCTCAGCCGACGAAGGCGCGCTCGACCACGAATGTGGCTGGATGGCTGAGCGAGCCTTCCTGGAAGCCGAGGCTCTCGGCGAGTTCCTTGACGTCCTTGAGCATATGCATCGAGCCGCAGATCATGATGCGGTCGGTCTCGGGATTGAGCTTCTCGAGGCCGAGGTCGGAATAGAACTTGCCGGAACCGATCAGCGCGGTGATGCGGCCCATGCAGGCCGACTCTTCGCGGGTCGTCGAATTGTAAAGCGTGACGCGGCCAGCTGTCAGCTCGCCGATCAGCGGGTCGCTTTCAAGTGCTGCCACCAATTCCTGGCCATAGGTCAGCTCGGCATTGTCACGGCAGGTATGGGTCAGGATCAGCTGATCGAATTTCTCATAGGTGTCAGGGTCGCGCAGCAGGCTGGCGAAGGGCGCGATGCCGGTGCCGGTCGAGATCATGAACAGCCGCTTGGCCGGGGTCAGCGCGTCGACCACCAGCGTGCCGGTCGACTTCTGCCGCATGATGACGGTGTCGCCGACCTGAATCTTCTGCAGTTCAGAGGTCAGCGGGCCGTCCGGCACCTTGATCGAGAAGAATTCCAGCTCTTCGTCCCAGGCCGGGCTCGCCACCGAATAGGCACGGTAGACCGGCTTCTCTGCATTGGGCAGGCCGATCATGACGAACTCGCCGGAGCGGAAACGCAGCGACTGCGGACGGGTGATGCGGAACGAGAACAGCCGGTCGGTGTAGTGCTTCACCGAGACGACGGTTTCGGCATAGACATTGGCCGGAATCGGAAACTGCAGCGGGCGGGAGCCGGCGGTGTTGAGAGCGGATGTGGTGTTCATCAAATCCAACCTTCTGGCCCAAACGAGGACGCGGGCGCAAAACTTTCACCTGCGCGCCCGGACCGTTCAGGTCCCGGCGTGCTGTTCGCACACTCCAAAGCGGTAAGCTCTTGTGTCCGGAATTTATTAGTATACAAACGATATTTGCGTCAAGATGCTACCTTAAAACAGCTTTCCAAACTGACGCATATCCGTAGTCTCAGCATTTCGGGTTTCGACGATGAAAGAGAATTTTCCAGCGCAAGCGCGCGATTCCCTGGGAAATGTCGTTGCCGGCATCGATGTCGGCGGAACCTTCACCGACCTGCTTCTGATCGACGGCAAGGACGGCGGCAAGGTGCATATCGCCAAGACGCCGACCACGGTCGACAACCAGGCCTTCGGCGTGGTTTCGGCTCTTGGCGCCACCGGATTTGCGATCGACGGCATCGACCTCATCGTCCATGGCACGACCACCACCACCAATGCCGTGCTGGAGCGCCGGCTGGCTAGGACCGGCATGATCACCACACGCGGCTTTCGCGACGTGATCGAGCTCGGTCGGCGCACGCGGCCTCAACCCTATGGCATGACCGGCACCTTCGTCCCGATCATCCCGCGCAATCTCCGGCTCGAAGTGTCGGAGCGCGTCGAGGCCTCGGGTGCGGTGCGCACGCCGCTCGACGAAGCCGAAATGCGCGAAGCGGTAAAGACGCTGATCGCGGCCGGCTGCGAATCCCTGGTCATCCATTTCCTGCATTCCTACGCCAACCCATCGCATGAGCGGCGCGCCGCCGAAATCGCCGCCGAGCTCTGGCCGAATAGCTACATCACGTCAGGCCATGCGCTGCTGTCTGAGGCGCGTGAATTCGAGCGCGGCGTCACCGCCTCGGTCAACGCTTCGGTGCAGCCGATCCTCGAGCGCTATGTCGAGCGCCTGCGCAAGGAGCTCGCCGCCAAAGGCTATGCCCGCGACTTCCTGATCATGAACGGCAATGGCGGCATGATCTCGGCCCGCTTCGTCACACGTGAGTCGGCCAAGACGGTGATGTCCGGCCCGGCCTCCGGCGTCATCGCCGCCGCTTATACCGGCAAGCGCGCCGGCTTCGAAAACCTCGTCACCTACGACATGGGCGGCACCTCGACCGACGTGGCGCTGATCCGCAACGCCGAGCCGGCGGTATCGAACGAGATCGAGATCGAATATGCGATGCCCATCCACGTGCCGATGGTGGCGGTGCACACGGTTGGCGCCGGCGGCGGCTCTATCGCGCGCGTCGATGCGGCCGGCCTGATCCAGATCGGCCCGGAAAGCGCTGGCGCCAATCCCGGCCCGATCTGCTACGGCCGCGGTGGGCTGGAGCCGACCATCACCGACGCCAATCTGGTGCTCGGCCGGCTGGCCCCGAAAAAGCTGTTGGCCGTCGAAAACCCTGTCACATCAGAGCGTGTCACCGGCATCTTCGAGGAGAAGATCGGCAAGGTCACCGGCCTGTCCGGCGTCGAGGCGGCGGGTGCCGTGCTCAGGCTCGGCAACATGAAGATGGCCGGCGCCATCCGCATGGTCTCGGTGTCGCGCGGTCATGACCCCCGCGATTTCGCGCTGTTCGCCTTCGGCGGCGCCGGGCCGCTGCATGCCACAGCGCTCGCCCGCGAACTTGGCCTGCCCAGGGTGCTGGTGCCGGCGCGTCCAGGCATCACCAACGCGCTCGGCTGCGTCGTTGCCGATCTGCGCCACGACTTCGTCAACACCATCAACCAGCCGGTGGCCGTGCTCGATGAAACCAAGCTTCACGCGGTATTGGAACGGCACCGAAACGAAGGCGAGGAGCTGATTGGAAAGGAAGCGGTGAAGCCGGAGACGATCCGCGTCAACCATTCCGCCGATATGCAGTTCGTTGGCCAGACCCACATCATCAACGTGCCGTTGCCGTCGTCGACGGTGAGTCGCAACGAGCTGCAGGCGCTGTTCGAAAAGGCCTATTTTGCCCGCTTCAAGGTCGAGCTGCCGGAAATCCGCGCCAACCTTGTCAACCTCAACACTTCGGTCACCGGCGTCAGGCCAGCGATCGACCTGTCGCGGCTGATCGATCCGGCAGGGCGTGAAAAAACGCTCGAAGAAGCGCGGCGCGAAATCAGGCCTGTCTGGTATGCCGGCCAGTGGCACGACACGCCGGTGTATGCGCGCGAAAAACTGCCGCTCGATGCCGTCATCGAAGGCCCGGCGATCCTCGAACAGATGGATGCCACCACCGTGCTCGAACCCGGCGACCGCGCACGCTCGGATGCCGACGGCAACATCATCATCGACATTGGCGAGGCCTGAGATGCCGGACATTGATATGGCAAAGCTCGACGCCATCACCCTTTCGGTCCTCCAGGCCGCCTTGCAGCAGGTCTGCGACGAGATGGACCTGACCTTTTCGCGCGCCGCCTTCTCGCCTGTCATCGCCGAGGCCAATGACCGCTCCGACGGCATCTATTCGGCCGTCGACGGCTCGCTGATCGCGCAAGGTAGCCAAGGGCTGCCGGTGTTCGTCGGTGTCATGCAGTATTCGACCAGAACGGTGATCGAGATGATCGCCGATGGCCGCTGCCTGGCGCCGGAACCCGGCGACATCTACATCGTCAACGACCCCTATCTCGGCGGCACGCATCTGATGGATGTGCGGTTCGCCATGCCGGTCTACCGGGGCGGCAAAATCTTCTGCTGGCTGTCGAACACCGGTCACTGGCCCGACATTGGCGGCTCGGTGCCGGGCGGCTTTTCGGCCTCCGCGACCGCCGTCGAACAGGAAGGCCTGCGGCTGCCGCCGGTAAAACTGTTCAAGAAGGGCGTGCTTGATCCCGAAATCTACGCCATCATCTGCTCCAACATCCGCGTCGCCGATCAGCGCATTGGCGATATCAGGGCCCAGGCCGCCGCACTGCTGATCGGCCAAGACCGGCTCAATGGAATCCTGGATCGTTACGGGGACGAAACCGTTGTCGAGGCAATCGCCGAACTGCGCCGCCGCGCCGCCGAACAGATGCGGGCCAACATCGCGGCCATTCCCGATGGCACCTATCGCTCAAAAGCCTTTGTCGATTCCGACGGCGTGGTCAACGAGCCGCTGACCATCGCGCTCGCGGTCGAGAAGCAGGGCGATACACTGACCTTCGATTTTACCGGCTCGTCAAAACCCTGCGCTGGACCGATGAACAGCGTGCTGGCGACGACCTTGTCGTCGGTCTACCTCGCCATGCGCCACATCTTTCCGGATGTGCCGATCAGTGCCGGCGCCTTCGAGCCGCTGATTGTCAAGCGGCCGGAAGGCACCTTCCTTGACGCGAAGTATCCGCGGCCTGTTTCAGGCTGCGCCGCGGAGGTTTCGCAGCGCATCGCCGAGGCGGTGTTCGCCGCGATGGTGCAGGCATTGCCGGACAAGGTGACGGCAGCACCCGCCGGTTCCAGCGGCAATTTCGCGCTTGGCGGCAACGACCCGGCGCGCGGCCGCGATTACGTCATGTACCAGATCTCCGGCGGCGGCTATGGCGGCAATTCGGGCCATGACGGCCTGACCAATGGCTGCTCGACCATCGGCATTTCAAAATCACCGCCGGTCGAGATCATGGAGCAGGCCTTTCCGGTGCTCTATCGCCACTATGCCTTGCGCGAAGGCTCCGGCGGCGCCGGCAAGCATCGCGGCGGTTTCGGCCTCGCCTACGAGGTCGAAATCCTGCGCGGCGATGCCCGCGCCTCTTTCGTCATGGATCACGGCCGTTTCGGCCCGCAAGGCGCGCTCGGCGGTGGGGATGGCGCGGTCAACACGGTGACGGTCTTCCGCAACGGCGAGGAACATGTGCCGCCCCACCTCTCCAAGGAGCAGGACATCCCGCTGAAGGCCGGCGACCGCGTGCGCGTCGGCACGCCGGGCGGCGGCGGCTATGGCGATCCGCGCGAGCGTGATGCCGATCTCGTTCTGCGCGACGTGGCGCTGGGGTACTACACCTCAGAGGAAGCCAGCCAAAAATTCGGCGTTGTCCTGTCGGCGGGCGATCTCACCATTGACCGGGAAGCAACGGACAAGCACCGCGCCGGCTAACGCCCTCTATGGCGCGGACCACCCGCCGCGCCGTGATCGCCGCATGACATGTCGCTTCCGTCTCCGCCGGAGGCACGAAAGCCCGTAGACTTCTCGTCCTCAACGGGGATCTGGAACATGCGTCTTTTCAGTCGTTTCGTGCTTGCCGCTTCCGTCGCTCTCACCCTTGCCACAGGTGCCGCTTCCGCCCAGGACAAGAAGCTCAGGATCGGTACCGAGGGCGCCTATCCGCCCTTCAACTACGCCAGTTCCGACGGCACGCTGGGCGGCTTCGACATCGATCTCGGCAAGGCGCTGTGCGCTGAGATGAAGGCCGAATGCGAATTCATCGTGCAGGATTTCGACGGTTCTATTCCCGCACTGCAGGCCGGCAAGTTCGATGCCATTATCAACATCACCATCACGCCTGAACGGGCCGAGAAGGTCGAGTTCACCCACAAATACTACCAGACGCCGCCGGCCATCGCCGTGCCGAAGGATTCGACCATCGCGGGCACCTCGCCGGACGATTTGAAGGGCAAAGCGCTCGGCGTGCAGACCGCCACCATCCACCAGAAATTCGCCGAGCAGAAATACGCCGGCTCGACCGTCAAGGCCTATCCGACCGGCGATGATGCCCGCACCGACATGGCCAATGGCCGCCTCGATGCGATGATGGACGGCTCGATCATCCTGACCGAATGGCTGAAGAAGCCCGACGGCGCCTGCTGCAAGCTGCTTGGCACGCTGACCGCAGATCCGGCCATTCACGGGCCTGGCGTCGGCATCGCGCTGCAGAAGGGCAACAAGGAACTGACCGACAAGTTCAACGCGGCCATAGACGCGCTGCGTGCCAACGGAAAATACAAAGAAATCAACGACAAATATTTTTCGTTCGACGTCTACGGGAATTGAGACCGTTTTGGAAACTCTACTCTCGCGGCCATCTGAAGGCGTTTTCTGCGCTTCCGGTGCTCACGGACTCGAATGTCCGCTGCGCGCCGGTTCTCGAAACCACCATCATATGACTCGCCAGAGCGAATTTCGAAACGGTCTCGGGACGGCAATAAAACATGGAGACCTTCTTGGTTGAGCGGCGTTCCCCTTTTTACAGCAGCATCGTCGGGCTCGGCGCGACCATGGGTCGGGTCGGCGGCGATTTCATCTCGGCCAAATACTATTCCGGCATCGCCGACGAGCACCTGAACACCCGAAAGAATGTCGGCGTCCAGGACTTGAGCACCATGGGCAAGATGGACATCAAGGGGCCGGACGCCGAGGCGCTGGTCAACCATGTCATCGTCAACGATGCCGCGGCGATGAAACCGGGCCAGGTGCGCTATTCCACGATCTGCCGCGAGGACGGCGGCATCATGGACGACCTCACCGTGTTCCGGCTGGCGCCGGCGCATTTCATGCTGGTCACCGGCTCGGTCAACCGCTTGAAGATGCTGCCCTGGCTGCAGCACCATTCGGAAGGGCGAAAAGCCTATGTCACCGATATCACCGCCGCCGTTGCCTTCCCGACCATCCAGGGCCCGCGCTCACGGGAACTGCTGAAGGTGCTGGTCAGGGATGCCGATCTGGACGGCTTGAAACGCTGGGCGTTCACCTCAGGCCAGATCAACGGCACCCGAGTCCTGATCTCCCGCACCGGTGTCACCGGCGAACTCGGCTTCGAACTATTCGTGCCGGCCGACGAGGCAGCCTCCGTCTGGGATGCGCTGATGCGGGCTGGCAAGGACTTCGGCCTGAAACCCTATGGCGTGCTGGCAATGTTCACGCTCGGCCTGGAAAAGGCCTATCCGGCGCATGGCATCGACATGGACGAGAGCCGTACGCCGTTCCATGTCGGCCTCGATCGCTGGATCAAGTTCGACAAGGGCGATTTCATCGGCCGCGAAGCGCTGCTCAAGATCCGCGACAAGGGCCTCGACGAGCGCTGGACCGGCCTGATCCTCGACGGCGACAAACCAGCGGCAACGGATGCGCGTGTGCTGGCCGATGGCGAGGATGCCGGTATCGTCACTTATAGCGACCACGGCTATTCCCTCGGCAAGGTGCTGGCCACCGCGCATCTGCGGTTGCCCTTCACCGCTGTAGGCACCGAACTCAGCGTCGACATCGACGGCAAGCCGACGCGTGCGGTCGTGGCGCCGATGCCGTTCTTTGATCCGGAAGGGGTAAGGTTGCGAGGTTAGCCCGGCTTGCCTGGAATCGTTTTGGTTTCCCCTCCGGGTCCATGATATGATTTGCGAATGAAGGCTCCTAATTCAAGAATCGGCCGTTCGGCCAAGACTGGTCATTTCGTGTTGACGAGAGCGCATGGCGAGAAAATCAGCGCAGTCGAAGGTCTGAAGCTATCGCCCCGCATGGCTAAGGTACTCAGCCATAGTGTGAAGCAGGGGCTGTCCGGGGATGAGCGACGCTCGCTCATCAAGGAAGAAATTCGCAAAAAGAAATAGACGTTGGTCTACGCCGCCGAGTTCGATCCGCTCTGCTATCCCGGCACGACGGTGCTCATCAATCTGCTGGACGTCCGCGACCAGGCCGAACTTGATGAGGTCGAGCTCGCCCTGTTCCTGACTCGCGCCGATCAGCCTCTTCCGGCAGGCGAACTCGACTACGTTCACTACCTCAGCCTGCACCGGCACTTGTTCCAGGATGTATATGGCTGGGCTGGTCAGGCGCGCACGATCCGCATCGGCAAGGCCGGCAGTTGGTTCTGTTATCCCGAACACATAGCCAGTGAGATGGCGCGGGTGTTCGGCGAACTTGGCAATCCCGACCGTTTGGCCGACCTCGACAGCGTCGGCTTTGCCGGGCACGCGGCTCACATCGTCGCGGAGATCAATGCCGTGCATCCGTTTCGCGAAGGCAACGGCCGAACCCAGCTCACCTTCCTCGCGATGCTCGCCGAGCATGCAGGCCTGACATTCAATGCCGATATCCTTGAACGAGATCGCGTCATTCAGGCCATGATCGACAGTTTCAGCGGTTCCGAGCGCCACTGCAAGCCCTGATAGAAGACATCATCGCCTAGTCTAGCTCGCCGGCCGGCTCACCCCCGCCGGTCCAGCCGTGCCACCAGCCGATCACCCACCCACTGGATGCCACAAACTAGGATGATCAGCACGATCACCACCGCCACCATCACAGACGTCTCGAAACGCTGATAGCCATAGCGGATGGCAAGATCGCCCAAACCACCGGCGCCGATGGCTCCGGCCATGGCTGAGGCGCCGATCAGCGTCACCAGCGTCACCGTGAAGCCGGCGACGATGCCGGGCAGGGCTTCGGGCACCAGCACCTCGCGGATGATCGTCCAGCGGTTGCCGCCCATGGCGCGCGCAGCTTCGATCAGGCCGTGGTCGACCTCGCGCAGCGACACTTCGGCGATGCGCGCATAATAGGGCGTGGCCGCGATCGACAGCGGCACGATGGCCGCCCAGGTGCCGATCGAGGTGCCGACGATCAGCCGCGTCAGCGGGATCAGCGCCACCAGAAGGATGATGAACGGCACCGAGCGGAAGCCGTTGATGACGGCGCCCAGCGCGCGGTTGACCCACAGGTTTTCGGCAATGCCGCCGCGTTCGGTTGATATCAAGGCCAGACCGAGTGGCAGGCCGAAGACCAGCGAGATCAGGCCGGAGGCGGCCGTCATCAGCACCGTCTCCCAGATCGAACGCAGCAGAAGCTCAAACAGGATTGGCGACATGGCCAAGCACCTCCACCCGCGCCTGGCGGGACTTCAGGAATGTGATCACTTCGGCGAGATGATTTGCATCGCTACCGGGAACGGAGAGAAACAGCGTGCCGACGGGCTGCTGCTGGATATGGTCGATGCCGCCATGCACGAGGCGGAAGGCGCCGGGAACAGCCGTGGCAAGATCGGACAGCAGCGGGCCGCTTGCGGCTTCGCCGGCAACGTCGATGCGCAGGATCGTCTCAGCGCCGGCCGCCGGCAGCAGCCGCGCCGCCAGTTCGGCCGGCAATTGCGGCCGGATGGCGCCGAGTAGGCTTTTGGTGATGTCCGACTGTGGGTCGGCGAACACCGACCAGACCGGCCCTTGCTCGACGATGCGTCCGGCGTCGATCACCGCCACGCGGTCGGCGATCGAGCGGATCACTTCCATCTCATGGGTGATCAAAAGGATGGTCAGGCCAAGCCGCCGGTTGATGTCTTTCAGCAGCGCCAGAATGGAGCGCGTCGTCTCCGGGTCGAGCGCCGATGTCGCTTCATCCGACAGAAGCAGCGCCGGCCGTGCGGCAAGCGCGCGGGCGATGCCGACGCGCTGCTTCTGGCCACCCGACAGCGATGCCGGATAGGCCCGGGCTTTCTCCGACAGCCCGACAAGCTCGAGCAACTCGGCTGCCCGCGCCAACCGCTCTGCCTTAGGCCGCCCCTCGATCTTCAGCGGCAGCGCCACATTGTCCTCGACCGTCTTGGCCGACAGCAGGTTGAAGTGCTGGAAGATCATGCCGATGCGCCGCCGCAGCGGCTGCAGGTCGCGCTCGCCGAGCCGGCTAATCTCGCGGCCCTCGATGAACACTTCTCCGGAATCCGGCCGCTCCAGCCCGTTCAGACAGCGGATCAGCGTCGACTTGCCGGCACCGCTGCGGCCGATAATGCCGAGAATCTCGCCCTTGCGGACCGTCAGCGAAATGCCGTCGATCGCCGGCGTGGCGCCAAAGCGGCGCTTCAGCTCGACAAGCCGCACTACGTCCTGCGACGTATCGGGCTGGTCGTGGGTCGGATCGGCGATCTCCTGGGATGCCGTTATATGCTGGTTCATGCGGTTCCCTGTTCTCGCCATCCGAAAACGCGATTGCGGCCCGCGCTCAGGCGCGGACCGCATTTGCTCTCGAACTGGCGTCCGGTCGGATCAATAGGCGCTGAGGCCGGTGCCCTTGTAGACCTTGTCGAACTCGGCTTTCACCGCCTCGTTCTGGTAGGAAGCCACCAGCGTCTTCACCCAGGCTTCGTTCTCATTGCCGACTTTCACGGCGATGAAGTTGCGGTAGGGATTGTCTGATATCGGCTCCTGGGCGATGCGGTTGTCCGGGGTCAGGCCGCTTTTCAGCGCCCAGTCGGTGTTGACAACGGCGGCGTCGAGATCCTCGACCGAGCGGCCGACGATGCCGGCGTCAAGCTCCTTGATCTCGACCTTCTTGGGATTCTCCGCGATGTCGGCGGTGGTGGCCAGAATGCCGGTGCCGTCCTTCAGCTTAATCACGCCCTCATTCTGCAGCACGCGCAGCGCGCGGCCTTCATTGGACGGATCGTTCGGCACGCCGATGACCGCGCCCTCAGGCAGGTCGGCAACCGCCTTGAACTTCTTGGAATAGAGGCCGATCGGCCAGACGCCGGTATAGCCGACACGCACGATGTGATAGCCCTGCGTCTTGATTTGGTTGTCGAGATAAGGCTGGTGCTGGAAGGCATTGGCGTCGATTTCGCCGCGCTCCAGCGCCTCGTTGGGCTGGGTGTAGTCGTTGAACACCACGGTCTCAATGGCCAGGCCCTTTTCGGCGGCTTGAGCGACGACGACGCGCCAGACATCCTCGTCCTCGCCGCTGATGATGCCGACCTTGATCGACTTCTTGTCTTCGGCCAGGGACGCATGCGGCGCCATCAGGCTGCCGACCGCGACAGCCGAGGCGAACAGCAGAGCAAGGCCGCCGCGCCGGTTGATGGTTGACCCGGGGGAAGATGGCAAAGTGTTCTTGAAGTCCGACATGGTTTGATCTCTGCGGTTGTGAAGTCATGGCAGCAAGGCGGATTGCCTAGGCTTGGTCACATCGTTAGAAATTCTATTGATTTTATCAAAGAACGTGTTTCGCCTTTGCCCCCGATGCCGGGAATATTCTCTCAAAAATTTCCGGACATGGAGCACAAGACGGCGCCGGACCGACCGCGGCCGGCCGCGGACCCAATCCTGCACGCCCTGGATGGGAAGATCAGATTCGGCGGCAGCCCGATATCGCCACGGGCCTCAAAGCGCGATCCAGGCTGTCTTCAGCTCCAGATATTTCTCCAGCGCGTGCAGCGACTTGTCGCGACCGAAGCCGGACTGCTTGACGCCGCCGAGCGGCACCGTGATGTCGGCGCCGCCATAAGTGTTGACGTGGACGACGCCGGCACTGATGGCGCGCACCATGCGGTGGGCGGTGGAGAGGTTTGATGTCCACACCGCAGAGGCCAGCCCGTAGACCGTCGAATTGGCAAGCCGCACCGCCTCCTCCTCGGTGTCGAAGCGCATGACGCCGAGCACCGGGCCGAACACCTCCTCGCGGGCCAGTTGCATGTCCTGAGTGACGTTCTCGAAGATCGTCGGCGCCATGTAGCTGCCGCCGGTCTCCGCCAGGATCCGCTCGCCGCCGGTGACCAGCGTTGCGCCTTCTTCCCTGGCCTTGGCGACGAAGCCGAGATTCTTGTTCAGTTGCTCCGCGCTCGACACCGCGCCGACATCGCTGGTGAGATCCAGCGGATCGCCGACCTTCAGCCGCGTGGTCGCCGAGACAAGCTCCTCCATGAAGCGGTCATAGACCGACGACTGGACGAGCAGGCGCGCGCCGGCGACGCAGACCTGGCCGGAATTGCGAAAAATGCCATTGGCCGAGACGACCGCTGCCTGCTTCAAGTCAGGCGCATCGGCAAAGACGATGTTGGGTGACTTGCCGCCAAGTTCGAGGAAGACGCGCTTCAAATTGGAGCGGGCCGAATAATCGAGCAGCCGCCGGCCGACCGGCCCCGAGCCGGTAAAGGCGATGGCGTCGACATCCATATGCAGGCCGAGCGCTTCGCCGGTGACCGCGCCACGGCCGGTGACGACGTTGAGCACGCCGGCGGGCAGGCCGGCCTCGGCCGCCAGTTCCGCCAGCCGCAGCAGCGTAAGCGACGCGATCTCCGGCGGCTTGACCACCACGCAATTGCCGGCGGCGAGTGCGGGAGCGATCTTCCAGGCGCCGATCATCAACGGGAAATTCCATGGCACGATGACGCCGACGACGCCGAGCGGCTCCTTGTGGATCAGCCCCAGCACATTCTCGGCCGTCGGTGCAATCTCGCCATAGACCTTGTCGATCGCCTCGGCGTAGTAGCGGATGGTGCCGGCCGCCGACAGCGGCTCGGCCTTGTAGGCCATGCCGATCTCGGTGCCATTGTCGCGCACACCGAGTACGGCCAGTTGATCGACATGCTTTTCGATGAGTTCGGCGAGCCTGCTCAGCACCTTCTTGCGGAAGGCGGGCGCCGCGCGCGACCAGGAGCCCTTCTCGAACGCCTTGCGCGCCGATTTCACCGCGCGGTCGATATCGGCGGCATTGCCGTCGGCGATGCTGGCGAAGGCACGGCCATCGATCGGCGAAATGACAGGCAATGTCGCGCCGCTTGTTCCCTGCGACTGCACGCCATCGATGAACAGGCCGCGCGCGCCGATCTCCGTTTTGCGCAGCGTGTCGATGGCATTTTGAGTGATCATGGGGAACCGGCTCCGAAACTGACATGCAATGTGGTTGGCGCCCGGAATTCCCAGCCGCGGAATACGGGCTCCTTGCCGGGCACAAGGCTGAGATTGGGAAAGCGTTCAAGCAGCAGCCTTACCGCAAGGCACATCTGCTCGCGTGCGAAAAACCGGCCGGAACAGAAATGATGGCCGAAACCGAAGGCGGCATGGTTGCCTTCGTCGCGGTTGATGTCGAAGCGGTCGGGGTCGGCAAAGCGGCTCTCATCGCGGCTGGCCGAGGAGACAAGTGCGGCCACCGGGGCGCCGGCGGGGATCGTCGTTCCACCGATCTCGACCGCGCGGGTCGTTTCGCGCGTCTGCGTGCCGATCGGCGCCACCCAGCGCAGGCCCTCGTCGACAGCCTTGGGCACGAAGGTCGCGGGATCGTCGAGCACCTGCCGCAACTGGTCGGGGTTCCGCAGCAGGCCGACAAGGATGGAGCCGGCGCCGTGGCCCGGCTCCTGCATGCCGCCAAGCAGGATGACCTTGATGGTCGGCATCAGGAAGTCGATCGGGCGCGTTTTGCCCTCAGGCATGCCGTCATGCAGCATGTGCGACAGCGCGGAAT
This sequence comes from Mesorhizobium sp. P3_A8, assembly GCF_056402995.1. Classification (NCBI taxonomy): domain Bacteria; kingdom Pseudomonadati; phylum Pseudomonadota; class Alphaproteobacteria; order Hyphomicrobiales; family Phyllobacteriaceae; genus Mesorhizobium; species Mesorhizobium sp. P3_A8. The sequence goes on along the minus strand of NZ_JBFUGI010000001.1, from coordinate 661,894 downwards.
CGTCAGGCTCGCGAACGAGCCTTTCCAGCGTCGGCGTCACGGCATCGCCGACCTCGGCACCGATCGCGTCGGCGATTTCCTGCCGCTTCGGGTCTTTCTCGAAATTGATGGCGCCCTGGGCGAGTCCATAGAACCAGCGGCGCAGGGTCGGCATGTCGATGTCGGCCAGGCCGAGCGACCGCGCCAGGCTGAGCGTCGACACCGGCTCGAAATAATCGGCCATCAGTTCAGCGGAGCCCCGGCTGGCGATCGCGTCGAGATAGGGTTCGGCGATTGAGCGCACGAGATTGCCGGCGTAGGAGGCGACGGTGCGCGGCCGGTATTTCGGGTCGACGCCCTGGCGAAGGTTCTTGTGGACCTCGCCGTCGCTGGTCAGGATCGTCGGTTTGCCGAAGGAGCGCTCGACGGGTGATACTCCAGCGGTGACGATCGCCGAGAAGATGTCGGGTGACTTCGCCACCAGTTCGACATCATTCCAGCGGGTGACGAACCACAGGTTGACCGAGGGCACGAAGGCGACCGGCGCACTGCGCCTGAGTTCAGCATAGATCGGGTAGGGATCCGCTTCCAATGCTTCGACGGTGATGTTTTCGGCAAAGCTCAAGGCCGCCACTCCCTTCACGGTGAGAGGGGCGGCATGGCACGCCGCCCCGGCAGGTCTCTCAATCCAGTGTTTCGCTCAGTCCTTCAGGGGCACACCGAGGTTCTCGTAGGCGACCGGGTCACGGCTCTTCAAGGCGCCGGCCAGCAGCAGGCCGATCACCGCAGCGATGAGCACCAGCCCCGGCAGGAACACGCCGAGGAAGCCGCCGGCTCCCGACAGGCTGCCGAAATTGATGACGATCAGGTAGATGATAACGACGAAGGCAATGAAGGTCAGCCCGGGCAGGATGGTGGTCTTCAGCGCGTTCTCTTGGCTGGACGGGTTGGCGCGGAAGTACATCACCACGGCGAGCGAGGCGACGGCCATCATGACGATGACGCCGAGCGTCGCGACATTTGTCAGCCACGAAAACAGTGCCAGCACCGGGTCGAGACCAAGCACGGCGAACAGGCCGACGACGACAGCCGCCAGCACGCTCTGGATCACCGAGGCGACATGCGGGCTCTGATGCGCCGAATGCGTCACGCCGATCGACTGCGGCAAAAGCTTTTCGCGGCCCGAGACGTAGATGTAGCGGGCAACCGCATTGTGGAAGGCCAGCACACCGGCAAACAGGCTCGACACGAACAGGATGCTCATCGCATGCGTCAGCAGCGTTCCGGCATAACGGTCGGACAGGCCGAACAGAAAGGTCGTCGGATCCTGCAGGCCCTGCAATGCCGGCAGCAATTTGTCGACGCCGGCACCGACCGCCATCAGCCATGCGGTGACCATATAGAACACGCCGATCAGGATGACGGAGAAATAGGTGGCGCGCGGAATGGTGACTTTGGGGTCACGGGCTTCCTCGGCGTAGATCGTCGTCGCCTCGAAGCCGATGAAGGCGGCGAAGCAGAACAGGATGGCGATCGCCGGCGCGCCCGATGTGATCTGGCTCCAGCTGAACGGAGCCGCCGACAGGCCGCTGTCGCCTCCGGTCTTGAGGATTGTAAGATCGAGGATCAGCACCACGGCATACTCGCAGAGAACCAGCACCGTCAGGATTTTGGCCGACAGGTCGACCTGGCGGTAACCGAGCACGGCGACGATGGCGATGGCGATGAAGCTCCACACCCACCAGGGCAGGTTGATGCCCCAACCGGCGAACAGCCCTGATGTGGCCGCACCGAGCAGGGCCATGACGCCGATCTGCATGGCATTGTAGGACAGGATGGCGATCAGCGCCGTGGCGCCGCCGGCCAAGCCGCCGAGACCGCGCGCGGCATAGGCATAGAAGGCGCCGGCATTGCCGACATGGCGCGACATGGCGACATAGCCGACCGCAAACAGGAGCAGCAGCACTGTCACGATCAGATAGGTGCCGGCAAAGCCCGCGCCATTGCCCATCAGCATGCCGAGCGGCGTGCCGCCGGCGACCGCCGTGAGCGGAGCCGCCGCCGAAATCACCATGAAGGTGATGGCGCCGACGCCGAGACTGTTCTTGCGCAGCCTGTTGGCCGGCGCCTGTTCCGAAACTGCTGTCATTGGTCCCTCCTGTTCGCGAACATCGTCGTCCGCCGGCCGCTTGGCCTGTCCCACACGCTCTGGATGTCGGTTCATTATTTGAACCCTTATTTTGAATATAGACTTGCAAACAAAGCGGCTTCCTGTCAAGTTAATTCACACGTTAATTGATTACTCGATCCAGGAGGATGCGTTGGGTACGGTTGGCAAGGCGATTTCACTTCTGGAGCTGTTCACCGTGGCCGAGCCCGAGCTCGGGTTGACCGACCTGGCGCGCCGCTCGGGCTTCGACAAGGCGACGACGCGGCGGCTGCTGGTGGCCCTGACCGGCCATGGCTTTGTCGAGCAGGATTCCGGCACGCGGCACTACAGGCTCGGCGCCGGCCTGTCGCGGCTGGCGCGCATCCGCGAGGCCCGTTTTCCCTTCCTGCAGACCGCGGTGCCGCTGGTACGGGACCTGGCAAATGCCACGGCCGAGACCGTGCATCTGTCGGAATTCGGCACCGACAGGCTGGTCACCGTCCATGTCGAACATCCCAGCTGGGCAAACCGGGTCAACATCGATATCGGCCAGCTTCTGCCCCTGCATTCGACCGCGTCGGGCATCGCCTATCTGGCTTTCGCCAGGGATGAGGCCATCAAGGCATGTCTGGCGGGTCCGCTCGAAGCGTTCACGGCGCATACGCTGATCGAGCCCTCTGCCATCTCGCGCTCCATGGCTGAGGCGCGCGAGCGCGGCTATTCGATCTGCGATCAGGGTCTCGAAGAAGGCGTCATCAGTGTTGCGGCGGCAATCCTGGCGGCGGATGGCTTCGCGCTCGGCACCATCGCGGTGGCGGCACCAAAGGCCAGGACGACGGCGGTCGCAATTGAAGAACGAGGACTTGCGGTGATGGAAGCGGCAAGGGAAATTTCGATGCGCCTCAATGGCGACAATTTGCAAACCCTGAGGAGGCAGGCCTGATGTCTGCACAGACAACGCCCCGCATCCTGGTCATCGGCACCGGCGACACCAAGGCCGAAGAGCTGCTGTTCATGAAGCAGTGCATCGAGGCATCGGGCGGCAGCGCTGTGATGATGGATGTCAGCGTTCTCGGCAATCCGCCCTACAGCCCCGATCACGACAAGCATGCCGTGGCTCGCGCCGTCGACGTGACCATCGAGGAGATTGTTTCGAGCGGTGACGAGAACACCGCCATGACGCTGATGGCCGGCGGCGCCGTGCAACTCGTGCGCAAGCTGCATCGGAATGGCGAGATCGACGCCTTCATCGCCATAGGCGGCTCGATGGGTACCGATCTGGCGCTCGACGTGGCGCTTTCCCTGCCGCTCGGCGTGCCGAAATTCGTCGTCTCGACCATCGCCTATTCGCACCTCATCCCGCCCGAGCGCGTCGCGCCGGACCTGATGATGATCCTCTGGGCCGGCGGCCTCTACGGCCTCAACTCGATCTGCAAGCTGGTCCTGTCGCAGGCCTGCGGTGCGGTAGTCGGGGCGGCGAAAATCGTGCTTGCCGAACGCGCGTCGGCGCCGGCGATCGGCCCGACCATCGGCATGACCTCTCTCGGCAGCTCCTGCCTGCGCTACATGAAGACGCTGAAGCCGGCATTGGAACGGCGCGGCTATGACGTCGCCGTCTTCCACACCACCGGAATGGGCGGCCGCGCCTTCGAATCGATCGGCGGCCAGGACCATTTCTGCGCCGTCTTCGACTTCAGCCTGCAGGAAATCACCAACCATCTGGCCGGCTCCGTCGTCAGTTCCGGCGCCGACCGGCTGGAAAATGCCGGCGCCCGCGGCATCCCGCAGATCGCGGCGCCGGGCGCGGTGGACATGGTCGATCTGCCGACCTGGCAGGATTTGCCGGCTAAATTTTCTGAGCGCCCTTTTCATGCCCACAACAGATTGATCGCCTCGGTCACCGTTGATGCCGATGACCGCCGCCAGGTCGCCAGGGCCATCGCGGCCAAGCTCGGCGCCTCGAAAGGCCGCTCCGCCTTCATCCTGCCGTCTCGGGGCATCCAGGAATGGGACACGCAGGGCGAGCCGCTTTATGAACCGGAAGCGCTTGCCGCCTTTGTCGACGAAATGCGCAAGGCGATCCCCGCCAGCGTCGAGTTCCACGAGATCGACGCTCACATCAACAGCGACGACTTTGTCGGCAAGGCGCTGGAAATCTTCGACCGCTGGGTCGAGGAAGGCGTCATCCCGCGGGGCATGCCGGCCAAGGGAGTGGCCGCGTGAGTGCTCCCGTGGCCCAAGCGCTGGTTCTCGATTTCGGCGGCGTCGTCACAAGGACGCTGTTCGAAACCCATGCCTTGACCGAACAGGCGCTTGGGCTGAAGCCCGGCACGCTGCAATGGCGCGGGCCGTTCGATCCGAACAGCGACCCGCTGTGGCGTTCGATGCAGGCCGACGAGATCAGCGAGCGCGACTATTGGCGCACGCGCACGAGCGAGGTCGGCCGACTGGTCGGCGAGGACTGGCAGGCGATGGAAACCTTTGTCCAGCGAGCGCGTGGCGCCGAGCCGGAAAAGGTGGTGCGGCCCGAAGCCGACCGTACCATCCGCGCTGTCCATGCCGCCGGCTTTCGCCTGGCGATCCTGTCCAACGAACTCGACCTGTTCTACGGCGCCGACTTCCGTCGGCGGCTGCCGTTGCTCGGCCTCTTTGACGTCATTGTAGACGCCACCCATACCGGCATCCTCAAGCCCGACCCGCGCGCCTATGGCTTCGTCACCGAAGCGCTTGATCTGCCTGCCGGTGCCTGCGTGTTCGTCGACGACCAGCAGCGCAATGTAGATGGCGGCCGTGCCGCCGGCATGCGCACCGTTCATTTCGACGTTGCCCGGCCGGCGCAGTCCTATGCCGAAGCCCTTGCCCATTTCGATCTCGTCCCCTGAGACCACTGCGGAGCCTTGTCATGCGCGACATCAATTTCCTCACCGAGACCAACGCCAAGCCGATCTGGCATCCGATGGCGCATCCGGCCGAGATGCGGGCCAATCCGCCCAAGGTGATCATGAAGGGCGAGGGCGTCATGGTCACCGACATCGCCGGCAACACCGTGCTCGACGCCGTTGGCGGCCTGTGGAACGTCAATCTCGGCTACAGCTGCGACCCGATCAAGAAGGCGATCGCCGATCAGCTCGGCGCGCTGCCCTACTATTCCGGCTTTCGTGGCACCTCGACCGGACCGTCGATCGAGCTCGCCTACGAACTCGCGGAATGGTTCGCGCCGGAAGGCATGGTGCGGACCTTCTTCACCTCGGGTGGCTCGGATTCGGTCGAGACCGCGCTGCGGCTGGCGAGGCAATATTGGAAGATCCGCGGCCAGGGTGACCGGACAAAATTCCTGGCGCTCAAGAAGGGCTATCACGGCACGCATTTCGGCGGCGCCTCGGTCAATGGCAACGCCAATTTTCGCCGCAACTACGAGCCGCTGCTGCCCGGCGTCTTCCACATTCCGGCACCCTGGACCTTCCGCAACCCATTCGACGAGACCGACCCGGCGCGCCTGGCCAAACTCTGCGCCAAGGCGCTGGAGGACGAGATCGCCTTCCAGGGCGGCGACACCATCGCCGCTTTCATCATGGAACCGGTTCTCGGCGCCGGCGGCGTCATCGTTCCGCATGAGAGCTTCATGCCGCTGGTGCGCGAGATCTGCGACCGCCACGAAATCCTTTTGATCGCCGACGAGGTCGTCACCGGCTTCGGCCGCACCGGCGCCTGGTCGGGCTCGCGGCTGTCGGGCGTGAAGCCGGATTTCATGACCATCGCCAAGGCGATCACCTCGGGCTATTTCCCCCTCGGCGCGACGCTGATTGGCGCCAAGGTTGCCGATCTCTTCGAGGCCGACAAGACCAGCTTTGGCGCCATCGGCCATGGCTACACCTATTCCGGCCATCCCGTCGGCTGCGCGGCGGGACTGGCGGCGCTAGCCGAAACCAAACGGCTTCGCCTGAACGAAAACGCGGCCGCACGCGGTGTCGAACTGGCGGCCGTGCTGGAGGGGCTGAAGGCCAGAAACGCCATCGTTGGCGATGTCCGTTACAAGGGCCTGATGGCTGCGGTCGAGCTGGTCTCGGATCGCGCGACGAAAAAACCAGCCGACAAGAAGACCATGGCCGTGGTTTCGGAGGCTGCCTACGAAGCCGGCGTCATGCTGCGTGTCTCCGGCAACACCATCATCCTGTCGCCGCCACTGATCATCAGCGCCGCCGATGTCGCCAAGATCAGTGAGGCGATCGGCGCAGGCCTGGCGAAGGTCTGATGAGCCGGCGGATACAACGAGGTCTAGGTACCTACAGATGACACAATCGCAGAAGAAACTGACCGAGGCGACGCTGATTAGCCGGCGTTCTCGCCTGCTCGGCGCGAAATCCCAGTTGTTCTATGACGAGCCCGTGCACCTGGTGCGCGGCGAAGGCGTCTGGCTTCACGATGCCGACGGCCGCAAATATCTCGATGCCTATAACAATGTCGCCCATGTCGGCCATTGTCACCCGCATGTGGTCGAGGCGCTGTGCCGGCAGGCAACCCTGCTCAACACCCACACGCGCTATCTGCACACCGCGATCCTCGACTATGTCGAGCGGCTGACCGCGACCTTCGATGCCAGCCTGTCCACCGCCATCCTCACCTGCACCGGCAGCGAGGCCAACGACATCGCGCTGCGCATGGCGCAGGCGACTTCAGGCCAGATGGGCATCATCGCCACCGACGCCACCTATCACGGCAACACCACGGCGGTTTCGCAGCTCTCAACCCGCATGCCGCCGGTCGGCGGCCGCGCTCCCTATGTCAGGCTGGTGCCGGCGCCCGACAGTTTTCGCCATCCCGATGCGATGGCCAACGGCAGGGCGTTTGGCGATGCCGTGAGCGAAGCCATCGCCTCGCTGGCGAAGGACGGCATCGGCCTGTCGGGCATGATCCTGTGCCCACTGCTCGCCAATGAAGGTTTTCCGACGCTGCCCGCCGGCTTCTTCGACGACGCCATCGCGGCGGTGCGCGAAGCGGGTGGGCTGGTCATCGCCGACGAGGTGCAGCCCGGCTTCGGCCGCACCGGCAGCCATTTCTGGGGCCATCAGCGCGCCGACTTCACCCCCGACATCGTCACCATGGGCAAGCCGATGGGCAATGGTCATCCGATCGCCGCAGTCGTCACCACTGGGCAAATCCTCGCGACCTTCCGCAATGCCTTCCGCTACTTCAACACCTTCGGCGGCAATCCGGTTTCCTGCGCGGTCGCCAATGCCGTGCTCGATGTCCTGGAACAGGAGAACCTTGTCGCCAACGCGCATAATGTCGGCGCATATGCGCTCGACCTGCTGCGGCCGCTGGCCGACCGGTATGACTGCATCGGCGAAGTCCGGGGCGCCGGGCTGTTCTTCGGCGCCGAGCTGGTCCGCGACCGCGAGACGCGCGAGCCCGCGCCCGACACTGCCGGGCGCGTCATCAACGCCATGCGCGATCGTGGCGTGCTGATGGGCAGGACCGGCATTCATGGCAATGTGCTGAAGATCCGCCCGCCCATGCCGTTTTCCCGCGACAATGCCGCCTTCCTGATCGGCACGCTCGACGAGGTGCTTGGTGAAGTCGCCGGAGTGGCGGCGTGAACGCAGTGCCCGCGCGATCCGAGCCTGAGACGGCGGCTGATGTCACCGAGCTTGCCCGGCACGCGCTCGAGCATTGGGGCGTCCGCGACAGTGAGCCGGAGCTGCTGAAATACCGCGAGAATGCAGTCTTCCGCGTCCGCTTACCCGACGGCCGGCCCGCCGCCATGCGGATCCATCGGCTCGGCTATCACACCGATGCCGCCCTGCGCTCGGAGCTGCAATGGATGGGCTTTCTGCAATCCGCCGGTATCGCCACACCGTCTCCGGTTGCGACGCAGGCCGGCGATCTGTTCGTGCTGGTCAGTACGGTCGTTTCGACACAGCCCAGGCAAGCCGATTGTCTGACCTGGCTGGACGGCCGCGCCGTCGGGGCGCGAGGCGTGCCGCTGGACTACACCCCTGAACAGGCAAGACAGGTCTTCACAGCGATCGGGCGAACCATCGCCCACATGCACAATGTCACTGCCGCCTGGACGCCACCCGCTGGCTTTGCGCGCCATGCCTGGGATTTCGACGGCTTCTTCGGCCCGGCCCCGACATGGGGTCGTTTCGAGACCTCGCCCTTCCTCGATGGCTCCCGTCGCGAACTGGTTTTCCAGGCACGGGACAAGGCCGTGAAGGCGCTGTCGGCGCATGAACGCACCGCCCGCAATTTCGGCATCATCCACGCTGATCTCGTGCGCGAGAACGTGCTCATCCATGACGGCGCGGTGCGCATCATCGACTTTGACGATTGTGGCCATGGCTGGCACATGTACGATCTCGCCGTTGCGCTCTACCAGAACCGTGAGGAGCCGATCTATCTGCTGATCGAGGCAGCCCTACTCGACGGCTATCGGCAAGAGCGCGAACTGACGACGCAGGATGTCGCGGCCTTGCCGCTGTTTTCAGCGTTGCGGGCCTTCGCTTTCCTTGGCTGGGTTCAGAGCCGCGTCGAAGGCGACATCACCAGGGAGGTCGGGCACCGCATGTCAAACATTGCGGCCGATGTGGTGATTGCCTACCTGCGCGGCGAATAGGGACGACTGACAGGAGCCGTCAGCTCTTGGCGAAATGGATGCTGACCGTGCCTGAACTGCCGAAATCGGCGACGATCGTGTCGCCCGGCCGCGCCTCGACCGGGCGCACGAATGACCCGGACAGCACCACCTCGCCGGCGGCAATCGACAGGCCGTAGCGGGCGAGCCTGTCCGCCAGCCAGGCGATGCCCATCGCCGGATGGTTGAGTACCCCGGCGCCAAGCCCGGTCTCCTCGACCTCGGCGTTGCGCGAGACGATGGCGCCGATCCAGCGCATGTCGGCTTCATCAGGCCGCTGCGGTCGGCCGCCGATGACGATGCCGGCATTGGCGGCGTTGTCGGAGATCGTGTCGAAGAAGGTGCGCACCTTCTTCGTCTCGGCATTGACGCGCTCGATGCGGGTGTCGAGGATTTCCAGCGCCGGCGTGATGTAGTCGGTGGCGTTGAACACGTCGAAGATGGTCACGCCAGGCCCTTTGAGCGGCGCCTTCATAACGAAGGCGATCTCGGCCTCGACGCGCGGCTGGATGAAGCGGCCGGCCGGGATTGTCGCGCCATCGTTGAAGAACATGTCGTCGAACAGCACGCCGGAATCCGGGGTGTCGATGGCCAGCGCATATTGCATCGCCTTGGAGGTCAGGCCGATCTTCCAGCCCTTCGGCTTCAGCCCAGCATCGATCTTGCGCGTCACCAGCGCCGCCTGGACGCGATAGGCGTCCTCCATGGTCGCTTGCGGGTAATCGAGGCTGAGCAGCCGGATCTGGCGGCGTGAACGCTCGGCCTCGAACAACCGTGCCGCCGCGTCTTCCACTTGTTCCGGGGTCATGCGATTGCCTCGTCGACGACGCTGTTGCGGAGCACGCCGATGCCGTCGGCCTCGACCTCGATGACGTCACCGGGTTTCAGCCAGATCGGCGGGTCGAAGCGGGCGCCGGCGCCGGTCGGCGTGCCGGTAACGATGATATCGCCAGGCACCAGCGTGGTGAAGGTCGAGATGTAGTTGATGATCTTGCGGAAGGAAAAGATCATCCGGCTGGTGCGATCCTGCTGGCGGATCTCGCCATTGACGCGGGTGGAGAGCGTAATGTCGGCGATCTGCGCCTCATCCGTGAACGGCACCAGCCATGGGCCGATCGAACCGGTGCGGTCGAAATTCTTGCCTTGTGTGACGTTGAACTTGGCGTGCCGCACCCAGTCGCGGATGGTGCCTTCATTGCACAGCGACAGTGCCGCGATATGGCCGAGCGCATCCGCCTCGGCGATGCGTCGCCCGCTCTTGCCGATGACGATGACGACCTCACCCTCATAATCGAGCTGCGGCGATTCCGGCGGCCGCACCAGCGCAGCGCCATGGCCGACAAAGGAGCGGGGAAAGCGGATGAACAGCGACGGGTTGGCAGGTGCTGCCTGGCCGTCCTTGTACTCCTCGTTGCGGTCCGGATAGTTGACGCCGACACAGATGATCTTCTCCGGCGACGGGATCGGGATGCCGTAGGCGATGGCGTCGAGCGGGAAATCGACGGCAAACGCTTCGGCCTCTTCCACCAGCCGCCGCAAGGCGCCGGCCTCGATCACCTCGCGCAATGTCGGCCACTGGCTGTGGCGGGCCGACAGGTCGACCATGCCCTTGCCGGTGACCGCGCCGTAACGCGTCTTGCCGTTGATGGAGAAGGTTGCGAGCCGGTTCATGGCGCTGCTCACGGCGCAATGATCGGCGAAGCTGTCAGGTCCGGCTGACGTGACACTGCGCCGGCAAAAATGCTGCCTTCCTCGAACCAGCTTTTCGGCGCCGGTGCGCCCCACAACGTCTGGCGCTGCGGGTCCTTGAGGTCCCATTTGATCGGCTCGAGGTCCGGATCGACCGTCTGGTAGTCCGAACAGTAGATCTCGATGCGGTGATTGTCGGGGTCTCTGACATAAAGGAAGAAGGCGTTGGAAATGCCGTGCCGGCCCGGGCCGCGTTCGATGTTCGGCAAATAGCCGGTCGTCGCCATCAAATCGAGCAGGTCGATGATGTTGAGCGGCGTCGGCACCCAGAAGGCGACATGATGCAGGCGCGGACCGACGCCATTGGTGAAGGCGATGTCATGCACACCGCCCTTGCGGTGCGTCCAGGCTGCCCACAGCTTCCCGCTCGAGGCATCCTCGGTGTATTCGGTCACGCGAAAACCGAGCTCGTTGTAGAAGGCGACGGACTCGTCGACATTGGGCGAGAAGCAGTTGAAGTGGTCGATGCGCAGCGGCTTCACGCCGTGATAGAGCGCGTATTTCTGATGGATCGGCGGCAGCCTTGCCATCTCAGCGTAGAATTCGAGCGGAATGCCGTGCGGGTCACGCGTGCGGAAGGTGCGCGACTGGTAGGGCCGCTCGACCCATTCCACCGGCAGGCCCTTGGCCCTGAAGAAATGCTCGGCCTTGTCGAGATCCTCGTCCGAAAACACCTTGAAGCCGAGGTCGCGCGCTTCCGGCGTCGTCGCCTTGCGCAGCACGATGCAGTGATGGCCACGCTCCTCCATGGCGCGCAGGTAGATGGCGCCTGAGGTCTCATCGGTGACCTGCAGGCCGAGCGTGTCGACATAGAAGGCGCGCGACTTGGCAAGGTCGGTGACCGCCAGTTCGACATGGCTGAGGCGTACGATGTTGAAGGCGGGATAGAGGTTGGGCTTGGGCAAGGGCATTCTGATCTCCTCCGTCAGCCGCCGAGTTTCTGGATGGCGTGCGCCGTCGTTGCAAAGGCGACGTTCTTCGTCTCCATGTAGAAGTCGAAGGAATGGTCGCCGCCGTCGCGGCCGATGCCGGAATTCTTGACGCCGCCGAACGGCGTCGGCAGATGCCGCACATTCTCCGAATTGACCCAGATCATGCCGGCCTCCAGCGCATCGGTGAAGCGGAAGGCACGGGTCACATCAGAGGTCCAGAGATAGCCGGTCAGGCCATATTGCGTGTCGTTGGCCAGCGCCAGCGCTTCCGCCTCGTCCTTGAAGGCGATTGCCGTTAGCACCGGCCCGAAAATCTCCTCCTGGGCAATGCGCATCTTGTTGGTGGCGCCGGTGAACAGCGTCGGGCTGACATAGCAGCCGCCACCCGGACCGGCGAACTTGCCGCCGCCGGCGGCAACCACCGCGCCTTCCGATTTGCCGATCTCGATATAGGAAAGCACTTTTTCCTCGTGCACCGGATGGATCAGCGGCCCGACCACCGTTTTCGGGTCCAGCGGATGGCCGATCTTGATGCGCTTTGCCTTCTCCGCCACCAGGTCGGTGAACTGGTCGTAGACCGAGGCCTCGACCAGCAGCCGCGACGACGAGGTGCAGCGTTCGCCGTTGAGCGAGTAGATCATGAACACCGCCGCATCGGCCGCGCGTTCGAGATCGGCGTCGGCGAAGACGATCACCGGGTTCTTGCCGCCGAGCTCGAAATGCACGCGCTTCAGCGTGTCGGCGCCCTGTTTCATGATCATCGAGCCGGTGCGGCTCTCGCCGACGAAGCCGATCGCCTTGATGTCGGGATGTTTGGTCAGCGCCTTGCCGGCATGCTCGCCAAGGCCGTTGACCAGGTTCCACACGCCTTTCGGCAGGCCGGCCTCCTCGGCGATCTCGACCAGCAGGCGTGCGCTCAGCGGCGAGAATTCAGCCGGCTTATGAACGACGGTGCAGCCGGCCGCCAGTGCCGGCGCGATCTTCCAGGTCGACAGCATGAACGGCGTGTTCCATGGCGTGATGATGCCGACCGGGCCGATTGGCACGCGGGTGGTGATGTTGACCTGGCCTGTGGTCCGCAGCGTTTCGCCATCACGCGCTTCCGGCGCGCGGTCGGCGAAGAAGCGGAAATTTTCCGCACCGCGCAGCGCCGCCTTGGCCATGAACTTCAGCGCCTGGCCGGTGTCCATGCATTCGACGAAGGCGATCTCCTCGGCGCGTGCCTCGATCGCGTCGGCTATTTTGTGCAGCAGCTTTTTGCGTGTCTCGCCCGGCATGGCGGCCCAGGCCGGGAATGCCGCCTTCGCCGCCTTGGCAGCGCGGTCGATATCGGCGGCGCCACCGCGCGCGACCTTGGCCAGCGGCTTCAGGTCGACCGGCGACAGCGTCTCGAAGGTCGAACCATCGGCGGCCGGCACCGCCTCGCCGCCGATCTGGTTCAACACGCCGTTGGTCTTGAAGCGGGCCAGATAGGCCTCGGCCTTTTTCAGATTGCCTTCGAGGTCGGACATGTCAGTCTTCCGTCACTTGCCGCGCAGCCGCGGGTGGATTGCATTCTTCTTCCAGCTCAGCACGGGGTCGATTTCCCGGATCTCCAGCGACAGAGCGAAATGCGGGGTCTCGAACAGCGCGGCGAGGTATTGGCTCACCGCCGCGAAGATGGCCTCGCCGGTCCGCTTCTTGTCCTCGGCGCTGCGGCCGGTGCCGATGCGAAACGACATGTCGAGAAAGGTGTTTTCGGGCAGCCTGTCGGCAATGGCGTAGGCCTCGGCGCGGAAGGCCCGCACCCGCACCGCGCCGGTCTCGAACAGCCCGGTGTCGAGCACCGTGCGCAACACCAGCGCGCACAATTCGCCCATGTCGACCGTGGCATCGAGATTGGCCGAATACTCGATGGAGAAGTGAGGCACCGCGTTTCGTTCCCTGGATCATTGCTTTGTTGTAGTTAACGCGTTAATTACATGTGGTATCGCCGAAGTCAAGCCTTGCATCCGGCCTGAGGCGACTATACGGGATGGAAAGGTCGGGTTTTGGCGTTGTCCATATCGGGTCAAATCCGACTGACAACCGCATGATTGGGGACGCTGCTTCTTGCTGCCTGAAAACACTCGTCGTTCCCTGCCAATGGCGCTGCTTCACGCCCGCGAAGTGGTGATGGCGCGGTTTCGCCCGATGCTTGCGGCGCATGACGTGACCGAACAGCAATGGCGTGTGCTGCGCGTGCTGAGCGAAGCCGGCTCGGTCGAGGCGACGGAACTTGCCGATCGCGCCTCGGTGTTGCCGCCCAGCCTGACCCGCATCATCAAGGCGCTCGAGGGCCGAAAATTCATCACCCGCAACAAGGCGGAAGGCGACGGCCGCCGCGTCATCCTGACCATCGCCCCGGCCGGTTCAGCCTTGATCGACGCCTTGTCGCCCGAACGCCGTGTCATCTACGACGACATCGAGCGCCGCTTCGGCCATGAGAAGTTGGAGCGGTTGCTCGATCTCCTGGAGACCTTGATCGACGGCGAGAGCTGAGACTCACCCGCCAAAACTCCCCAGCCGCGTCGGCTGCGTGTAATTGCGGTCGACATAGAGCAGCGCCGAGCCGCCGCTGCCGTGCCTGACATCGATGACGCGGCCGATCATGACATTGTGCGTGCCGACGATGTGCACGTCCTCGATCTCGCAATCGAAATTGACGATCGCGTCCGACAGCGCCGGCGTGCCCGATGTCAGTGTCTGCCAGCGCGCCGCCGAATAACGCGCCTCCATGTCGCGTGTCGCGCCGGCAAACTTTCCCGCCAGGTGCATATGGTCATGCGTCAGCACGTTGACGCAGAAGCGACGGTTGGCGAGGAACATGGCGGCCTGCGTCGAACGCCCGTTCATGCATACCAAGAGCGTCGGCGGCTCGTCGGAAACGCTGCACATGGCGGTGGCTGTGAAGCCGCCGCGCCCGGCCGGCCCATCGGTCGTGACGATGTTGACCGGCGCGCAGACTCTTGCCATGGCGTCGCGGAAATCGGTCTTCGAAATCTGCGTGGCCATCGGCGTTCACCCAGCCGGTGAGGCTAGCGGATTGAGCCAGGTGTCGCCCGTCCAGCCATTCTCGTCATAGTCGGCCATGCAGGTGTCGACGAGTTCCTCCATTGCCTTCAGCCGCCCGCCGCGTTCGGCGCCCTTCAGCACCTGCAGCCGCACCTCTTCCGGCGCACCGGCATAGTTGAGCTCGTAGAGTGCGTGGCGGCCGCCGAACTCAGTGCCGGTCGCGTCCCACAACAGCTTCATGATCTTGATGCGCTCGATATGGCCCATGTCGTTGGAGCCGCGCACATACTGCGCCAGATATTTGTCGATCTCGGGGTTGTTGAAGTCGCGCACCGACGACGGCAGGTAGATCAGCCCCGACGCAATCACCCGGCGCACCGTGTCGATGACGCGCGGATAGGCTTCCGACATGAAGGTCCGGTAGGCAAGCGCCGCGTCGAGATTGGGCAGCACCGCGCCATTCGCCCACGGGATCGGATTGTAGGCCATGGCATTGGAAAAACTCCAGAACATGTGCCTGAGCGCGATGACCTCGCCCAATGCCGCCTGGTTGCCGCGGAAGGCATCACCTCCGGTAGCGCGCAGTGCCTTGGCCAGCAGGCCGGCAAGGAAGTCGAGCTTGACAGCGAAGCGCGTGCAACCCTGGAAACAATAGCCATGCATGAATCCCGATGCCGGATGGAACGACAGGATCTTCTGCGCGTCGCGCAGCACCAGCACGTCCTCCCAGGGGATGAAGACATTGTCGAGCACCAGGATCGCGTCGTTCTCGTCGAAACGCGACGACAAGGGATAGTCGAAGGGTGCCGCCACCGTGTTGGCTGTCTGCTCGTAGGAGACGCGGCAGAACATCTTTATCCCCGGCGCATTCATCGGCACGATGAACATCACCGATAGCGACGGATCCTCGGTGACCGTCGCCGACCCCTGCGCCAGGAAATTATAGTGCGTCAGCGCCGAGGATGTCGCCACCACCTTGGCGCCGGAAACGTAGATGCCGGCATCGGTTTCCCTGGTGATGTGGACGAAGACGTCCTTCACCTGTTCGGCCGGCTTGTGGCGGTCGATCGGCGGGTTGACGATGGCGTGGTTCATGAACAGCACGGCTTCCTGGGCACGTTTGTGCCAGGCAAGCGCATTGTCCTTGAACGGCCCGTACCAGTCGGCATTGGCGCCGAGCGTGTTCATCAGCGCCGCCTTGTAATCGGGCGTGCGCCCCATCCAGCCATAGGACATACGCGACCACTCGGCGATCGCCGTTTGCTGCGCGGCAAGTTCGCCGGCGGATTTGGCGACGCGGAAATATTTGTGGGTGTAACCGCCCGATCCGGTGTCGGTGGCCGAGGTCAGCGTCTCGCGTCGTTTCGGGTCATGCAGGGCGTCGTAGAGGCGCGCCAGCGACCGCGCCGAATTGCGCATCGCCGGGTGCGTGGTGACGTCGGCGATGCGTTCGCCATTGATATAGACCTCGCGGCCGTCGCGCAGGCTCTCCAGATACTCGGCCCCGGTGAACGGGCGCGCATTGTCGGCACGAAATTCTTCTGACCGCATGATGTTCCTCCACTGATAACGTCGATCCTAGCGCCTGGGCCGTGGATCGGTTATGGACGGAACGGCAAAACCGATTGGACTTTTTCCGGCGCCATGAGCCAGAATTCCATTCCCGACTTCTTCGTCTATGGCGAGCCGGTGCGGCCGCTCGATGTCGGCTTCCTGCATGTCGAGACGGTGCTTGCCCGCAGCAATATCCATCTCGGCCAGGTCGCCGCCCACAAGCATCCGCAGATGGGCCAGATCACCTACTGGACCAGCGGCTCCGGCACCTATCGTATCGAGGACAGATCCTGGGACTTTTCGGCGCCAGCCGTCAGCTTCGTGCCAAGCACGATCGTGCATGGCTTCTCGATCGGCCCCGGCACCGACGCTATCGTCGTCTCGGTTGCCGACGATGCGCTCGCCGCCCTTGCCGGCCACAGCCTGCTGCCGCTGGACAGGCCGGTCTTCGCCGACGGCCTGCCGCAGCACGCCGCATGGCAAAGATTGGCGGCGGTGCTGGAGATGATCGCTGCCGAATACGCCGAGGCGCAGGCCGGCAATGACAAGGTCCTGCCGGCGCTGATCGCCGTCGCGCTCTCCCATATTGCGCGCCTCGCACCGGCGACAATTGCCGCGTCACCGTCTTCCGATGCATCGCTGGCGATAGGCTTGCGCCGCCTCGTCGATGCGCATTTTCGCGACAACTGGCCGGTCGACCGTTATGTCGAGAGCCTTGCCACCACACCGCATCTTCTCGACAAGGCCAGCCGCGCGGTGCTGGGTAGCGGCGTCAAGCGGGTGGTCAGCGAGCGCCGGCTGCTGGAGGCCAAGCGGCTGCTGCTGTTCACCGTACGCACGGTCGAGGACATCGCCTACGAGATCGGCTTTGATGATCCCGCCTATTTCTCCCGCTTCTTTCGCGAACGGATAGGCGAGGCACCTGCCGCCTGGCGCCGCAAGCAGTTGCAAGGGCACTGATCACACGGCGATGGATGCGGACCTTGCGGCCCGCATCCTGTTTCCGGCTAACGCCCCTGCTGCTGGCGCGCTTCCCGCTTCTTGCGCCAGGGCGCGTTGGCTTCCCAGTCGCCGGCCATGATGCAGCCATAGGGCAGCACCTCGTCGGCGACCTCGGCCAGGCCGAAATGCTCGATCTGGCGGCGCATCGAGGCCGCGTTCTTGTAGGCGCTCGGCAATTCCGAAATATCCGTCACACCGGAGAAGAAGCGGGCGTCGATGCCTTTCGTCTCCTCCGCGAAGATATCCGCGTCGCTGCGCCCCGCCTGCATGCGCCGGTGCTGGGTGCGCGAGAAATTGCGCCCGGCACCATGCGGCGAGAAGCCAAGCCCGTGCGCCGCGTTCTTGCCGCGCACGATCAGCACCGGTTCCGCCATGTTGAGCGGGATCAGCGTCAGATCGGTCGCGTCGTCGGCCCAGTTGTCGAAGGCCGGCGTGGCGCCCTTGCCGTGGTAGAACAGCCCGTCCGAGCGGCGAAAGACGAAGTTATGCTCGTTCCAGAACCGATCCGACACTTTCGCCGCCAGCTTTTCAGCCGCCAGATCGTGGATGAGCATATGGTTGCCCTTGGTCCATTCGCGGATCGTCTGCAGGGCCTCCCAATAGTCGTCGCCTTCCCGCGTATCGGCCGGAATCCAGGCGTTCTGCGGCAAGGTCTCCGGCGACAGCGTCTTGCGGACGCCCTCGGCGATCTTCATGCCCTTGCTGTAGAGCCGCGCGCCCGGCGAGCGCGAGCCATGGTGGGTGACCAGCGCCGTCTCGCCGCTCGACTTCAGCGTGCCGACATAGGCGAAATGGTTGCCGTCGCCCTGCGTGCCGAAATGCTCGATCGCGGCACTGGTCAGGTCGCGCAGCAAGGGGTTGGCCTCGAAACGCTCGAAGACCTCCTTGGCGGGACGGATCTGCTGGCCGCGCGGACGCCCGCCCGGTCCGAAATGGGTGACCCCATGCACGGCATCGAGCAACGCAGCCGGCGCCACGCCAGGGAACACCGAGATCGCCATCGAGCAGCAGATGTCAGCCGAATGCATGCCGGGGTGGATCGCCTCCGAAACCGCGACGCCGCCGACCGGAATCGTGCCCGACGGACCGGCCGGGCAGGCGTCCGGCATGATGGCACCGGCGCGGATCACCGGCGTGCGCATCAGCTCGGCCATGCTGCGCGTGACCGCTTCGACATTGGCGGCCTCGTCTGGCGTTTCGGCCTCGATGTTGAGATGCAGCGGCATCGAAGAGGCGGCATGCAGCTTCATGGCCGGCGGCGGCGCGAAAGCACGTGCGGCCTCCAGCGCATCGCCTGGCGATCCACCGCTTTCCAGCACCGCATTGGCGGCGACGAGCGCCTTGCCGAACCACTTGCCCTGCGGCAGGCCGGCGTCGATCAAATCCTGTCCACTCAAAATCTCGGTCATGTCTTTCACTTTCGGTACATATCAAGCACTGCGTATTGCGGACGGACGACAAGAGAATGCGACACATCTTTTCCGCCACTTCGCGAAGTTGCGAAGGAGGGACACGAACCCTCACGCCTTTCGGCACCCGCTTGCCTGAAGCGAGCCGCGTCTGCCTGTAGTCTCGCAGGCATTCGTCCTTCTATTCGGTCTGGCGACAAGGGTCGGCAAGACAATTACTGAGCTACTTTCCATCCGGAGACGGAAGGGATGGCTTGAACATCCGACCTTCCGCGACTTTCGTCGCGGACGCTCTATCCCTGTAGTCCTGCCTGCATTCGCCATTCATTCTCTTTCTCTCCGGCGGGCGACAAGTCGATGCGAGAAACCGATCGATCAACCGACCGACGGGCGGATTCGAACCGCCAGATGCCAATGTATTCCCGCAGGCATTCGCCTTGTTCGATCGGCTGGCGACAAGGATCGGCAAGACACGTTGACTGCGCCACCCCGCTCCGCAGAGCGGGAGAGTGATTTGAACACCCGACCTCCCGCCTTTCGACGGGCGCGCTACCTGTAGTCCTGCCTGCATTCGCCATTCTATTACCTCGCCGCGGCGACAAGGGATGATGAAACACCGGGCGTCCCGCTCGTGCCAGAGAGCGCCTGCAAGGTGAGGAGTCGAACCTCACGGAGCATCCCGTTCATGTTGCTGTAGTTCCATCCGGCATTCGCCGCGGTTTTGTTGAAGGGTGTGATGACAAATCTGTTGTGAAACCGCCTTTCTGCTCTACCGACTGAGCTACGGAGCCGATTGGCAGCTCCGGCAGGAATCGAACCCGCGACCCGAAAGTTGGGATGTAGTTCCACAGGCATTCGTCACGCCTTGTGTTCAGTTCCTTTCTGTCCAGTTGCGACCGAAGCCGCGCAAAAGCCGTCGGGCATGACGACAAGGTTTGACGAAACGTCCCGCTCTATCCGCTGAGCTACGGGTCCATAGTGGCGGACCCGACGGGATTCGAACCCGCGACCTGGAGGTGAACAGCCTGTAGTTCCATCGGCATTCGTCATGCCCTGATACGTGTTCCAGTCAGTCCCGGCAGACGCGCTGCCGGGACCTCTTTGTTTGACGCAATTCCGGACGGAAAAGCGCTCACACTTTTCCTGGAATTGCTTAGAGTTCCACCGCCTCGATCGTGCGCACCCAATGGTCCGGGTCGCCGCTCGAGGACAGCATCGTGCCCACCACGTCGAAGACGCGGTCGGAGAAGCCACCGACATTCAATATGTCGGCCTGCGGCTCGGCCTGCGTCGTCGCATAGGGCTGGATGTCGATGCAGACCAGCTTGGCTTTCGGGTTCAACACCTTCAGCTTCTGCCATTCCTGCATCGTCGCCGTGCCCTGATGCGCATGCGCCGTCGCATCCACCCAAGACTGGTTGTCCGACACGAACACCACAAGGTCGACATCAGCCTTCTCACGCACCAGCCGGGCCAGCGGAGCCGAACAGTTGGTTCCGCCACCACCGATGGCGGCAAGCTTCGCGGCGTTGGTCATCACCGTATCGCGAGCGTTGAGGCGGATATCCACCACATCGTTCTCGAACGGCAAGACCCTGGCCGTCGGGTTGCGTCGCAGCATCGCGGCGGCCACCAGGGCAGCCACGTCGATGCAACGCACGGCAGACGTCGCGCCCTTGCGGTAACCGGTAGCCGGCGAGCTCATCGAGCCCGAAACGTCCGGACACACGACCACATTGCCCTTGATCCGGGGCACGTTGCCAAGCGCGACTTCCATCGCGTCCTGCAGCGCGTCCCTGACCACGCCGGGTACCTCCGCACCGGCCATAGTGAACGCCACCATGAGCTGATACGGGAACACCCGGGCGCGCCGGATCTCCTGCGGATCACGCAGTCGCGCCGCCAGCGTCTCGCCGAACCCATCCACTTCGAACACGCCGTTGCGGGCGAAAGTGTTCAGGTTCTGGCGCAGCATCTGCCAGCCGGCCGTCGCCGCGATCTGCACCCAATGCTCACGCGAAAGCGGCATCGAGGTAAGCATCTGGAACGGCACTTCCGGCACGGGCAGCGACGGATCGCGCTTGAACGCCTCGAATGCCTTCACCACGTCCGGTAGCACCGCCACATCATGCGGCTTGCCGATCAGGTAGCCATAAAGCGCCTCACGCGAGGCCGACTTCGGCTTCGGGTGAACCATCTTGATGACGTCGGCCAGCGACGGATCGTTGCCGACCGCGGCCCGCATGATCTCGAAGTCGGCCGCCTGCTCGAGCCACGCCTGGACAAGCCGCTTCGGCCGCGAGCCGAGCGACTTGCGCCCGGTCGCGCCGGAACGCATGACCTGCACGAAGTTACGCAGCATCTTGCCGTTCCTGACGATGCGCCCGAACGCACGGTTGAACTCGTCGCCCTGCATCGAGGACAGAACCGCCAGCAGCAGTGCCGGCATATCCTTCATGTAGCCCTGCTCGAAAGCATGGACGGCGGTGCGCGCCAGGAACCCCGGCTCGACCTGCCACGCCAGCTTCAGCACCTCGTCCAGCTGCTCGCGCGGCTCGGCATAGAAGGTCGCGTTGAACGTGCCCGTCGCCGCCAGCTGCGCCAGAGCCTGATGCGGCGACAGGCGGTAAGCCCGGGCGCCCTCATGGTTTCTGGCGTCAGCCGGCGGGAGCAGCTTTCCTGCAATCGTCGCAAACACGGATTTGTTCGCCATTGTTCTCATCCTTCATTCTCACACCAGTATCACTGCAGGCGGCGTGCCAGTTTGAAGAATGAGCGCGTATCGATCCGCTCGGATTCAGTTAGGGATTTGATTTCATTATGAAATAAAAAGAGGCCTACGGTTATGCACCCTCTGGTCTTGTCCAAGGCAGGGCCTGTATAGTGATCTAACAATCTCGGAACTTATACCCTAGGATAAAATGAAAAGACGAGTCGCGATTGGCATTCTTGGCACAACGCTTGATGCGGGCCGTACGGATGACCGTTGGCGGAAGTGGCGGCCAACGGTTGCGCTGTGTCAGCAGCCGGGGTTGTTCATAGATCGGCTGGAACTCATCCACGGGACTCAGTCACGGCAGCTGGCCACGCAGATCATTGCCGACATCGAGCAGGTCTCGCCCGCCACTGAGGTCAGGCCCCATCTGATCAGCATGCGCGATCCCTGGGATTTCTCAGAGGTCTACACCGGCCTGCGCGATTTCGCCCGCGCCTATCAATTCGACCCCGAGAAGGAAGACTATCTCGTCAACATCACCACCGGCACCCACGTCGCGCAGATATGCTGGTTCCTGCTTACCGAAGCCCACTTCATCCCGGCGCGGCTGCTGCAGCTTTCGCCACGTAAGCAGGGCAGCGACGACGATGTCTCTGGCAGCCATTCGATCATCGATCTCGATCTGTCCCGCTACGATGCGATCGCCACGCGCTTTGCCGCCGAGCGCGACGAGGCGACGTCGTTCCTGAAATCGGGCATCGCCACCCGCAATCCGGCCTTCAACCAGATGATCGACCAGATCGAGAAGGTGACGATCCGCTCGCGCGCGCCGGTGCTGCTCACGGGGCCGACGGGCGCCGGCAAGTCGCAACTGGCCCGCCGCATTTATGAGTTGAAGAAGGCGCAGCGGCAGGTTTCCGGCGCCTTCATCGAGGTCAATTGCGCGACGCTGCGTGGCGACCAGGCGATGTCGACGCTGTTCGGCCACGTCAAGGGCGCCTTCACCGGCGCCCAGAACGAGCGTGCCGGGCTGATGAAGTCTGCCAACAAGGGCGTGCTGTTCCTCGACGAGATCGGCGAACTTGGCTCCGACGAACAGGCCATGTGCCTGCGCGCCATCGAGGAAAAGCGCTTCCTGCCGGTCGGCGCCGACCAGGATGTCATGTCGGACTTCCAGCTTCTCGCCGGCACCAACCGCGATCTGTCGATCGGCGTCAAAGAGGGCAAGTTCCGAGAGGATCTTTTCGCGCGGCTGAACCTGTGGACCTTCCAACTGCCGGCGCTGCGCGACCGCAAGGAAGACATCGAGCCGAACCTCGATTTCGAACTGCGCCGCTTCAGTGAGCGCGAAGGACAGAACGCCACCTTCAACAAGGAAGCGCGCGACCTGTATCTGAAATTCGCCGTGGCGCCGGAGGCGATGTGGCGGGCCAATTTCCGCGATCTCTCGGCCTCCGTTACCCGCATGGCGACGCTGGCGCCGCTTGGCCGCATCAACGAGGAAACCGTGCGTGACGAAATCGATCGCCTGACGGTCTTGTGGCGCGCCGGGAATGCCGACGACCGCGACGCCATCCTGCAAGAGATTCTTGGCCCTGAGCGGCAAAGCCAGATCGACATCTTCGACCGGGCGCAGCTGGCCACCGTGCTTGCGATTTGCCGCGACAGCAATTCGGTCAGCGCTGCCGGGCGGAAGCTGTTTGCGGTCTCACGGCTGCAAAAGACCAGCGGCAACGACGCCGACAGGCTGCGCAAATACCTCATGCGCTTCGACCTCAGCTTCGAGGACATCATTCGAAAATGATCGAGGTCACCTCGATCCCGCGGTCAGGCACCACGCACTTTCCCGCTTGACTGACCAGCAGTACCGAATACGCTAGGACGAAATACCGGCTCTGATCGCCGGGCGGCAAATATGCCTCGTATGCCTCGCCCTTGCGGCGCTGGCTGCGGGGCATTGTCATTTCTGGGGTTCTGTTTGAAACGACGCATCGAGATCGGCATCCTCTATTCCCGCTCGGGGAGCTATCAGCTCGTTTCCGATGCGTGCCGCATGGGCGCCATGCGCGCCATCGCCGACATCAATGCCGACCGCAGCTACGGCATCGAACTGGTGCCGGTCGAGCGCGACCCGCAAAGCAATGCCGACAGCTACGCGACGCTGTGCGAAGACATTTTCAAGACCAGCAGCGCCCGCCATGTCGTCGGCTGCGTCACCTCCTGGAGCCGCAAGGAGACCATCCCGGTGCTGGAGAAGGCCGGCGGCATGCTTTGGTACGCTTGCCCCTATGAGGGCTTCGAGGCCAACGAGCATGTCGTCTACATGCACGCTTGCCCCAACCAGCATCTGGTGCCGCTGATGGCGCATGTCGTGCCGCGCTTCGGCGCCAACGGTTTTCTGCTCGGCTCGAACTATATCTGGGGCTGGGAGATGAACCGCGTGGCGCGCGACCTGATCGCGGATGCCGGCGGCAAGGTGCTGGGCGAACGCTATCTGCGCATCGGCGAGACCGATGTGTCGCGCCTGATCGCGGAAATCCGGGCGACGCGGCCGAACTTCATCCTCAACAATCTGATCGGTACATCGTCCTACGCTTTCCTCGCTGCCTATCGCGATCTGGGCCGCGAAGATTCCGCCTTCAGCCCGGAAACCTGCCCGGTTATCTCCTGCAACCTCACCGAGGGCGAACTGCCGGCGATCGGCGAAACGGGCAAGGGGCATTTGTCGGTCGGGCCGTATTTCGCACCGCGGCCGGCCGCCTTCGCCTCTTCCTTCGAGGCCTCCGCCTATGCCTCCGTGCAGGTCATGGCCGATGTGCTCTCGCGCGATGCCGATGCCGGCCCTGCGGAATTTTCTAAGGCGTTCGCCGAACGCCGCTTCTCGACCCGGCTTGGGCCGATCGCCATCGACGCCCACTCCCAGCACGCGACGCTGCCGGTGATCATCGGCCGGATCGCCGACGGCTTCTTCGAGGTCGTCAGCCGCGAGGATGAGGTCGCGCCAGATCCGTATCTGTCGCGCTACGACCCGGCCAAGACATTTGGCCGGCCGCGCCTGCGGGTGGTGTCGTGACCAGAACGCCGCGCATTCCCAATCTCGGTGGCGCCAGGGCCTTCATCCTGCATCGCCCGCATCCGACGGTGCAGGCGATCACCAGGCAATTGTCGGCCATCGGCCTGATCGCTCTGGACTGCTGGCCGGAACTGCCACCCGAGGCGCTGGCGGCTGATTTCGTCTTCTTCGATGCCGATCTCGGTTTCGACGAGCAATTTCCGTGGAAGCCGGGCGAAGCGCCGATGCCGCTCGTGGCGTTGATCGGCTCCGAGGCGCCTGGCCGCATCGAATGGGCGCTGTCGCACAAGGCCGACGCTCAGCTCTTGAAGCCGGTCGGCAATGCCGGCGTCTACAGCGCGCTGCTCATCGCACGGCAGAGTTTCGAAGCGCGAAAACACTTAGCCGGCGAAATTGCCTCGCTCCGCCATCGTGTCGCCGAACGCCAGACCATCGTGCGCGCGGTGGCGGCGCTGTCGAAAGGCACGGATGACGAGCGCGCCTATGCGCAGCTGCGCTCGCTGGCCATGAGCTGGCAGATCAGCGTCGAGGATGCCGCGCGCCGGATCGTGGCGATGACGAGTGAGGAAGTAACGGGCGAGGAAGCAACGGGCGAGGGAGGCGGCGATGACCAGTCCCATCGCGCCTGATCTCACCGCGCCAGAGCGCATGCCGGCCAAACCGCGCGCCGGCGTCTGGCGCCGGCTGGTCAGGCGTCGTCTGGCAATGCTCGGCCTGGTCATCGTCGCCATCGTCGTCGCCGGTGCCGTGCTGGCGCCATGGCTGACCGGCTATGATCCCAATGAGCAGATGTTCGACGGCCTTACCATCGAAGGCTCGCCGCTGCCGCCGGATGCCAAATTCTGGCTCGGCACCGACTTGCTCGGCCGCGACCTGTTGACCCGTATCCTCTATGGCGCCCGCACTTCGCTGATCATCGGTATCGTCGCCAATGGCGTGGCGCTGTTCATCGGCACGCTGGTCGGCGTCACCGCAGGCTATTTCCGCGGCTGGATCGGCAGCGCACTGATGCGCTTCACCGATTTGATGATGGCGTTTCCGGCGCTGCTGCTCGCCATCTGCCTGGCGGCGGTGTTCCAGCCGAGCCTGTGGATCGTCGCCATGGTCATCGCGCTGGTCAACTGGGTGCAGACCGCGCGCGTCATCTACACCGAAACCTCTTCGCTCGCCGAGCGCGAATTCATCGACGCCGAACGCACCATCGGGGCCAGTGCACCGCGCATCCTGTTTCGCCACATCTTGCCGCACCTCCTGCCGACCATCATCGTCTGGGGCACGCTCGGTATCTCGACCACGGTGCTGCTCGAGGCGACGCTCTCCTTCCTCGGCATCGGCGTGCAGCCGCCGACGGCGTCGTGGGGCAACATCATCTTCGAGAACCAGACCTATTTTCAGGCCGCACCCTGGCTGGTGTTCTTCCCCGGTGCCGCGATCCTGGCGCTGGCGCTGGCCTTCAACCTGATCGGCGACGCGCTGCGCGACATCCTCGATCCGACGCAAAGGGGCCGGGCATGATCGCCTATCTCGGCCGCCGCCTGATCCAGTCGCTGCTCATCTTGCTCGGCGTCTCGCTGATCACCTTTGCACTGCTTTATCTCCTGCCAGCCGACCCGGTGCGCCAGATCGCCGGCCGCAGCGCCACGCCGCAGACGGTGGAGAACATCCGCCAGCAACTCGGCCTCGACCAGCCCTTTATCATCCAGTACTGGCGCTACCTGACAAAGCTCGTCAGCGGCGATCTCGGCCGCTCCTACATCCAGCGTTCTGAGGTCACCGAGCTGATCGTCTCGCGGCTGCCGGCCAGCCTGCTTTTGATGGTCGGCGCCATCCTGTGCGAATTGCTGATCGGGCTCTCGATGGGTTTGATCGCCGCCGTCAAGCGCGGCACCGCCACGGATCAGACCTTGATGGTCGCCTCCTTCGTAGGCGTCTCGGCGCCGCAATTCGTCGTCGGCCTTTTGCTGCTCTATGTCTTTGCCGTGCGGCTGAGCTGGTTTCCGATCGGCGGCTACGGCACCTGGCGTCATCTCGTGCTGCCCTCGCTGACCATGGGCATTCTCGGCGCCGGCTGGTACGCTCGCATGATGCGCTCGTCGATGATCGACGTGCTGCGCCAGGACTATGTGCGCACCGCCCGCGCCAAGGGCCTGGCGCGCAGCGCCATCATTTTCCGCCATGCTTTGCCCAACGCCATCCTGCCGGTCATCGCCATGATCGGCATCGACATCGGCATCTTCATGGGCGGCATCGTCGTCGTCGAGAGCGTCTTCGGCTGGCCCGGCATCGGTCAGCTCGCCTGGCAAGCCATCCAGCGCGTCGACATTCCGATCATCATGGGCGTCACGCTGGTCTCGGCCTTCGCCATCGTGCTCGGCAATCTGCTCGCCGACATCATCGCGCCCTTCATCGACCCCCGTATCAAACTGAGATGAGCATCAAGCTCAGATGAAACCAAGAAAACAAACAGAGAAAGGGAACACGACATGAAAAAATTTCTCGCCTCCACAGTCGCGGCATCGGCCTTGGCGCTGATGCTCGGCATGACGAGTGCTCGCGCCGAAGACACCATCGATCCCAACGCCAAGCAGGGCGGAGAGATCATCGCCACCTACAAGGACGACGTCACGACGCTCGACCCTGCCATCGGCTATGACTGGCAGAACTGGTCGATGATCAAGAGCCTGTTCGACGGGTTGATGGATTACGAACCGGGCACGACCAAGCTGAAGCCCGACCTTGCCGAAAGCTACGAGATTTCGCCGGACGGCAAGACCTTCACCTTCAAGCTCCGCCATGGCGTGAAATTCCACAATGGCCGTGAGATGACGGCCGACGACGTGAAATATTCACTCGACCGCGTCACCAACCCGAAGACACAGAGCCCGGGCGCCGGGTTCTTCGGCTCGATCAAGGGCTATGACGATGTCGCGGCCGGCAAGGCGGACAGCCTCGCGGGTGTCAGCGTCGTCGACCCCTACACCGTCAAGTTCGAACTGAGCCGGCCCGACGCCACCTTCCTGCATGTCATGGCGATCAACTTCTCGCATGTCGTGCCCAAGGAAGAGGTGGAGAAATACGGCGCTGATTTCGGCAAGCACCCCGTCGGCACCGGCGCCTTCAAGCTCGCCGAATGGACGCTCGGCCAGCGCATCGTCTTCGTGCGCAATCCGGACTATTGGCACAAGGGCCTGCCGCATCTCGACAAGATCACCTTCGAGGTCGGCCAGGAGCCGATCGTGGCGCTGCTGCGCCTGCAGAAGGGCGAGATCGACCTGCCTCTCGACGGCATTCCGCCGGCAAAATTCCAGGAGGTGATGTCCGACCCCGAACAAAAGGCGCGCGTCGTCGAGGGCGGCCAACTGCACACCGGCTATATCACCATGAACACCACCATGGCGCCTTTCGACAATGTGAAGGTGCGCCAGGCCGTCAACATGGCGATCAACAAGGCGCGCATCATCCAGATCATCAACGGCCGTGCCGTGCCTGCCAACCAGCCGCTGCCGCCGTCGATGCCGGCCTACGACAAGGAATACAAGGGCTATACCTATGACGTCGCCAAGGCCAAGGCGCTGCTTGCCGAGGCCGGCCATCCCGATGGCTTCGACACGCAATTGTTCGCCATGAACACCGATCCCAACCCGCGCATTGCCCAGGCGATCCAGCAGGATCTGGCGGCGATCGGCATCAAGGCCAGCATCCAGGCGCTGGCACAGGCCAACGTCATCGCCGCCGGCGGCGACAAGGCCGGCGCACCGATGATCTGGTCCGGCGGCATGGGCTGGATCGCGGATTTCCCCGATCCCTCGAACTTCTACGGTCCGATCCTTGGCTGCGCCGGCGCGGTGCCGGGCGGCTGGAACTGGTCGTGGTATTGCAACAAGGATCTCGATGCCAAGGCCGCCGAAGCCGACTCGATCGTTGATCCGGCGAAGTCCGATGAGCGCTATAAAATGTGGAGCGACATCTACGCCAAGATCATGGCGGACGCGCCCTGGGCGCCGGTCTTCAACGAGCAGCGCTTTACCATGAAATCCGCACGTATGGGCGGTGCCGACAATCTCTATGTCGACCCGGTCCACGTCCCGATCAACTATGACAATGTGTACGTAAAAGATGTGCAATAACTGCGATTACACCATCCACGGGCACCATCATCATTTCGGCTGGGACAATTCGTTTGTCCCGGCCGAGCGGGTGGCGCCCGGCTCAACCATCGAGTTCCAGTGCCTTGATGCCGCCGGCGGCCAGTTGAATGCCGACAGCACGGTTGCCGACGTCGCCAGGCTTGATTTCGCCAGGGTCAATCCGGTGACCGGGCCGATCTTCGTCGAGGGCGCCGAGCCCGGTGACGCGCTGAAGGTGACGATCGAGATGTTCAAACCGTCCGGCTTCGGCTGGACGGCAAACATTCCGGGTTTTGGGCTGCTCGCCGACGACTTCAAGGAGCCGGCGCTCAACATCTGGAAATATGACGCCGCCTCGCTGGAGCCGGCGCTGTTCGGCAAAAACGCGCGCGTACCGCTAAAACCCTTTGCCGGCACCATCGGCAACGCACTGGCTGAAAAGGGTCATCACTCGGTGGTGCCGCCGAGGCGCGTTGGCGGCAATCTCGACATCCGCGATCTCGCCGCCGGCACGACGCTCTATTTGCCGGTGGAAGTGGCCGGAGCGCTGTTTTCGGTTGGCGACACACACGCCGCGCAAGGCGACGGCGAGGTCTGCGGCACGGCGATCGAAAGCCCGATGGATGTCGTGCTCAAGCTTGACCTGGTCAAGGACGCCAGGCTGAAGACGCCGCGCTTTACCACCTCGGGTCCAGTGACACGCCACCTTGACGCCAAGGGCTATGAGGTGACGACCGGCATCGGCCCGGACCTGATGACCGGTGCCAAGGAGGCCGTCGCTCAGATGGTCGACCTGCTCGCCGGTCGCTACAAGATCGATCCGGTCGAGGCTTATATGTTGGCCTCGGTGTGCGGCGATCTTCGCATATCGGAAATCGTCGACATGCCGAACTGGGTGGTGTCGTTCTACTTCCCGCGCTGCGTGTTTGAATGACGCTAAGTCGGCGCCGCACCTCCCTCTGCCCTGCCGGGCATCTCCCCCTCAAGGGGGGAGATTGCCAGTTTCGTCGTCCCATCTTTCTTCAATCGGTGGCGATTTGCGAAACCCTGTGTGCAGTCCGATCTCCCCCCTTGAGGGGGAGATGGCCGGCAGGCCAGAGGGGGGTGTACCGCAACAAACTTCTCAGAACCCTGCTCTTGCGATGACCTCGATCCTCAAACCCGTCCTCGACATCGCCAACCTCTCCGTCAGCGTGCGCGGCGAGGACGGCGAGCGCGAGGTCGTCTCCAACCTGTCGCTGACGCTCGCGCGGGGCGAAACGCTCTGCATTGCCGGCGAATCCGGTTCCGGCAAATCGATGACCGCGCTGGCGATCATGCAGCTTCTGCCGCAGCCTGCCGCCCGCATATCATCGGGAAAAATCCGCCTTGGCGACACCGATCTGGCAACCCTTGACGAGCGCCAGATGCGCCGCATTCGTGGCGACCGTATCGCCATGATCTTCCAGGAGCCGATGACCTCGCTCAACCCTGTGCTGTCGATCGGCCGACAGCTCACCGAATCGATCGAGGCGCATACCAGCCTGTCTCCGGGTGAAGCCCGCGAGCGCGCCATAGAGGCGCTGAAGGCGGTACGCATTTCGGAAGCCGAAAGCCGGCTAAGGCAGTTTCCGCACGAATTGTCCGGCGGCATGCGCCAGCGGGTGATGATCGCCATGGCGCTGGCGCTTGAACCCGACGTGCTGATCGCCGACGAGCCGACGACGGCGCTCGACGTCACCGTGCAGGGCGAGGTGCTGGAGCTCTTGCGTGATCTGCAGCGCCAGCATGGCACCAGCGTCATCCTCATCACGCACGACATGGGCGTGGTCGCCGAAATGGCCGATCGCGTCATCATCATGCGGCACGGCCGCATGGTCGAGGAGGGCAAGACGTCAGACATCTTCGCCCGGCCGCAGGCTGACTATACGCGCGAGCTGCTTGCTGCCGTGCCGCGCATCGGCAGTGGTGTCGGCCGCCAGCCATCCAGGGAGGTCGAGGCGGCAAGGCCGACCAATGTCGCTGACGTCAAAGATCTGCATGTCCGCTTCGATTTGCATGGTGGGTTCTTCGGCCGGGTCACCCGCCGCGTTCACGCGGTCGAAGGCGTCAGCTTCTCCATCGCACCCAACGAGACGCTGGCGCTGGTTGGCGAATCCGGCTGCGGCAAGTCGACAACCGCCAAGGCGCTGGCCGGGCTGGTGCCATACAGCGGCGACCTCGTCATTGGCGGGCGCAATCTCTTTGGCCTCGGCCGCGACGAACGCAAGGCCGTGCGCCGCGAGGTGCAGATGATTTTCCAGGACCCCTTCGCCTCGCTCGACCCGCGTATGCGCGTCGGCGACCTCGTCGCAGAGCCGCTGGTCATCCACGGCATCGCCTCGAAGGACGAGCGCCGCGATCGCGTGGCCGCACTGTTCGAGCGGGTCGGCCTTTCGGCCGATCAGATGGAGCTTTATCCGCACGAATTCTCCGGCGGTCAGCGCCAACGTGTTTGCATCGCGCGCGCACTCGCCTTGCGGCCCAAGCTGATCATCGCTGACGAAAGCGTGTCGGCGCTCGACGTCTCGGTGCAGGCGCGCGTGCTTGACCTGTTGAAGGAACTGCAGCGCGAATTCGGCGTCGCCTATCTCTTCATCTCGCATGACATGGCGGTGGTCGAGAACATCTCCGACCGCGTCGCCGTCATGTATCTCGGCCAGATCGTCGAGATGGGCACGCGCGACCAGGTGTTTTCCAACCCGCGCCATCCCTACACCAGGCGGCTGATCGAGGCCGTGCCGGTGCCCGACCCGGCACGGCGCAGAAGCCGCTTTGCCCGCCTCGACCAGGAAATCCCGAGCGCCACCCGCAGGATCGGCGAGGCGCCGCTGAAACTGGCCTTGCAGGATGTCGGCAACGGCCACCTCGTCGCCGCCGGCAATTAAAACGCAGCCAACTCACGCCACCGGGGAACTGCTCTCCGATGATCTCGCTGGAAACTCGCCCAATGCCTTTAGCGAATACAAGCTTTCCATCTCTTCCGCCGGGCGCCCGGGGAACTGCCGGTTCCAGAGCTGTACGACATATTCGGCCATTTTCAGCTTGATGGCCAAATCCGTCCCATATGTGCGCAACACATGGTGATGTATCACCTGCCGTGTGCGCAGAAGGGCCTCTGAATGGGAAGCCATGATGACGCTGGTTACGCTGTCCCCGTGCCGACGGTGATGGTTGAGCAATGCGGACTCGTAGGCGACGGAGCCGTTACGGATTGCCTCGAGGATAAAGTACCAATCGCCGCTCGTAGGAAGTGACAGGAGGTTCTCGGCGAAATCTGTCGTGATCTCAAACTTCCGAAAAACCGCCGCACTGATGTTGAAGACCGTATTCTTGACACCCAGCCCATCATTGACTTCGTGTTCCGCCGAAACCTGGTAGCTGCGTTTCCATTTGAAATTGGACAGATCGGTGAGGTACGGGCTGGACGGATAGTCGCCGACGATCTCGCTTCGATCGTTGATGATCTTCGATGCGCAATAAGCAAACTTCACGCTTGGATCGCGGAACAAGGGCACGAGGGTTTCGAGGAAACTCGGGTCGGATACGTCGTCGGCTTCGGCGATCCAGATCAAATCGGCCCTTGCGAGCTCTATGCCCTTGAACCACTGAGGATAGGGCGACCCGGAATTGCTTTCATTGACGATGACACGTGTGCCATGGACTCCGGCATAGTAATCCAGAATCGATTGGCTATCGTCAGTCGATGCATCATCCAGGATGATGAGCTCGAAATCCTGGAAAGACTGCCCCAGAATACTTTCCATGCGCTCGTGCAAATAGCGGGCGTAATTGTAGTTAGGCACGATGATCGAGACCGCGGGCGGCTTGCCTGCGACCTTCCGCATGGTCGACAGCAGGCGCGGGAAGACCCGATCGGTGGAAAAATGCCGCCTTGCCTTGGCGCCCGCCTGTTTGCCGAGCTTCGTCCGCAACGGCTGGTCCCGGATCAGTTTCAGCGTCGCATCGGCCATCGCGGCGGGATCAGCCCAGTCGACGATGATGCCGGCATCGTCCTCGACGAAATCCGGTGCCCCACCGCTGCCTGCGAAGCAGATCACCGGCAACTCGGCGAATGCCGCCTCCAGCATGACACGGCCGAACGGCTCTTCGCGGGATGTCAGAAGAAACAGATCGGCAGCCAGCAGATGGCCGCGCACATCCTCGACATCGCCCAGAAACGTGACCTTTTCGTCCAATCCCTCCGCCTGCAATCTGTCGAGTTGCTGCGACCACGTACCGAGAGCCTCATCCC
Organism: Mesorhizobium sp. P3_A8; assembly: GCF_056402995.1. Classification (NCBI taxonomy): domain Bacteria; kingdom Pseudomonadati; phylum Pseudomonadota; class Alphaproteobacteria; order Hyphomicrobiales; family Phyllobacteriaceae; genus Mesorhizobium; species Mesorhizobium sp. P3_A8. The sequence continues at coordinate 629,264 of NZ_JBFUGI010000001.1, read as the reverse complement.
GTTCCCGCTCAGGTAACGAACCGAGCCAGTAGAAATGATAGTCTTCAACCCCGCGAGCACGAAGAATGCGGGCCACGTCGATAAAGAGGTCGGCGCCTTTGCGGAATGGCATTCCGAGGCCGGATCCCAGCACGATCGTCTCGTCCATCGGCCAGCCGGCGCGTTGGCGACTTTCAAGGCGCTGGATTTCCGTACGACTGTGACCGGCGTCGGTTTGCGGGACCGCACTTGGAATGACGTCTATGGCGTTCGTTTCGACGTTGTACTCGGCTGCCAGATAATCCCGGACGCTTGGGGAACACGCGATGAATCTCCGCGTGTGGGAAACGACATCCCTCATGTCGTCCTTGGCGTATCGGGCGATGCTCGTTGCCAATTCCCTGGCATGCGTCAGGATGGGAATGCCCAGTTCGCCAAGCAGCGCGTGCACACGGCCGGTGGCCAGACTGTTGCAATAGATGAGGTCCGGTCTGCCACCGTACCAGGCGGTGATGCGGGCCAGCCTCGTGGCGGTCGGCGAAACCAGATCGTCCAGAGCGACGGTATCGACGATGCGTCGAAACTGTTCCAGCCGTTCACCGCCTGCCAGGCACAGCACCTTGATCTCCAGGTCCGTGTGCGATTGGAGCCATCGGACGATATCGAGCAACGACGCCTGTGCTCCACCGAGAGCCGCATCGTGCGAAACAAACAAAACACGCCAGGATAAACCTGTGGGCAATTTGCCGGCCGCTGGAGCCGACACCACGTCCCGCGTCTCCTGCAGATAGGCATAGCCGTAGCGGGCATCAGGCTCGAGATAGGCGCCCTCCGCCCACTCGTTCCAGGCATTGACGAAGATCAGGCGGCTGTCGAAATCGGCAAAACGATCGCATGTATCGTCGACCGCGTTGGCGAGCCATTCTCCGTAGCGGGAGGGCGACGCGTTAACCAGAATGCTGGCGGCCTCCATTCTCCTTGCCGTGTTATCCCAGGAAGGGCAAAGTCCGCGAAACAGCGTGTAGGGGGCCTCTGGGTAGGCGCGACTGCGATCGGCAAGCTCCGCCCAGTCATAGATCCTTCCCGTGAAGCCGCTCTTGAGATTTGGGATGGAGGCGCTGACCTCGGGAAATGTTCCGAGATTTGGCGGAAACTCGACAGCCGCGTCGAACCCAAATTCGGCGGGATCGACCGTGGCGAATGACTGCGGATAGGCAAGAAAAATCTCGCCGATGCCGGCGTCCCGGCAATAGGTTCTCCAGCGCTGTGCCGTTTCCGCTGCTGACGGAAACAATCCGGGCCGGTAGACCATAAGCAGCGGCTTGCCGCCGACACGGATGTAGCGCCGGTCACGGAAATAGCCGGATGCGTATTCGATGAAAGCCAGGTCGTCCTCGGGTGAATGCGATTGTGGGATCAAGACTTCCTGGTCGCGCCCATCCCAACGGCGGCTCCAGGGCTCGTTTGCCCAGTTGATGCAGAAGCCCATCTCATGGGCTTCGTTTTCGACGAATTGGGCGATCGGCATCTCGAGGACGCGCTTGCCGTTGAACCAGTAGAAGTGAAAGCAGAATCCCGAAATGCCATATTGCATGGCGATCTCGATCTGTTCCTTCTGGATGTCCTTCACCCGCAAATCATAGAAGCCGAGGTCCGCCGGCAGTCGAGGCTGATAGTGACCGTCGAACTGCGGCACCGCGCGTGTCACATTCGTCCATTCCGTGAAGCCCTTTTCCCAAAAAGCATCATTTTCAGGAATTGGGTGGAACTGCGGTAGGTAGAAGGCAAGGACGCGCGCGCGCAAGGCGGCGGGTCGCCTCTCGCTGGATCGCGGCATATAGGTGGCGGGCCTTTGGATGCCGCGGCTGGCGGCCATGGCCCAATGTGCTGCCGGACCACGCCGGGTTTCGCGCTGTTCACTCCTGCCGAAACGGATGTAGTGATCCAGCGGGTTCATCGCCGCCAGTGCGACGTCGGGATACCTGGCCAGATAGTACTCGGTGTCGAAACCCGGATTCGGGTTTCGGAACTCGACGGCACCATGATCGATATAGTGCAGGATCGGGTCGATCCCTTTGACGGCCACATCGGGATTTTGAGCCAGATACCATGGCCCATCGAACTGTCCGCTGGCGCGAATTCGTTGCCGGATCCGAAACCTCTTCCACCCCCTCCTGCTGGTGATCGATTTTATGAAGATCATGAGGTCTGATCTAGTCAACCGAGTCCGCCTCGCAACGATCAGGCTTCATCTTCATCATCCCAGCCAATTCCGGCGATGTTTGTGCAGATCATTGCGAGAACCCGCTCAAGGGCATGCTGCAACGTGCCATCCAACTGGCCTGTCTCACCGGGAAATGACGCAAGGGTCAGATCGAGGCGCTTGAGCGGCTCCAGCGCGCTGCGCCGAACCCAGAACATCGTTCCGGCAAAGAAATCGAGAGAAGAGTCGGGGTCCATGCCAAGCTTCTCCAGCAGGGCCAGGATCATTTCCCTGTTCCTGCCCCACGCCGCTTCACGGACCTTCCATTCATTGGGCAACCGAAAGCGGCGGGACCCTATCATCCCAGTATCCTGCGAATGCTCGAACGCCGCGACGACGCGGTCAACCACGTCGCGGGACCCGATCAGGTCGAAGGCGCTTGCCTGGCGCCAGATCTCGCCGAGCATCATGCGCGGTCCGCTCAGCCCGGATTTCTTGCCATGCAGCTTGCATATGAGATCGAAACCGTCGAGCTTTCCTTCGTGCAGCAATTGAAGGAAGGGACCGACGTCGCGGCCCCGGTTGTCGTAGACGACGATCTCGGCATCCCGAAATTTCGCCTGAACGCGTTGCGCCAGCACCGCGTCGGGCCTGGTCAGCGTGAGGATGAGATGGAGCGGACGATCGATCGCTTCCAGCAGGGTCTCGAATTCGGGCCAGAGATCGGGGTAGTGCAAGTGGAGCGCAACAGCGATCTTCGGTTCGGCAACGGACAGGCGTTCCGAGCGCCGGACTGGTGGGCCATCGAAGTGTCGCGACAGGGTTTTCTGCAGATTGTCGCTCGCCACGCCGAAGCCCCAACTGTAGAGGCTGCCAAGGGCAGCGGTCAAATCGCGGCCTTCGGCCCCTGCGATATGAAGCAGAGGCCGCAAGGCAATGCCTTGGCCCAGCCGCAGCTCAAATCGTTTCTGGCGGCGGCGGCGCAGCACTTCGCCAAGATCCCTGATCCTCAGAGGGCGGATGTTTGCGGCAACGATGTCGCTTCTATCGAATTGCAACACCAGGCCGCCTTCGCTGCTTCTGAGCAAATAGGACGTCCGCTTGGTAACCGGCACATAGACGATTCTGTCGGCATGTCCTGGGCGGCGAACATTGAGCCGGAGAAACGGCATCCGCCTGTCTGTCGGCGAAAGCTCGACGATGTAGCGTCCCGACGCGTGGATGTGGATTTCGCTCACGTCACTGCTTCTTCGGTCGACGCCCCATGCCTCTTCCTTTCGCGGCTCGCGGGGCAGGACATCAGGCAAGGCAACTCTGGTGCCGGCAGCGTCAGGCGACATAGCCGCTGTTCCGATTCGCGTGCGATCGGTCAAGGATGCTGTCAAATATACCTATCAGTCGGCCCAAGGAATTGATCAGTCTGTTTCGATTAAGCGTCAGGCAATAGAAGCCTATTTTCGTTGAATAGCGCAGTATGTCCACGAATGGGCTATAGGCGATGCCGTATTTTTTGCGCAAGTGGATTTCCGAGCGCATCTTCGACCGATACCGGAAGATCCGTGCCCGGGTTGATTGCGCAACCGAGGTGCCAACGTCGTGGACGGCATGCGCGCTGCTGACCAGGATCATGGGCTCGTCACGCTGCAGCAGGCGATGCGAGAGGTCGTCATCCTCGAAATACAGAAAGATATCCTCATCAAACCCGCCCGTATCGAGGAAGAGCCTTCGTTTGATCATGAACACGCCGCCATTGACGAAGCGGACGCAACAATCCCCCCAGACCTGCCGGATACGTGTGGGCAGCGACACGCCGGAAAGGCGATCGATCTCGCTCTGCTCGCGAAACCACAGCCGCCCATCCACCGTGTTTGTGCGCGGCACGAAGACGCCGCAATTCGGGTAGCGTTCAGCCGCCTGCACAAGCGCATCGACGGCGTCCGTCCCAAGACGCACGTCGGGGTTGATGAACAGCAAATACTCCCCCGATGCCGCCGCCGCGCCGATGTTGCAGGCATGCCCGAAGCCGAGGTTTGCAGCATTATCAATACGATGAACGGCGAGGCCGGATAGCGCGGCGGAAAGATCGTCGGTACTTGCATTGTCGACGCATATGATCTCCAGCCCTGAAGGCAGGCGAGCGAGCGCGCCACGCACGGTATGCGCGCTGTTATGCGTCACGGTGATAGCAGTTATCGACCTATTCATTACCAAAGCCATCCTGATATCTCAGTTGGCTTCCCCGTGGAAGGCTAGCGATCCATGCGCAATCTAAGCGCTGCCACTCCGGTGGTCGAGTCAATACTCCTGACTAAGATAGGGGGTAATGGGCGCGCCGATCCGCCACGCCGTCGGTCACGGTCGTGCTGCTTCCCGGGCTTCCGGCCGGCGCGACCTAGCCAATCGGCTCGGCTGGCCACCTGTCGGCGGTAAACTCCCGGCGAGGAAGGGCTGCTTCGAACATGAAATCCGCAACGGCCCCTTGCCGTTCAAGCTCATCTTGCTCATGTTCAATACCGTTTGCTGATGATCGTTGGGGGACGGTCGCATTCACAATGGGAGGAAGTTGAACCATGAAAGCATGCTATTTCGTTTCCGCCGCGCTTCTCGCCGCAGCTGCAGTCCCCGCCTCGGCCGCCGAAATTTCCGATGGGAAAGTCAAGATCGGCATCCTCAATGACCAATCCGGCGTCTATGCCGATTTCGGCGGCAAATGGTCGGTCGAGGCGGCCAAGATGGCGGTCGAGGATTTCGGTGGCAAGGTGCAGGGCGCGCCGATCGAAATCATCAGCGCCGACCACCAGAACAAGCCTGATATCGCCTCCAACATCGCCCGGCAGTGGTACGACACCGAACAGGTCGATGCCATCATGGAGCTGACGACCTCATCGGTCGCGCTCGCCGTTCAGGGGATTTCCAAGGAAAAGAAGAAAATCGATATCGTTACCGGCGCGGCGACCACCGAGCTGACCGGCAAGCAATGTTCGCCCTACGGCTTCCACTGGGCCTACGACACCCATTCGCAGGCGGTGGGAACAGGCGGCTCCCTGGTGCAGCAGGGCGGCGACAGCTGGTTCTTCGTCACCGTCGACTATGCCTTCGGCTATTCGCTCAAGGAGCAGACCTCCAAGTTCGTCGAGAGCCACGGCGGCAAGGTGCTGGGCGAGGTGCGCTATCCCCTGGGGTCGACCGATTATTCATCCTTCCTGCTGCAAGCGCAGTCGTCGGGCGCCAAGGTCGTCGGCTTGGCGAATGCCGGCTTGGACACCTCCAACGCGATCAAGCAGGCGGCGGAATTCGGCATCGTCCAGGGCGGCCAGCGCCTTGCCGCACTTCTGTTCACGCTGGCCGAGGTGCATGGGCTGGGCCTTCAGGCAGCGCAGGGCGTCGTGTTGACCGAGGGCTATTACTGGGATCGCGACGACAAGAGCCGCGAATTCGGACAGCGCTTCTTCAAGCGCACCAACCGCATGCCGAACATGATCCAGGCGGCGACCTATTCGGCGGTGACGCAGTATCTGAAGGCAATCGACAAGGCCGGCACCGACGAAACCGAGGCCGTCGCCAAGCAATTGCATTCAATGCCGGTGGACGACGCCGTTATGACCAACGGCAAGGTGCAGGCGGACGGCAACATGGTCCACGACATGTACCTCTACCAGGTCAAGGCGCCCAGCGAGAGCACCAAGGACTGGGACTACTACAAATATCTCGCCACCATCCCCGGCAACGAGGCCTTCCTGAGCGAGAAGGACAGCGGCTGTCCAACGGCGGCCCAGTGATCGGCGCGGCCCATGGCGCCGCCTGACCAGAACGAGAATGAACCGCGGGTGGTGCTGTCCGCCCGCGGGCTGCGGCGCGATTTTGCCGGCTTCATCGCCGTCAAGAATGTCGATCTCGATGTCCGCCACCGCAACATCCATGCCCTGATCGGGCCCAACGGCGCCGGCAAGACGACTGTTTTCAACCTGCTCACCAAGTTCCTGGCGCCGACCAGCGGCAGGATCGAACTGCTCGGCCACGACATCACCCGCACCTCACCGGCGAAGGTGGCGCGGATGGGGCTGGTGCGCTCGTTCCAGATATCGGCGATCTTTCCGCATCTCAGCGTGCTCGACAATGTGCGCGTCGCGCTGCAGCGGCCAGCTGGGCTCGGCGTCCAGTTCTGGCGCTCGCTGGCCGTACTTGATCGGCTGACGCCGCGTGCCGTGGAGCTCTTACGCTCCGTCGGCCTCGACGATGCCAGGAACAGGCTGGCCGGCGATCTTTCCTATGGCAGGAAGCGTGTGCTCGAGATCGCCACCACCCTGGCGCTTGATCCGAAAGTGCTGCTCTTGGACGAGCCGATGGCCGGCATGGGGCATAAGGACGTGGCCACGGTTTCCGCCATCATTCGTTCGGTCGCCAGCGACCGCGCTGTTTTAATGGTCGAGCACAATCTGACGGTCGTCGCCGATCTCTGCGACTGGATAACGGTCATGCAGCGCGGCGAGGTGCTTGCGGCCGGCGACTACGCCACGGTCAGCCGCGATGAACGCGTGAAGGTCGCCTATATGGGCACCGCCGATGACTAACCCCGCGCCCCTGCTTGCGGTCCGCGGTCTCAACGCCTGGTATGGCGAGGGCCATGCGCTGCATGGCGTCGATCTCGAAGTGTTTCGCGGCGAGACGGTGACACTGCTCGGCCGCAACGGTGTCGGCAAGACGACGACGCTGCGCGCCATCATGGGGCTGATCCGCAAGCGCACCGGCGAGGTCGTCTTCGATGGCGCGGACCTGATGCGGCTGCCGCTGCACCGCACCGCGCATCAAGGCATCGGCTTCGTGCCGGAGGAGCGCGGCATCTTCGCGACACTGACCGTCGACGAGAATCTGGTCCTGCCGCCGGTCGTTGCCGAGGGCGGCATGAGCGTCGCCGAAATATTCGATCTGTTCCCCAATCTGAAGGAGCGGCGCAACAGCCCCGGCACCAGGCTGTCGGGCGGCGAACAGCAGATGCTGGCGATCGCCCGCATGCTGCGGACCGGCGTGAAGATGCTGCTTCTCGATGAGCCGACCGAGGGCCTGGCTCCCGTCATAGTCCAGCGCATCGGCGAGCTGCTGGTGACGTTGAAGAAGCGTGGCATGACGATCCTGCTGGTCGAGCAGAATTTCCGCTTCGCCAGCCGTGTCGCCGATCGTTTCTACCTGATGGAGCACGGCAAGGTCGTCGCCGGGTTCCCGGTCGGCGAACTGGCTGACCGCATGACGCAGCTCCACGACGTTCTGGGGGTATGAGGACGCCATGACGATGATCTTCGGTATCCCCGTCCAGGCATTGCTCGGCCAGTTGCTGGTCGGCCTGATCAACGGCTCCTTCTATGCCATGCTGAGCCTGGGTCTGGCCGTCATATTCGGCCTGCTGCGCGTCATCAATTTTGCCCATGGCGCCCAGTATATGCTGGGTGCCTTCGTCGGCTATCTCCTGCTCACCTATCTCGGCATCGGCTATTGGCCCGCTCTGATCCTTGTGCCGCTGATCGTCGGCCTCTTCGGCATCGTGGTCGAGCGCCTGGCGCTGTCGCGGCTTTACGACACCGATCCGCTCTACGGCCTGCTCTTCACCTTCGGTCTCGCGCTCGTGCTCGAAGGCCTGTTCCGCTACTATTACGGCGTGTCGGGAAATCCCTACGCCGTGCCGTCGCAGCTTTCGGGCGGCACCAATCTCGGCTTCATGTTCCTGCCCAATTATCGCGGCTGGGTCGTGGTGGCCTCTGCGATCGTCTGCTTCGGAACCTGGGCGCTGATCGAGAAGACCAGGCTCGGCTCCTATCTGCGCGCGGCAACCGAGAATCCCCGTCTCGTCCAGGCCTTCGGCGTCAATGTGCCGTTGCTGCTGACGCTGACCTACGGCCTCGGCTCCGCCCTTGCCGGCCTTGCCGGCATTCTGGCGGCGCCCATCTATCAGGTGAGCCCGCTGATGGGATCGGATCTCATCATCGTCGTCTTCGCGGTCGTCGTGATCGGCGGCATGGGATCGATCCTCGGCGCGATCGTCACCGGCTACATGCTCGGCCTCGCCGAAGGCCTGACCAAGGTCTTCTATCCCGAAGCTTCCAACCTCGTGGTCTTCGTCATCATGGCGATCGTGCTTCTGGTCCGGCCGGCCGGCTTGTTCGGAAGGGAAGCCTGACATGTCGGAAGAGACGTCTGACATGGCAGGGCTGACGCTGCGCGAGACATCAGCCAGAACCTCAGGTTGGCTTGAATGGACGCTGGTCGGGCTCGGTATAGCGGCGCTGCTGGCGGCGCCATTTCTGGTCTATCCGATCTTCCTGATGAAGATGCTGTGCTTCGCGCTGTTCGCCTGCGCGTTCAATCTCCTGCTCGGCTACACCGGCCTGCTGTCGTTCGGCCACGCCACCTTCTTTGGCGGCGCCGCCTACTTCACCGCCCATGCCGTCAAGGTCTGGGGCTGGCCGCCGGAAGCTGGCATCCTGCTCGGCGTGGCGGGCGCCGCCCTGCTCGGCCTTGTCATGGGCTTCTTCGCCATTCGTCGGCAAGGCATCTATTTCGCCATGATCACGCTGGCGCTGTCGCAGATGTTCTTCTTCTTCTGCGTCCAGTCGCCCTTCACGCAAGGCGAGGACGGCATTCAGGGCGTGCCGCGCGGCATGCTGTTCGGCGTCCTCGACCTGAACGTCTCGCTGAACATGTATTATTTCGTGCTGGCGGTGGTCCTCATCGGCGTCTTCGCCATCTGGCGCATCGTCAATTCACCCTTCGGCATGATCCTGCGCTCGATCCGCGAGAACGAGAACCGCGCCATTTCGCTGGGCTATTCCGTCGCCAACTACAAGCTCGGCGCCTTCGTCATGTCGGCGGCGCTGGCCGGGCTGGCAGGCTCCCTCAAGGCGATCGTCTTCCAGTTCGCCACGCTCACCGACGTCACCTGGCAGATGTCGGGCGAGGTGATCCTGATGACGCTGCTCGGCGGCATCGGCACGATGGTCGGACCGATCATCGGCGCGAGCCTCGTCGTCGGACTGGAAAACACGCTCGCCACCTCGGGTTTCCCCGTGACCATCGCCACCGGGCTGATCTTCATGGTCTGCGTGCTGGTCTTCCGACGCGGCATCGTCGGCGAACTTTATGCGCGGGTGCTCGGGCGGGCGGCGAAGGACTGATCAACTCCAGATCGACTGCGTGCGATTGAGGGGATCGCGAGGCAAGTGAGGCAAGGCAGAGTCAAGTTCGAGCCGGCGGTGAAGAAGAACGGAGCCATCGCGCGCAAGGCGTCTGCCGCCGTGGCTATGGACGGGCTCACGGATGCGCAATATGGATGGTGATGAGGCCTGTTGTGGCGCTCACATTTTCGCTGCGTCGCCAAAGGCAGGCGACGTTCGTTGAATGACGCTGCGCAGGGCGGGTTGGCCTTCTGGTCCGACGCCGCCCGCGGAAGTGTCAATATCGGGGGATATGGTCAATGACTGACAACAAGCCGGACGTTACCAAGGATTGGCAAGCGACGCAGGGCCAGAAGTCGTCCGCCACGCGTCTTCGCCTTTTCGCCGCACTCTCGTGGATCGTCGCCATTGGCGGCGAGATCTACGGGATTGTTCTGCTTCGCCAGGGCAAATTCGACCAGGCACACCTGCCCTTGATCATCGGCCTTCTGGTTGGCATCGCGATTTTCGCGATCGCCGGCAACTTGCTGTGGAAGGCGGCCAACCGGCACGACCCGGCCCGCGCATCCGATACGGCCCGGTTCTTCTTCCAGAACCAGCTCGGCGCGATCATCACGCTGATCGCCTTCGTGCCGCTGGTCTTCCTGATCCTCTCCGACAAGAACATGGACCCGCAGACCAAGAAGGTTGCCGGCGGCCTCGGTGCTGTGCTGGCCGTGGTCGCCGCGATAACGGGGGTCAGTCTCAAGCCTCCGTCGGTCGAGCAGTACACCCAGGACATGAACGCGTGCGCAGCCCAGATCAAGTCAGGGCAGCCCACCACCGCCTGTTCGCCCGACGTCGCCGCTCAGGCGCAGGCGATCGCCACGGACAGCGCTGCGGTGACGGCCGCGACCCAGGATGCGAGCCATCCCGCCGGCCAGGATGTCGTCTACTGGATCGCGCCCGAAAACGGCGCCGCGAAGTCCACTGAGCCGCATGTTTTCCACCTCTGCGCAGGCGTGAGTCCGCTGAAGGACAAGACCGTGAACAGCGGCTCGGTGACGGAGGCCTACGCACAGAACGCCATCCGCATCACCAAGCAGATCGATATGGAACAGAAGCAGTGCGGGTTTACCGCCAAAGCCAGCACCAACTGAACCCACCCGCGCTCGATCGTCAGCGCCTACAGCATCATGGTGCCAGCAAGCGCCCGGGGTGCCTTGGTCGCTGACGATTGCGGCTAGCGTGGAGCCGGTTGGTGCCGAGATCGGGTTGGAGGAGAGATTGCCCCTCCAGCTTCACCCAGATTTCGCTACAGACGTCTTGAGGTGGGAATGTCGTCTGTCCGCTTCTTGCGGGCGAGCACAAGAAGGGGCGTCACTCCCAGGCAAATCGAGCGATTGCGCCGTAAGCTGCTGAAATCCTTAACGCGATTTTCACCCCGCTAGCCTAGCTACTTGCCCCTATGAGGCACTCTGAGCAGCCTGTTCAAGGGTCCGCCCCTCAGGGGCAGGGTGAAACCGTGGACGCCGGGATTCTCCGGGATCAGCTGGCTGATCTGCGGACCGGGATCTTCATTTCGATGCCTATCGGCACGGTCCTCTCGGCCCTGATCCTGGCCGTGCAGATGCTTTCGGGCGGTGGCCTTGCCGCGGTGCTGTGGTTTGCGGCGGTCAGCACGATCAATGGCGCACGCATTGCCCTTGCTCTCTCCCAATCGGACACAGTCGACAGCAGGCTTAGGCCGGCCGGTGCACGGCTTTCTTCCTATGGGATGCTGGCCCTGGCGTCGGGCATCGCCTGGTCTTTTCTGGCGGTGCTGACCGATGGCTACACCACGCCCCAGGCGCCGATCTATCTGATCGTTCTCGCCGGCGCGTCGGCCGGTTCCGTCACCTACGGAACATCATATGCCCCGTCCTCGATCAGCTTCATGACGCTGCCGCTTTTGATCACCATCGGCTGCCTCTCAGCAAAAGGCGGTGTCGAGAATTATATACTGGCTTTCACAGTCCTGCTTTTTCTCGTTGGAATGATCAGAAGCGCGCTTCTTGGGCAAGCCCGCTTCCGCGGGGCGAGCCGCCTCAAATACGAGGCGAAGGAATTCGCCACCGAGATGGAGCGAAACTCCAGGCGGGATCCGCTGACGAATTTGCTCAACCGGTACGGGCTGGAGCAGGCTATCCGCCAGCTCGGACTTGCCGACGGTCCGTTCGTGGCCATGCTGATCGACCTGGACGGCTTCAAATCCGTCAACGACACCTATGGTCACAATATCGGCGACGACCTGCTGGTCAGGGTTGCACGCAGAATAGAGAACCATGCGCCGCCAGGGGCAACCATTTCGCGCATCGGCGGAGACGAGTTCGTGCTGCTCTTTCCCGCCGGCAAATCCGTGCATTCAACCGGCGAACTTGCATCCTCGATCATCGCGGCCATCGCAAATCCGGATCCGGCGTTGAATTCGGTGCGCGTCGGCGCTTCGATCGGCATCTATGTATCGGAGAGACCACAATTGACGGAGATGCTGCTGCGGGCAGACTTCGCGCTTTATGCGGCCAAGCGCAGTGGCAGGAATGAATACCGTCTCTTCGATGCGGGGCTCGATCACGGGCTCGAACGCAAGCACTGCATTGAGCGCGATCTGCGCGGGGCCATCGAAACAGGCACTCTTTGCTCATGGTTCCAGCCCATGGTGCGACTGGATACGAATGCCGTGGTCGGCTTCGAGGCGCTGCTGCGATGGCGGCACCCGGTTCATGGCCCCATTTCCCCGCCCGAGGTCGTCACCGCTGCGCGTGAAACCGGGCTGCTTTCCCTATTGACGGAAACGGTGTTCCTCAACTGCTGCGCCATGATCGAAGAGCTTGTCAGAAACGGGCGTCAGCGTGTTCGGGTCGCGATGAATCTCTCGCCACGCGAACTCGAAGCAGGCAATGTCGATGAAATGATCCTCGACAGCCTCAAGACGAGGAATGTCCCTGTGGCGATGCTCGAGATAGAGATCACGGAAGAGGCGCCCGTGGATCGCGACAGAGTTGACGAAAAGCTGGAACGCCTGGCGGATGCGGGCCTATCGATTGTGCTGGATGATTTCGGCACCGGTTTTTCGACGCTGGTTTCGCTGAAGGACAGCCGAATCCGCAAGATCAAGATCGACAAGGACTTCGTTCGCGATCTCGCCAAGTCCGTGGAAGATCAGGCCCTGGTCAAGGCAGTCATCGATCTCGGGAGAACGCTGGGAATGGAGGTGGTCGCCGAGGGGGTCGAAACCGACGCCGATCGCCTGATCCTGCGGTCGCTTGATTGCATGATCGCGCAGGGTTTTCTGTTCTCCGCAGCACTTCCCATGCATGATGCGCTGGCCTTCGAGCCAGGCCGCTTCGACAACTCTCTCGCGACCTTCCTTGATCCCGCAGCGGGCTTGCCGCGCAAATCCCAGACCGGCACCGCCGCTTAGCTGCCCGCCAGTTCGTTTCTTATGGCTTTTGGAATTTCAGGATGAAGCGATCGCTCTCGCCTATGGCCGCATACTTTGCGTGATCTTGCGCGCCGAGCTTGAAGGTTGGCGGCAGGGTCCACACACCGCTCGGATAATCCTTCGTGTCTTTCGGGTTGGCATTGACCTCGGAACTGCCGACGAATTTAAAACCAGCCGCCTCCGCAAAGCCGATCGCAACGTCCTGGCGCACATAACCAGACTTGGCGAGCGGATCTTGCGGCTCGTCCGGTTTGCCCCGGTGCTCCTCTACCCCGAGGATGCCGCCAGGCTTCAGCGCTTTGTAGAAGGCGGCGAAAGCGTCCGCGGTCGTGCCCGCACTCATCCAGTTATGGATGTTTCGAAAGGTCAGCACGAAGTCCGCACTAGCCGGCGACGCGATCGCATATTTGTCCGCTGCAAATTCAGTGACGGTGACCTTGTCATAGTCGGCCGGATCGGCGGCAAGCTTGGCCGCCAAGGCGGCATTGTCTTTCTGGACGTCAGCGGAAGGCGAGGCCTTCTCGCCATTTGCCGCGATGTAGTGACCGTTCTGCTTCAGATAGGGGGCCAGAATCTCGGTCCAATATCCACCTGCGCCAGGAAGGATTTCGACGACGATGCTGTCAGGCTTGACGCCAAAGAATGTCAGCACTTCGCCGGGATGGCGATATTTGTCGCGCACGCTGTTGGGCTGTGAGCGCTGAGGCCCGCCGATCAGCTTCTCGATCGCGGGATCGACGCTGTCTGCAAATGCGGTCGAAGCGCAAAAAGCACCGATCGAAACGCCGACAAGAGCGACAAATTTCAAGGCGAGGCGGCGACTTGGAAACATGAAATCATTCTCTTGTGCATCGGCGACCCGCATCATGACACTCCGCCGGTAGGCTGGCGATGCCGGAAATGGCTCAATGATCCTAGGAGGAGCACGAGGTTTCCAAGATCTGCACCTTCCGTGGAACGCCTTGCTCCAGGGCCCAAAAGTGGTCTCTTGCAGGAGATGCCGCCATCGCCCAAAGCCGCTGGCGCACTACCAGGCAGCAGCCTCAAATCTCAGCCCCGCCCATCATCCATAACACCCGCGCTCCACAGCCAGCCGCCGCACCAGCGCCAGCACGGCGTCGATGGTCGGTGTCGGCTTGTCCACCAGCCGGCCAAGTTCCTGCACGGCGCTCACCAGCGCGTCGATCTCCATCGGCCGGCCGCGCTCAAGGTCCTGCAGCATCGAGGTCTTGTGTTCGCCGACATCGCCGGCGCCCTTGATGCGGCGGTCGACTTCTATCGGAAAGCGCACGCCGAGGCTTTCGCCGATCGCTTGCGCTTCCAGCATCATGGCGCGGGCAAGCTGGCGGGTGCCTTCGTCGGCGACGATCGCGGCCAGCGTGGAGCCGGTCAGCGCCGAGATCGGGTTGAAGGAGAGGTTGCCCCACAGCTTTACCCAGATCTCGCTGCGTATGTCTTCGCGCACCGGCGCCTGCAGGCCGGCCTTGACCATCTCCTCGGCCAGGCGCGTCACGCGTTCGCTGCGCGCGCCCGAGGGTTCACCCAGCGAGAAGCGCTTGCCCTCGACATGGCGGATGAGGCCGGGCGCGTCGACTTCGACCGCGGGATAGACGACCGAGCCGATGACGCGTTGCGGCCCGATCCGCTGCCAGATCGCGCCGCCGGGATCGACCGTGCTCAACTTGGTGCCTTCGAGCGGCCCGCCGACGCCATGGAAATACCACCACGGCACGCCGTTCTGCATGGTGACAACCGATGTGTGGTCCCCGAGCAGCGGCGCGATCTGGTCCAGCGCCGGGGTCAGCGAATGGGCCTTCAGCGCCAGCACGACGGTGTCCTGCACGCCGAGTTCCTCGGCCTTCTTGGCGGCCCGGACGGGCGCCACCGTTTCCTGGCCGTCCTCGATCAGGCGCAGGCCGTTGGCCTGGATCGCTTCCAGATGGGCGCCGCGCGCGACGATCGACAGATCGGTGCGGCCGGCGATCGCCAGCTTGGCGGCGAGATAGCCGCCGATCGCGCCGGCGCCGAAAATGGTGATCTTCATGTCAAAGTCCGAGTTTGGCGGCAAGCCCGATGCGCTGCAGCTTGCCCGTCGCACCCTTTGGGATTTCGTCCAGGATCAGCACCTTGCGCGGCACCTTGAAGTCGGCGAGCCGCGTCGCGGCGTAAGTGCGGATATCGTTCTCATTGGCGCTCATGCCTTCGCGCAGCACCACGGCCGCCGCCACCTCCTCGCCGAGCTTGTCATGCGGCATGGCGAAGGTGACGACTTGCGCCACGGCCGGATGGTCCATCAGCACGTCGTCGACCTCGAGCGGCGAGATCTTTTCGCCGCCGCGGTTGATGATCTCCTTGAGCCGGCCGGTGACGCGGAGATAACCGTCCTCGTCGAGCACGCCCTGGTCGCCGGTGTGGAACCAGCCATGCGCGAAAGCCGTGGCATTGGCGTCCAGGTTTTTCTCGTAGCCTGCCGTGACATTGGGTCCGCGAATGACGATCTCGCCGATCTCACCGGCTGTCAGCAGCCGTCCGTCGGGCGCCATCACCGCCACCTCCGGCCCAGCCCCCGCGCCGACGCTGCCCGGCTTGCGCAGGCCCGGCGGCAGCCGGTTCGACGCCATTTGGTGGGCGGCCTCGGTCATCCCGTAGGATTCGATCACCGGACAGCCGAAGGTTGCCTCCAACTCGCCCATCACTTGCGCCGGCAGTGATGCCGAGGACGAGCGGATGAAGCGCAGGCGCGCGGACTCCAGAACCTCCGCATTGCGCGCGGCACGGGGCAGAATCGCCTGATGCATGGTCGGCACCGCCGTGTACCAGCTTGGTTTGGCATCGCCCAGCCACTGGAAGAAGCGCAGCGCGTTGAAGCCCGGCGTGCAGTAGATGCTGCCGCCTGCCGCCAGCGACGACAGCACCGCCGCGATCAGGCCATGGATGTGGAACAGCGGCATGATGTTGAGGCAGCGGTCATCGGCGGTCAGTCCGAGGGTTGCGCCGATATGGGCTGATGAGGCGGCGATGTTGGCATGGCTGAGCGGCACCAGTTTTGGGCGCGATGTCGTGCCCGACGTGTGAAGCAGCAGCGCGATGTCGGCATCCCCCGCCATGTCGGGTGCCGCCTGTGGGCCGATCGCCGCGCCCTCGATGGTGAAGCTGCCGGCAGGCGTATCAGGCGAAACGACAAGCCGCAGCACGCCAATGCCGAGGCGCTCCGCAACGGCCACCGCCGGTCCGGTCTCATTCTCCGCGACAAGGATCGCCTTGGCGCCGATATCGGTCAGGTAAAAATCGAGTTCGTCGGCCCGATACGCTGGATTGAGCGGCGCTGTCGAGGCGGCGGCGGCCACCGCGACGAAGCTTGCCGCCATCTCCGGCCCGTTCGGCAGCACGATCGCCACCCGGTCGCCCCGGCCGATGCCAAGCGCATGCAGCCGTTCAGCGGTGGCCGCGATCAGGCCGCGCAGTGCACCATGGGTGAGGGTCACCCTGTCGGGAGCTAGGATCGCCGGAGCATCATCGGCACCGGCGGCGAGACGATGGGAGAGGTCTTTTGAATTCGTGCTCATGGTCACCGACTATGTTTCAAACGACTGCTTCTAGAAAGGCCCTGGGACGATTCCGACCCCGGACAATTGTCGACGTTGGCGCCCCCCCCTCTCCGTCTCGGCTTCGCCGAGCCACCTCTCCCCCACGCTGTGGGGGCGAGGAACCCAAGCTTTTCAAGGCCGCGGCCTCGGCGGGTGGTTCCTCGCCCCCATGAAATGGGGGAGAGGTGGCCGCGAAGCGGACGGAGAGGGGGCTGGCGCTGCCATATGCGATTGGCCTGCCGTGGGAGTTAAGGGGTGACCGGCAACCTGTTCTCCCGATCACCTCAATATCCCAGCGCCATCCCGTCCTTGCGCGGATCGGAGGCGCCGGTGAGCGTGCCCTTCTCCCAGTCGATCAGCACAACTTGCCCGCCGCCGAGCGGGTGATGCGGTTCGGCGATGCGATGGCCACGACGGCGCAGCCCTTCGAGCGCATCGGCGGGAACGCCGCGTTCGGCCTCCACCGTATCATCATTGTAGAACACTCGTGGCGCATCCAGCGCCTGCTGCGGGTCCATGCCGAAGTCGATCATGTTGGTCAGGAGATGGACATGGCCGAACGGCTGGTAGCCGCCACCCATGACGCCGAACGGCATCACCACGCGGCCGTTCTTCGTCGCCATGCCGGGCATGATCGTGTGCATCGGCCGCTTGCCGGGCGCAATGGCGTTCGGATGCGCCGGATCGAGGCGGAAACTCGAACCGCGGTTCTGCAGCACGATGCCGGTCTTCGGGCCGACGACGCCGCTGCCAAAGGAATAATAGGTCGAGTTGATGAAGGAGACGGCGTTGCGGTCGCGGTCGACGATCGAGATGTAGACTGTGTCGCTGCCCGGCAGGTCCAGGCGCGGCAGATGCGTCATGGCGCGGTCGCGATGGATCTCGGCGCGCAGCCGGTCGGCATAGGCGCTGGACAGAAGCTGCTGCACCGGCACCTGAACATGGTCCTGGTCGCCGACATAGCGGTCGCGGTCCTGGTAGGCCAGGCGTCCGGCCTCGATCTCCAGATGCAGGCGCTCGGCCCCATTGGGGTCGAGCCCGCCAAGCTTGAAGCCCGACAGCACGTTCAGCATCAGCAGCGCCGTCAGCCCCTGATTGTTCGGCGGCATCTGGTGGATGTCGTAGCCGCCATAGGCGGTGCTGACCGGCGCCACATAGTCGCCCTTGGTTGCCGCGAAATCCTCATGCGAATGCAGCCCACCCAATTCTCTGAGCCGGCGCACCATGTCGTCGGCGACAGCGCCTTCGTAGAAGCCGGCGCGACCCTGTTTGGCGATCACCCGCAAAGTGGCGGCGAGTTCCGGTTGCCGGTGGACGTCGCCAGCCTTCGGCGCCTGACCGCCCGGCAGAAAGATGCGCGATGCATGTTCATCGGCCGACAGGTCGGTTTCCGGTTCGGCCCAGTCGAAGGCAACACGGTCATGCACGACATAGCCGTTCTCGGCATAGTGGATGGCCGGCGCCAGCACCTCGGCCAGGCTCTTGCGGCCATGGTCTTCCAGCAGCCGGCTCCAGGCATCGACGGCGCCAGGCACGGTGACCGCATGTGGCCCCTGTTTTGGAAGCTCGCTGAAACCCTTGTCCAGATACCAGTCGACCGTCGCCTTGGCGGGCGCACGGCCGGAGCCATTGAAGGCCAGCACCTTGCCCTGTCCTCCGGGAGAATAGAGCACGAAGCAATCACCACCGATGCCGGTCGACTGCGGCTCGACCACGCCTTGCACGGCGGCGGCGCAGACGGCGGCGTCCATGGCATTACCGCCAGCGCGCAGCATGTCGATGGCGGCAAGGGTAGCAAGCGGGTGCGAGGTCGCGGCAAGCGCTTCTGTGGCACGAACCGGCGAGCGGCCGGGAAACTGGAAATCACGCATTCTGTCTTTGTATCCCTTGGTCTGATGGATGCGACGTTGCCGCCATGGCGTAACACGACACGGCAACGGATCGCTTCGGCTTCTCGACACTGCGCATTTTGCCAATTCTCCTCGTTACGCCAGACGCGTATCAGGCTCGGACCCGATAAGGCGTTAGCCAGGTTTCCAGAGCGTTCAGTGCCGAGATAATCGTGAAATTGATGGTGAGATAGATCGCGCCCGCGGCCACGAAAACCTCTACGGCGCGATAGGTCTGCGAAATAAGCCCCTGGGCGATGCCCGTCACTTCCATCAGGGTGACGATCGATGCAAGCGACGTACCCTTTACCATGAGGATGATCTCGTTGCTGTAGCTCGGTATGGCTTGGCGCAGCGCCAAAGGCAGAACGACGAGGCGCAGGGTCTGGATCCGTTTCAGGCCTAAGGCAGAGGCTGCCTCGACAAGGCCACGCGGCACACCCTGTATCGCACCCCGCAGGATTTCGCTGCCATAGGCTGCGGTATTGAGACTGAGCGCGATGATGGCGCACCAATAGGGCTCGCGAAACAGCCACCAGAGCCCAACTGCCTGAAGTGTGGGGCGGAACTGGCCGAGGCCGTAATAGATGAGGAATATCTGGACGAGCAATGGCGTGCCGCGAAAGACGGCAACGAAGGAGCGTATGGGCCAGACCAGCATCCGATGGTTTCCCTGCTGCGCCAGTGCGAGCAACAGGGCCAAGGCAAAGCCTATTCCGATCGACAACCCCGCAAGTTGCAAGGTTAACGGCAAGCCGGAGAGAAGGGTGGGAATGATCTCTGCAAAAAAGGCGAAGTCGATCATGCGTGGACCATGCCTCGCCACGCCCGTGCCTCGCCGTAGCGGAAGACCGATCCGGTCACGGCAGCGATGAGGAAATACAGCGTCGCGGCTGCTATATAGAAGACGAAGGGCTCCCGCATCGATCCCGCGCCGATCTGAGATTGCCGCATCAATTCCACCAAGCCGATCACGGAGATCAAGGCCGAATCCTTGAGCACAAGCTGCCAGACATTTCCGAGGCTCGGCAGGGCGTGCCGCATCAGTTGAGGCACGATGACGAGACGCAGCAACTGGAACCGGGACAGGCCGAGCGCCTTGCTAGCCTCAAACTGGCCGAGATCGACGGCGAGATACGCTCCGCGATAGACCTCGGCTTGATAGGCGCCCGAAATGATGCCGATCGCGAGGACGCCAGTCGCAAATGTCGGCAGCCCGACGAAGCCTGTGCTGCCGAAGAATTTACCGATCTCAGTCAATGCTATGCTGCCGCCGTAGTAAAGCAGGTAGATCGTCAACAGATCGGGCACACCCCTGAACACCGTGCCATAGCCCTTGGCGACCCATGACGGTAAAGCTCTCGTGGAGAGCCGGCCTCCTGCTGCAACCGCGCCGAAGAGAGTACCGAGCAGGAAGCCGAGGACTGACAGCGCAAATGTCACGCCAGCTGCCAGCAGCAGGGCTCCGCCCCAGCCGCCATTGCCCACGGAAAGGATATGGAGTGTGTCCGTCATGTGGAACCTGATCGTTCAGCGCGGCGCCCGGCCTATCGGTTGGTACCAATCGGCCGGACACAATACACACGTGGCTACTTGACCGGCGTCACGTCCGTTTTCACCCATTTTTCCGAGATGCTCTTAATGGTCCCGTCGGCAATGGCGGCGCTGATCGCGTCGTTCAGCATTTCCTTGAGCTTGACGTCTTCCTTCCTGAGTCCCGCACCCGTTCCGGCACCGAACAAGCCGCCGACAAAGCCCGGACCTGCAACCGTGAAGCCCGAGAATTCGGGTTTTGCGAGCGTCGCGGCGAGCGCTGTCTTCTGAGCGAATATTGCATCGATGCGGCCCGCGGCCAGATCGAGATCGTGCTGCTCGGTCGTCTTGTATTCGCGAATCTCCACCGTGTCGCCGAAGTATTTCTTGACGAATTCGAGCATGGCCGTGGCCGCCTGGACACCGACCACCTTGCCCTTCAGCAGGGGCTTCAACTTGTCGACCGCGGCCTTGGTAGCGGCCTCATCGTCCAGTTTGAATTTCTCGGCCGAAGCGCCGAGCTTCCCCAGATCGCTATCCTTGGCGGCTGCGAACCCGCCCGGGTCGATCGCGTAAGGCTGGGTGAAGTCGATGGTCTCGAGACGTTTCGGCGTGATGAACATGCTGGCCATGATCACATCGAACTTGCCGACCTTCAGCGAAGGAATAAGTCCGTCCCAGTCCTGAGCGATGATGGTGCATTTGATCTTCATCCGCTCGCAAAGATTGTTGGCGAGTTCGATCTCCAGTCCGTCGAGCTTGCCGTCTGCGTTGGTGAAGTTCCACGGAGCGTAGGCGCCCTCCGTGGCGATGGTTATGGCCTTGGGCGCGTCCTCGGCCAATGCGGTGTGCATGAAGCCGAACATGCTGAGTGCGGCCGCAACTGCGGCCAAACGACAAACTTTCATGTGGTTCCCCTTTTTTGATTGGCTGATCGAACTGTTCCTACGTCCGGCCGCATTGCCGGTTCGAGGCCATTCCTGTCCGGCTGGCGTTCGTCACCGGCTCGGACTCACAAACTCGGCCAGCATCGGTGCTGTGCTGAGAATATGATCCTGCATCACCTTTTCCGCGTGAAGTTCGTCGCCTGAACGCAAGGCCGCGATCACGGCGGCATGCTCCTCGCGCGCAGAATGCGGCTTGTCACAGTCGTCGAACCAGATGCGCATGTAGGGCTCTATCACCACATGCAGCGCCGATATCTGGTGGATAAGCTTGGGCCTCCGGCTTAGCGCACAGATACGGCCATGGAATTCCTGGTGGCGGACCACCCAGTCGCTGCTGCCGCTCTGGCCCGCGCGTTCCATGCGCTCGAGCAGGCGATCGAGTTCCTCGAACTCCTCCTCATCGATCCGGGGCATCGCCAGCCTTACGGCCAGTCCCTCCAGAACCGAGCGAATTTCGAAAATCTCGTAAAGCTCATCGACCGTCAGGCCTGCGACCACGCATCCACGATTGGGCCGCAGAACCACCAGCCCGTCGGAGGCCAGGCGCCGAAAGGCTTCCCGCACAGGCATGCGGCTCATGCCGATCTCGGCCGCAATGTCCTCCGGAATAAGCCTGTCGCCCGGTTTGTAGCGGCCGAGGCGAAGGGCTCTATGAACGTGCCTGTACGCCTCTTCCTCAGCAGTGGCGGACATCTGTGGCTCTGCCGGAAAGGCTGCTGGCATGGGGCACCTAAAAGTATTTTTGTATCCACGTATTATAAAATCCGCTTTTTATTTCATCGTCAATACCCCGGTGACGACGTTCAGAAGCCGATACCGGTGCAGTGCACCACCGGCACGATCTATTTCGGGCCGGGCGAGTCTTTGGGATGGTGCCGCCCTGGGCGTGGCAAATCAGACCGGCTACGACCACAAATGGGACGACAACAGGCAACTGGAAACCAATCTGGGGCCAGGGAAACCAAAAATACGCTGCGCGACTCGGTCTATTCCTCGCTCATGGCGATGATCGTGACCGGTCAGATTCCGCCGGGCTCGCGCGTTACCGAGAACGACATTGCGGTCAGGCTGAATGTCAGCCGCACGCCGGTGCGCGAGGCCTTCAACCGCCTCGAGCGCGACGGCCTGGTCACCGGGTGTCCACGCCAGGGCTATGTCGTCACCGAGTTCGACATCAACATGTTCCGCGAGGCCTTCGACATCCGCGAATTGCTCGACGGCCATGCGACCGAACTGGCTGCCACCGCCGCGACCGAGAAGGACAAGGCCCGGCTGCGCGCCATGCTGGCGGAATGCGAGCGGCTGGCTGCCATTCCCGACCGCACCACGCGCGAAAAATTCCAGGAACTGGAAGTCGGCATCGACCTGCACCGCGTCATCGCCGAGATCAGCGGCAATGTGATGCTGCACGGCATGCTGTGCGGCATCCTCGACAAGTGCCAGCACTATGTCTGGACCGAATTGTTGTGGCTCGACGAATGGAAGATAGCCCGCGACGAGCATGCAGAGATCGTCGAGGCGATCTGCGCCGGCGAGGCCGCCCGGGCCGGCGCCCTGGCCCGCGCCCATGTGTGGGGATCACGCGACAATGTGCTGCGCCTGCTGCAGGCGAAGTCGGATTATCAGAGCTTTTTCGCCAAGGCTTCGTGAGCGGGCCGGCCCGATACCAGGAATGTGGTCGCCGCAACCGAAGAGCGCAGCCGACCGGCATCGAAATGATCCGGGCTGCAGCCCAGAGAGCAGTCGGCCTCGATGGATAATTATCCGGTCACGGAAGGACCGAACTCGATCAGGGTGACAGTATCGCCGTTGACGATTGCGAACCGGTTGGTTGCGGGATCGAAGGCCATGGGCGGCGGCTTCGCATCATCGTCAAGGCCCCAGATGATGCTGCTATCCTGAAGGCCTGAGCGCAACTCGGTCCAGGCATGGACGACTTTGCCGGTCGAAAGATCGATCAGCTTTGGATGCCGATAGAGCGAAAGAATGAAGCCTTTGCCGAGCGCCAGGATTGTCCCAGCGGGCTCGTCCAGTTGGAATGCCTGAAGGCAGGTTCGTTGGATCATGTCGTAGACAGCCAGCCCAAGCGGTCGAAGGCGCAACTCGCCGTCATCCTCAACACTATCCTGTTCGTATTCGGCCGAAGCGGCCACCGCGAAGCGGTCATCGTCGAGCCAGCAAACTGAATTCTCTTCAACCAACCCAGAATTCGGCGATAAGGGAAGATCCTGGCCCTTATCGAGGTGACGT
The DNA here is from genome assembly GCF_056402995.1 of Mesorhizobium sp. P3_A8. NCBI lineage: Bacteria > Pseudomonadati > Pseudomonadota > Alphaproteobacteria > Hyphomicrobiales > Phyllobacteriaceae > Mesorhizobium > Mesorhizobium sp. P3_A8. The sequence goes on along the minus strand of NZ_JBFUGI010000001.1, from coordinate 606,250 downwards.
GGATCTGCAAGGGCCTGCGCAATATCGAAGGACACCACGAGACTTAGCGGATGCCACACCCAACCGGCACTGAGCAGCCGCTTCCCATGAGGGCTCGCTGCCAGCCGCGAATGGAAAAAATCCGACGGCTTGCGGTCCGCCGATTCGGTGAGCAATCGACCGGTTTCGGCGTCCTCAAAGTCGATGCGGCAATAGTCTCCGGGGCAATGCGCGAGCAGGACGCGACCGTCTGGAGCATTGAACAGGGCGACAGGATACTCGTATGCGTCGGCCTGGTAGAAGCTGCGGCCAAGCTCACGAAGAATCCGTCCATCACGGAGCAGAAGCCCTTTCGTTCCCAGTCGTTCGTAGATCACGGCAAAGCGGCCATCCGGCGATGCCGTCGCGGCGTCGAAACGGTAGCCATACGCTACGGTCGCGGGCCGCTCCCTACCATCGGTTGCGAATGCACGGCCGCCACCGACCCAATCGACGAGTTCATCGCCGCGCCAACAGAGCGAGCGAATGCCGGTTGCGTTAAAGCTGGATTGCGTGAAGAGGCCCATGAGGCATTCGTAGCTCGCATTGAACCGGCACAATAGATCAGCCGCAGGCAAAGGCTGATCCCTTGCCCGCCCGGCGGTCCTTCAGCCCTTGTGCTCCTGGAGGCTGTTGCCGCCGTCGACCACCAGAAGAGCGCCGTTGACATAGCTGGCCCCTTCGGACGCCAGGAACACCACTGCCGCTGCCACTTCATCCGGTCGCCCCGCCCGCGCCGGCGGCGTATGCAGGGCCGCTTCCAGCTCCATCTCGCTCGACGAGCCGGTCGCGATCCAGCCGGGCGCCACGGCGTTGACGGTTATGCCGTGCCTGGCCACTTCCAGCGCCAGCGTGCGCATCAGGCCGACCATGCCGGCCTTGGCGGCGGAATAGGCTGATGTACCCACGAAGGACACCAGCGGCCCGGTGACCGACGCCACATTGACGATGCGCCCATAGACCGCTTCGACCATCGCCGGCAAAAACGCATGGGTGACCAGAAACGCCGTCTTCAGGCTGACCTCGATGCCTTGATCCCAATCGGCCTCGGTCATCGCAACAAATGCCTTGTCGACCGAGGGTGACGCCAGCGAGCCCATGCCGGCATTGTTGACCAATATGTCGACCGCGCCGACCTCAGCCCGCAGCCGCGCGACATCGGCAGCCCTGGTGAGATCGGCGACCACGGCCGTGGCATCGATGCCTTCGGCACGAAGCTCGGCGGCGCGGTCAAGCACGCGTGCGCTGGCGCCGGTGAGGAACACGGCATGGCCATTTTGTCCGAGCTGGCGGGCAATGGAGAAGCCGATGCCGTCGGCGGCTCCGGCGCCGGTGATCAGCGCACGTCTGCTGCTGGGATGGGGCATGGTCGGATCTACTCCAAAGGTTCCGCCCGCTGGATGCGAACGGACAGTATCGGCTGTATCGGCAGAAACTATATACGAGAGGTTTGTCGCCGTACGAGCCCAGGGGCGCGATCCCCGGCAACGGGAATAAGCTAATCATCGTGCCAAGCAGTACCAGCTTCTGGCCTAACGTGTCCGCGCCGAGCGGCATGTCGAAGCCGACGACGATTACCTGGCGTATCGACGCTCCATGGCCCTATTGACGGCAAAGGCTCGGCCAACGCACGATCCCCACTTTCGGTGGCTTTAGGAGACCGTCGTGGTGGCACTGCGCCTCAATCATGTTTCCCTCCGCGTCCGCGATCTGGCAGCCAGCGCGAAGTTCTATCAGGATGCACTCCAACTGCCCGAGATTGCTTGTGCCGCAGGAAAGCCAAACATCCGCTGGTTCGGCCTTGGCGAGGGACAGTCGCTTCACCTGATCGAAGGTGATTTCGGCAAGACCTTCGTGACGATGTCGACGCATTTTTGCATCTCCACCACCGATTTCGCGCAGGCTTTGCAGCATTTAAGAAGCAAAGGTATTCCGTTCGGCAACCTTGCCGGCGAGATCGGCAAGGAGCACGTGAGGGCGGACGGGCAGCGATCCGTCTATCTAAAGGATCCCGATGGCTACTGGATCGAAGTCAATGGCGACTATTAAGAGCGCTGGGAAATCAATCGGATGGAATGGCGCGCCCGAAGAGATTCGAACTCCTGACCCCCAGATTCGTAGTCTGGTGCTCTATCCAGCTGAGCTACGGGCGCGCATCAGGCCATGTTTTCAACGGCCCCGCGATCCGATCCTTGAGGGGTCGGCCGCGAATGTGTGCAGTTCCCTAGCGACTGAATTTGGGAAAAGCAAGCCGATCCGGCAAAAGTTTTGTCGTGAGTGTGTCATCCAGCGGTGACAGCCCCGATCCCATGGCTTTGAAGTTCCCGGCGAGCCGGCCTGATTTCAGGCTGAGAGGGGGAAAGTCTAGTGGAAGGTCATGGAAAGCGTCAGGTCTGAACGGCAAGAGCCCTCAGGAAAACTGCGCTGTGGACCTCACGCCGGGCGGCGCAGGCTGCCGCGGGCTTGGTCGAGCCGCACCGGCTGGTCGGGGATGGTGACAGCGAAAGTGGTGCGCCCCCCAATCGACTCGACCAGTTCCACCGTGCCGCCATGCGCCCGGATCAGCTCATGCGCGATCGCCAGGCCAAGGCCGGTGCCGCCGCTGCGCGCCGAGCCACGGAACGCCGCGAACAGGTTTTCGCGCGCCTTCGGCGGCAGGCCGGGGCCGGTATCGGTGACGGCGATGCGGCTGACGCTGCCCAGGCGCACAGCCGATACCGCAAGCCGCCGCACCACGGCGCTCTCGGTGTCTGCAGCCATCGCCTGCACCGAATTGCGGCACAGATTGGTCAGCACCCGGAACAATTGGTCGGAATCGGCGTCCACCTCGAATCCCGCCTCGACGGCGTTGATGAACTCGATGCCCTCCTCGATGTCGAGCAGACCGTGCACGTCTTCGAGCAGCTGGCGCAGCCGCACCCGGCGGCGCGAAGGCGGCGGCTCCTGCGTGCGGCCATAGTGAAGCACGCCTTCGGAATAAGACACCGCGCGATCCAGTGCGCGCAAAAGCTTCGGTGCGAAGGCTTGCACGGTCGGATCCCTGACCAGGCGCAGGCGATCCGACATCAGCTGTGCCGAAGCCAGGATGTTGCGCATGTCGTGGTTGATCTTCGAGACCGCCAGGCCGAGGTCGGCAAGGTGCTTCTGTTCGGAGAGCATCTTCTGCAGCCGCTCCTGCATCTGCGACAGCTCGCGTTCGGCAACGCCGATCTCGTCGGCGCGGGCGGCGGGATGGATGATACGCCCGGGGTCGTCGGGGGCTTCGGAGAAGGACAGCATCGAGCGCGTCATCGCGCGGATCGGCCCGATCATGATCAGGTCGATCGCGGCATAGACCAGCATCGCCGTGAACAGCGAGATCAGCAGCGAGACGAAGGCGACGTTGCGCGAATAGATGAGCATCGCCTTGCGCAGCGAATAGTCCGGCATGATCAGCTCGAACTCCTTGTCGCTGTCGCCGACCGGCCCGAAAACACGCAGCATCCGGTCGCCGCCGAAGAACAGCGTGTCGAGCGCGCCGGTCATGCCCTTGATCATGCCGACACTGGCCAGATCGATGTGCTCGTCGACCTGCGGCGGCATGTCGGCCACCACCAGAAGCCGCGAGACGCCGCCGTCGCGCACCGCGATCGCCTTGGCGCCGATCGCCATCAGCACGTCATTCTGGGCCGTGCGCGACAGCGAGGTCGACTCGCCCTGCACCAGCACGATCGATACGGCGGCGGCTGTGCTCAGACGCTCCTTGAGCCAGCTCAGCCGATAACTGGCGATCCAGGGCAGGAAGATGAGCACTTCGGCCAAAAGCACGAAAACGATGGTCAGGAGCAGCAGTTTTGTCGACAGACCGCGCGACAATGGCACGCCGCGGACGGCGGCAGGCGCCGTGCCGATCCCTTCCCCCGCTTGGCTGGCTTCGCTCATGCGACTCGATCTTCACAATCACTTGATCAGCCAACATTAGGGGATTACGGCTTTTTTGCCAATTTCATCCTTTGGTCGGAACATTAAATTACTGTCATAAAGCCGGCGTCCACGGCGCGACGACTCCGCATTGACTTCCAAAACCCTTCTTTCTATAAGCCCGCTCACGCTCGGGCCATTCGTCCCGGCGCGGTTTCGATCGCGCCAAAACCGGCCCGGCAAAGCTCCTGTTACAAAGTGACAGAATCAAGAAGGGCCGCAACTCCGCGGTATTAAAACAAATGAAGCGTACCTACCAACCGTCCAAACTCGTCCGCAAACGTCGGCACGGCTTCCGTGCCCGCATGGCCACCAAGGGTGGTCGTGGCGTCGTCGCAGCTCGCCGCAACCGCGGCCGCAAGCGGCTCAGCGCCTAAGCGAGACGAGATCGTTGCCCGCAACCGGCAAGTCAGTGGGGCAAAATCCCAAGCGGCTTCTGAAACGCGCGGAATTCCTGGCCGTCCGTCGTGGTGAAAAGCGACGCGGACGGTTTTTCCTCGTCGAGGTCCTGGACCGCGGCGATGGCGGCGTGCCGCGCGTCGGCTACACCGTCACCAAGAAGGTCGGCAACGCTGTTGTGCGCAACCGCGTCAGGCGGCGGCTGAAAGAAGCCGTCCGCGTCCATGCCGCAGATGACATGGTGCCCGGCAATGATTATGTCATCGTCGGGCGCGATGACGCACTGCGCGCCCCGTTCGGCCAGTTGAAGGCCGAACTCTCCCGCCGACTTCGCGGAACACGATAGGCCAAGGGCTCTCGATGGAAAACAACCGGAACTTCTTCATCACCATCGCGCTGTCGGTGCTGATCCTGACTTTGTGGCAGGTTTTCTACATGAACCCGCGCGTCGAGCAGCAGCGCGAGGCCGCCAAGATCGAGCAGCAGCGTGTGGAAGAGCAGAAGAAGGCGGCCGAGGCCGCCAATCCGGGTGCTGGAACACCGGCGCCGGCGCCGGGCACCATTCCCAGCGCGCCCGGCGGCGACACCGTCACCGCGGCCAGCCGCGACCAGGCGCTTGCCGCTTCGAAGCGCGTCAAGATCGACACGCCGAGCCTCGAGGGCTCGATCAACCTGACCGGCGCGCGCCTCGACGACCTCAGGCTCAAGCACTACACCGAGACCGTCGACAAGAATTCGCCCGAGATCGAGCTGCTCAACCCGCAGGCGCTGCCGACCGGCTATTTCGCCGAGATCGGCTTCGTCGGCAACGACAAGACCGGTGCGGTGCCGGGCGCGGAAACGGCTTGGAGTGTCGACGGCAATCCGACGCTGACCCCGTCGACGCCGGTGACGCTCACCTACACCAACGACAAGGGGCTGACCTTCAAGCGCACCTTCTCCGTCGACGCCAACTACATGTTCACGGTGTCGGACACGGTGCAGAATTCCGGCTCGAGCGCGGTTTCGCTGTTCAATTACGGCCGTGTCACCCGCTACGACAAGCCGGCCGTCGCCAGCACCTATGTGCTGCATGAAGGCCTGATCGGTGTGACCGGCACCGAGGGCCTGGCCGAATACAAATACGCCAAGATCGAATCTGAAAAGCAGGTTACGCCGGGCAAGTCGACCGACGGCTGGCTCGGCATCACCGACAAATACTGGGCCGTCACGCTGGTGCCGACCGAAAAGCAGCCTTTCCAGCCGCGCTATGCCTTTTTCGAGGATGGCCGGCACCGCTACCAGTCCGACTTCCTCACCGATGCCATCAATGTCGATGCCGGCCAGTCCGCGACCGTCGAGACCGAGATATTCGCCGGCGCCAAGGAAGTCGCCAAGATCAACGCATATGAGAAGGACCGCAACATTCGCCAGTTCAATCTGGTGATCGACTGGGGCTGGTTCTATTTCATCACCAAGCCGATGTTCTGGCTGATCGACACGCTCTACAAATTCTTCGGCAATTTCGGCCTGGCCATCCTCGCCACCACCGTCATCGTCAAGGCCCTGTTCTTCCCGCTCGCCAACAAGTCCTACGCGTCGATGGCGAACATGAAGAAGGTGCAGCCCAAGATGCTCGAGATCCGCGAGAAATACGCGGACGACAAGATGAAGCAGCAGCAGGCGATGATGGAGCTGTACAAGACCGAGAAGATCAATCCGCTCGCCGGCTGCTGGCCGGTGGCGCTGCAGATCCCGGTCTTCTTCTCCCTCTACAAGGTGCTCTACATCACCATCGAGATGCGTCACGCGCCGTTCTTCGGCTGGATCCAGGATCTGGCGGCACCCGATCCGACCTCGATCTTCAACCTGTTCGGCCTGGTTCCGGTCACGCTGCCGCACATGCTGATGATCGGCGTGTGGCCGCTGATCATGGGTGTCACCATGTTCCTGCAGATGCGCATGAACCCGACGCCGCCAGATCCGACCCAGGCCGCGATCTTCACCTGGATGCCTGTGATCTTCACCTTCATGATGGCGGGTTTCCCGGCCGGCCTCGTCATCTACTGGGCCTGGAACAACTCGCTGTCGATCCTCCAGCAGGGCGTCATCATGAAGCGCCAGGGCGCCAAGATCGAGCTGTGGGACAATCTGGTCGCGCTGTTTCGAAAGAAACCGTCGCCGGCGGAGTAGCCGCCCTTGTTCTGCAAAAAAGCGGAATAGAAACGCTCTTTTCGCGAAAAGCCCGGTTCGTCCGGGCTTTTTCTTTGGGCGGATAGCCGTTCACGTTCCCGTGATCGGCGAAACTGCCAGCCGTCGCGCGGCGTGACTGCGTGTGCATTTCCAAAGGCTATCAATTCCGATCAGCCCTCACCCGGAGGAAGACCACATGCGCTTGCCGTCATTCAGGACCATCGCCCTTTCCGCACTCGTCGCCGGCGTGGCGATTGCCGCGCCCGCTTACGCCAAGAACCCGAATGTCGGCGGCGCGCCGATGTACGCCACCAAGAACATCGTCCAGAACGCCGTCAACTCGAAGGACCACACCACGCTGGTCGCAGCCGTCAAGGCGGCCGGCCTGGTCGACACACTGCAAAGTGCTGGCCCGTTCACCGTTTTTGCCCCGACCAATGAAGCCTTCGCGGCACTGCCGGCCGGCACCGTCGATACGCTGCTCAAGCCCGAGAACAAGGGTCAGCTCACCAAGGTGCTGACCGCGCATGTGGTGGCTGGGAAGATCTCGGGCGCCGAGATGATGAAGAAGGCCAAGGCGATGGGCGGCAAATACGAGATGAAGACCGTCTCGGGCGACACGCTCACCGCCGAGGTCAAGAAGGGCAAGCTCTACATCATGGACGAGTCCGGCGGCGAGGCGAAGGTGACCATCGCCGACGTCAACCAGTCGAACGGCGTCATCCATGTCGTCAACAAGGTGCTGTTGCCGAAGTAACGGCTTCCGGCGAAAGGGGGCAATGGCAGCTCGTTGGGCTTTCTCGGCCTGCCATCCCCGCCTCATGACGAGGTGCCATGTTTCTTGGGAAGCCGTATCGGCGAGGCCGGGGTCCTGTAGTCCCTCACAGGGCCCCGGTTTATTTTTGAGGATACGTGGGGTGGCAGTTCCCGGCGCAATCAGCCGGGCCTTGGCCTCACTCCATCACGGCGCTGTGGTCGACCTTGGCCGGCGTGCCTGGCTTGCGCAGCAGAAGAACCAGCGGGATGGCGGCCAGCGACAGGATCATCATCAGCTTGAAGTCGTTCATATAGCTGATGATCGTTGCCTGCAGCGTCACCACCCCGTCCAGTGCAGCGCGGCCGGCGGCAGTGTAGGGGTTCATCGCTTGCGCGATCGCCGGGTTGCCGAACGCCTGGTTGAAGGGCGTCACATAGGTGGCGATGTTGGCATGGTTGACCTGTACATTTTGCGTCAGCAGCGCACTGACCACCGATATGCCGACGGCGGAGCCGATGTTGCGCGACAGATTGTAAAGCCCGGTGCCTTCGGCGCGCCGCTCCGGTGCCAGCGTGGCGAAGGTGATGGTGGTCAGCGGTACGAACAGGAAGCCTAAGCCCGCGCCCTGGATGAAGCCGGTGCTGATGATCGTCCATTGCGAGACATCAGGCGTCCAGCCGGTCATGTCGTACATCGCCCAGGCGGTGACCAGCAGGCCGGTCAACAGCAGCCAGCGCGTGTCCACCTTGCCGACCAGCCTGCCGACCAGGAACATGCACGCCATCGTGCCGAGGCCGCGCGGGCCCATGACGATGCCGGCCGTCACCACCGGATAGCCCATCAGCGTCTGCAGATAGGGCGTCATCAGCGCCAGCGAGGCGAGATAGGTGATGCCGATGATGAAGATGAAGATCATGCCGACCGCGAAATTCCTGTCGAGGAACAGCCGCGGATTCACGAAGGTGTTTTTGGCGGTGAAGGTGTGGACGATGAAGATATAGAAGGCCGACGCGCAGATCAGTGCCTCGACGATGATCTCGGAGGACGAGAACCAGTTGAGCTGTTCGCCGCGATCGAGAAACATCTGCAGCGCCGCGATGGTGATGCTGAGCATGCCGAAACCCAGCCAGTCCAGCCTTGCCTTGATGTCCAGCTTGGTTTCCAGGACGAACAGGGAGACGCCGGCGAAGGCCAGCGCGCCGATCGGCACGTTGATGTAGAACACCCAGCGCCAGCTGATGTTTTCGGTCAGCCAGCCGCCGATGACCGGCCCGAGCACCGGTCCGACCATGACGGAAATGCCGAACAGCGCCATCGCCGAGCCGCGCTCTTCCACGCTGTAGATATCGAGCAGGATGCTCTGCGACAGCGGCACCAGCGCCGCGCCGAAAAAGCCCTGCAGCAAGCGGAAGCCGACGATCTGCGGCAGCGACTGCGCAAAGCCGCACAGTACCGAGGCGACCACGAAGCCGGTGATTGAGGTCAACAGGATGCGCTTGCGGCCAAAACGGTTGGCGAGATAGCCCGAAGGCGGCGTCATCACCGCCGCCGCGACGATGTAGGAGGTCAGCACCCAGTTGATCTGGTCGGCGCTGGCCGAAACGCTGCCCTGGATGTAAGGCAGCGCCACATTGGCGATGGTCGTGTCCAGCGCCTGCATGATGACCGCCAGGATCACGCAGGCTGTGATGGCGCCGCGATTGGCGACCACCGGTGTGGCACCTGTCGCCGCCGCGCTGCTCATGATTTCTGTCCGAACCGGTTCAGGAGGTTGGTGACGAAGTCCGGCAGGCCGCGCGCATGGCCGGTCTCGACGTCGACCACGACGCTCATTCCGCCGCGCAGCGGCGGCTTGCTCTGAGGATCATCGACCGTCACGCGCATCGGGATGCGTTGCACCACCTTGACCCAGTTACCGGTGGTGTTCTGCGCCGGCAGCAGCGAGAAGCTCGACGACGAGGCCGGGCTGATCGAAGCGACCGTGCCGTGCCACACGGCACCCGGATAGGTGTCGACGCTGATCGTCGCCGTCTGTCCCGGCCGCACATAGGTCAGCTCGGTTTCCTTCGGCTCCGCCTCGATCCACAGATCGGTCGACGACACCAGGCTGAAGGCCGGCTGCGAAGCCGGCAGATACTTGCCAACCTGCAGCGCGTCGACATTGGTGACGACGCCGTCGAACGGCGCCTTGACGATCGAGTCACTGAGGTTGCGCTGCGCATCGTCGACGCCCGACTGGGCCTGCAGATAGAACGGGTTCTTCTCCACCGGCTGGTCGGCATCGCCGCCCAGTTGGGCAAGCATGGCCTGCGCCTGCGCCTTGGCGACGGATACTTTCTGGCGCGCGGCGACGAGGTCGTGTTGGGCGCTGTCGAAAGTTGCCTTGGAGGCAGTCGAGGTCTTGAGCAGGTCTTGCTGCCGCTGGAAGGCGGCCTCGTAATAGGGAATGTCGGCCTGCGCCTGCTCGATCTGCACCAGCGACTGCTGGTAGCTCGCCTGCAGGGTCAGCACCTGGTTGCGCACGGTCCCTAACTGGGCCTGGGCGGCGGCAAGCGCGGTTTCGAAGGAGGCTGGGCGAAGGCGGAAGAGCACGTCGCCCTTCTTCACCGCCTGGTTCTCGCGCACGTCTATTTCCTGCACGGTGCCGGAGACGTCGGTTGACACGCCGAGCGACTGCGCCTGGATGTAGGCATTGTCCGTCGACATCACCTGGCCGCCGGTCACGTAGTAATAGCCGCCAACCACCAATGCGACCGGAAGCAGGGCAAAAAGCACCGGCCGCGTCAGGCTGCGCTTCGGCTTGACCGGGGCGGCCGCAGGAGGAGCAAAGGCGGCAGGCGCCTGCTGTGGCTGCGGCTCCTTGGCCGGAGCCTCGAGTGCCGCGGGTTCCAGCGCGACCGGCGCTTCCAGCTCGTCATTGTCGATGACGACATTGGCGCGCCTTTGTTCGCGTTCGCTGTCGAGCCGGATGATCTGGTCGCCGGTGCGACCCGTTGAAGGGTCGTCTTCGGCAGGCTTCTTGGGGGATGTTGATTCAGCCATGTACTTTCTCCCGGTCGACGGCTGGCTGGGTGCAAGCCGCGAGCAGATTGGATTTGATCAAGCTTAGGGTTTGCAGCAGATGCTGCTGTGTTTCGGACGAAAGGCCGGTGAAGGCCTCGTCTCGTGTCTTCTGGCCGTTGCCGCGCATGATCTCGAGCAGCGGGTGAGCTTGCGGGGTCAGGTAAAGCAGCCAGGCCCTGCGATCGGCGGGGTTGGGCCGGCGCTCGATAAAGCCGCGTGCATCCATCTTGTCCAGCAGCCGCGCAAGCGTGATCGGCATGATCTCGATGAGGTCGGCCAGTTTGTTCTGGTGGATGCCTTCATGCAGGCTGAGATAGGCCAGTACCTGCCATTGGGCGCGGGTCAGCCCCGACGTGCGCGAACGCTGCTCAAACCGCTTTCGAAGCAGGCGCGCGACGTCGTGCAGCACGAAGCTGATATTGGGCGAGGAGGACATGCGAGGTGATCAGGGTCTAGGGACAACTTTTCGTGAGCATGCTTATTATCATCATGCACATAATCCTGCTGGACGGCGCGCGCAAGACGGGCTAAGCCGCCAAAAAGAAGAAATTGCATGGGCCACGACACCGAAGAGGCGCTTGGCGGTGGCAGTTTGCCGGCAAGGATTGTGACGATGAACTGGATCAAGATCGCAGCTGTCGCGGCTCTCCTGGGGTGCCCCGGTATCGCGTTTGCAAACGAAGCGGTCAGCTGCGGTGGCGCCGCCATGCTGGGTGGCGCGCAGTTGAACTGCAGCCACGTCAAACCCGCGGCACCGCCGCAATTCTGCACGTTTAGCTGGGATCTCCACACCACGGCGGGCGATCAGAAAGTCGTCGAAGGCAGCTTCCTGCTGCCGCCCGGATCCTCGAACGTCACCGTCTACCAGGGCAGCGGTTTCGACAGTGCGCTGTCCAATCCGATCGTCATCTGCCGCGGCAACAAATGAGCTTGTCGCTCACGGAAGACTCGCTCATCAGCCGATTGGTGCTATAGGGCGGATCACGTTATTTTGACCAGGCGCCTGCGGTTGCGGATGCGCCTGTCTGCCAATTCCCGGACGAACCGACATGGATGGACCCAACCCCGGCATCAAGCACCCGATCCCGATGCATACGCGCGTCGGCTTCCTGAAGCCGCTGGTGACGGAGCCGAACATCGAGATCGGCGACTTCACCTACTATGACCACCCGGATGGGCCGGACAAATTCGCGCAGAAATGCGTGCTCCACCACTATCCCTTCATCGGCGACAAGCTCATCATCGGCAAGTTCTGCGCCATCGCCGAAGGCGCGCGCTTCATCATGAACGGCGCCAACCACGCCATGTCCGGCTTTTCGACCTATCCGTTCAACATTTTCGGTCATGGCTGGGAAAAGGGCTTTGACCCGGCGACATGGTCGAAGGAGGTACGCGGTGACACGGTGGTCGGCAGCGATGTCTGGATTGGCATGGAGGCGGTGATCCTGCCCGGCGTGGAAATCGGCCATGGCGCCATCATCGCCGCCAAATCCGTGGTGACGCACGATGTACCGCCCTATGCGATTGTCGCCGGCAACGCGGCGAAGATGGTGAAGATGCGTTTCGACGACAGGACGATCAGGCGGCTGCTGGCTTTGGCCTGGTGGGACTGGCCGGTGGACAAGATCGGCCGCAACCTCGACGCCATCAGGGGCGCAAACATCTCTCTTCTGGAGGCAGCAGCTTGAACGCTCTGAACAGCACCGTGATCACCACCGACCTGTTTACGCGCGGGTGGATATTCATCCGTGGCGTGCCGGCCATGAAATTCCTGCCGCCGGAAGGGCCGCCGGAAATCGCCTTTGCCGGCCGCTCCAATGTCGGCAAGTCGTCCCTGATCAACGCCCTGGTCAACCAGAAGGGACTGGCCCGCACTTCAAACACGCCGGGGCGCACGCAGGAACTCAACTATTTCGTGCCGGATGGATTTTCGGGCGAGGGCGCCGACCTGCCGCCGATGGCGCTGGTCGACATGCCGGGCTACGGCTACGCCACCGCGCCCAAGGAGAAGGTCGACGAGTGGACCAAGCTGGTCTTCGACTATCTCAAGGGCCGCGTGACGCTGAAGCGGGTCTATGTGCTGATCGACGCCCGCCACGGCATCAAGGCCAAGGACGACGAGGTGCTGTCGCTGCTCGACAAGGCGGCGGTGTCCTACCAGATCGTGCTGACCAAGACCGACAAGATCAAGGCCGCTGGCGTGCCGCGGCTGATCGAGGAGACGCTGGCCAAGATCAAGAAGCGCCCGGCGGCGTTTCCGTTCGTCCTGGCGACGTCATCGGAAAAGGGCGAGGGGCTGGAGGAATTGCACGCCGCGATCGTGCTGGCCGCCAATGGCGGCTAGAGCAATTCCAGGAAAAGTGTGAAACGGTTTTCCAGAGAAAAGCGCATAGCGCTTCCCTTGGGAATTGCGTCAAAACAAGGAGACAGAGCGGTTCGCCGTTTCCGTGAAACGGTGAAAGACTCTAAGCCTTTGCCTCCAGGGCAATCATTGCGTGGCTTTCTTCCTCGGCAAGCGTTTTGGTGCCGTAGGCCGTCAGGAACATGCCGACGCCCGACCTGACAACGTGGTCTATCTCATCCTGGCTCGGGGCCTTGGTACGGTAGGCGAATATGCACTGCCGGAAGAGGCCGGCCAGGCACAGGTCGGTAAACTGATAGGCGGCCAGATCGACGTCATCGATCCGCAAAAGGCCGCGCTCGATGGCGGCGTTGAAAAATTCCATCGTCTTGTCATGGCCGCGTTTGGGGCCGCGCTCATAAAACCGCGCGCCAAGCTCGGGCATCCTGTCGGTGACACCGATCACTGTGCGCTGCGCCTGGATGACTTTGGCCGACGTGATCTTCAGGGCAAGCACCTTGCCGTACTTCACCAGCGTCTCACGCAGATCGTCAGCGTTGTCCAGCAGGTCATACATGTTCTTGAAGATGGTGCCGCGCTCTTCCTCGATCAGCGCTTCGAACAGCTCTTCCTTGTTGGCGAAGTAGACATAGATCGTGCCTTTGGAGACACCGGCCTCGCGCGTGATGTCATTCATGGAGGCGGCTTCGAAGCCTTTCTCGATGAAGACACGGCGGGCCCCTTCGATGATCTGGCTGCGCTTGGCCGGATCCTGCCCTGCGGCAGGGCGGCCGCGGCGGATGCTGTCAAGCAAATCGCAGGGGTCTCTGGTCAGGGCGTCGGCATTGGGTAAGGTTTCGGCCATAGGGTGACACCTCGAAAATAATTCGAACCAACCGGTTCGATTGCCTCTTGATATGGTCCTCTTTTCACGCTATGTCAACGGCCGGATCGAACCGAACGGTTCAGTATTATTACTTTAGAGAGATGTCATGTCCTCGAACGCGCCCACCACCGCCGAAGTCCGCCCTTTCCCCAACGCCAAGGTTGCTCCGGCGACCGAAGCTCCGGAAATTCCCGTCCAGCCGGTCGCACCGCCGCCTGCGGCTGAAGCTCCGGCCAAGAAGAAGCGCTCGGTGCGTTCCTTCCTGCTGCCGATCATCGGCCTTGCCCTGCTGAGCGGCGGCGCCTGGTACGGCTACGACTACTGGACCACGGGCCGCTTCATGATCTCGACCGACGATGCCTATGTCCAGGCCGACATGGCGTTCGTCTCGCCCAAGATTTCCGGCTATGTCGACCAGGTCAAGGTGAGCGAGAACCAGGTGGTCAAGGCAGGCGACCCGCTGCTGACGATCGACGACGGCGACTACAAGATCGCTGTCGCCCAGGCCGAGGCGCAGATCGCTACATTGAGCAAGACGCTCGATCGCATTGACGCGCAGACCAAGGCCGCGCAGGCTTCCCTGCAGCAGGCCCAGGCACAGAAGGTCGCCGACCAGGCCGCTGCCGACAATGCCGCTCGTGGTCAGCAGCGCGCCGCGCAACTGGTCAAGACACATGTCGGCACGCAGGCTCAGCTGGACGACGCCCAGACCGCGCTCGACCAGGCCAATGCCGCTCTGGTCGGTGCCGATGCCCAGATCGCCGCCGCACAGGCCAATATCGGCGTGTTCGAGGCACAGCGCGCCGAATCGGCAAGCACACTCGCCTCCTTGCAGCTCAACCGCGACAAGGCCGCGCGCGACCTGTCCTTCACCGTGCTCAAGGCGCCCTATGACGGCGTCGTCGGCAACCGCTCGGTCGAGCAGGGCGACCTCGTCAGCCCCGGCCAGAAGCTCGCCGTCGTCGTGCCGATGGACAAGCTCTACATCGTCGCCAACTTCAAGGAGACGCAGCTCGCCAGGCTGGTTCCCGGCGAAAAGGTCAACATCTCCGTCGACGCCATCGACGGCCATCCCATCCAAGGAACCGTCTCGTCGCTGGCGCCGGCTTCAGGAGCGGTCTTCTCGCTGCTGCCGCCGGAAAACGCCACCGGCAACTTCACCAAGGTGGTGCAGCGCGTCCCGGTCCGCATCGACGTCCCGGCCGATGCCCTGAAGACCGGCAAGCTGCGCGCCGGCTTGAGCGTTATCGTCAACGTCGACAGCCGCACAGCGCCTGCCACGACCACCAACTAAGCGCCTTTCGGAGGGCGGCTCGGTGGCTGATTGAGCACCGAGCCGCCCGGCCTGCCTCAAGGAGGCCCATGCAATGGCAACCGCAACAATCACCGCAGGAGCGCCGCCGGCACAGCCGGCGGTTCCTGATACCATCTCGACGCGGCGCGTCATCGCCTTCCTGGCGATGGTGTTCGGCATGTTCATGGCGATCCTGGACATCCAGATCGTCTCGGCCTCGCTGTCCGAGATCCAGGCGGGCTTGAGCGCCAGCTCCGATGAAATTCCGTGGGTGCAGACGGCCTATCTGATCGCCGAGGTGGTCATGATCCCGCTGTCGGGCTTCCTCAGCCGCATGCTGTCGACGCGCGTGCTGTTCACCATCGCCGCCGCTGGCTTCACCGCGGCCAGCGCGCTCGCCGCCACCGCCACCAACATAGACCAGATGATCGTCTACCGCGCCGTGCAAGGCTTCATCGGCGGCGGCATGATCCCGAGCGTCTTTGCCGCCGCCTTCACCATCTTCCCACCTTCGCGCCGCGCCATCGTCTCGCCGATGATCGGCCTGGTGGCGACGCTGGCGCCGACCATCGGCCCGACCGTTGGCGGCTATATCAGCCACGCTTTTTCATGGCACTGGCTGTTCCTGGTCAACGTCGTGCCCGGCATCCTGGTGGCGACCGCCGCCTGGTCGCTGATCGATTTCGACAAACCCAATCTCAAGCTGTTCAACAAGTTCGACTGGTGGGGCCTCGCCGGCATGGCGGCGCTCCTCGGCTGCATGGAATATGTGCTCGAGGAAGGCCCGAACAATGATTGGCTGCAGGACCAGGGGGTGTTCATCTGCGCCATCGTCATGACAATCGGCGCGGTGATCTTCTTCTGGCGTGTCTTCACCGCCGAGGAGCCGATCGTCGACCTGAGAGCCTTCAGCAACATCAACTTCGCCTTCGGCTCGCTGTTTTCCTTCGTCATCGGCATCGGCCTCTACGGCCTGACCTATCTCTATCCGGTCTTCCTCGGCCGCATCCGCGGCTACGATTCGATGATGATCGGCGAGGCGCTGTTCGTCAGCGGCCTGGCGATGTTCATCACCGCACCGATCTCCGGCATCCTGTCGAGCAAGATGGATTTGCGGCTGATGATGATGATCGGCTTCGTCGGCTTCGCCACGGGCACCTGGTGGATGACGCATCTGACCGCCGATTGGGATTTCTATGAGCTGCTGATCCCGCAGATCCTGCGCGGCTGTTCGATGATGTTGTGCATGGTGCCGATCAACAACATCGCGCTTGGCACCTTGCCGCCCGATCGGCTGAAGAATGCGTCCGGCCTGTTCAACCTCACCCGCAACCTCGGCGGTGCCGTCGGCCTTGCCCTCATCAACACCGTGCTGATCGACCGCAATGCCTTCCACTATGCAAGGCTCGCCGAGCATGTGCAGTGGGGCAGTGCTGCCGCACAGTCCAAGCTGCAGAACATGACGCTCAATTTCGAGCAGGTCACGGGTCTCGATGCCACCAGCGCGGCGATCTCCAAGCTGTCGGGCATGGTCCAGCAGCAGGCGGCGCTGCTGTCCTTCATGGATGTGTTCTACATGCTGACGGTGCTGTTCGCGACGCTTGGCCTGTTCACCATGCTGATCAACAAGCCGGCCGCGCCGGGTGGCGGCGGAGGCGGCGGGCACTGACAGAGAAACCAGACGTGGCAGCGGTTTCGGGAAGCTCCTCCAGTCCACGCCCGAAAAGCTCTGACCGCGCAAAAAACTCCGGGCCGCAAAGCCCGGAGTTTTTTGCTTTATAGCTGGGTTCAGGCCGTGGCGGGCTTGAAGGTCAGCGCCACGCCGTTGATGCAATGGCGCAGGCCGGTCGGCGCCGGGCCGTCGTCGAAGACATGACCGAGATGGCCGCCGCAGCGGCGGCAATGCACCTCGGTGCGGGTCATGCCAAGCGACCTGTCCTCGGTCTTGCCGATGCCATTGGCGATCTCCTGCCAGAAGCTCGGCCAGCCGGTGCCGGAATCGAACTTCGTCTCCGAGGGATAGACCGGCAGGTCGCAGCCGGCGCAGGCGAAAATGCCTTTGCGGTGTTCGTTGAGCAGCGGGCTGGTGCCGGGATATTCCGTGCCCTCCTTGCGCAGCACGTCGAAGGCGGCCGGCGACAGGATGGCTTTCCACTCATCATCGGTCTTGGTGATCTCGAATTTTTCGGCGGCCTGTGCGGGCTGCGGGCTGCCCATGCGCAGCATGGTTGCCGCGGCACCGACGACGCCGAGGGCGGCGGCACCGCTCAAAAGAAGATCGCGACGGTTCATGACCAGTTCCTCCTGTTGTTCTCTAGCCAAACTATACCGCCACGCAGAAATCAAAAGCCGGTGACGGTTGCCCTCGAACGAAACTCCGCGCCGGTCCACGATTGACCGTGGGCGGCGCGGAGCACGCGTGTCGTTTGCAGGTCACGGGAGCGAGACGATGCAACCGACTGAAGGCTCTTGCTGCAGGTTCGTCGCGGCAAGCCCTTTGTTACAGTTTCGGGCCGATCACATCTTCGGGAGCAGAACCTTGTCGATGACGTGGATGACGCCGTTGGACTGTTCGACATCGGCGATCGTCACGTTGGCGACGTTGCCGTTCTCGTCGGTGACGGTGACCTTGCCACCCTCGGCCTTCAGCGACAGCTCGCAGCCGCCGACGGTCTTGACCTTGTGGGTGCCGCCGTCAGCCTTGACCATCGCGGCCACATCAGCCGCCATCGCCTTGGCGCCGATGACATGGCAGGTCAGGATCTTGACGAGCTTGTCCTTGTTCTCGGGCTTGAGCAGCGTGTCGACCGTGCCGGCCGGCAGTGCGGCGAAGGCCTCGTTGGTCGGCGCGAAGACGGTGAACGGACCGGCGCCCTGCAGGGTCTCGACCAGGCCGGCGGCCTTGACGGCGGCGACCAGTGTCGTGTGGTCCTTCGAATTGACGGCATTCTCGACGATGTTCTTGTCGGCAAACATGGCGGCGCCGCCGACCATCGGGTTTTCGGCATAGGCAGCGGTGGCGAGCACGGAAACGGCAATCGTACCGGCGAGCAAAAGGGTGGCGAATTTACGCATGATGTTCAAACTCCTCGGGTTTTCTCTTCCCATTTTTGGGGACGCGAGGAGATACGGAACACAAACGCGTGAGTTTCAGAATATTTTTGGATTTTTAATTTAATCGTACGAGCGAAGAGATTTATCCCACGCAACAGTTTGCCGGATTACGTGCCTCTTTAGACGCGCATCACATAAGATAAATTGAAATTATTCTGGCAACAGGCTTCGCGGTGGGAAGAATCCGATCAGATGCTCTTCAGGTCGCCTGCGGCCACCACGGGTCCGGTTGGCTGCCCCGTCGGCGAACCGCCGGCGGGCTCCAGACTGACGGCCAGCACCGCACCCTGGGCAAGCTTCTGCTGGGCGGCGGGTGAGACGACGATATGCGCCGTCGACCCGACCGGAATGACGCCCATCGAGACCGGTGGGTTCTTGCCCTCGATCATCCACAGCTCGAAGTCCTTGCCGGCGGCACGCTCACCGGAGACATGCGACAGCCCGACCTCGTGATGCGCGGCGTCGTAGACGGCGAGATATTTGACGTCGCTGCCATCGGCTGCCAGCGAGGCGACGAGGCGTGCCTGCGGCTGCGCGACCGGTGGGTTGACGTAAGGGATCGCAATGTAGATCGCCAGCGCGGCAACCGCCGCCGCGGCAAGACCGCGCCAGAAGGCGAGGCTGGACCACAGGCCGGCGCGTGCCTCGGTTGAAGTGGCCACGGTCGATGCAAACAGCCGGCGATCGATCGCTGGCTTCACCGAAGCCGGCGGCTCGATTTCCGGATAGGCGGCGGCCAACGGCGAGAGGTGAACCTCCCAGCCATCGACAAGCCGCGCGAAATCGGTTTCGGAATCGATGCGCCTGGACGCGATCTGCCGCTCTTCCACCGGCAGAACGCCAAGAACGTATTCGGCGGCGAACATGTCGTCGCCCCCACGTTCCGGTCCATTGTCCTCTGCCAGTGTCATCTTTCCAGACATTCTCTGAGTTTCATCAGGCTGCGGCGCAGCCAGGTACGCATCGTGTTCAACGGCACGCCGTGGCGCTCCGCCAGTTCGGCATAACTTTCGCCCTTGAGATAAGCGCCCCGGACGGCCGCCGCCCGGTCCTTTTCCAATTCTTCAAGGCAATGATGGATGCGTTCGGATTCGTCGCCCGCCACCACCATCGCTTCAGGTCCCGGTGCCGGATCGGCCACGTCGAGCGCGGCATCGATATCGGCGGCCGGCTTGCGCCGCGCCCTGATGCGATCGATCGCATGATTGCGCGCGATTGCCACCAGCCAGGAGATCGGGCTCAGATCGGAAACAGCAAAACGATCCGCCTTCGTCCATATCTTGACGAAGACTTCCTGCAACGCTTCTTCCGCATCTCCCCGGTCGTTCAATACACGAAGGCACACGCCGAAAAGTTTCGCGCTCGTCTGCCGGTACAGCAGATCGAAAGCGGCCCGATCCTTCATCGAAGTCCGGACGATCAGCTTGGTGATGTCCTGCGGCGTCATGCGGGTCAAACTAGGCGATTATGCTGTATTTGCAACGCCGGAAATATTCCATGCACCTAAAGTTCCGGCCTCCGGGTGCAGGCTTCGATTGCCAAGGGAATCGCCGCTGGCTAGCTTGGCGGGAGTGGGAGAGCGCAGATGTCGGTCGAACGGATCCTGTGGGAAGAAGACGCAACCGGCCTCGCCGGTCTTGTGCGCAAGGGCGAGTTGTCCGCGGTCGAACTGACCGAAGCGGCGATCGCGCGCGCCGAGGCCACGCGGCCTGAAATCAACGCTACGGCCGAACCGCTCTACGAGGCCGCGCGCACCCGGGCCAAGACCATCGATCGCTCGCTGCCGCTGGCCGGCGTGCCCTTTGCCATCAAGGATCTGGGCATCGCCATCAAGGGCGTGCCGTCGCATGGTGGCAGCCGCATTCCCGCCTCGGTGCCCGACGTCAATTCGGTGATGACCGAGCGCTACCTCGCCGCCGGGCTAATCCCGATCGTCACCTCGACATCGCCGGAACACGGGCTGCGGCTGATGACCGAATCGAAGGCCTTCGGCATCACCCGCAATCCCTGGAACACCAGCCACACCAGCGGCGGCTCGTCGGGCGGTTCGGCAGCCCTAGTCGCCGCCGGCGTCGTGCCGGTGGCGCATGCCTCGGATGGCGGCGGCTCGATCCGCGTGCCGTCCGCCTGCACGGGGCTTGTCGGCCTCAAAACCTCGCGCGGGCGCATCCCGCTGACGCCGCTGGTCAGCGAAAGCTGGTACGGCATGGTGGTCGACCATGCCGTCACCCGCTCGGTGCGCGATTGTGCACTACTGCTCGACCTCACCCACGGTCCCGATCCGCTGTCGCCCTATGCCGCGCCGCCGCCGAAGGGTACGTTCGCCGCCGCGGCCGCGCGCGATCCCGGCAAGCTCCGGCTGGCCGTCTACCGCAAGTCGCCGCTTGGCCTGCCGATCTCGGCCGAAACAATGAAAGCGCTGGATACGGCGGTGGCGCTTGCGCGAGAGGGCGGCCACACGGTCGAGGACATCGACTTGCCCTTCATCGGCCGCGATTTCATGGCCGACTTCTGCCGGACGGTTGCTTCCGCCGTCGCTGGAACGCTGCGGGCGGAAGCGCTGCGCGTTGGCCGTTCTGTTACCGGTGATGTCGAGCGCGCCACGCGGGTGTTGGGCCGGTTGGGCGAAATGGTCTCGGCCGGCGAGATTTACGCCGCCGTGCAGCGGCTGCATGTCGCCTCGCGGCGGATGATCGAGGAAACCGCGCAGTATGACGCCGTGCTGATGCCGATCATCGCCCACCCGCCGCTCGCCTGCGGCGCCATGGATCCGCAAGGCGCCGATGAGCTGATCGAAAACCTGCTCGACAAGCTTCACCTGACGCCCTTGCTGAAGCTGAAGCCGCTGTTCGGCCAGCTGATGGACAAGAGCCTTTTGTTCACCCACTGGCCGGCGATCCACAATGTCAGCGGCCAGCCGTCGATCGCGCTGCCAGTCCATGTCACCGAGGCCGGCCTGCCGCTCGGCATACAGGCCGCCGGCCGTCCGGGCGATGAGGAGACGCTTTTGTCCTTCGCCGCGCAGATGGAGAAGATCTCGGGTTGGCTCGGCCGCAGGGCGCCGCTGATGGTGCCGACACGATGACGACACCGTGAGCCGTTCGAATATGACAGCAATGCCATTTGCCCCCTGCTGCAATTCCCGCTAAGACGCCGCCGTCTTTACCTCATGCATGTCGCCCAAAAGTGCCCAGCGGTTTTGGGGCAACGACATGCATAAAATCAAAAGCCAGGGAACCATGCCGATGACGGAGATAACCGCCACCGCCGAAATGCAGGCCGCTCTGCTTTCGCGGGCGCTGCCCTACATGCAGCGTTACGAGCACAAGACCGTCGTGGTGAAGTATGGCGGCCACGCCATGGGCGACCTCGAGCTCGGCAAGGCCTTTGCCCGTGACATCGCGTTGCTCAAGCAATCCGGCGTCAACCCGATCGTCGTCCATGGCGGCGGCCCGCAGATCGGCGCCATGCTGGCCAAGATGGGCATCGAATCCAAATTCGAAGGCGGCCTGCGCGTCACCGACCAGAAGACGGTCGAGATCGTCGAGATGGTGCTGGCCGGCTCGATCAACAAGGAGATCGTCGCGCTGATCAACGCCGAGGGCGAATGGGCGATTGGCCTTTGCGGCAAGGACGGCAACATGGTGTTCGCCGAAAAGGCCCGCAAGACCATGATCGACCCGGACTCCAACATCGAGCGCGTACTCGATCTCGGCTTCGTCGGCGAGCCGGTCGAGGTCGACCGCACGCTGCTCGATCTTCTGGCCCGCTCCGAGATGATCCCGGTGCTGGCGCCGGTGGCGCCCGGCCGCGACGGCCATACCTACAACATCAACGCCGACACGTTTGCCGGTGCCATTGCCGGCGCTTGCCAGGCAACACGCCTGCTGTTCCTGACCGACGTGCCCGGTGTGCTCGACAAGAACAAGAAGCTGATCGACGAGCTGACCGTGGCGGAGGCCCGGGCGCTGATCAAGGACGGCACGGTGTCAGGTGGCATGATCCCCAAGGTCGAGACCTGCATCGAAGCGATCGAGCGTGGCGTCGAGGGCGTCGTCATCCTCAACGGCAAGACGCCGCATGCGGTGCTGCTGGAACTCTTCACCGAACACGGCGCCGGTACGCTGATCGTGCCTTGATCGACAGTCAGCCGGCTAATCGCTTCGCCGGCTGCTCGTGATTTGCGACGACAGGAAGCTCCGGCTTTCGCGCCGGGCGTTGAACGGTCATTGATTCCTCCTCGGCGTCCTGCGGCGCGCCCCAGAATTCGGCGAGTGTCGGCCCGTCCTTCACCCTGATGTCGCGGGCCAGAAACCCCCAGACCTCGCGGAACCAGACGCGGCGGCCCATCTGCGTGTACCAGCGCATCGAGTGTCGCTGTTCGGGATCCTTGTGGAACAGGATGCGCGCCAGCGCCTTCGGCCGCGACTGGACCGCGACCTCGATCAGCTTGACGCTGAAGAACAGCATCCACGGCTTCAGCCGGGTCATCTGCAACACCTGGTGCTTGTAGTCCCACAGCCGGGCATCTTGCTGGATCACCTTGCGATCGCGGGCGATCCTGAAGAACGGCGTCCAGCGATGCGGCGTGACGTAAAGCGCCTGGATCTGGTCGGGGTCATAGGCGAGGAGTTGACGAAAGCCGCGCCACAGGTCGCGAAAGCTCTCATCCTCGAAGCCCGCCACCCAGGTCGCCATCGACAATATGCCGTGCTTTCGCAGCAGTCGTATCGCCTCGCGGTCGGATGAGGTGCTGCCGCCCTTGCGGATCAGTTGCAGCGTCTGCTCGTCGGTGTTTTCCATGCCGAGCAGCCAGCGGATGACGCCCGCCTTGCGGTAGAGATGCAGGATGTCGGCATCGCGCACAATGTCGTCAGCCCGCGTCGAGCCGACGATCAGCACCGGCACGTTCTCGGCGATCAGCGCGTCGAGAAAGGCGCGCCAGGCCTTCTTCGAAACCGTAGGGTTCTCATCGGCAAGGTTGATCAGCTCGACGCCGTGTTCGCGGTGCAGCCAGGCAATCTCCTGCGCGAATTTCTTGGGATCGCGATGCCGCCAGCGGGTCCAGAAACCGCGCTGGCCGCAATAATTGCACAGATGCGGGCAGCCGCGCGAAAACTGCATGACCACGGCGCGCTTGCCGCCCCAATAACTGTATCTGCTGTGGTCGATCAGCTCCCAGCCGACGCGGTAGGCGTCGAGCTCGGCAATCGTCATCGCCGCTTGCGTGGCGAAGGGCCTCCGCAGGTCGTCGCGGAAGGCAATGCCGGCCACGCTTGCCGCCGGCTGGTGCATTTCCAGCGCCTCGACCAGCGCCACCACGGTCGCTTCGCCCTCGCCCCGCACGATGAAATCAAAGACGTCGGTGGCGGCCAGTATGTCGCGCCAATGATAGGTCGGGAAGACGCCGCCATAGATGATGATGGTCGTCGGTTCGCGCTGCTTGATCATGCCTGCGATCAGCAAGGCGGTCGGGTGCGCCGAGGTCGAGCCGGAATGGCCGATCAGGACGAAGTCGGGAAAGTCATCCAATGCGTCGCGCACGACGCTCTCGAGCGGCATCGGCCCGAACTCGGCATCGACGAGCCGCACTTGGTGGCCGGCATCGATCAGCGGGCCACCGATCGCCAGCAGGCCAAGCGGCGGCAGGTGATCGTCCGGCACGCGGCTGCCGATGGCGGTGTGTGGCGGATTGATGAGGACGATTTTCATGGCGGACCTCCTGGGCGTTGGTCCGCGTATGCTGGTCGGCGATGTGGACAGGCGCTTGGCCCGTTTCAGCAGTTTGCGTGCAGCTTTTCCTCAGGTGCTGTGCCCATGTGGGCTTCGACACGTCGCAAAGAGCAGCTAGGCCGCATGGATTTGAGGTACGGCTGGGTAGCGCTAGCGAATTCGCGTAGCCCACTCTCGGAAATTTTCAAGAAGCGAACGAAGGTGGAGTGGGCCACCAGCGCCATGAAACACGTTTCCCTCCGTCCAGCAGGTCCACCAGTCGGTTTCGTGCTCGTAGTTGTGCGAGATCGGATCAAGGGTTCGCCCGTCGCAGTCTGTTCCTGCAAGGTCAATCTTTAAGGACCAGCCCGGGTTATCGATAGTACTGATTGAAGGACCAAACCCATGCTCCCAATCCCCATCGCATTGAGTTTCATACCAGCGGGCTAGCCAATCTAGAACATCCATCCAACTAAGCTATCGGACCGCCTACAGCATGGGAAGAAGGCTCTCGAGGTAGCTGCGTTTGTCAAATAGATAACCGCTCTTGAGGGGTACGGAGGTGAGGGGCGTTACTTCCGGAGATGCGCGAGCGGCACGTGGCCGGGCCCCTTGATGTTCTGCAGCACCAGCTGCGTGTGGACGTCGCGCACGCCGTCGAGCCGCATCAGCCGGTGCATGACGAAGGCGTTAAGTTCGTCGACCGACGGCACCATGACATGCAGCAGGAAGTCGTGGTCGCCGGTCATCGTCCAGCACGACGACACCTCGTCCATGCGCTGCACCGCGGCAATGAAGCTTTCGGGTGAGCCGTCGCTGTGGCTGACCAGGCGTACTTGGATGAACACCTCGACCATCAGGCCGACGGCACGGCGGCTGATCACCGCGGCGAAGCCCTTTATGATGCCGGCATCTTGCAGTGCCTCGAAGCGTCGCGCGCATGGTGTCGTCGACAGGCCGATCTCCTGCGCCAGTTCGGAGACCGGCTTGCGGCCATCGCGTTGCAGCACATCGAGCATCTTGATCTCGAAATCGTCGAATTGAGGCATCTTCACTCCTCTAGTGCCGATTGTGAGTGAATATTATCTCGAATCCCGCGAGTGAGCTATCATCAAAACCAAATCGCCTCGGCAAATCCGGTTACCCTGCGGGCTCGTCAGCCATTGATGATTTGTGAGGAGAAAACCACGACGACAATGAGCGTTGCCGAATATGCCCGCGATTGCGCGGCGCAAGGCTTGCGCGGCGACTATTCGGTCTGCCGTTCCGATTTCACCGTGGCGCAGGGCTACGACTACAGCGCCGAGGAACAGGCGGTGTGGCGCACTTTGTGCGACCGCCAGACCAAGCTGACGCGCAAGCTCGCCCATCATTCCTACCTCGACGGCGTCGAAAAGCTCGGTCTGCTCGACCGCATTCCCGATTTCGAGGATGTCAGCGCCAAGCTGCGCAAACTGACCGGCTGGGAGATCGTCGCTGTGCCGGGCCTCATCCCGGCCGCTCCCTTTTTCGATCATCTCGCCAACCGCCGCTTCCCGGTCACCAACTGGCTGCGCACCAGGCAGGAGCTCGACTACATCGTCGAGCCGGACATGTTCCACGATTTCTTCGGCCACGTGCCGGTGCTGTCGCAGCCGGTATTCGCCGATTTCATGCAGATGTATGGCAAAAAGGCCGGCGACATCATCGCGCTCGGCGGCGACGAGATGATCACCCGGCTCTACTGGTACACAGCCGAATACGGGCTGATGCAGGAGGCCGGCCAGCCGCTGAAGGCTTTTGGCGCCGGCCTGATGTCGTCCTTTACCGAACTGCAATTCGCCGTCGACAGCAAGGATGCCCACCATGTGCCGTTCGATCTCGAAACGGTAATGCGCACCGGCTACGAGATCGACAAGTTCCAGCGCGCTTATTTCGTGCTGCCGTCCTTCGACGCCTTGCGTGATGCCTTCCAGACGGCCGACTTTGCGGCGATCGTAGCCCGCCGCAAGGGGCAGCCGGCGCTCGACCCGGCGACGGTCTAGCAAATCCGGCACCAGTGTTTAGGCGCGTCGCATGAATCCGTTTCAACGCGACGCGCTTTAGACGCTTTGGTCCCGCTGGGCTATTGCATAGCGGCAGGGTTCATCCACAGGAACTCCCAGACGTTGCCGTCGGGGTCCTCAATGTGGCGGTTGAACATGAAGCCGAGATCCTGCGCTGGATTGGGATCAGCGCGGCCGCCTGCCGCCACACCCTTCTCGATCACGGCATTGACCTCGTCCTTGCTGTCGGTGGTGAGCGCGATCAGCATCTGGCTGTCACGCTTGGCGTCGCCGATCTGCCGCGCTGTGAACTGGCTATAATGCTGGTGCGTCAGCAACATGACCCCAATGGAGTCCGAGAACATGATCGAACTGGCCTGGTCGTTCGAGAACTGCGGATTCAGCGTGCCGCCGATCGCGAGATAGAAGTTGGTCGCTGCCTGCAGATCGCGCACCGGTAGATTGACGAAGATCATTTTGCTCATCGGCTTAAGCCCTGCTTTCGTTGACTGGTACTAGTCAGTCTAGTACTGTTGTCGTAGCTACCATACGGGAACGGTACCGTCTAGTACTGGTCAGGAGGATTCCATGGAAATTGACGGTGAGACCAGGTCAGCACGCAAGGATCGAGAAATCATCCAGGCGGCCACGGCGGCGTTCATCGGCAAGGGTTATGATGGAACCAGCATGGAAGAAATCGCCACCAAGGCGAGGGCTTCCAAGCAGACCGTCTACAAGCATTTCACCGACAAGGAGACGCTTTTCGGCGAGGTCGTTCTGGCAACCGCTACCCAGGCCAACGACATCATCGAATCCGTGACGACGCTGCTTTCCGAGTCGAAATTCATGGAGGGTGGCCTGCAGCAGCTGGCTCGATGTTTGATAACGACGCTCATGGATGAAGAGCTGTTGAAGCTGCGGCGCTTGATTATCGCCAATGCGGATCGAATGCCGCAGCTTGGCCGCAGTTGGTACGAAAAGGGTTTTGAGCGCATGCTTGCCTCGATGGCGTCCTGCTTTCAAAAGCTCACCAGTCGAGGACTGATACAAACCAGCGACCCCTATCTGGCAGCCAGCCATTTTTTTGGAATGCTCCTTTGGATTCCCATGAACGAAGCCATGTTCACGGGAAGCAACCGGCGCTCCAAGGCCGAACTTGAACGGCACGCGGATGCCTCGGTGGAGGCGTTTCTTGTCGCCTATGGGGTCCAGCCGAAATAGTCCCGTTCCCTGCCGACATTTGCAGTAGCGCCACGAACACATCGCATCCCTATCGCCCGGGGCTGTCCGACCCCTCGGCCTTCAGCCGCGCAAGCTGGGCGCGCTGCAGGTCGAGCGCGGCGTTGACGAAGCGCGATATGGTCGCGAGCTCAGCGTCGCTGAAGGTGGCGATCACTTTTTCACCCTCCTGCGCGATGGCGCCGTAATAGCGCGCCGACAGCTCCCGTGTCGCCTCGGTCGCTTCGATCACCACCTTGCGCCTGTCCTCGAGACTGCGCGTGCGCGTCAGCAGGCCGCGCGCTTCCAGCCGGTCGATCAGCGCCGTCACCGCTGCCGGTGTCAGCCCGGTCGCGGTCGCAACCGCGCCGGCCGATTGCGGGCCGCCATAAAGCAGCCCGATGCAATGGCGTTCGGCCATGTTCAGCCCGAGCCGCGTCCCCACCGCTTCGTCATAGGCCTGCGTCGCGTCCTGCCACTGCATGATGGCAAGGCCGATCGTCCTCGTCATGTCGTCGCGATTGTCGCTTGACGAATTTATTTCGATCATCTAACTATCAATCCGTCTAACATTTAGACCATTACAGCAATATGCGGCCGCGGTTTGGACAAGGCAAGAGCGAGCCGCGGACCAGGAGTGAAAAATGAGCTTGATTCAACAACGTACCCCTCTCTCGCACGAGGATGAATTCAAATACGCCAAGCTGGCGATGGAATGGTATGGCTGGGGCTCTCCCATCGGCCTCGGCATCCTGCTTGTGGCGCTTGCCGCCGCAGCCGTGCTGGTGCGCATCGCCATCTACGGCCTGTAACGATGGCCGTCACCATCCCCTCGGCATTGCCGGTCGCCATCATTGGCGCCGGCGTTGCCGGGCTGGCCCTTGCCGTCATGCTGCGCCGGCAAGGGTTTGGCGTCTGCCTGTTCGAGGCACGGTCGCGCGAGGCATTGAGCGAAGGCGCGTTCCTCACTTTGGCGCCCAACGGCATCAATGCCTTGCGCGCGCTTGGGCTTGCCGAGCGCGTCAGCGCGCTGGGCACTCCAACACTTGGCTTCGAGATCATGAACGCCGCCGGGCGCCGTCTCATCCATCTCGACGAACGCCAATCGATGCGCGTCGCCGGCGCCGAAAGCGTCACGCTGCGGCGCTCGGACCTGCTTGGCGCGCTGCTGGACGAGGCGCTGGCGCTTGGCGCCGATATCCGTTTTGGCCATGCGCTTGCCAATATCGAAGAGCAGCCGGAGGCTGTGCGCCTGGCCTTCGGCAACGGCACGACGGTCGATGCCGCCTGGCTGGCCGGCTGCGATGGTGTCTGGTCACGCGTCCGCCGCCTTTGTTTTCCGGCCTCCCCGGATCCTGTCTACACCGGGCTGACCGGCGTCGGCGGCGTGGCAGAACTCCCTTTTGTCGAGCCGACCGAAGGCCTGATGCATATGGTGTTCGGCAAGAGAGCCTTCTTCGGCTACATGAAACCAGGTGACGGGCCGGTACTATGGTTCTCGTCCTTCCCGCTCGACGAGGATGCTGCCCTGGCGAGACCCGATCCCATCCATCTGGCGGCAACCGTTCGCCAGTTGCACGCCGGCGACCCCAGGACGATCCGCCAGATCGTCGACACCATCACGCAAATCCCGCGCACCTATCCGGTGTTCGACATGCTGCATCTGCCGCAATGGCACACTGGCCGGGTGGTTCTGCTGGGCGATGCCGCGCACGCCGTCTCGCCGCATTCCGGGCAGGGTGCGTCGATGGCCATTGAGGATGCCGTGGTGCTGGCCGCGTGCCTGGATGCGACGCCGTTGCCGGCGCAGGCTTTCGCGACCTTTCAGGCGCTGCGCCAGGACCGCGTCGAACACATCGTCAAGGTCAGCCGGCGCATCGGCTCGCAAAAGCAGGTGAAGGGCCGCGTTGCTCTGTTCCTGCGCGACCTGACGCTGCCTTTCTTCATCCGCTTCGGCTCCGGCACGACCCGCGCCATGACGCGTTACCGTGCCGATCTGGCGCCGCTCGAGAAGCCGCTGATCTGACCGGCCACCGCGCCCATCACAGGCGCGGATATCCCTGACAGCTCAGACGGAGACCACCTTGCTCAGATGATCCCCCAGCCGGCAGGCCAGCGCGGTGATCGTCGTCGTCGGGTTGGCTTGACCGGATGTGCAGAACACGGAGGAGCCGCCGACATAGAGATTGTCCATGCCGTGCACCTTGCAGTTGGCGTCCACCACGCTCCTGGTCACGTCGGTGCCCATGCGCGTGCCGCCCATGTGATGGTGGCCAGCGGTCTCCTCGTTGGTCGGATAATCCTCGCCATTGGCGATCCAGTCCATGAGACGGACACGGCCGAGATCCTTCTCGATCAGTGTCGTGCCGAACAGCTTCAGGCCTTCGACAAGCGTGCGGCGTTCGAGTGCCGATTTCTTCCAGTGCAGCTCGATGCGCGGCACGCCGGCATGGTCGACATCGGTCTTCGACAGTTCGATCTGGTTGGAGGCCAGCGGCGCCTGTTCCCAGGCGACGTAGAGCTGGGCCGCGCAGCGCAGGTTCTGGCTAAGCTGATAGGCGACCCATTCGGCCATGTCCGGCGCCGTGCAGGCGAGGTCGGCAATCACATGCTTGACGCCGGCATAGGGTGTCTCGATCAGCCTGATGCCGAAATTCATGATCTGCAGGCGCTCCATCGCGGCAAGCGTCGGCGAGAAGAAGGCCTCGTTGACGGCATCGACCTCGAACTCGCCGTAATCGGCCAGGATGGCATTGCCGCCCTCGAAGGTCGGGTGTTCCATCCAGTAGCGGCCGAGCGCCGTGGCGTTCGGCACGACGCCGCCATTGGAGCGCTGGTTCGACCACAGCAGCAGCCGTGAATTCTCCAGCCCGCCGGTGCAGACGATGAAATAATCGGCGCTGAACGAGCCGGCATCCTGGCCGTTAGACCACAGTTTGGCGCCGGTCACGCGTTTGCCGTCGCCGGCAAGCTCGGTGGCATAGGTGTTGAGCACGACGGCGATGTTGCGGCTCTTGTCCAGCTCGTCGGCGAATTTCTCGCCGAAGCGCACAGCCGGGCTCTTGATCAGCTGAACCCAGCGTATGTCGTCCGAGACCGGCACATCCGGGCGGAAATCCGGAAGTTCGAGGATATCGTGCACTTCGGGCAGATAGGG
The DNA here is from genome assembly GCF_056402995.1 of Mesorhizobium sp. P3_A8. Classification (NCBI taxonomy): domain Bacteria; kingdom Pseudomonadati; phylum Pseudomonadota; class Alphaproteobacteria; order Hyphomicrobiales; family Phyllobacteriaceae; genus Mesorhizobium; species Mesorhizobium sp. P3_A8. The sequence continues at coordinate 576,135 of NZ_JBFUGI010000001.1, read as the reverse complement.
CTCGATGTCGGCGCGGCGGATCGGCCAGCCAGTGTCGGGTGCCCAGGCCTTCGGTTCGAAATCCTGCTTGTCGAGCACCCTGCACCAGCCGGCCCAGTGGTTGGAGCTGCCGCCCATGAACCGCAGCCGGGTGATGTCGAGGTCGAAATAGAAATCGCCGACCGTGGTGCCACGGTAGAAATCCTGCGACTCGTCGCTGAAGTCCCGCGAGCCGGCCTCCATCACCACGACCGGGATGCCGGCGGCACCCAGCTTGCGGGCAATGGTGGTGCCGGCCGGACCGGAACCGAGGATGCAGACTTTGGGTTTGAAGTCGACGGCGCGATACGCCTCATAGCTGTCGAAGATCATGCCAGGTCGCTCCGCTTCAGGATCCAGCCATTGACCTCGACGATCTCATTCGGGTCGGCCTGTGATTGACCGGCTCGGGATTGACCGGTATCGGCCGCGTCGGCTTCAGGCGGCTTGCGGAACAGGGACAGGGCAGGCAGTGCTATCAGCGCCCGCACCAGCGTGCGGCGTGACATTTTTTTGAAGAAACTCATGACAGGTCTCTCGTACAGGGGCTTCGATGCGCGCATGACATTCCCCGAACGGCACACGCATCGTCACAGAGGCCAGTATCGTGCCAAGCCTGGTCTCAAGGCAGTGAAAATGCGGGCAAGCGGCACAACCGAATGCAAACAAAGTTAGAATTTTCTTAACGGGCAAGGTGTGCTGGACCGCCCGGCTCACGCGGCCGCGGAAATGTCCGTATCGAGGATCGTCAGGTTGCGGCCGCGATGCTTGGCCTGGTAGAGGCGCCGGTCCGCGGCGCGCATCAGTTCCGAGACGTTGATGTCCTCGCCGCAGACGGTGCCGCCGATGCTGACGGTCAGCGGAATGGTCCGTTCGTCAACCGGCCGGAAGCGGATCAGCTCGACCTCGCGGCGAATGCGCTCGGCAACGCGTTTGGCCTCCTTTTCGGTGGCGCCGACCAGAAACGCGCCGAACTCCTCGCCGCCGATGCGGCCAAGCACGTCGCCGCTGCGCACGCCGCGCTCGATGGCGCTGGCGATCAGCAGCAGCGCGTCGTCGCCGGTCAGGTGGCCGAAGCTGTCATTGATCTTCTTGAAATGATCGGCGTCGATGATCAGCAGCGCACCACGGTCGGACTTGCGCCGGGAGCCGTCGAGCGCGGCAAAGAAACTTTCCCGGTTGAGCATGCCGGTCATGTCGTCGCGGCTGGCCTTCTCCGCCAGGCGGCGGTGCGCCGCGGCAAGCTGGGCGTGGGCTCGGGCAAGTTCGCGGTGCGCGTTTTTCAGCCTGTCGCTCTGCCAGAAGGTGCTGACGCAGGCCACCCATGCAAGCACCAGCGGGCAGAGTGTGGAGGTCAGCCAAATGGTTCGGTTGATCGGGAATCCAAGGGCCGGAACGATGATCAGCGTCAGAAGAAGCGAAGCGGCGACGGAGGCGAAAGCGATAGCGGCGGATTTCAGAATTATGGTGTTCATCGCTGGCTCCCCACAAGACTGTCTCTGTGCCAGCAAGCCCTGAAGGCCACCTTTCCCGGTTGCTTAAAATTTGAATCGTGCGGCCATTTCTGCCACTGAAAGCGCGTGGAAGTTGTGGATAAAGTCTCTTTCAGAATTTCCGTTTCATGCCATAAGGAGCGCATGACCACGCTGCCTGATCCCGCTCGCTTCGCCCATGTCACTGACTGGGTGTTCGACCTCGACAACACGCTCTATCCGCATCATTCGAATCTGTTCTCGCAGATCGACGTCAAGATGACCGCCTATGTCGGGGAACTGCTGGCGCTGCCGCGCGAGGAGGCGCGCAAGCTGCAGAAGGAGCTCTATCGCGAATATGGCACGACGCTGAATGGGCTGATGACGCGCCACGGCATCGACCCCGACGATTTTCTCGAGAAGGTGCATGACATCGACTATTCATGGCTCGTGCCCGACCCTGTTCTCGGCACCGCCATCCGCCAGCTTCCCGGCCGCAAGTTCATCTTCACCAATGGCGACCGCAGGCACGCCGAGCGCACCGCGCGCCAGCTCGGCATCCTCGACCATTTTGATGACATCTTCGATATCGTCGCCGCCGGCCTCAACCCCAAGCCCGCGCGCCAGACCTACGAGAAGTTCGCCGCACTGCACGCCGTCACCGGCCACAATGCGGTGATGTTCGAGGATCTCGCCCGCAACCTGGAGGTGCCGAAGTCGCTGGGCATGACCACGGTGCTGGTGGTGCCGCGCAATTTCGAGCCGACCTTTGCCGAGATCTGGGAGCGCGACCCTGCGCAGGAGGATGACGTCGATTACGTCACCGACGATCTGGCGGGGTTTCTGACGGGGATAGTCGCCGGGGCAGTAGGGCAGTAGGGCAGTAGGGCAGGCGCTCTCAGCCCCTGATTCCCGGATCTATTTCCCCTACTGCCTTACTTCCCTACTCCCTTACTCCCCTAATTTGTAGAACCGGCTGATAATCCCCCAGGCCTCATCCGCGGTGTCGACGAAATCGATGATGTCCTGGTCGCCGGGGCTGATCGTGCCTTGCTCGGCGAGGAAGTCGAGATCGATCGCGCGCTTCCAGAACGACTTGCCGAACAGGATCACCGGCACGCGCTCCATGCGTCCGGTCTGGATCAAGGTCAGCGTCTCGAAGAACTCGTCCATCGTGCCGAAGCCGCCGGGAAACACCGCAACCGCCTTGGCGCGCATGACGAAATGCATCTTGCGGATGGCGAAATAGTGGAAGTTGAAACAGAGCTCCGGCGTCACATAGATGTTCGGCGCCTGCTCGTGCGGCAGCACGATGTTGAGCCCGATCGACGGCGCGCCGACATCGTCGGCACCGCGATTTCCCGCTTCCATCACGCCGGGACCACCGCCGGTCACCACGACATATTCGCGGTAGTATGAGGCGGCCGACTGCTGCGAGCACAGGCGAGCGAATTTGCGCGCCTCCTCGTAATATTTGCTGTTTTCCTCGAGGTTCTTCCTTTGCGTCTCGTTCTTGGCCGCCCAGGCTTCGCCTCCGGGTTCCGGCAGGCGCGCGCCGCCAAACAGGATCACGGTCGAACGGATACCGCGCTCGGCCAGGATCATTTCCGGCTTCAAAAGTTCGAGCTGCAGACGCACCGCGCGCAATTCGCGCCGCGTCATGAAGTCGGGATCGTTCCAGGCAAGCCGATAGGTCTCGGCCCGCGTCTGCGGCGTGTCCGGCACGCTTTTCGACCGCTCCAGATCCTCGTCCGAATGCGGCAGCGGCGTCCACCCCGCCTTTTCCATAGGAGTCATAACTACCCGTCCAATTCCCTTAACTGCGCCGTCCCGTGACGCACACGCGATTGACCCCCATTGAGCCTTAACATAAGCAGGTTCCGCAAAAGTGTGCGGCGGTTTTGCGACAAGAACCTGCTACATGCAAAGACCCAGGCAGGCAAAGCCTGCCAGGGGTCCGCGCGACTTTCAAAACAGGTTAAGGCGTAGCCCCTTAACAGCTTGGTAATGGAGCGAATTCATGTCGAAGCCCGATCTGGCGAGCCTCGAAAAGACCATCGAGAAGGCCTTCGAGGAACGCGACACGATTTCGACCGCGACCCGCGGCGAAACGCGCGATGCTATCCAGTCGGCGCTCGACCTGCTCGATCACGGCACGGTGCGCGTCGCCGAGCGCCAGGCGGACGGCAAGTGGCATGTCAACCAATGGCTGAAGAAGGCGGTGCTGCTGTCCTTCCGGCTCAACCCGATGGAGATCATCAAGGGCGGTCCGGGCGAAGCCGTGTGGTGGGACAAGGTGCCGTCGAAGTTCGATGGCTGGAGCGCCGTCGATTTCGAGAAGGCGGGTTTTCGCGCGGTGCCGTCGTCGATCGTGCGCCGCTCGGCCTATGTCGCCCCGGGCGCCGTGCTGATGCCGTCATTCGTCAATGTCGGTGCCTATGTCGATACGGGCACCATGGTCGACACCTGGGCTTCGGTCGGCTCCTGCGCCCAGATCGGCAAGAACGTGCACCTGTCAGGCGGCGTCGGCATCGGCGGCGTGCTGGAGCCGATGCAGGCCGGCCCCACCATCATCGAGGACAATTGCTTCATCGGCGCGCGTTCGGAAGTCGTCGAGGGTTGCATCGTGCGCGAAGGCTCGGTGCTCGGCATGGGCGTCTTCATCGGCCAGTCGACCAAGATCGTCGACCGCGCCACCGGCGAAATCTTCTATGGCGAAGTGCCGCCAAATTCCGTCGTCGTCGCCGGCTCGATGCCCGGCAAGCCGTTTCCAAACAACGAGCCTGGCCCCAGCCTCTACTGCGCCGTCATCGTCAAGCGGGTCGATGCCAAGACCCGCTCCAAGACCTCGATCAACGAGTTGCTGCGCGATTGATATTTTCGCAAAGCGGGCGCACCTTCCGCCGGCGCGACAATCGGTCGCGCTGATTCACATGGAGGGGTGACATGGACTGGAAATATCTGCTGACCAGCTACGAGGGCCGCATCAACCGCGGTAAATTCTGGGCTTGCGTGGGTGTGATTTTCGTCGGTGCGATTGTCGCGATGATTCTCGACAATATCCTCGGCACGACATTCAACAGCATGCCTTACGGCTTTATCTATGTGCTATACACGCTCGCCATGCTCTATTCGATCTTCGGCATCTACGCCAAACGCTGGCATGACCGTGGCAAGTCCGGTTGGTGGACGCTGATCGCCCTCGTGCCCTTCATCGGCGCCATCTGGCTGCTGGTTGAGCTAGGAATTCTCGAAGGCACCAAGGGTGCCAATCAATACGGACCGGACCCGCTTGCCTGACAGATCGGATCTCACCTGGCTTTTCTTCAAAACATCGGGCCGCGTCAGCCGCGCGGCCTATTTTCTTGGCGGGCTGCTGGTCGCCATCATCCAGGCATTCCCGCTCTACCGCTTCACGCTGGTGCCGGAAGGCTCGGCCGAGAGCAACATGTGGTCGTTCATCTTCTTCATCGCCTTCATCGCCTCGCTGTGGTCGAACATCGCACTGGCGGTGAAACGCCTGCATGACCTCGACAAGCCGGGTATTGCCGCACTGATCCTGTTCGTGCCGGTCGTCTCGATCGTCGCCTTTCTTGTGTTGTGCCTGTTTCCAGGGCAGCCTGGGCCCAACCGCTATGGCCGGCACACCAACGAGCCGGCGCAACCCTGAGGATCGATCGGACATGCGCTACCGCACGCTTGATCCGAAACTGATCATCGACACCGCCGAGCGGCTTGAGGAGCGCGTTGCAGAACGGTTTCCCCAGGCCGGACTGCGTGGCGTCGCCGCCGAACTGGTGTCGCTGTCGCGCGATCTGGCCAAGGCGGCTCAGGCGCTCGAGGCGCCGATCTGGTGGCTGCGCGGGCTGATCATCGCCGCCGTCGTCGCCGGCGCGCTGATCTTCCTGTTCGTCGGCACCATCCTGCCGCTCATTCACATCTCCCAGGCCGACGATGCGGTGCAATCAGTGCAAGGCATCGAAGCCACGATCAACATGATCATCCTTGCCGTGCTCGGCCTGCTGGCGCTGATCCGCACCGAGGAGCGTATCAAGCGCAAGCGGGTGTTCCGCCAATTGCACGGCCTGCGCTCGCTGATCCATGTCATCGACATGCACCAGCTGACCAAAGATCCGGCAGCACTTTCGGCCAGTTTCAGGCCGACGGCGCATTCGCCCGCCCGCATCACCAATGCCGCCGACCTGGCGCGCTACCTCGACTATTGCTCCGAAATGCTGTCGATCACCGGCAAGATCGCCGCGCTCTTCGCCCAGTCGGTCAATGATGACGTCGTCATCGACGGCGTCAACGACATCGAGAACCTGGCGTCCAACCTGTCGCGAAAGATCTGGCAGAAGATCACGCTGATCGAGCGCCACCCGGCGGCGCAACCTGTTCCGGCGTCAGGCCCGGCGAGCCCAGCCGCGCCGCCTCAGCCGCGCGCACCAAAGCGGTAACGCTTTTCAGGAGCGGCGCCGGCGTACCCGTTTTTTCGGCGAGGCCGATCACCGCCCCCTGCAACTCGCCGATCTCCGTCGGCCGGCCGCGCTGCAGATCGTCCCACATCGACGAGCGGGCCTCGGGGTCGATCGCCAGCATGCGCCGCGCCAGCAGTTTGAACAGCCAGTCCGGCAGCCGGAGCACCTTCGGCAGCAGCGCCGGCCGCAGCCCGGCGACGCGCGCCGGCTCGATATCGGAGGCTTTCATCGCCAGCAGGGCCTCGTCGATCTGGCCGGCCAGGATCAACCGCCAGCGGCGATCGGCGAGTTCGCTCGCCAGCGGCAGGCCCGACAGCGCCACCAGCGCGTTGTTGAGATTCATCAGAAGCTTGCCCCACAGCACAGCCTTCATGTCGCCATGCGTCTCGACCGCCAGTCCTTCGACATCAAGAAGACTGGCGACATCGAGAAGGCCGGCAAGGCCGGCGCCGCCGTCCTCGATCATCACCTTGCCGTCGCTGGCGCGGTGGACGCGCAGCGGTAGGTCGCCGTCCGGCGATTGCACCACATTGAACGGCACCATGCCGGCCAGCACGGTTCGCTGGCCAAGCCCGGATCGCAGCCTGTCGGCATTGTCGACGCCGTTCTGCAGGCTGATCACCACGGCATCGGGGCGGGCATGTGCCTTGATCAGCGCTGCCATCTCCTGCGTCGCACCACTCTTGACGGTCACCAGGATCACGCCCGCCTTCGGCAAGGCGGCGGACGGATCGGCGGTGATCCCGAGCCCGTCCGGCTTGACCAGGCGATCGCGGCCTTCAAGGTCGCTGATGCGCAATCCACCCTGCCGCAGCGCGGCCTCGATGCGCTGCCGGGCCAGCAGAATCACCTGCCGCCCGGCAAGCGCCAGGCAGCCGCCGACATAGCAGCCAATGCTGCCGGCGCCGGCGATGACGATCCGCTTTTCCCCGTCTGCCATCTCTTGCTCCGCACCTGTCCGCAACTATACGACATGAAAACCATAATGTCGGCGGCATCGTCTGCCATGGGGCTGGCCTCTATGTCTGGCCGTGACAGGCCTTCCGCTTTCGACTATCGCTTTTGCCATGACGCTGCCGACAGACCCCGCCGAAAACCTTGCCGCCCTCATCCGTTGTGCCTCGGTGACACCAGCCGAAGGCGGTGCGCTGAGCGCGCTGGAAACGATGCTGAAGCCGCTCGGCTTCCTGGTCGACCGGCCGGTGTTTTCGGAAGACGGCACGCCCGACATCGAGAACCTCTATGCAAGGCGGTCCGGCAACGGCCCGCATCTGATGTTCGCCGGCCATACCGATGTCGTGCCGGTTGGCGACGAAGCCGCCTGGACGCATCCGCCCTTCGCCGCCGAGATCGCCAATGGCGAAATGTATGGCCGTGGTGCGGTCGACATGAAGGGCGGCATTGCCTGTTTCATTGCTGCCGTGGCGCGCCATGTCGAGACGCATGGCGGCCCCAAGGGCTCGGTCTCGCTGCTGATCACCGGCGACGAGGAAGGCCCCGCCATCAACGGCACTGTCAAGCTGCTCGAATGGGCGGCTTCCAAAGGCGAGAAATGGGATGCCTCGATCGTCGGCGAACCGACCAACCCCGATGCGCTCGGCGACATGATCAAGATCGGCCGCCGCGGCTCGATGTCCGGTTCGATCACTGTCAATGGCCGCCAGGGCCATGCCGCCTATCCGCAACTTGCCGACAATCCGGTGCGCGGGCTGATGAGCCTGGTCGACGCCTTGCTGCATCCCGTCTTTGACAAGGGCACGAAGGATTTCCAGCCGACCAACCTGGAGGTCACCTCCATCGATGTCGGCAACCCGGCCACCAATGTCATTCCGGCCAAGGCCACCGCGACCTTCAACATTCGCTTCAACGATACCTGGACGGCCGAGACCGTGCAGGCCGAAATCCACAACCGCCTCGACCAGGCAGCCAAGCGCAAGAAGTACCGGCCGGGCAAGAAGACGCCGGTTGATTACGACCTTGTCTGGCGCGACAGGCCAAGCCATGTCTTTCTGACCCGTGACGACAAGCTCGTCGACACGCTTGCCGGCTCGATCAAGGCGGCGGTCGGCAAGGAGCCGACGCTGTCGACCTCCGGCGGCACATCGGATGCGCGCTTCATCAAGGATTACTGCCCGGTGGTCGAGTTCGGCCTGGTCGGCAAGACCATGCACATGGTCGACGAGCGCGTCGCCATCGCCGATCTCGAAACGCTGACGCGGATCTACCAGCGCTTCATCGAAGACTGGTTCGGGCGGGGCTGAGCAGCATGCTTACGGCGGACGAAACCCAAGCTTCGCTGATCGGCGCCTGGCGGCTGATGCTCGGCAAGGCCGACGGCCTGCGCCTGCTCGACCTGTCGGCCGACGGCTTCTGGAATTCCTTCTTCGCCATCGTCGTTGCGGCACCGGCGTTGATCGTCGGCTGGGTCGGCATCGCCAACGAGATCGGCGATCCCGACGCCTTCGTCGGCCGTTTCGGGATGCTGATACGCCTGGCGACGGTCGATATTGGCTCCTGGGTGCTGCCGCTGATCGCGCTCGCTCTGGTCGCGCCGCGCGCCGGCATCGGCGGGCGCTTTGTCCACTATGTCGTCGCCAGCAACTGGGCCTCGGCCATCACCGCCTGGCTGATGCTGCCTTCGGCGCTGATCCGGCTTTTCCTGTCCTCGGCGAGCCAGATCTCGAGCATTGTGTCGCTGCTGCTGTTTGCCCTGTCGATGGTGCTGACCTGGCGTATGACCAACGCCACGATCGGCAAGGGCGCGGCAGTCGGCACCGCCGTTTTCACCGGCATGTTCATCGCTTCGTTGTTGGTGCTGTTCGGGTTGCAGATGCTGCTTGGCATCACCGTCCCCGATGATATCGGGGCTCAAAGCCTTTCCGGACTGTCCCCGGGGTAGGGGGCTCCTGGCTCTATTCCGAATAGAGCCCCCGGACTCTATTCTGAATAGAGCCTTCGGACTCTATTCAGGGATAATCGACACCAACGAGAAAAAGCCCGTCGGGCGGCGCCACCTGGCCGCAGGCAGCGCGGTCGCGTGCTTCGAGCGCAGCCTTGAGGTCGGCCGCGGTCCAGCCGCCATCGCCGACGCGCTTGAGCGAGCCGACCATCGAGCGCACCTGGTTGTGCAGGAAGGAGCGCGCCGAAGCCCTCACTTCGATCAGGTCACCGTGCCGGCTCACATCGAGCCGCTCCAGCGTCCTGATCGGGCTGTTGGCCTGGCACTGGGTCGAGCGGAAGGTGGTGAAGTCATGCCGGCCAAGCAGGGTTTTCGCTGCCTCATGCATGGCCTCGGCATCGAGCCGCTTCGGCACCCACCACACCTTGCCCTTGTCCAGCGCCGCGGGCGCGCGCCGGTTGAGGATGCGGTAGAGGTAATGCCGGCCAGTGGCCGAGAAGCGCGCATCGAAATCGTCGGGGACGATTGTCGCCTTCAGGATGGCGACATGCGCGCCAGCTGCCTGCAGATGGGCGTTGATGGCATCGCGCACCTTGTCTTCAGGCCATGCCTTGGCGAGGTCGACATGTGCGACCTGGGCGGTCGCATGCACGCCGGCATCGGTGCGGCCGGCGGCGCGCATCCGCACCGCCTCGCCACTGAATTTTTCGATGGCCTGCTCGATCGCCTGCTGCACCGAAGGCTGATCGGCCTGGTGCTGCCAGCCGGCAAACAGGCGGCCGTCATATTCGATGTCGAGGCGAAAACGCGGCATGCCGGAGCGCTATACGCACTCGCCTACGCGGCGAGTGCGGTGAAGGCGGAAGCGTAGACCAGCCGGCCGGCCTCCGGAGCGTCGCCCCAGGTCAACGCCTGCAGCGCTTCGCCCTGGTATTCGCTCTCGAACTTTTCGGCACGCGCATGGCTGTAGCCGAAACGGCCGTAATAGGCCGGGTCGCCTAGCACCACGGCCAGCGTCTCGCCGGCATCCCTGAGACGGATATGCGCCTCGCGGATCAGCGCGCCGCCAATGCCGCTGCCATGGAACGACGGCTCCACCGCCAGCGGCGCCAGCGCCACGGCCGCAAAGCTCTTGCCGCCATTGCTGACGAACAGCCGCGAAAACAGGATATGGCCGACCACCTGGCCGTCTTCTTCCGCCACCAGCTCGACGACGGCGTCGCCGCCAGTCACCAACGCGTCGACCAGCCCGGCCTCCGCCTGTTGGCCGAAAGCGTGTTCTTCGACGAGGCGAATGGCCTCGCGATCCCGCGGCGTTGCCGCGCGTATCGACATCATGCTCATGAGAACTTCATTCCTTTTACGATCTTGGCTCCGCGCAGGAATTCCGACGCGGCGGCGGGCTTTCCGCCCGCACGTTGAACTTCGACCAGCCTGACCGCGCCTGTTCCGCAGGCGACCGTCAGCCGGTCATCGAGAATTCCTCCCGACTCGCCCAAATCTTCCGAAAGCGACAAGCCATCGGACAGTGTTGAGCGAAGCAGTTTCAGCCGTTCCATGCGGCCGCCAATTTCAATTTCGGACCAGGCGCCGGGAAAGGGCGACAGGCCACGAATGTGGTTATGAACCTCGGCCGCAGGCCGCGTCCAGTCCACGTGCGTCTCGGATTTATCGATTTTTCTGGCGTAAGTCACCCCTTCCGCCGCTTGCGCGGTAAATGTCAGGGTATTCCTTTCCAGCCGCGCCAGCGCTTCCACCATCAGGGCAGCACCGACACTCATCAACCGATCATGCAGATCGCCGGCAGTCATATCGGGTTCGATGGCGCATTTTTCAAGCAATCCCACCGGTCCGGTGTCCAGCCCCTCTTCCATGCGCATCACCATCATGCCGCTTTCCAGGTCTCCAGCCATGATGGCGCGCTGGATGGGGGCGGCACCGCGCCAGCGCGGCAAAAGCGACGCATGGCCGTTGATGCAGCCAAGCCGGGGTGCGTCGAGAACAGCCTTCGGCAACAGCAAACCATAGGCGACGACCACGGCGATATCGGCGCCGAGGGCGCTGAAGGCCGCCTGCTCGGCCTCGCTCTTGAGGGATGTCGGCGTACGTACCTCGATGCCCAGCCGTTCGGCCTCGCGCTGCACCGGCGACGTCGTCAGCTCCAGCCCGCGCCGGCCGGCGGCGCGCGGCGGCTGCGTGTAGACGGCTGAAATCTCATGTCCGGCCTCGGCGATCGCGCGCAGCGTCGGCACCGAAAACTCCGGCGTGCCCATGAAGATGACGCGAAGGGGCATTTTCCCCTATCCCACCAGCTTGCCCGGCGCCTTGTCCTTGGCGAGCTTCTTGAACTTCTTCACCACCATGTCGCGCTTCAGCTTCGAGATGTGGTCGATGAACAGAACGCCGTTGAGATGGTCAATCTCATGCTGCAGGCAGGTGGCCATCAGGCCTTCGGCCTCCATCTCCTGCAGCTTGCCGTCGCGATCGAGATATTTCACGCGAACGGAAGCCGGGCGTTCGACCTCGGCGTAATAGTCGGGGATCGACAGGCAGCCTTCCTCGTAGACCGAACGCGCGTCGGCGCTGCTCAGCACCTCCGGGTTGATGAAGACATGCGGCGCCGGCGTTTCGTCTTCCTTGGCGAGGTCGATCACCAGCATGCGCACGGGCTCGCCGATCTGGATTGCCGCCAGCCCGATGCCGGGCGCGTCATACATGGTCGCCAGCATGTCGTCGGCGAGTTTGCGCAAAGGAGCGTCGACGCGCTCCACCGGCTTGGAAAGCTGGCGCAGGATGGGATCGGGAAGGATGATGAGCGGCTTGATCGGCATGGCGTCCCACGTAAGACGTCCAGCGAAAAGCGTCAACCGGGGCATCCAAGCCGTGTTCTTGTTTTGATCTGTGCGATCAGGCCGAATCGGCTATGCTGTCCACATGAATGATCTGAGTAGCATCCTTTCGCAGCCTGTCGCCCGGCTTGGCGCCTCGACAATCACGCTCGGCCACGCCCTGGCCTTCGGCGCCTTGCTGTTTCTCGGCCTGTTCGTGGCGCTGGTCATCGCGCTGTGGCGGTCGGCCAAGGCGCGCGCGGTCGCTGCCGCGGAAGCCGCCGACCATGCCCGCGACGCCGAGGCGCGGATGGCCGGCATATTGCAAAGCCAGGCCGAGATGCAGGGCCGCATGGGCGCCATCGCCGAAGTGTTCGGCGCGCGCCAGGCCGAGCTGACGCAGTCGATCGGCCAGCGGCTCGACGCCATGACCGGCCGGCTCGGCCAGACCATGACCGAGCAGACCAAATCCACGCATGAGAGCCTGGCCAAACTGCAGGAGCGGCTGGCGATCATCGACGTCGCGCAAGGCAACATCCAGTCGCTTGCCGGCCAGGTCGTGCAGTTGCAGGCGATCCTCTCCAACAAGCAGACGCGTGGCGCCTTCGGTCAGTCACGCATGGAGGCGATCGTCGCCGACGGCCTGCCGATGGGCGCCTACGAATTCCAGGCGACGCTGTCGAACGGCAGCCGGCCGGATTGCCTGGTGAAGATGCCCAACGGCGCGCCGTCGCTGGCCATCGACGCAAAATTTCCACTGGAAGCCTGGAATGCCATCCGCGCCGCCGACGGCGCCGATCTGCAGAAGGTTGCTTCGCAGGCTTTCCGCCGCGACATCGAGATCCATGTCCGCGATATCTCGGAGAAATACCTGATCCAGGGCGAGACGCAGGACACCGCCTTCATGTTCGTGCCGTCGGAATCGGTGTTCGCCGAGATCCACGAAAACTTCGAGGCGATCATCCACAAGGCGCACCGCGCCCGAATTGTCATCGTCTCGCCATCGCTGCTGATGCTGTCGATCCAGGTCATCCAGGCGATACTCAAGGATGCCCGCATGCGCGAACAGGCGCATCTGATCCAGGGCGAGGTGATCCGGCTGATGGAGGATGTCGCGCGTGTCGACGAACGCGTGCGCAAGCTGCAGGTCCATTTCGGCCAGTCGGCCAAGGACATCGATGACATCCTTGTCTCGACATCGAAGGTGACCAAGCGCGGCCAGAAGATCGAGGCGCTGGAGTTCGGCGTGCAGCCCGATGGCGATGCGGCCCCGGAGACACCGTCAAGGGCACCTGCCAAACTTGACCCCGGCCCGCGCGTTGCCGATTCAAAGACCGGACAGCTCAGGCTGCGGGTCGTCGAGGGCGACGACTGAACCCGTTTCGACGCGATGCGCTTTAGGCCACAGCCACGATGACATGTGCCTGAATTTTGGCGGCAACCTCGCCGCTGCCATGCCTGGCCGCAATCGCGGCTGCGGCATAGTCCGTGGCGGCGTCGAGTTTCCCCGGATCACGGGCCACGATCTCGGTGCGAAGCACGGTTCCCTGACAATAGGCAACGGCCGGAATGCGCGGCGAGGGCGCACGGCTTTGTTCAGCCCTCGTCTCGATCGCCACGCTGGAAAAACCTGCCTCCTCAAGGTCGCTGCGGATCAATGCCGTATCGTGGTAGCCGTGCGGCGTGCGGGCCAGAAAGCGGGGTGGATCGTTCGGAAACATCCTGGCCAAGGCATTCGTCACATCATCGGCAAACACATTCTCTTCGATGCGATCCCATACGTTGAACAGAAAATGGCCGCCGGGCTTCAGCACCCGCCTTGCCTCGCGGTAGGCGGCGGGGCGGCTGGGAAAGAACATCGCACCGAACTGGCAGCAAACGAGATCGAAGGCCGCATCTTCAAATGGCAGCGCCATGGCGTCAGCCTGGCGCCATCGGATGCGACTGTCGGGCGCTTGACGCGACGCAGCGTAGTCGAGCATCGGCTGGTTGAGGTCGGTCACGACATAGCTTGCGTCAGGGGATAGTTTTGGCGCCAGGGCTCGGGTGACGACGCCGGTGCCCGCGGCGACTTCCAGCACGGCGCTGGGCGAGAGGGACGCGGCTCGCCGGGCAAGGTCCGCGGCAAACGGCTCGAAAATCAGCGGCACCATATAGCGGTCGTAGTTTTCCGGGATCGAGCCGGCAAACAACTTGTCCGTTTCCAACATCGCTATCCCCGCCCGTTTGATGGCGAGTGACGCTAGCACATAATTGCGTGTCTGGGCGGCTTTCGACCCGAGAAACGGGGCTACTGCTCCTCCACGGTTGCCATGCCTTCGAATTCCGGAAGCCAGTGCAGAGCCGATCTGTGCCACTTCTGTTGTCTTGGGGTCAAATCCTGGCGTTGCCGCGCGGTGCCGACCCTGATCCCATAGATTTTCGGGCCATCGCCGACCGACGTTGCGTAAAGATGTGAACCGCAGTCGGCGCAGAAGGCCTGAACGCGCTTGGCGCCACTCGCTACGGTTTTGATATAGACTTTCGGCGTCCCCCGGGTGATCCGATAATGTTCCTCAGGCGCGGGAACGGTGACGCGAAAGGCCGTGCCGGTCAGTTGCTGGCAGTCAGTGCAATGGCAGATCGAGGTCTTTGCCGGGTCGACTTCCGCTTCGTAGGTGATGGCGCCGCAATGGCACCCGCCATCGATCTTCATGGTTGTTCCTCCAAAAATCCACCCACTGATCTTAGCGGAGCAAGGCGCCGGAGCAAACGATGCACCTGTGGTCCAGGACTAGTTGGACGCGGCTTCGATCAGCTTGCGCCGCTGCTCCCAGGTGCCTGTCGTCTGCGGCTTGACGAACAGCCGCGTGATCTCCGGCATCTCCTTCTTCAGCAGTGCCTCGAGGCGCTCGACACAGGCTTCGATCTCGGGCGCCGTCAGATGGTCCTCGAACTCGATGCTCAAGCCGGCAACGATCTCTTGCGGTCCCATGTGGACGGTCAGCACGCCGTTGGCCCGCTGCACCGCCGGATCCTGCTGGACGATCGCCAGCACCTTTTTCTGCACCTCGGGGGAAGCCGGCTCGCCGATGAGCAGCCCCTTGCTTTCGCGGGCCAGGAAGATCGCTGTTGCACCGAGGATGAGTGCGATGCCGATCGAGGCGGCGCCGTCGAGCTCCGGCATCTCCAGCAACTCCGCCGCCAATATGCCGACAAAGGCGACGATCAGGCCGAGAAGCGCCGCACTGTCCTCGAACAGCACCGTATAGACGCTCGGATCCTTGCTCGATTGTACGGCCTGCAGCCAGCCCTGCTTGCCCTTCTCTCGGCGAAATTCCTTCAGCGCCACCATCCAGGAGCTGCCTTCGAACAGGAAGGACAGGCCGAGAACGATATAATTGACCTTGGCGTTGGCGACAGGTTCCGGCGCCATGATGTGGATGATGCCCTCGTAGAACGACACGCCGGCGCCCAGCGCGAACACCAGCAGGGCAACGATGAAGCTCCAGAAGTAAAGTTCGCGGCCGTGGCCGAGCGGATGCGTGCGGTCGGCCGGTCGCGCGGCCCGGTGCATGCCGTAGAGCAGCAGGCCGCCATTGCCGGTATCGACCAGCGAGTGCACGCCTTCCGACAGCATCGCCGAGCTGCCGGTGAAGAAGGCGGCGGCGAATTTGGTCAGCGCGATCGCCAGATTACCGGCGAGCGCCGCGTAGATAACCGTTTTCGAGCCACCATGCCCGGCCATGCAGTCTTGTCCCCTTCAGCATGCCCATTGTAACGGCCCTGCCGCCGAAGCTCCACAGGCAGCACAACGCGCGAACCGTCCAGCCGTTCAGACGGTTGAAGACTTGCGAGCAGGAACGCCTTCTATTCGACGATCTCGTCGGTCCACACCTTGAAGCCGGCAAGTGTCCCTGGTCCGAAAATATGGGTTAGCGGCACATCTGCCGCATCGCGCCCGGAGGCGATCAGGATGCGACCGATGCGCGGTGCGTTGTTGCGCGGGTCGAAAGCGTGCCAGCGGCCGCCGAGATAGACCTCCATCCAGGCGCAGAAATCCATGCTCGACCACGGCTTCGGCATGCCAATATCGCTGATGTAACCGGTGCAGTAACGCGTCGGGATGTTGAGTGCCCGGCAGAAGGTGACGGCGAGATGCGCGTAGTCGCGACACACGCCGCTCTGCTCGCGATAGGCTTCCGCCGCGGTGCGCGTCGGCCGCGCGTTGCCGTAATTGAAGATGATGTGGTTGTGGACGAAATCGCACACCGCCTGCACGCGCGGGATGCCGAGCGGCGTATGGCCGAACAGCCGCCACGCTTCGCTGGCCAAAAGGTCGCTCTCGCAAAACCGGCTGGGCAGCAGGAACAGCAGCGTTTCCGCCGGCAGGTCGCGCACCTCGTGCTGCCAGGCCATCAGTTCGCTCATCTCGAATGTGCCGGGCGCGCGGATGACCGCATCGGTGCCGAATGTGAACCGGCCGGGTGGAGCAACGAAGCGGTTGCACCAATTGCCGAAACTGTCGCGGTAGCTCTCGATCGGCACCGGCGGATTCGATGTCAGAAAATCCGGGCGCTCGAGATCGGAGGCGCGGGAATAGTGGACATTGAGCATCGCGATCAGCGGCGTTTCCTGCGGGAAGTCGAAACTCATCTCGCAGCCAATGTGGATCCGCATTGTCGTCCTGACCGGCCTGCCCAGCGATCACCCGGCGAAAGCGCGGGTCGATGCTGCAGTGCGAAGATGAGAATGGCACGGACCGCCATGGTTTACGAGCAAATTAGAAACCGGTTGAAAGCAGCCTGCCGGCCGCCGCGACGGGCGCGCTGCCCCCTTGCAGCAAAGCGTTTCTCTTGTTTCACTCTGCATCCCGCAACTGGAGGAACGAATCATGGCTAAAGGTGCGATGAAGGCAGGCAAGGAAGCCCGCAAGCCGAAGAAGGATGCCAAGAAGCCGGTAGCCGCTCCCGCCCTGAAGGCGCCGCCGGTCAAGGCGATGCGCATCAAGGAAAAGTAGGCTCGGCAAGTCAGGCGCGGCAAAATCCCGCCGGCGGCGTCAGACAATGCCGCCGGGTTGATCGGGCGTTTGGGCAATCCTATATCTATGGCGCGGGGACGACCCCGCGCCTCCCCGAAAATTCGGTCGGGACGACCCGCCATTATGATCAGCATCTCAGGAGCGGATTTGTCTCCGGCCTGATGCTGGATGGAGCGTTCCCGATGTCATGGATTCTTCTGTTTTTCGCCGGCCTGTTCGAAATCGGCTGGGCGATCGGGCTCAAATACACCGATGGCTTCTCGAAACTGGTGCCGACGGTCCTCACCGTCGCTTCGATGATCGTCAGCCTTACTTTGCTTGGCCTGGCGCTGAAGGCGCTTCCCGTCGGCACCGCCTATGCGGTGTGGACCGGCATCGGCACCGTCGGCACGGCGCTGCTCGGCATCTGGCTGCTCGGCGAGCCGGCCACCGCGATCAGGCTCGCCTGCATCGCGCTGATCGTCTGCGGCATCATGGGACTGAAGTTCGCGGCCTGATTGCGTCCGGGCGTTCGTCCTCGGGCTTGGCCCGAGGGGGCGCGGCCGCCGACATGACCTGCCTCGGAGACGCTCAAAGCCTTGCTTTCACGCAAACGCCTTCAGGGCCGCTGCAAGGCGACCCTGGTTCCAAATTTCGAAGCTTGGCCGCTAAGGCGTTAGCGGGCTGAGAAGCCTGGAGGCGTTCTGCCGGTGCGCTGCTTGCGCGCCGCATAGCGTGCGTCGCGTTTTGCTTTGCGTTCGGCTTCGTCGGCCAGCAAACGGGCGATGCGCTCGTTCTCTTCGGCTTCCTTGATCTTCGCTTCAGCCTGTGACGCTTCTTCGGCCGCAATGCGTGCCGCTTCGGCCGCTGCCTCGCGCTCGGCCTTCTCGACCGCCTCGCGTGCCAGCTTCTCCTGCTTCAGCCTTGCCTTTTCAGCTTCGCGAATCTCGCGGGCCTCGAGGATTGCCTTGCGTTCGGCCTGTCGCGCCACGACTGCAGGGTCATCTGCCGCCGGCTTCGACTTGAAGCGCTCCAGAAGCGCCTTCTTTGCCTCGTTCGCGGCATTGCGCCGCTCGAAAATGTCTTTTTCCCTGTAGATAGCCAAGTCCACTTCCCTGAAGTCAATTCGCGACGCTTACATACGCGCGAATGCCGAGAGTTCAAGCGCCAAAACGGTATGCCAGCCATGAAATTCCGCGATGTTGCGCGCGGGAGACGCCTTTTTCACCAAATCAACATGCACTGTTCACCGCCAGCCCCTCTGGCGGCGAGGCGGGGCGGTGGCTACTTCTAGCGGCAAAACCCAACACCAGGATGACATCACATGGAACTCGGTCTCTACACCTTTGCCGACGTCAGCCCGCAGCCGGGCCCCGGCGCCATCGGGCCGCATGAGCGGCTGCGCAACCTGATCGAGGAGGTCGAACTGGCCGACCAGGTCGGTCTCGACGTCTTCGGTCTGGGCGAGCATCACCGGCCTGACTATGCCGCCTCTGCGCCGGTCGTGGCCCTGGCGGCGGCTGCCGAACGCTCGAAACGCATCAAGCTGACCAGCGCGGTCACCGTGCTCTCCTCGGACGATCCGGTGCGCGTGTTCCAGCAGTTCGCCACGCTCGATCTTCTGTCGGGCGGCCGTGCCGAGATCATGGCCGGGCGCGGTTCGTTCATCGAATCCTTCCCGCTGTTCGGCTACAATCTTGAAGACTATGACGAACTCTTCGCCGAAAAGCTCGATCTGCTGCTTGCCATCCGCGATCAGGTGAAGGTCACCTGGTCCGGCAATCTGCGTGCACCGATCAACGATCGTGGCGTCTATCCCCGGCCGTTTCAGGACAGGTTGCCGGTCTGGATCGCCATTGGCGGGACGCCACAGTCCGCTGCCCGCGCCGGCGCGCTCGGCTTGCCGCTGGCGCTCGCCATCATCGGCGGCGAACCGGCGCGCTTCGCGCCGCTGTTCGATCTTTACCGCGAAGCTGCCAAGCGCGCCGGCAGTGACCCGGCAGGGCTTGCCACCAGCATCAACGTGCACGGCTTCATTGCCGAGACGACCGAGCAGGCTGCCGACGATTTCTACGGTCCGCAGGCCGAAGTGATGAACCGCATAGGCCGTGAGCGTGGCTGGGGCCCGACATCGCGAGCGCATTTCGACCAGTCGCGTGGTCCCAATGGCGCGCTGTTCGTCGGCAGTCCGGAGCAGGTGGCCGAAAAGATCGTCGCCCAGCACAGAATCTTCAACAATGACCGCTTCCTGCTGCAGATGGCGATCGGCACCATGCCGCATGCCAAGACCATGAAGGCGATCGAACTTTACGGGACCAAGGTGGCGCCGATCGTGCGCAAGGAAACGGCGAAAACCGCGCCGGCCGTGGCAGCGCCCGTCGCTTGAGTTACGTGAGCAACGGCTAGGGCTGCGGACGCGGGCCTGCCGGCTAACGGAACCTTGAGGCCACGCTAGCGTTTTCGGTCAACGGTTTGCACCAATTGCGGTGCGCCGCTGAGGGACCGTGATGAAAGCCGAACCCGCCGTTCTGGGCACAGGCGTTGCCGAGGCCGAAGAATCGCGCGAGGTGGCGCGTGCCGATACGCATCTGATGCGCACGCTGCTGGTCGGCATTTTCATCTTCATGACCGTTTATACGCTCTATTTCGCCCGCGCCTTCTTCATGCCGGTCATGCTGGCCTTCCTGCTGGCGCTGACATTGACGCCGATCGTGCGGCTGCTGCGCAAACGCGGCATTCCCGAAGCGGTGTCGGCGACCTTGCTGGTGCTGCTGTCCATCTGCGTCTTCGCCAGCGCCGGCTATTTGCTCTCAGGCCCGGTCATCGATCTCCTCAACAACACCTCGTCGATCGGCCAGCAGCTCACCGAGCGGCTGGCGCAGTTGCGGCGGCCGCTGGAAAAGATCATGCAGGTCTCGCATCAGATCGAGCAAATGACCGAGACCTCGCAGGAGCCGGGCATCCAGAAGGTGGCGGTCGCCCAGTCCGGTATTCTGTCGGCGGCCGCCAGCAACATCCTCTCGGCGGGCACAAGCCTCACCATCATCTTCGTGCTGTCGCTGTTCCTGCTCGCCTCGGGCACGATGTTCTACGAGAAGATCATCCAGTCCTTCGCCAGCCTCAGCGAGAAGAAGCGGGCGTTGCGCGTCGTCTATGACGTCGAGCGCGAAATCTCGCACTATCTGCTCACCGTCACCATCATCAATGTCGGCCTCGGTGCCGTCATCGGCCTTGGCCTGTGGGCGCTCGGCATGCCCAACCCGCTGGTCTGGGGCGTCGCCGCCGCGCTGTTCAACTTCCTGCCCTATGTCGGCGCGCTGCTGACCATCGTTTTGGTCGCGGTGATGGCGCTGATCAGCTTCGACACCATTTCCTACGCGCTGCTGGCGCCGGCCTTCGTGCTGTTGTGCGATATTGTCGAAGGCCAGTTCGTGACACCGATGGTGGTCGGCAGGCGCCTGGAGATCAACGCCGTGGCGATCTTCATCGCCATCGCCTTCTGGTCATGGCTGTGGGGTTTCGTCGGCGCCCTGATGGCGGTGCCGCTGCTGGTCGTCATAAAAGTGTTCTGCGACCATTTCGAGGGGCTCGGCCCTGTCGGCAATTTCCTCGCCGCGCAGCAAACCGTCGTGGTGGAGGACGAGCCCGCCGAGGAGAATGGCAAGGCCGCCGCCTAACCGGCTAGCCGTGTTTGCGGCGCCCGGAGCGAATGCCTATATCCGGCCGGACAATGGCCGGTGCTCCTTCCCGATGAACGACGCTTCCTTCGACCTCGACGCCTATCTCGCTCGCATCGGCTACGCCGGTCCGCGTGACGCATCGCTGGACACGCTGAAGGCGCTGCATCTCCTGCATCCGCAGGCGATCCCCTTCGAGAACATCGATCCGTTTCTTGGCCGCCCGGTCCGGCTCGACCTTGCCGCTATGCAGGACAAGATCATCCTTGGCGGGCGTGGCGGCTATTGCTTCGAGCACAACCTCCTCCTCATGCACGCGCTGAAGGCGCTTGGCTTTCAGGTCATCGGCCTGGCCGCACGCGTGCTTTGGGGCCAGCCGGAAGATGCCATCACCGCGCGCAGCCACATGCTTTTGCGCATCGAGCTTGATGGCCGGACCTATATCGCCGATGTCGGCTTCGGCGGCCTGACCCTGACCGCGCCGCTGCTGCTCGAGCCAGGCCTGGAGCAAAAGACCCCGCACGAGACATTCCGCATCGTCGAGGCCGACGATCATTTCCGCCTGCAGGCTTCAATCGGTGGCGACTGGCGCTCGCTCTACCGCTTCGACCTGCAGCCGCAACACGAGGTCGACTATTCCGTCACCAACTACTTCCTGTCGACCAGCCCGACATCGCATTTCCTGTCCACCGTCATTGCGGCACGCGCCACACCGGACCGGCGCTACGCGTTGCGCGGCGTCAAGCTGTCGATCCATCACCTTGGCGGCCGCACCGAGCAGACAGAGATAACCACCGCCGCCCAACTCGCCGACACGCTGGAAGACCAGCTCGGCATCATCATTCCCGACCGCACGGCTTTCGAGGCCAAGGTGCGTGAGAAGAAGATCGTGGAGACCAACGTATGACCGAACTGTCCGTTCTCGACCTGTCGCCGATCGTCGAAGGCAGCAATGCCTCGCAGTCGCTGGCCAACTCGCTCGATCTCGCCCGCCATGCCGAACAGCTGGGTTACAAGCGCTACTGGCTGGCCGAGCACCACAACATGCCGGGCATCGCCAGTGCAGCAACGGCCGTGGTCATCGCCCATGTCGCCGGCGGCACCAAAACCATTCGCGTTGGTGCGGGCGGCATCATGCTGCCCAACCATGCGCCGCTGGTCATTGCCGAGCAGTTCGGCACGCTGGCCGCCTTGTTTCCCGGCCGTATCGATCTCGGCCTCGGCCGGGCCCCCGGCACCGACATGAACACCGCGCGCGCCTTGCGCCGCAACCTTGAGGCCGGCGTCGACAATTTTCCGCAGGATGTCGTCGAGCTGATGGGCTATTTCCTCCCCGCAGAGGAAGGCCAGCGCCTCAGGGCCGTGCCGGGCGAGGGCCAGTCCGTACCGATCTGGATCCTCGGTTCCAGCCTTTATGGCGCGCAGCTCGCCGCCATGCTCGGCCTGCCCTATGCCTTCGCCTCGCATTTCGCGCCGGCCGAGCTCGATCATGCGCTGGACATCTACCGCTCGCGCTTCCAGCCGTCGGAACAGCTCGACAGGCCGCATGTCATGCTCGGCCTCAATGTCTTTGCAGCACCCACCGATGCCGAGGCGCGTCTGCTGTTCACCTCGCTGCAGCAGGCTTTCGTCAATCTGCGCACCGGCCGGCCCGGACGCTTGCCGCCGCCGGTCGAGAATTATGACCGCGATCTCGATCCGATGGCGAAAACCATGCTGGGCCAGGCGCTGTCCTGCGCCGTTGTCGGTTCTCCCGAAACGGTCCGCCAGGGCATCGACGCCTTCGTGCGCCGCACCGGCGCCGATGAAGTGATGGTCACCGCGCAAATCTTCGACCACGCGGCGCGGGTGCGGTCGTTCGAGATCCTGGCCGACGCGCACAAATCGCTGTCGCAGGCGGCCTGACATTTTGTCTCTCGCCGGGTCCTTTTGCCGGTAGCGATGCTCTGCTAAGTGCGGAGCATCCAGAGGCAAGAGCGAGCTTTCCCGTGACCCATGATCTTGACGCCCGCACGCAGTTTGCCATCGATCTGGCGCGGCGGGCAGGCGAACTCGGCCTCAAATATTTCCGCGATCTGGAAAGCCTGACCATCGAGAGCAAGGGCCATCAGGACCTGGTCTCGCAAGCCGACCGCGAAGTCGAGCTGTTCATCCGCGCGGCCATCGCCGCCGATTACCCGCAGGACGGCATCGTCGGCGAGGAGCATGCCTCGGTCACTGGTTCGACCGGCTATGTCTGGGTCATCGACCCCATCGACGGCACCGCCAATTTCGTACGCGGTATTCCGGCCTGGTGCGTGGTGATCGCTTGCGCAAAGGACGGGGAGACGGTCGTCGGCGTCATCCACGAGCCATCGACCGGTGAAACCTTCCACGGCAGGCTCGGCGGCGGCGCCTTCGTCAATGGCAGGCCGATCAAGACAAGTGCCGCGACCAGCCTGGAGGAAGGCTCGGTGGGAACCGGATTTTCAAACCGGGCTGAGGCCGAGAACATCGCCGTGCTGATCAGCAGGATCCTCGCCGAAGGTGGCGTCTTCTTCCGCAACGCATCCGGCGCGCTGATGTTGGCCTATGTGGCCTCGGGCCGGCTGCTTGGTTATGTCGAAGAGCATATGAACGCCTGGGACTGCCTGGCCGGGATGCTGTTGATCGAGGAGGCCGGCGGCACTGTTCTGAAGGCCGATCCGAAGACGGTGCTGCAGAGCGGGACGCAAGTCATCACGGGCGGCAAGGGCGTCTTTTCGAAACTGCAGGCGCTTTGTTCCGGGGTGTTCAGGCCCTGATCAGGATCGATACGGCAGATATCTGATAGACCTCACGCAAGCTTCGCCAGCAGCTTCGTGAAGGTGGTGATCTCCTTGGCCGAGAGCGGCGCCAGCGTTTCTCTGGTGATATCGCGCGCCAGGGGTATCAGGCGTTCGATGGCGTCGCGGCCTTCGGGGGTCAAATTGACCAGCAGCCGCCTTTTGTCGACCTCGTGCTTGGAAAGCTCGACCAGGCCGCGCGCCTTTAGGCGGTCGATGACGCCCTTCACTGTTGCCGCATCCATGGCGATCAGCGTGCCAAGCTGGTTCTGCGAGGTCTCGCCGACATCGCGCAGCTTGGCCAGTGCCGCGAATTGCGGTGGCGTCAGGTCGCCGATATGCGCGGCGAAGATCGAGACATGGCGCTGATGCGCCTTGCGCAGGATGAAGCCGACCTGCTCCTGCAGGAGATAATCCTGATCGTCCGGCGCCTCGACCTCGACCAGCTTGAGCAGATTATCCTCGCCGCTCACCGCAGCCCGTCCCAGGCCTTGATGCCGTCGGCCGCAAGGCCGCCCATGCGGTTGTGGATGCGCGGCCCGCAGGTCATGGCCAGACAAAAAAGAATCTCATCGGGGCGCGGACCATCGCTGATGCCGACTTCCATGGCGTCGAAATGGCTGCGCACATAGGCGGCGTTGATGTGGCCGAGCGGCACGTCGAGCTTCGAGCCGAAGGCGCCGACCTTCTTGGCCGAGGGAACGATCGCCTTGGCGTCGCCGAGCCGCTCACGCATGGCGTAGCCGCCCGGCACATGCCACAGCGCGCCGTGCTCCAGTTCGCCCGCAATGCCGACGATGGCGCCCTTGCCGTACCCGTCGATCTGTTTGACGTCGCCGCCGAGCGCTGCGATCAGGCGGTCGGAAAGCAGCAGGCCGAGCGGCTTCAGATCGTCCATGGCGCTCTGCAAATCCTCGACATAGCGCCCGGCGAACGGGTTCCTGACCACGGCCATGGCCGCAGCACGCCGGCGCGGCACGTCCGCGACCGGACCGCCCTCGTGAAAGATCTCTTCGCTCAGCACCGCGATCTTGCGGATCGGAAACTCAGGCATGGGCAACTTCCTCCCTCGGATTTTTGTTGGGCGCGGCAAGCGCAACCGAGCCACTGATGCGGGCCTCACCGCCAAGAAACAGCGCCGATGCGGCAATCAGGCCGCGCCGGCGAAAATCTTCGGCGACAGCAAGGCCGTTGTCCAGCGCCCGCGCCACTTCGCCAAGTGCAAGCGTGCCGACGCCTTGTGTCACCAGCCGCTCGCCGAGATCGCTGTCGGGCGACAGTTCATGTGCGGCAATGCGCCTGATTGCGGGATTGCCGGGCAGGTCTACCGCGTTGGCAATGAGCGTCGCCGCAGCATCGGCCTCGGCACCGGTCCGCGCCAGCACGGTGACGGCGTCGGCAATGCCAAGCGAGAAGGAGCGGCCGCGCCAACCGCTGGTGGCGACGCCGCCAACGCCATCTTCCGCGCGGATCGTGATCCGGTCGGCCATGCCATTGCCGGTGCCGGCCACCGCCAGACCCATCGACTGGCCCGTGCCGATATGGAGAGCGCTGTCGCCGCCATTGTTGACATAGGCGCGCTCGAGCTTGCGACCGGTAAGCAATGCGGCGAGCATTTCGTCGGCTACCGATCCGGCAACGGCGGCCATCGGTGTTATGAAGCATTCCGCCAGGGGCATGACGGCTGCTTCCATGCGGCGCGCCGTCGGGCCGGCAAAGGTGCGTGGCGCCAGGAAAAATGCCGGGAGCCGCAATTCGGGAAGCTCCTCGACCAACTCGATCAGGATCGTCTGGAAGCGTGCAATCGCCTGCTCATAGGCCAGCTGGCATTCGTGCGCCTCGCCAAAGGCCTCGACGATCAGGTCGATCGGCCCGTGGTTGAGATGCAGCCGCTTGCCGTCCTGCAGCCAATGCGCTTGCGGGCCGTCCATCATCCGGTCCCGTTTGAAGCATCGCGCCGCAACTGCGCCAGCGGCGGCCATGGATTGCTGGCCGCGGCACCGGTGCCGCTGCGTGCATTGAGGTATTCGCCGCCCTTGGCGACGATGTCCTCGACGCTGCGGATTTCGGCTTCGTAGCCGCCGAGCCTGATATAGTCGTCACGGCGCAAGGTGAATTCAATCGGCGCCACCAGCGCCGGCGTCGGCACATAGCCGAAGGCACCTTCAGGCACGCGCGTGACATCGACCATCAGCGTGATGCCGCCGCCGGGCCAGACATAGACCGGCGCGCCGCCGACCGTCACATAAGTCTTCAAGCCTTGTACTGAGCGGGTGAGGTTGACCGGGTTTTCGGTGACGCCGGCGCGCAGCGAGCCACCGGCGCCGCCGATGAACAGCACGGTGCACAAAGCCGGCTCGCAATTGTCCTCGATCAGATTGACTGACTTCTGCAGCCGCTCCGGGAACGGTTTCTCGACCGGCTTCAGCTCGTCGTCGAGCTCGTAATAGGCGAACTGCTCGCCTGTCGTCGAAACCATCAGCAGCGACAGCCCCGGCCGCGCTCCCTTCTTGGCGTTCCAGTCGCCAAGGATCGACAACGGGTCGGAAATCGAGGTGCCGCCCCAGCCGAGGCCGGGCTCGGAAACCTTGAAATAGCGGCCGGGCGTCGAACGCCGGCCGACGATTTTTATGCCCGTATCCTGCCAGCCCAAGACCTTGCCAGCCTGGTGCTCGGAAACCACGCCGGTGATGTGGTCGTCAACCACCACCACCTCGTCGACCAGCCCGCGCCATTGCGTGGCGAACATGCCGATGGTGGCCGAGCCGCAGCCGACGCGCATGCGGTGTTCCTGCTTGCCATCGATGACGGGTGGTTTGCCGGCTTCGACGATGATCGTGGCGCCGCCATCGATGATGAGTTCCACCGGCTTGCGGTTGCACAGATTGAGCAGCGCGTCGCAAGTCGCGCGGCCTTCCGACTTGGAGCCGCCGGTCAAATGATGCACACCGCCGAGCGACAGCATCTGCGAGCCATACTCGCCTGTTGTGACATGCCCGATCGCCTCGCCTTGCGAACGCACGACAGCCGTTTCCGGGCCAAGGTGACGGTCGGTGTCGATCTTCACCTTGACGCCGCAATACGAGAAAATGCCTTCGGTGACGACGGTGACGAGATCGACGCCCTCGACCTCCTGGCTGACGATGAACGGCGCCGGCTTGTAGTCGGGATAGGTGGTGCCGGCGCCGATTGCCGTGACGAAGCGACGGCCGGTGTTGACCAGTTCGCCATCCCATGCCTCGCCCTCGGCAATGAAGGGCACCATAGCCGCGCCAGTCTCGGCCGCATGGTCGAGGATGGTCAGCGGGTCCATGCGCACGATCCGGCCGCCGGTATTGCCGTAGCGGTCGCAGGCGCCGGTGCGGCCATCGGCGATGTAGCACATCACCGGGCAGGCATCGCAGCGGATCTTCTCCGCCACCAGCTTCTCGCCGGGATCATGGGTTTCGAAACGTTCGGCAAGCTCGCTCATTGGCGTGCCTCCTTTTCGCGGATGCCATCTTTTTCACGAATGCCAGCGCGGATACGCGTCGGCGTCGCCGGAACCTTGGTGACCAGGACGCCGGTGGCGTGGCGGATGGCGTTGAGGATCGCCGGCGCCGTCGGGATCAGTACATGCTCGCCCAGCCCCTTGGCGCCGAACGGCCCTTCGGGATCGGGAACCTCGACCAGAATGGTCTCGATCGGCGGCACGTCGCCGATGGTCGGGATGAGATAATCGTGCAGGTTCTCGGTGCGGCCGGGAATGTATTCTTCCATCAGCGCCATGCCGATGCCTTGGGCGATGCCGCCTTCGATCTGGCCTTCGACCAATAGCGGGTTGATCGCCTTGCCGACATCGTGCGCCGCGGTGATTTTCAGCAGCTTCACCGTGCCGAGCTTGAGATCGACCTCGAGTTCGGCGATCTGCGCGCCGTAGCCATAGAGGGCGTAGGGCTTGCCCTGGCCCTTGGCATCGAGCGGCAGCGTCGGCGGGTCGTAAGTCTCCTCGGCGCGGAAGACGAAGCCGTCGGCATCGGCGTCGAGTGAGGCGAGATCGATGCGGCGGGTGGCGTCACCCTCGCGAATGACGATCGCCGCACCGTCCAGTTGCAGGGATGCCTTGTCGGAGACATTGGCGAAGCGCAGGATCTTTTCACGCAAGGCGCGGCCGGCTTTTTCGGCCGCCTTGCCGGTGACAAAAGTCTGGCGCGAGGCCGAGGTCTTGCCGGCGTCCGGGCTGATCGCCGTATCGGCGCTCTTCAGCCGGAATCTTTCCAGCGGCAGGCCAAGTGCATCGGCGCAGATCTGGGTGATGACGGTGTTCGAACCCTGGCCGATATCGACGGCGCCCTGGTGCAGGATGACGTCACCCGAAGCCACAATGCCGACGCGGATGGTCGACGGGTTGGGCAGCGAAGTGTTGCCGCAGCCATACCAGCACGAAGCGATGCCAACGCCGCGCTTTTTGTCCACATGAGCACTGTTGAAAACGTCTGTGTCAGCCGTCGCGCGCGCCCAATGCGGCTGCAGCGCCTCAAGGCATTCGGCAATGCCGACACCGGACTCCAGCCTCTGTCCGGTGACCGTTTCGGAACCGTTCCGAAGGCAGTTTCTCAAGCGGAAGTCGAGCCGGTCGATGCCGAGCTTGTCGGCCAGCTCATCATAGAGCGTCTCCTGCATGATGGTCGCCTGTGGCACGCCGAAGCCACGGAAGGCGCCGGAGATCGGACCATGCGTGTGGATGGCGCGGCCCTCGGCGCGGTAGTTCGGCGTCGCATAGGGGCCGGATGCATGTACCGGCACGCGGTTGGCCACGGTCGGTCCCCAACTGGCATAGGCGCCGGTGTTGAAATCGCCGGCAAAGATCATGCCGGTGACATGGCCGTCGGCATCGGCGCCGATGGTCGCTTTCATTTCCGAGGGATGGCGCTTCGTGGTCGACATCATCGATTCGTTACGGGTGTAGGTGAGCGCCGCCGGCCGTCCGGTCTTCAGCGCCACGAGGCCGATCAGCGGTTGCAGCGAGACATCGAGTTTCGAGCCGAAGCCGCCGCCTGTGGCGGTCGGCACGATACGCACCCTGTCGACGGCAAGGCCGAGCACCTTCGCCGTGTCGTCGCGGTCCATGTAGGGCGCCTGGGTGCAGGCGACGACGACCAGCGTGTCGCCGTCCATATAGGCATGGCCGGCCTCCGGCTCGATATAGGCGTGCTCGACATAGGAGGTGTCGATGGCGCCGGAAACCGTGATGGCGGCGGCAGCAAGCGCCGCCTCGGGATCGCCGCGTTCGACAAAACCGGAGGTCAGCAGGTTCGAAGGGCGATTTGCATGGATCAGCGCGGCGCCGTCAGCCTGGGCTTCGGCAGGCTGGAGAAAATGCGGCAGTTCGGTCCAGCGGATCGGAAAATCCGACAAATCGAGATCGAGCATCGCCTCGCGCTCGCCGGCGACCAGCGCCACCGCTTCGCCGCGCAGGCGCGCAAAGCCTTCGGCGAGCGCCGGCTGGTCGGCGAAAGGGCCGATGACGCCAAAACAGTTCTTTCCCGGAATATCGGCTGCCGTGAAGACACCGACGATACCGGGACGCGCCTTGGCCCAGCCGTCGAGATCACCAAAGGCGAAGCTGGCGTGATAATGCGGCGAGCGGATCACCAGCACCGCAAGCGCATCGGCGGGGAAGGAATCGCCGCCGAATTTCTCAGCGCCGGTGACCTTCGGCACGCCGTCGAGCCTGACGGGTGACGCGCCAACGGCGTGGCCGGACTGGGGCAGGCAGAAATCGAGGCTGGCTGCCTGCAAGGAGGCCTCCATCACCGCCGCGATGATCTTCCGGTAGCCGGTGCAGCGGCACAAAATACCGCCCAGCGCATCCTGCACCTCGGTCTCGGTGGGTCTCGGTTTGGTGTCCAACAGCGCTGTTGCCGCGACCAGCAGCGCCGGCGTGCAGATGCCGCATTGCGCCGCGCCATGGGCGAGAAAGGAGGCCTGCAACGCTGAAAGCCGGTCATTGGCAAGCCCCTCGACTGTCGTCACCGATGCGCCGGCGGCCGAGGCCGCCGACATCAGGCAGGCGCAGACGGGGTCGCCGTCGACCAGCACCGTGCAGGCGCCGCAATCACCGGCGTCGCAGCCGACCTTGGTGCCGGTGAGTTGCAATTCATCGCGCAGCACCTGGGACAGCCGGCGCAGCGGTGGCACATTGACCGAGACGGCTGCGCCATTGACCGCGAAGGCGATATCGGCGCGTTCAAGGCCGAGGCCAAGTTGGACACCGCTCGGATAGAGCAGAGCTTCACTGACTTCAGGCAGAACCTGGCTCATGCTGCCACCATATGGTCGTTCATCGGTCCGGCGGCCATCAATACGGCCCGGGCAACAATCTCGCGCACCGCATCCAGCCGGTATTCGGCGCTGCCGCGAACATCGGCGATCGGCGACAGCTCGGTCATCGGCGCGGACTGAACCGCAGCCGCGAGCCCGCCATCTGCCGGCAACCCGCGTATCGCGGCCTCGACACCGGCAAGCCGTTTGGCGACAGCCGAACACGATCCCACGGCAATCGCTGCTTCAATGACAGTGCCGTTTTCCACGACCAGACGGGCCGCCACCATGGCGATGGAAATGACGAGATAGCGCCGGGCGCCGAGCTTGACGAAAGCGGACGTGCCGCTGGCGGCAGGTTTTGGCACACGGATAGCCGTGACCATTTCACCTGGCTGCAAGGCCGTGCGGCGATTGCCGAGAATGAAATCCGGCAAGGGCAGATGGCGCGTCGTCGTTGCCGAGCGCAGTTCGACCTCGGCATCAAGGATAAGCAGGCCCGGCACACCGTCGGCGGCTGGCGAGGCGTTGCAGAGATTGCCGGCGACGGAAGCGACATTCTGGATCTGCGGCGAACCCACCTCGCGCGCCGACTGCTTCAGCGCGTCGAAGGCGGGAGGCAAGGGGTGGCGGATGATGTCGGTCCATGTCGTGCGCGCGCCGATGACGAAATGGTCATCCGTCTCGGCGATGCCGCGCAGCGCCGCGAGGCCATTGATGTCGAGGACATTGTCGCGGAACGGCTTCGCGCCCTGCGCCGGATAGAAATCCGTGCCGCCGGCAAGCATGCGCCAGGCGCCCTCGCCAAGCAGCGCGAGCGCCTCGTCGACCGTGGTGGGTTTCGCGTAACGGATCACGCTTTGCCTTCCCAGAGATGGGGCCTTCCCCTGAATTGGCCCACCCAGGGCGTTTACCCCGGGATTGTCTTGCCGGTTTTGAAACCGGAAATTCATTCGTATGCAAATGATATCAAGCCGGCAGAAATTGTCAAAGCCAGAGTTTGCCGCAACTACACCGCCACGCATTTGTTATACCGCCAGAGGTTGACGCAGCCGGCCATCTGGTCAAGTTTCTGCCTCCGGTCGCGTTCGCGGCATTTCCACTGGAGCATGACATAGAAGAGGGAAGCCCATGGCCGACGAAGCGCTTGTTGTCATCGACCTGCAGAACGACTTTTGCCCGGGCGGCGCGTTGGCCGTGACCGGCGGCGACGAGATCGTGCCGCTGGTCAACGATATGATCCGCCACGCCGACCATATCGTGCTGACGCAGGACTGGCACCCCGCCGGCCATTCCAGCTTTGCCTCCAGCCATCCGGGTGCGCAGCCTTTCACGATGATCGAAATGCCCTATGGCCAGCAGACATTGTGGCCGGATCATTGCATCCAGGGCAGCCTCGGCTCGGATTTTCATTCCGGCCTTGCCTGGACCAAGGCCGAACTGGTCATCCGCAAGGGATTTCGCCCCGCCATCGACAGCTATTCGGCCTTCTTCGAGAACGACCATTCGACGTCGACCGGCCTCGGTGGCTATCTCAGGGAGCGCGGCATCGACACCATCACCCTGGTCGGCCTGGCGACCGATTTCTGCGTCGGTTTTTCGGCGCTGGACGCCGTCAGCCAGGGGTTCAAAACCACCGTCCGGCTCGATGCCTGCCGTGGCATCGACCTCAACGGCTCGCTCGATGCCATGCTGCAGCGCATGCGCGAAGCCGGCGTGACGCTTGAAGACCATCTGTCGGACTGATCCGTCCTTTGGGAAAGAACCCCCTCACCCGGATTGCCAACCGAATTGCGAAAAGCAATTCGGGGCAATCCGACCTCTCCCCGAGGGGAGAGGAGATGGCGAGCGCTGACGCCAGTCTCTTCTCCCCTCGGGGAGAAGGTGGCCGTGTAGCGGCCGGATGAGGGGGCCTTTTTCATATTCGCTCCCCCTGCGCGCGGCATGCGTCGTGGCCGTCGCTATGCTGGTCCCGGGAGCAGCCTTCGCGGCCGAGGAACACGCGCTGCCCGGAGCCTCGATGTCTCTATGGTGGGCGCTGCCCTTTGCCGGCCTGCTGCTGTCAATCGCCACCGGCCCGCTGCTGTTTCCCCACGTCTGGGAGCATCACTACGGCAAGATCGCGGCCCTTTGGGCGGCGCTGGTGATCGTGCCGCTGGCGCTCGCCTTCGGTGTCCCCTCGGCGACCGAGGCGGTGCTGCATGCGCTGCTCACCGAGTACATGTCGTTCATCATCCTGCTGTTTGCGCTGTTCACCATTTCGGGCGGCATCCTGGTCGCCGGCAACATCCACGGCACTCCGCTGGTCAATGCCGGGCTGCTGCTGGTCGGCGCGCTGCTTGCCTCGGTCATCGGCACGACCGGCGCCTCGATGATCCTGATCCGGCCGATCATCCGCGCCAACGACAACAGGCCGTTCAACGCCCATGTCGTCATCTTCTTCATCTTCCTGGTGTCCAACATCGGCGGCTCGCTGACGCCTTTGGGTGACCCGCCGCTGTTCGTCGGCTTCCTGCGCGGCGTCGACTTCTTCTGGACGACCGCGAACCTCTGGCACGAGACGCTGTTCGTTGGCGGCCTGGTGCTTGCGGCGTTCCTGGCGATCGACATCATCCTGCACCGGCGCGAAAACGGCGCGCCGAAGATCAAGGATCCGACGCCGGATTCGAAAATACGCATCCGCGGCCTGCCCAACGTTCCGCTGCTGGCCGGCGTCATCGGCGCCATCCTGCTGTCGGCGACATGGAAGCCGGAGGTCAGCGTCTCCATTCAAGGCGTGACCCTCGAATTGCAGAACCTGGTGCGCGATGCCGTCATCCTGGCGCTGGCCTTCGTTTCGCTGGCGATTTCCAGCCGGGAGTACCGCGAAGCGAACGGCTTCAACTGGGGACCGATCGCGGAAGTGGCAAAATTGTTTGCCGGCATCTTCATCTGCATCGTGCCGGTCATCGCCATCCTGAGGGCCGGTCATGACGGCGCGCTGGCGCCGCTGGTCGCGCTCGTCACCTCAGCGCAAGGCACACCCAACGACCTCGCCTATTTCTGGCTGACCGGGGCGCTGTCGTCTTTCCTCGACAACGCGCCGACCTATCTGGTGTTCTTCGAGCTGGCCGGCGGCGATCCACACCACCTGATGACGGAGTTTGCCTCGACGCTTGCCGCGATCTCGGCGGGCGCCGTGTTCATGGGCGCCAACACCTATATCGGCAATGCGCCCAACTTCATGGTCTATGCCATCGCCCGGCAGCGCGGCGTCGAGATGCCCGGCTTCTTCGGCTATATGCTGTGGTCCGGACTGGTGCTGATCCCGACCTTCTTGATCGCGGGCTTTCTGTTTTTCGGCTGATCAGCCGACGCCGACATAGCGCCTGACCGCCGATGGATCGGCGCGCAATTCCTCGACATCCACCGTTTCGCGGTTGCGGCCGTTCTCAATGAACGAGACCCGGTCGGCGACCGACAGCACCGCGTCGACGCGCTGTTCGACCAGGATGGTCGAGACGCCCATGTCGCGCAGCTTCGCCACCGTCTCGCGGATTTTTGCGATCATCGACGGCATCAGACCTTCGGTCGGCTCGTCGAGCAGCAGCACTTGCGGTTCGAGGCAGAGAGCGCGCGCCATGGCCAGCATCTGCTGCTCGCCGCCCGACAATGTGCCCGAGCGCTGCCGCAGCCGCTGGCGCAGCAATGGGAAGAGGTCGAGCACGGTTTCCCGTGTCGTCTTGCCCTTGCCGCGCGCCATCAGCCCGATCTCGATGTTTTCGGCCACAGTCATCTCGGCGAACAGCCGCCTGCCCTGCGGCACATAGGCGACGCCGGCCTTCGGCACCTCATGCGCCGGCAGGCCGGTCAGTTCCTGGCCGGCGAGTTTGATCGAGCCGGCACTTGAGGGAACCAGGCCCATGATCGCCTTCAGCGTCGTCGTCTTGCCGGCGCCGTTGCGGCCGAACAGGCACAGCACCTCGCCCTTGTTCAGCACGAGGTCGAGCCCGTACAGCACTTGGACCTCGCCATAGAAGCATTCCAGTCCCGCGATCCGCAATGCTTCCGCCTTGTTCGTCTCAATCATGGGGCGGTCCCCAGATAGGCTTCCTGCACCGCCGCGTTTTCGCGGATCGCCTCGGGCGTGCCTTCAGCCAGGATCTTGCCGGCATTGAAGACGGTGATGCGGTCGGCTAGCTGCATGACGACAGGCATGTTGTGCTCGATCAGGAGCACGGTGGCGTTTTTCGCGATCTCGCGCACCAAGGTGATGAAATTGTCGATCTCAGAGTCGGCCAGGCCTTGCGTCGGCTCGTCGAGGATCAAAAGGCGTGGCTTCAGCGCCAGGCCCATCGCCACCTCCAGCAGACGCTGGTGGCCATAGGACAATTGCCCCGCCGGCATATGGGCGCGATCGGCTAATCCCGTGCGTTCGAGCGCTGTCATGACGCCGGCCCTGACCGCGCCTTTCGAGCGGCCATCGCTCAGTGTCCGTTGCACCGGCAGCGCGACGTTCTCGTAGGCGCTGAGATTGGCGAAGACACTGGTGATCTGGAAGGTGTAGGCGATGCCCTGGCGCACCCGGATATACGCCGGCAGGCCGGTAATGTCGGCGCCGTCGAAGACGATCGCACCCGAAGAGGGCTGGATGCGGCCGCTGACCAGGCTGACGAAGGTCGTCTTCCCCGCCCCGTTGGGACCGATGACAGCGCGGATCTCACCGGGCATCAAGGTGAAGTCGACGCCATCGACGGCGCGCAGGCCGCCGAAATTGCGTGACAGGCCCTTTGTGGTCAAAAGCGGCGTCATGGCAGCCACCCGAGCCAGCGCTGGCGAATGGTGCCAAGAATGCCTTTGGGGAAAAACAGCACCAGCAGGATCAGCGCAACGCCGACGATCAGCAGATAGGCCGATGTGTAGCCGCTGGTGACGTCGATGACATAGTACATGAAGACCGTGCCGATCAGCGGCCCGAGCGTTGTGGCAGCACCCCCGAGCAAGACCCAGAGCAGCGGCAGGATCGAATATTGCACCGATGCGAAGCTCGATCCGACATAGCCGAACAGCAGCGCATAGGCGGCACCCGACGCCGCACAGATCGTACCGGAGACGACCACGGCTATGAGCTTGTTGGAGAAGGTGTCGTAGCCCAGCATCTTCGTCCTCTCTTCGTTCTCACGAATGGCGACCAGCACGCGGCCATAGCGGGAGCGCACGATCGCCAGTGTGATCAGCAGCACGATCGAGAACAGCGCCAGCGCGCTCATGTAGCGCACGGTCGGATTGGTGAGATCGAGCGAGGCCGCACCGAAAGTGAGAACGCGCGCCGGCTGCGGCACAACCTGACCCTGATCGCCGCCGGTCCAGGCCGCGAAATAGAGGATCAGGAGATAAAACACCTGCGCGAACATCATGGTGACGATCATGAAGGCGACGCCCGTGGTGCGCAGCGCCAGCAGGCCGATCACCAGCGCCAGCACCGCGCCGCAGGCAATCCCGCTGAGGAAGGCCAGTGGCACACCCCAACCAAGCTGGATGATGGCAAGGCCGGCGCCGTAGAGCCCGGCGCCGAAGAACATGGCATGGCCGAGGCTGAGCAGGCCGACATAGCCAAACAGCATGTTGTAACCCATGGCGAACACTGCCAGCACCATGATGCGGGCGAGCAGGCCGTGATAGTAATCCGGCAGCAGGAAGCTCAGCACGAAGAGCAGGGCGATGACGCCGAGATGCAGCGCATAGGCCTTTGCCGGCGAAGCTTCGCTCATCGCGACGCCGTCCCGAACAGGCCTTGCGGCCGGAACACCAGCACCATGGCGACCAGCAGCGTGGCGATGATCTTGGCCAAGGTCGGCGAGAAGAACATCGAGATGATGCCGTCCGACATGCCGATCAGCACGGCGGCACCGACCGTGCCGCGCAGCGAGCCGAGACCGCCAATGATGACGACGATGAAGGACAGCAGCAGCGGATCCTGTCCCATCAGATAATGCGCCTGGCTGATCGGCACGATCAACACCGCGGCGATCGCCGCCAGCATGGCGCCAAGCGCGAAGACGCCGCCATAGACGCGGCCGACCGGGATGCCGAAGGCCTGCGCCGTCTCGCTGTCATATTGCGTGGCGCGCATGACGAGGCCGATCTTCGTGCGCGTCAGCACCAGCCATGTCGCGATCAGGAGAAGCGCGGAAGCGGCAATGATCGACAGCTTGTAGCCGGAATAGCCGAACCACGGCAAAAGGATGCGGTAGTTGAACGGCGGCTCGACGGGCCGCGCTTCCGGACCATAGAAGGTCAGCGCCAATTGCTGGATGATGTAGAGCATGCCGATGGTGGCAACGATGGTGGCTTCCGGATTGTAATTCAGCCGACGCAGCACCAACCGCTCGGCGACCAGCGCGATGGCGCCGACGATCAGCGGCGCGATCACCAGTGCCGCCAGGAAGCCGAGCGCCGGATGGCCGCCGATCGCCGTGGTGATCGCCCAGGCGAGCACGGCACCCAGCATGAAGAACTCGCCATGCGCGACATTGACAACCCGCATGACGCCGAACACCAGCGACAGCCCCAGCGCCGTCAGCGCCAGCACGGCTGAGGTGACGAGGCCTTCGAGGGCGGCAAGGAGGAGGTGAGGTCCGAAGTGCATCGGCTAGGCACCGAGGGATGCGCGAGGCACCCCCCTTGCGGGGGGTGAGAAGTGGTCCGCGTAGCGGACGGAAAGCCAATTGCTTGGCTTTCCGAACGACGAACGCCCGGAGCGACAGCGAAGGGCCGGGTCCGGCAGGACAGAGGGGGGTGCCTTGGCGCTCACGCTGCTGGAGCTAAGCTCACAGCGCCTGCGTCGTATAATCCCCCTCGGCCTCGTAAAACCCGTCTTCGATCTTGGTCTTGTGCACAACCTTCAGCTTGCCGCCTTCGACCTTGGAGATGTTCTGGATGCCAAAGCACTGGTGGATCTTGCCGTTGAAGGTTTTCGCGCCTTGCGGATGCTCAGGGCCTTCGGCGAAGGCGGTCAGGGCTTCGGTGGCCTCAACCAGCTTGGCGCGGTCTTCCGGGCCCTTGTAGCCGGCGTCTTCCATCGCCTTCTTGACGACATAGAGCGTTTCCCAGCAGCCGAACATATGCGCGGCGGTGGAAACGTCCTTTGGGTCGCCGACGGCGGCGCCATTGTCGTCGATGCCGACAGCGGCGCGATAGGCCTTTTGCGCTTCGCTGTCATCGGCCTGCGCGTAGCGCGGAGAGCCTTCCCAGAAATGGCTGCCGTCCAAAAATTCCAGGCCGGGGCTGTTGATGTCGGTGGCCTCGAGCGAATCGATGAAGCCGAACAGCTGCGGCCGGTTGGAGCCGTAGAACTCGCCGAGTTCCTTGACGAAGGTGAGCACCGCCGGGCCGACCATGACATGGTAGATCACTTCGGTCTCGGGCGGGATCTGCGGAAAATATTTGGTGAAGGACGATTCCGTCGGCGGGATGGCAATCTGGGCGATGACCTCAGCGCCCTGCGCCTTCAGCGCCGGCGGCAGGTAGTCGCGGTGGTCGTAGCCGAAGGCGAAATCGGGGAAGATCTGCGTCACCTTCTTGCCGGCATTGGCCGCGATCCACGGCGCCATCGACTGGATCTGGCTCTTCACGTCGGTGATGCCGGGCTGGAAGACGTAGCGGTTGAGCTTGGTCGAAGCGACATGGTGGCCTTCGCTGACGACGAAATAGGGCATCTTGTTTTCGCCGGCGGCGGGCGCCGAGCCGATCACGACATGCGAGAACAGCGTGCCGAAGACGATGTCGGTCTTGTGCTGGGTGGCGAACTTGCCGACCACTTCGGCGCCGCGTCCGGGATCGGTGCCGTCATCCTCGATGATGACCTCGACCTGACGGCCATTGATGCCGCCGGCGGCGTTGATCGCCTTGACGGCGGCAGCGGTGGTCTTCTCGTACCAGCGGCCATAGGCAGCGCCGATGCCGGTGCGGTGCGACTGGAAGCCGATCTTGATCGGCGCCGAGCTCTGCGCCTGGGAATAGCGAACGAAACCTGGCGCCACGGCAAGGCCGGCGCCTGCGGCCAGGCCCTTCAGCGCCGTGCGGCGGGTGAGGCCAGTCTTGGAGGTGAAGGCGGTCTTGGAGAGGTCGAAAAATCCGTTCTTGTCAGCCATGTTCGTTCCCCTGTTTTTCGGTTTTGACCAACGATAAGGCGGCTTCGGCATCCTCGCTCAGAGGGTGCAAAAAATTGCATGTGTACAAACTAAATCACCAAAGCCTTGATGTGGCAAGCGAGCTTTCCCCAACGACATCGGGGCCGCCCTTTTCTCATCCGGCGGTCGGCGTGGCAAGCAACCAGAGGCCGAAGACGGTGTAGGCGATCATCAGCAGGGTGAGCGGAAACTGGCTGAGTGCGGCGCGGGCAGGCTGCGGATGCAGGCGCCAGGCAAAGCCGTGGGCGATGAGGACGGCGAGCACATGGCCCAGGATGATGGCGCCGGCCTGGATGTTCCACAGCCACCACGCCGACTCCGCGCCGGCGACGATGCCGGCCTCGACCTGGATGTCGGCGGTACCGAACAGGTTCCAACCCAACGCGAACGGGTCGGACAGGGAGGCTAGCGCATACTGGCCGTCGACCAGAAGCGCCGTCAGATAGTGCGCGACGTGATAGGCGAGTGCGATCGGCACGATCGACCACACCAGCAGGCCGGCCGCTTGTCCGAGTGGCTGATCACTGCCCGCAAGACGCTGGCCGAGGATGACGGCGAGAAGGAACACCGCCACCAGCAGAACGAATGTCAAAACGAGCCCGAAAGTGGCGCTGCCGATCACGGCGGTGCGGCCGGGGAATTCGAGCGGATTGACGCCGAACAGGCCGAGCCAGAAGAAGGTTTTCGACAGGCCGTCGAAGGAGACCGAGGACAGGGCCAGCAGCAGGAAGGCGATGCCGCTGGACGAAAGTGGCTCCGCCGCGAGCAGCTTGGCGCCCGGCCAGCACAGTGCAAGCCGGCCT
Organism: Mesorhizobium sp. P3_A8; assembly: GCF_056402995.1. Lineage (NCBI taxonomy): Bacteria > Pseudomonadati > Pseudomonadota > Alphaproteobacteria > Hyphomicrobiales > Phyllobacteriaceae > Mesorhizobium > Mesorhizobium sp. P3_A8. The sequence goes on along the minus strand of NZ_JBFUGI010000001.1, from coordinate 537,683 downwards.
TCCTCGTCGCGCTCAACCGGCGCAAAGCGCGCCACCATCGCGAAGAAGATGGTCAGGAACTCGCCGCTGCGGCTCCACTGGGGATAGCCGAATACCAGCATCGCCAGGAAAGAGAACAGCCAGTAGAGACCGGCGGCCCATGCAAGGCGGGCCGGATCGTCAGGCGCCGGATCGATGAGTTCGAACCAGGCAAAGGCGAAAAACAGGATGACGGCAGGCCAGCAGCCGAGCCATCGAGGGAGGCGCCATGGTCCCTCATCGTTTGTGCCGAGCAGGCGAGAGGCGAGGCGCCATGGCCCATGCCAGGGATTGAGCCATAACCAGAGGTCGCCGAAGACGCCTTGCAGCAGCGTGCCGCCGGCCCACAGCAGCGTCCAGATCACTAGAGGCAGCGGGTTGGAGAGCGGGTCGCGGCTGCCGAAAAAGCCGGCGGCAATGAGAATTGCAAAGCCGGCAAAGGATGCCAGGCTGATGGCGGTGCGAGCGTTGTCACCGAAGGCGAAAAGCGGCCGGCGCCGACGCCAGAATTTGTCGAGCGAAGCCGCCGGCAGCAGCGCCAGCACGAGGAAGCTGACGGCCACGGCGAAGGCGCCGCCGATCAGATAGTAGCCTGTTGGCAGGAGCAGGACGTGGCCTCGATCGGAGGCGTGGGCGAAGGCGGGGGTGGGGGATATGAGCGATACGGCGGTAAGCAATAAGGCCAACGACAGAGGGCCGCGCTCTACGGCGCCCCCCTCTGTCCTGCCGGACATCTCCCCCACGAGGGGGGAGATTGGCAGYTCGCGCGATCGGCGCCTCTCTAGCGACGTTGCAGATTGGCGAAGGCGGAGATGAAGTCCAATCTCCCCCCAAGTGGGGGAGATGTCCGGCAGGACAGAGGGGGGCGCCAAGGAACTCAGCCTATCCAATTTTGCGGTCTCGTGTGGCGATGCCGGAAGCACCGGTCGCCCCTCACACCTTGACCAGTTGCTCCACGCGGTCCTTCTGGCCAAAAATCCTGATATAGCGCTCTATCTCCTTCTTATCCCCCGTCGCTTTGGCCGGGTTGTCGGATAGCTTCACCGCCGGCCTGCCATTGGCCTCGGTGACCTTGCAGACCAGCGATATCGCATCGAGGCTGTTGGTTTCGATCGGCGCGCAGCCTTCGAAATCATTGGTCAGGTTGGTGCCCCAGCCGAAGGACATGCGCACCTTGCCCTTGAAATGACGGTAGGTCTCCTCGATGGTTTCCACCTCAAGCCCGTCGGAGAAGATCAGCAGCTTCTGCTTGGGGTCCTTGCCCTTCTCGCGCCACCACGACAGGATTTTTTCGCCGCCCTCGATCGGCGGTGCGCTGTCGGGACGGAAGCCGGTCCAGTCGGCCACCCAGTCCGGCGCGTCGCGCAGGAAGGAGGCGGTGCCGAAAGCATCGGGCAGCACGATCAAGAGGTTGCCGCCATAGTAGCGCTGCCAGTCCTGCAGCACCTTGTAGGGCGACTGTTTCAGCTCTTTCTCGGACTTGGCAAGGGCGGCAAACACCATCGGCAGTTCATGCGCGTTGGTGCCGAGCGCTTCGAGGTCGTTGTCCATGGCCAGCAGCACGTTGGAGGTGCCGGTGAAGGCCTCGCCGATGCCTTCCTTCAGCGCTTCGACGCACCAGCGCTGCCACAGGAAGGAATGGCGCCGGCGCGTGCCGAAATCCGATATGCGGATGCCGGGCAGAGCCTTCAGCCGCTCTGTCTTGGCCCACATCTTGGCCTTGGCGCGGGCATAGAGCACATCGAGCGCGAACGGCCCGAAGGCCCGCATGGCCGCGCGAGATCGGAGTTCGTTGATGATGGCGAGCGCCGGGATTTCCCACAGCGTGGTGTACATCCACGGCCCGCTGAAGGTCAGCTCATACTGGCCGTCGCGCTTCGACAGCTCGTAGTCCGGCAGCCGGAAGCCTTCCAGCCAGGCCAGGAATTCCGGTTCGAAGATCTGTTTGCGGCCATAGAAATTGTTACCGCCGAGCCAGATCATCTCCTTCTTGGAGAAGCGCAGCGTGCGGGCATGGTCGAGCTGTTCGCGCAACTCGCCTTCATCGATCTCGTCGGCCAGGTGCACCGAGGTTGTGCGGTTGATCAGCGAGAAGGTGGTCTCCACCTTGGGGTACATGCCCCAGATCATCTGCAGCATCAAAAGCTTGTAGAAGTCCGTGTCGAGCAGGCTGCGCACGATCGGGTCGAGCTTCCAGGTGTGGTTGTAGACGCGCCGCGCAATATCGGTCTTTGCCATGTCTGGTTACCGCCTTCGCTGCCTGCCACCCACAATCGCGACAGGCCTCATAGCATCGAATTGGCCAGAACGCTGCCCGCTTTCAAGCTGGCCCGACAAAAAGAACGGCCTGCATATGGCTGTGGACAGGCCAATCTCAGCTCCCGGTCTTTGCGCCGATGACCTTGAGTTGCGGACGCTTGCGGCGGCTGATGATGCGGCCGGCGACCGGAGCGTCGGCGCGGCCGTCATCCCCGGCCTTTTCGGCGAACAGCCAGTCGATGAACACCTGCACGATCGGCGTCGTCCGCATTTCGTTGCGGCAGACGATGTAGAATTCGTCGACCGCCGGCACCGACAGGCTGAATGGCGCGACCAGCATGCCCCTGGCCAGCAGCGCGCTTGCCGTTACGGAATCGCCCAGCGCCACGCCATGGCCGTGCACCGCGGCCTCGGTCGCCATGCGTGCGTCACCCAGATAATGGCGGCGGCCGCGCTCGAGATCCAATGCATCGGCGGTTGCCAGCCAGGTGTGCCATTCGCGTCCGTCATCGCCATGCAGGAAGACATGATCGGCGAGATCGCGAACGCTGCGGATCGGCCGGTTGTTGATCAAGGTCGGGCTGACCACGGGAAACAGTTCGAGACCGGACCATTTGCGCATCCAGCAATCGGCCCAGCTGCCATTGCCATAGTGTACGCAGACATCGATATGCGGCGCGCGGATATCCCTGGGATCGTTGGAGGGGATGAGCGTCAGCTGGATGTCGGGATATTGCGCGGTGAAGCTGCCCAGCCTCGGCGTCATCCACAAAAGCAGCAATGCCGGCACGCAGGACACCGACAGCGCGCCGCTGCTGGCCGGCCGTGTCAGCCGCTGGGTGGCGGCGGCGATGCCGTCGAAGGCTGTCGACACCGCCGGCAAGAGCTCGGCGCCATGCGGCGTCAGTTTGACCCGTTGGCCGACACGCTCGAACAGCTTGACACCGAGCGACTGTTCCAGCGCCTTGATCTGGTGGCTGATGGCGCCATGCGTGACATTCAGCTCACCCGCCGCCTTGGTCAGCGAGCCATGGCGCGCCGTGGCCTCGAAGGCGCGCAGTGGGTTCAGGGGTGGCAGGCGCTTGGCCATGATGCTCCACTTCTTTGTGAGATTTTCTCACAGAAAACACCCTAACAATATCAATTGATTTTTCAATGCGGCTGCCGGACACTTCAGCCCGGAACAGCATCAAGACGTGAAATCTGCAGGCAGCCAGCGGGACAGCGACCCGGCCGGATGACGGTCAGTTCGCCTGGGGTCGCCGACGGTCATACAGCATCAGCCAGGAGGAACGGATATGGGTTACGATCGCGGCAAGCTCGACGCGTTGCGTCGCAAGTATGGCGAGAGCCATGGCGGCGAAATGTTCGACCCGAAGTTCCGCAAGGTCGCCGACAAGATCTTCTCCAAGAGCGGCACCAGGCTGGCGCCCTATTCCGGCATTCCGACCTTCCTCGCCGCGCCCTACCGTGAAATCGCTGCGGAGAATCCGGATTTCGGCGACCTGCAGGTGGCCATCATCGGCGTGCCGATGGACCTCGGCGTCACCAACCGGCCGGGCTCCCGCTTTGGGCCGCGGGCGCTGCGCGCCATCGAACGTATCGGCCCCTACAATCACGTGCTGGAATGCGCCCCGACGCATGAGCTTCGGGTGGCCGACATCGGCGACACGCCGTTCCGCAGCCGTTACCGGCTGGAGATCAGCCATGAGGATATCGAGCGCCGCACCAACCAGATCGTCGATGCCGGCGTCATTCCACTGTCGGTCGGCGGCGATCATTCGATCAGCCATCCGATCCTGAAGGCCGTCGGCAAGAAGGCCCCGGTCGGCCTCATCCACATCGACGCCCATTGCGACACCAGCGGCCTGTTCGACATGACCAAGTTCCACCACGGCGGACCGTTCCGCAACGCGGTGCTCGATGGCGTGCTCGATCCGACCCGCACCATCCAGATCGGCATTCGCGGCTCGGCCGAATATCTGTGGGAGTTCACCTACGAGTCCGGCATGACCGTGGTCCACGCCGAGGAGGTGACCGGTCTCGGCATACCCGCCATCATCGAGAAGGCGCGCAAGATCGTCGGCGACGGCCCGACCTATGTCTCCTTCGATATCGACAGCGTCGACCCGGCCTTCGCGCCGGGCACCGGCACGCCGGAAGTCGGCGGCCTGACGACGCGCGAGGTGCTCGAACTGCTGCGCGGCCTCAAAGGCATCAACATCGTCGGCGGTGACGTCGTCGAGGTGGCGCCGCAATATGACGCCACCACCAACACCGCGCACGCCGGCGCCCAGGTGCTGTTCGAAATCCTGAGCCTGATGGTGTTCAGCCCGGCCATTACGGGCAAGGGAGCCTGACGACCAAAACCAAGGCGGCCGCCGCGCTGGAGCCGGCGGTCGACCCAGACAATCAAAAAGCTTCCAGAAGGGGAATACCAATGACAATCCAAAAAACACTCAAATCATCCATCGCCGCCATCCTGGTGCTGGGCGCCGCCGGTTTCGGCTTCGCCACGCAGGCCGCCAATGCCGACGCGCTGGCGGATATCACCAAGGCCGGCACCATCAATGTCGGCGTCTTCGCCGATTTCCCGCCCTTCTCCTCGGCCAGCGCCGATATGAGCCTCAAGGGCTATGACATGGATGTCGCGCAGTACATCGCCGACACGCTCAAGGTGAAGCTCAACCCGGTCGCCGTCACCGGCCAGAACCGCATCCCCTATCTGAACGACCATCGCGTCGACATACTGATGAGCGTCGGCTACTCGAAGGAGCGTGAGCAGGTCATCGACTTCGCCGCTGCCTACGCACCCTATTACATCGCGGTGATCGGGCCGGCGGCGATGACGGTCAAAGGCAAGGAAGACCTTGCCGACAAGTCGATCGCCGTCAACCGTGGCACGCTCGAGGACACCTCGCTCACCGAGGCAGCACCGGCCTCGGCCGACATCAAGCGCTTCGACAACTACAATTCGGTCATCCAGGCCTTCATCTCCGGCCAGACCCAGCTGATGGTCGTCGGCAACGATGTCGGCGCCCAGGTGCTGGCCAAGCAGGATGCGCTGAAGCCGGAGCAAAAATTCCAGCTGCTGACCTCGCCCTCGCATATCGGCCTCAACAAGAACGAGGACGGCTTGAAGAAGGCGGTCAACGACGCCATCGCCAAGATGCTGGCCGACGGCAAGCTGGACGAAAGCTCGAAGGCCTGGCTGAAGACGCCGCTCAACCCCGACAATCTCAAGGATTGAGTTTCCGTGGCCTTTGCCTGGCTCCCGGGTGCTGTGGGCGACATCGCGCATGGCGCGGTGACGACGATCCTGCTGATCGCCGTCACCACGCTGGCGGGGACGCTGCTCAGCATCCTCGGCGCCGCCGGACGGCGCAACGGCCCCGTGCTGCTCAAGCGGGCCATCGCCTGGTATGTCGAGGTGATGCGCAACACACCGTTCCTGGTGCAGTTGTTCTTCATCTTCTTCGGCCTGCCCAGCCTCGGCATCAGGCTCGACCCGATCCTGGCCGCCATGCTGGCGATGACGCTCAACATGGCAGCCTATACGATCGAGATCGTCGGCGCCGGGCTTGATGCCGTGCCGGGCGGGCAGACGGAAGCCGCCCTGGCGCTGGGTTTGAGGCCCCGCCAGGTCTTCATCAAGATCGTGCTGCCTCAGGCGCTCAAGATCATCTATCCGGCGCTGACCAGCCAGATCGTCATCATGATGCTGGAATCGGCCGTGGTCTCGCAGATCGCGGTGCGCGAGCTGACCTATGAGGCCGACATGCTGCAGGCGCGCACCTTCCGTTCCTTCGAGACCTATTTCGTCGTGACGCTGGTCTACCTCGCTCTGTCGATGGCCTTGCGACGGCTGCTGGTCACCGGTGGGCGCCGTGTTCTCGGAGCTGGTGTGTCATGATCGAATTCACCTTCTGGGACATCGTGCGCAACCTTCTGCTCGCCGCCCGCTGGACGGTGCTGCTGTCGCTGGCCGCCTTTGTCGGCGGCGCTGCCGTCGGAATGGCGGTGCTGTTCCTGAGGATATCCAAGAATAAATGGAGCCGGCGCTTTGCCTCCGGCTACATCGCCCTGTTCCAGGGAACGCCGCTGCTGATGCAGCTTTTCCTGATGTTCTTTGGGCTTCCCATGCTCGGCCTGCGCATCGAACCGTGGACCGCGGCGGTGCTCGGCCTGACCTTCTTCGCCAGCGCCTACCTCGCCGAGATCTGGCGTTCCGGCGTCGACGCGCTGCCGCGCGGCCAGTGGGATGCCGGCGCCAGCTTAGGCCTGCACTATCTCCAGGAACTCAGGCTGATCATCCTGCCGCAAGCCTTCTCGATCACCCGCGCGCCGACGGTCGGCTTCCTGGTGCAGCTGATCAAATCGACGGCGCTAACCTCGATCATCGGCTTCGAGGAGCTGGTCAGGACCTCCAACGCCATCAACAACGCCACCTTCGAACCCTTCAAGGTCTATGGGTTGGTGGCGCTGATCTTCTTCCTCATGTGCTTCCCGCTGACGCAATACGCCCGTTCGCTGGAGAAGCAGGCGGCGGCGCGCTGAGCAGAAGGCATGTTGTGTTCTGCAACATCGACGGCGACTAACGCCGGATATCGGAAGTGACAGCAGGGCCGACAACGACCCGCCTGCCCCAGGTGAATACGCGCCCGGTGGCGGTCGTCCCCAACTATGCGCAAGACAGGTATATCATTCACGGCTAATGTTATCCCGCTGCAGGGAGACAACGGCCGATGAAGAGCCAAGAAACTCTGGCCACCACCACCCGTCTCGGCCCGGTTCATTTGCGCGTCGTCGACATTCCAGCCGCTTTGCCGGTCTGGCGTGACGTCATCGGGCTCTCGACGCTGACCAGGGATGGCGGGATCGTCGAACTCGGCGTCGACGGCAAGACCCTTATTGTGTTGCACGCCGGAGCAACAACCGTCCTGCCGCCAAAGTCCCGCGATCTGTTTCATGTCGCCATTCATGTCACGAGACGCAAGGAACTGGCCCGGGTCGCCGCCCGGCTGCGTGCCTCCGGCCTGAGGCACGGCGCCCAGGATCATCTGATCTCGGAATCGCTCTACGTTTCCGACCCTTCGGGCAACGGGATCGAGATCTGCTTCGACACGCCCGGGCGCCTCGCCTCCAGGGAAGAGACGGCTGGCGGCGGTGTTTCGCTTGTCGCCAAGGACGGTACAAGGCATTCCGGTCTCGAGCCCCTGGATGTCGATCGATTGCTGCAGGAGCTCGGCACGGCGGACCGTGCCAAGGTTCCGCTGGCGGTGGACAGCTTCATCGGTCACGTTCATATGCGCGCGCGGTCGCCCGAAACGCTGATGGCGTTCTACCTCGGCGTGCTTGGCTTCAGGCCACATATCCAGTCCGCAACGTTTGGCCTGTTCGACTGTGGTACCGAGGAACGCCCACACATGGTGGCGTTCAACATCTGGGCGCGCGGCGAGCTGAAGGAGCCACCCCTTGGCGCGGCAGGTCTGGAGCATTTTACCGTTGTGCTTCCGAGCCGGGGAGACCTCGCCGCCGTCACGCGTCGTCTCCGCGATGCGCAGGTGCCCTGGCTGGAAACGGAAGGTGCGCTGGACCTCGCCGATCCCGAGGGAAACCGCCTGCGGATGGTGTTCGCAAGGGGCTGATCTGGCTGCGGGCCTGAACCCCGGGAGGGGGACAATGGTGATAAGGGTAATCGGAACGGGCTTTGGCCGGACAGGAACGGACTCGATGCGCGAGGCGCTGACGATCCTTGGTTTCGGCCCCTGTCACCATATGTTCGAAGTCATGGCCAATGAAGACCAGAAGCGGCTTTGGCGGGCTCTGGCGAAGGGCGCGGCACCAGACTGGAATCAACTGTTTGCCGGCTACGCCTCCTGCATCGATTGGCCCTCGGCGCACTATTGGCGTGATCTGATTGAGTTCTATCCGGACGCCCGGGTCATCCTGACATACCGTTCGCCGGAAAGCTGGTGGGAAAGCTTCGAGAAAACGATCGTGGCAGGCATCAGCCAGAGCACGGATCAGGAATCGCTGGGTCTTGCCTTGATCTCCAGGCAGGTCTTCGGCGGCCGGCCGCACGATCGCGCCCATGCCATAGCCGTCTACGAAGCCAATATAGGCGCGGTCATTGCGACAGTGCCGCCGGCTCGGCTGCTGGTTCACAATCTGGGAGATGGATGGGAGTCGCTTTGCCTGCATCTCGGTGTGTCGGTGCCGGACCAGCCATATCCCAATCGCAACAACACCAAGGACTTTCAGTCGACTCTCGCACTGAATTAGTTCCTCGCGTCTGCAAGGGCTGATGACCACCTCGCAACTGCGGACGTCGATGTTGGCCTGGTTGGTCTCGTCCTTCCTTTGCCACGCAACCGTGATTTGCGGTCAGTCGAAGTCCGCCTCACTGTGAGCATAACGGCTTTCGGCGGGGAGGGCGCTTCAGCGATGCAGGCGAAACATCTTGTCGCTCTCGCGGGCCTGTTTGCCTTTTGGATGGCACAGCCGGCTACGGCCGCCAGCCAGGAACCCGATCGCGTCAGCATTCCGGCCGACGGCAAGAACGAGCCGGCGACACTGGACGCAATGCTGTTCAAGCCGCAAGGGCAAGGGCCGTTTCCGGCAATCGTCGCCATGCATGGCTGCAGCGGCCTGTGGAGCAGCAAGAACGACGCGGAGCTCAGTCCGCGCCATGCCGATTGGGGCCAGCGCCTGGCCGCTCTCGGCTATGTCGTGATCTTTCCGGACAGCTATGGTTCCCGGGGACTGGGCCCGCAATGCAAGAACGGCGACCGCGAGGTGGAGCCGTATCGCGAGCGGGTGGAGGATGCCAACGCCGCCCGCCGCTATCTGCAGACGCTGTCCTATGTGAAGTCAGCCGCCATCGCCTTGCTCGGCTGGTCGAATGGCGGCTCGACCGTCCTTTACACGGTCCGGCCGAAGGACCGGCCAAAGGCTGGCTCGCTTGACTTCCGCGCTGCGGTCGCTTTTTACCCCGGCTGCACGGCTTCGGTCGAAAAAGGCGATTGGGCGACCCGTGTGCCGCTTCTCATTGTAATGGGCGAGGCGGACGACTGGACTCCGGCCGCGCCGTGCAAGAAGCTGGCGGACGCCAACGCCGACAGCGTGAAGCTCATCCTCTATCCCGGCGCCTATCATGATTTCGACAATGAGGCGCAGAAACTGCACGAACTGCATGGGTTGGCCTACACGGCCAATGGCAACGGCGTTGCGCATGCCGGACTGAACCCGGCAGCCCATGCGGCGGCGCTCAAGGACGTGCCCGATTTCCTCGCCGTGCTGAAACAGTAGGGGGACATCAGATTAACCTGACTGTCGCCGGGCAGATGCCGCTTTCGATCACGCGCGCCGACCGTCGGCTTGCTGGTGCAGCTGATCAAATCGATGGCGCTGACCTCAATCATCGGCTTCGAGGAACTGCTGCGGACCTCCAACGCCGTCAACAACGCGACCTTCGAACCGTTCAAGGTCTACAGACTGGCGGCGCTGACCTTCTTCGTCATGTGCTTCCCGCTGATGCGATACGCGCGTTCGATCGAGAAGCGGGCGCCGGTGCGCTGGGCCGCGAGTATGATTTCTTGACGGGCGTCGACGGCAATTACAAACGATGAAGCTGTCTCTGCGGCAGCGCTCGAATGGGCCCTTTGGGGTCAGAGCCGGAATTGGCGAATGGCAGGCCCTGACCCTGTAGGCGAACTTTCTGAAGCTCACCCAACAGCGGCTTTGCGCCTCGCGCGGTGACAAATCCGGCAGCAGGTGCACCTCAAGATGATGACCGGAGATCGACCCAAAAATGATGGAGTTCAAAGGGTGACATCGCGTCTAGCCGGGTCAGATCATGCGAGGCAAAATGCAATACCGAGGATTCGGAAAATAGACCCGGTTTAGGGAGCGCCGTGAGGCCTGCCTGAGCGAGTTCCTGCGTGACTTCACTCCAGATCGGCTCGACATCCATCGACTGAACATAACCGATCATGGCGCCTCCGATGTCGTCCTTCCCATAGAGGTGAGATTGATCGACAAATCGGTTGACGCCGTGGGCGACATAGTTCGCGTTCAATGCCCATGTTCCGATCGCTTGACCTAGGCGTTTGCACTCGACGACATATGCGCGTGTCGCACGAGCAAGATCCTCTGCCTGATCGTCCTGAAAGCTCCACTGAAAGTCTGGGCGTTTATTTTCACGCGGCGTTCTTTCCGGGTCGTCTGGGCTCGGCTGATTATTGGCCTCAGCCGCTGGCGCGAGTGTCCATGTATGTTCGCGGCTCAGCGTCGGGCGCGGAAGGATATTGAAGAGCGCCTTCTGCCGTTCAGCGGCAATGCGATGCATTCGGAAAAATAGATCGCGGTTGAGATCGTTTTCGCATGAGTTACCGAAGCCGCTGTCGTCCGCCGCCGCGGCGAGACTCTCAAGCCCCGCACGAACGACGTCCTCGACTTTCTCGACGAACGACGGCCATAAATTGATCGCAATAGCGGCCAACCCGGTCATTCGCGGTCACCCATTGGTACGCGAAGCCAGCTGAAAGAATAACGCTTCTGCGTCCTCACGCGCAGTGCTGGCGGTCCATAGTCGTCGTGCATTTTGTCTGACGATAATGAAACTGTCTGCCGACACCGTCCTAATGGCACGCTTCGTGTAGAAAGCCGGCGAAAGCGGTTGGTCGAGAGCGTCTGCGCAACGAGTGACGACAGATCGCCAAAAGTCGGCGTCCTGCTCCTTTTCGTGCCGGGGAGCGGCCAGGGAAAATACGACCGCGATTGCGTCGCGACTTGGCGAGGCAATCGCCTGCCAATGCAGTTCGGAACCCTTTGGCAATTGGGCGTTCCACGCATCCAAAAACGCTCGGAGATAAGGCTGCAGTCCGCCGCGTAAAGGGGCCTTCGGAAGATCGGCGCCGGTTCCATGTGCGACCTTGGGGAATGACAGACGGTTTGTCGATTTCGCTTCTGCCCCTTTCCAATACAGGTCGTGACTCTCGGCCCAGAAGTCTTCAACTAAGTCCCGCTCTGCCTGGGAAAGCTCAAACAGGTCAAAAATGGCGTTATCAAGCTGGCAGAGCCACGGCTCTTCAGGTACTTTTTGCGGAAGAATGACGAATAGGCCAGATGTCGAACGGGATTGCGGTGGAAGTTCGCGCAACTGATCTACCGCCCGCACGACGCGTTTTGCCGCATCGTTATGTTCCGATCTGGACATGCCCCAGGAGGGCCTGAGCCGAACAGGAACGCGCAGCAGGTCGCGTGCCGTCACCTTGTCGTGCCATCCGCCCCAGCTTCCTGCAGTCATGAACAGAAGATACCGTCCGAGCGAGGACCACAACACACCCAGCGCCAGCTTCGCCTCAGTTTCGGAGAGATGCGGCAGTGGAATGCAATAAAAGCTGTGGCGGAATGAGAATTCCTGGCTTTCGAGCCTGGCTACAGGGCCGATCGGTTCTCTGACTCCGTGGGTGATTACTAGACGCTGCCCGTCATAGATTCGCTGATCGGGATCCCGTTTGATCCCAGTCGGCGGCGGGAGAAACCAGCTGTCATCTAAAGGGCCAAAACGCTCAACCTTTCTGTTATTAAGCTCAAGCAAGACCGCGAGCTTCCCCGTCGGCGCGGTGCTGCCACGCTGCCAACCGTAGCTTGGCTTCGGCTCCGTACCCTTGACGACCTCCCCAAGTGACCGCTCGAGCATAAGTCTGGACACCAGCGCCGCATCATGATGCCCGCCCCACCAGAAGACTTTCCAGAGATGATCCCCGTCTGCCAGGTCGCGTTGCGCCACGACCCGCCGGTCGAGCGGGACGGCAGCCATGGACCGCAATCGCGCGACAGGCCCCGCCCGCCTCGCGTTCCAGAGCACTACCCTCTCATCGGGGGAGGGGGAACGGTTCTCGGCCAGAAGAAAGGCGAAGGGCGCGACGGCCTTCGCGAAAAATACGCGCCGCACATGTGCCATGTTCACCACCTGCCTGAGCGCCGCGCGCTCAAGGAGATTTTGGCGAAACCCCCTGCTCGTATCCCGGTCGTTCCAAAATATCTTCATGCCGATGAGCAGGCCAAGGGTCCCGCCTTGCCGTAGCATCGTGAGGGAGCGATGAATGAATAGCTGGGAATACGACCCTTCGCCTGCGGGGAACTTGAATGCGGCTGCCCAAAGGCGGGGAATCGATTTCTCGGATGGCGCCTCTTGCCAAGGTGGGTTCCCAACCACCACGTCGAAGCTGCCGAGAGAGAGATCGAGTGTTCCGCCGCTGGCGAGCAGGCGGCTGTCGTCCGCACGACCTTTATAGGCCTTGTTGGCCTTTACACGCTCGGTAAGGAGCTGTTGCTCGCCAACAGTAAGGGCAAAGGCGTCCGAGACCAGAAGAATGCCATAGTGGCTCTCGTCGCGCACGCCGCTGTGCAGGAGATGGGGCAGGGGACCGCCCGAGGCGATGTCGGGTGGCTCCTGTTGGTCCAGCAACGCCAGATACAGGCTGAAGGCGGCTACGCGTGCGGCCTCCGCATTGATCTCCACCCCGAAGATGCGATTCTGCAGAATATGGCGTAACTCGTCGGGCGAAAGATTGCGTTTTCGCCCCTGTGCTTCGTAGCGAACAATCCGCCGAAAGGCCTCCACGAGAAATATGCCTGATCCGCAGGCCGGATCAAGGATCGTCGGTTTGAGTGCCAGACACGCCGGCGTCAGGGTGCGGCGCAACGCATCGTGAACAAGGTTTGCGGGCGTATAGTGGGTACCGGCGCCGTGCTTAAGCTCATCTTCCTCGGGCGCATCCTCTTCAAGCACCTCCTCAATATGCTCGACGAAGGATATCTTCGACTCGGACTGAACGTCTCGGCTACTCTCACCTTCCCCCGGAGCGGCCTCGTCGCCCGGCTTTTGACTGAGGGAGTCGTGATAGAATTGCTCGTAGATGCTGCTGATAAGTGCGAGAGGAACTACTTCAAAATCATAGGCCCAGAAAAAGAGAGGCTGCTGCCCGGCTTGTATTTCTCCAAGAAGAAATGCCCGTAACAGCTGCAACGCGGCATCGTCAAACCGTTTCTCCCGCGCCTCTCCAAGCGCAAATAGGTCACCGTTGAAATCGTGAGCCAAGCTCTCGAACAACGCGTGCGTGAAGCCTGCGTCACGAAGCACCCTGTCATATAGACGCTGCTTTCCCGGTGGTCCAAGCACAGGTATGGCGCCCTCATCGTTAAGCACACGCTGCCAGGCTACGTGTTTGCCAGCCACCCGCTCGAAATAAGCCCGCGTCAGTACTCCGCGATCCTCCAAGTACCGCACGAGGATGGATCGACCGATAAGCGCATGGGCCTCAGCCATAGACAGGCCTGTCGACTCTAGCTGCGCGCGCACATGCCTCAGGTCCTCGATCAGCCGGCGGTCAGCACGCGCAGGTGCGGAACCGCCCACTTCCATGAGCCCCTGCAGATCGGGACCATATTCGTCGATTTCTCGCGTAAGGCTAAGCACGTCAGCAGCTGAGGACAGCACCCGCCACGGATCTTTTGGGGGGCTTCCGCGCCTAGGCGGCAAATTGAGATCGTAGATGCGAAGCTCGTTGGGAAGTGCCACGAACAGGCAACGCGGCTCTGACATGCACCAAGCACGTCGATAAAGCTCACCCAGTGCTGCTTCATCCGGCGCCCTGCGGGCATCAGTGAACACCGCAACAGGATCGCCGCGAACAAAGAGCACCTTTTCGGCACCGAGTCTTTCAGCGAGGCTCAGCCAATCGCCGAGGTCAGTCCAGCGCTCAACGGAACTGTCGTGTTCGCGAAGCGCATTGGGTTCTGACACCGCATCAAGGAGGTCGTCCGACCGATCCGAAAAGCTGCTGTATATCTGATCAAGGAGCGTACGGCCTTGGTTATTCACGGTGTGCTCCCGTCGCGAACTGCATGGCTCGCTGTTCCCTCAGATGGGGCCGCCATCCAGAAAGATGGGCGGTGTGCTCAGCGATCTGCATCATGTCCGGTCCGCAGGACCAGCGGGAGTTGTTTCGTTTCATCGCATCCAAGAGGCGAACGAGGGCTTACTCCACGAGAGCCTCGGGCACCGTGCGAGATCCCAATGGCCGTGGTCTTCGCATCTAAGCTGACGGAAACCTCACTTTGGAAGATATGCTGATCAACCCGATATGCTGCACTATGCACCACTATGGTGACGAAGGGAATCCCGTTTCCTGAGCCGCGCCTATGCTGTTCGGAAACTTTGCGGCTGGTAAACAGCGCAAGACCGAGCGACGCGGATTGTTCGGGTCGAGTTGCTCAGCCACAGCAAAGGAAGCGGAGACGGCCCAAAAGGCGAGGTTAGGATGGCCGCGTCGGGCGCTTGCCGGATGGCTTTCGCAGGCCGATCAGAAGGCGCCGTATGATGAGCCGCATTGTCAGGAGATGACGGCTACGCGGCAGCCGTTTCGTTCAATGCCCGAACGCCAACGGCGGCGCGATGCGGTCGCGCCGCAGCCAGCGCCCCAGCAGCAGCGCCGCTACCACCGCCAGCCCCGTCGACAGGCCCATCCAGATGCCGACGCCATGGAAGCCGAAATGGAAGGCGAGCAGCACGCCGAGCGGCAGGCCGACGCCCCAATAGCCGATCGCGGCGTAGATCATCGGCACCTTGGTGTCGTGCAGGCCACGCAGCATGCCGGCGGCGACCGCCTGTGCGCCGTCGAAGACCTGGAAAAGCGCTGCAAAGGCCAGGAACGACACGGCAAGCGCGATCACCCTGGCATTGGCCGGGTTGCTCAGATCGATGAAGGCACTGATCAGCGGATGCGGCCACAGGATCATCACCAGCCCCATCAGCGCCATGAACGACACGCCGATGACGAAAGCGGTCCAGCCGGCACGCGACACGCCCTCCGGATTGCCGGCGCCATGCGCAAGCCCGACGCGCACCGTCACCGCCTGGTTGAGGCCGAGCGGCACCATGAAGGAGATCGAAGCGATCTGGATGGCGATCGCATGTGCGGCCAGCGAATCAGCGTCGATCAGGCCCATCAGCAGCGCGGCCGCATTGAAGATCGTCACCTCGAAAGCCAGGATGCCGGCGATCGGCAGGCCAAGCCGCAGCAGCCCCTTGAAGCGCGGCCAGTCGGAGCGCCAGAAGCGGCCGAAGAGATGGTAGCGCCGGAACCTCTTCTCCAGCATCACCACCGCTGCCATGCCGACGAACATCAGTGTGCTGGACAGCGACGTGGCAAGGCCGGAGCCGGAGATGCCCATGGCCGGAAAGCCGAGATTGCCGAACATGAACACCCAGTTGAAGAAGACGTTGCAAGCGACGGCGACGAAGACGATGACCAGCGCCCAGCCTGGCCGTTCCAGAGCCGAAATGAACGAGCGCAGCACGATATAGCCGTAGAAAGGCAGCACCGCCCATTCGAGCCAGCGCAGATAGATGCCGGCCTGATGCGCCAGTGCCGGCTCCTGGCCCATCGCCAGCAGAATGGCCTCGCCATGCCAAAGCACGAGCCAGATCGGGATCGAGATCAGGATCGCCAGCCACAAGCCCTGGCGCACGGTGCGGCGCAGGTCGCGCACCGAATAGCGACGACGGCCGAGCTCGGTCGCGATCATCGGCGAGGTTGCCAGCATCAGGCCAAGCCCGAAGATCAGCGGCATGAAATAGAGGTTGGCACCCAGCGCGCCGCTGGCCAGCGTATCCGCTCCGAGACGTCCCATCATCATGACGTCTGTGGCCGTCATCGCGGTCTGGCCGAGATTGGTCAGCACCATCGGCCAGGCCAGCGCCAGCGTCGCCCTGATTTCCTGACGCCAAAGGTTTTCCGGCGCGCGAGCGCCGGCTTCGATCGCAGACATTGTTCCGCTCTTTCCAGATACGGCACGTCGGCAAAGCGCCGGAAGCCGCATGTCAAACGGCAAAACCTTCGGTTCCGCAGCGTTTGCGTCAGCTTTTGGACGAAACGCGACATGAAGGCAAGGGAGGAGGAGCGGGCACCGATTGAGCCAGCCTGACGCCAGCAGAGCCGGCGACTGCCGCATCCAGCGCCGAATGGCTCGCCATTGCCGGGAACCAACGTCCATTTCACATGCGCGCCATGGGCTGCTACGGATTGAGTGGAGGAGCGAGGGTATCGTCACGGATCCCGGATTTTCCAGGAGGCAGCATGCAGTTCAAGCGCAGGAGGAACCCGGTTGCCACGCTGCGCACGGCGCCGGCCTTCGAACATATCGTCACCGAGGCGAGCGACAGTTTTCTGTGGCGGCTCGACGACTATCCCTGGGAACGCAATGTCTGGAACTTCCATCCGGAATTCGAAATCCATTTGCTAAAAAAATCGTCCGGCGTGGTCCTGGTCGGCGATCACATCGGTGAGTTCGGCCCGGGCTATCTCTCTATTGTCGGTGGCGGCCTGCCGCATGACTGGGTGACGGCGGTGCAGCCGGGCGAGCTGATCGAAGGCCGCGACATCGTCCTGCAATTCGATGCGCAGCGGCTGCGCGGCTCGGCAGGCCTGTTGCCGGAACTGCGCGAACTCGAGCCGTTCCTCGAACGGTCACTGCGCGGCATCGTCTTTCACGGCCGCACCGCTCTGGAAGGCGCCGAACTGATGGAGCGCATGGGAACGGTGCATGGGCTCGCCCGCCTCTGCCTGTTCCTCGAACTGGTCGACCTCCTGGCGAGGACCGACGAATATGAGCTCTTGTCCTCGCCGGATTTCTCGCCGGTTCTCGACGCCGCTTCGCTCGACATCATCCAGCGCACGCTGACCTATCTGTTCCAGCATTTCGCCGAGGATCTGAAGCTGCCCGATGTGGCCGAATTGGCCGGAATGACCGAGAGCACATTCTCGCGCTTCTTCCAGAAGAACACCGGCAACGCCTTCAGCGACCACCTCGCCAAGCTCCGGCTCTGGCAGGCCTGCAAGCTGCTTGCCGACACCGATGTTGCGATCACCGACATCTGTTTCCAGGTCGGCTACATGAACATCTCGAACTTCAACCGCGCCTTTTTGCGCAAGCACAAGATGACGCCGTCCTCCTATCGCAAACTGTCGCGCCAGCGGCTGACGCTACGCGCATAAGCGCGCCCTAAAATCAACGGCTTAGGCGGGATCGATACTCGTGTGAAGGACTTCGCCGCGAGGCGCCGCATTTTGCGCTGCACAATGCATAAAAGTACAGGTTTGCTGCAACGGGGCTTCTAGCTTGCCCTGATTGAACTCCTCATTTTGGCGATGGGTGGCATGTCGTTCGGGCGATGGTGAGGATCGCATGACCCGAGGACTTGCGCTTCCTGCGAATATTCCTGGAGGAGAAAAGATCATGAAACCAGTTAGGCTCGCTGCCAGCCTCGGCGCAGCTTTCGTGCTTTCCGCTACCGTTTCCACCATCGCCTTGGCGCAGGCGCCGGTCTGCTCTGCGCCGGTCAAGGTGCTGGCGCAGCCACGTGACGGCCTGACGCTTCTGGAGGACTCCAAGGCCGAGTTCCAGAAGCTTGCCGGCGCCAGCTTCCAGATCGACTATCTCAACGAGAACGACCGCCGGGCAAAGTCGCGCGCCGATGCGTCCACCGTCGGCAATTACAACGTCTATTATGTCGACGAAGCCAATGTCGCTTTGTTTGCGTCGTCGAAATGGATCGTGCCGCTGACCGATTATTATCCGGCTGACTATGATTATGCCGACTTCGATCCCGGCCGCCAGAAGGTCGCCACCTATGACGGCAAGGTCTGGTTCGCGCCGCTGACCGGCGGCGGCGACCTGATGGTCTACCGCAAGGATGTGCTCGAGGCCGCCGGCATCCAGCCGCCCAAGACGTTGGACGAGCTGATCGCCGACGTGCCGAAGCTGACCAATCCGGACAAGGGCATGTACGGCATCGCGCTGCGTGGCGCACGCGGTTCGGGCGCCAATGTCTGGCGCTGGATGCCCTTCTTCAAGGCCTATGGCGGTAAATGGTTCGACGGCGACAAGCCGGCTTTCAATTCGGAAGCGGCCGTCAAGGCGACCGAGACCTATCTGAAGCTGTTCAAGGACTCGGCCCCCGGCACGCAGACCGGCAGCTGGGATGAATCGACCGGCGCCTTCCTGTCGGGCCAGGTGGCGATCCTCGTCGAATCGACGCCGCTGTCGGGCATGGCGGTCGATCCGAAAACCTCGCAGGTGGTCGGCAAGATCGGCTTCCTGCCCCCACCGTCACCGCTCACCGGCGGCGGCTATGGCCATGGCCTGGCTATCGCGGCAAAGGCCAATGCCGACGACGCCTCGAAGAAATGCGCCGGCCTGTTCATCGCCTGGGCGACATCGAAGGAAAACGAGAAGCGCCGGCTCGACGCCCATCAGTTCGGGGAACTGAACCGCACCAGCATCCTGTCCAGCAAGGAATTCGCCGACATCTATGGTGCCGATCTCGGCCAGGCGCTGGCCGAGACCGGTAAGGTCACGGCGGTCAACTTCTGGCAGGATCCGCGCTGGCCCGATCTCGGCGATCGCTGGGGCATCATCCTTGAGGAACTGGTCACCGGCACCCGCACCGACGTCAAGGGCGGCCTCAACGAACTCGAGGCCTATGCCAACGAGCTGGTGAAAAAATAAGCCATCCTCCCCCTGCGGCGCGCGATCCGCGGCATTCAAGCGAATGTCGGGATCTGTGCGCCGCAGGTCTCCCTTTTTTCGTCGCTGCCGAGACGCAGCCAGGGATAGACAGATGCCTCGACGCTCTTCCTTGCCGGTCACTTTCGTCGTGCCGACGCTCGCCATCCTGCTGGTCCTGTCGATGGTGCCGACGCTCTACGCGATCGTCATCGCCTTGCAGAACCGCGAGCTCTCCTCGACAACCTATTCCTATGTCTGGTTCTCGAACTTTTATGACCTGTTCTTCGACCGCCGTTTTCTCAATGCCGTCTGGGTGTCGGTGAAGTGGGAGTTCGTCACGGTCATCGCGACGATGGTCGTAGCCATCGGGCTCGGCGTGCTGATGTTCGAGGTCGCCAGCCCGCGCCTGCGCAACGTCTACTGCCTGCTGTTCATCATCCCGGTGCTTTTGCCGCGCGTTTCGGCGGCCTTCGTCTGGAAGTTTGCCTACCATCCGCTCTACGGCATCGCCACCTATCCCTACAGGCTGATCACCGGCGGGTTGATCTTCGATCCGCTGTCGAAGCCGGCGACGGCCTTGTTCGCCGTCGCGTCGGTCGATGTCTGGCAGTGGGGCCTGTTCTTCGCCGTCATCGTGCTGAAGCTGCTCGAAACCCTGCCGCCGCAGCCGATCGAGGCGGCACGGCTCGACCACGCCAAACGCTGGCAGATCCACGCTTATGTGACCTTGCCGATGCTGAAAGCGCCGCTGATCAGCCTGATGTTCGTCAAAATGATCGAGTCGTTGCGCTCCTTCGACCTGATCTATGTGATGACCCGTGGCGGCCCCGGCGTGGCCACCGAAACGCTCGACATGTACGCCTTCTCGCAAGGCTTCATCGAATCCGGCAAGGTCTCCTACGCCTCGGCGATGGCAGTGCTGATGATGATTGCCACCGTCATCACCTTCACCATGCTGTGGAAGCGGGTGCAGGCATGAGGCCGGGACGTCTGATCGGCAGGATCGTGCTGGCATTTGCCGGCTTCATGGCCGTGTTTCCGCTGCTGTGGACCGCGCTCAATGCGCTGAAGAACAATGTCGACATCATCACGCGCGTGCCGCGCCTGGTGTTCACGCCGACACTGGCCAACATCAGCTACATCATCGGCCGCGACAGCGTGCTCACCGGGCTCTACAACTCGGTCGTCGCTTGCGGCTCGGCCGTGCTGATCGGTGTCGTGCTCGGCCTGCCGGCAGCCTACGCCGTGGCGCGCTATCCCAACCGCTGGGCCGGCGACATTCAGTTCTTCGTGCTGTCGCTGCGCTTCCTGCCGCCGGTGGCGGTCGCCATCCCGCTGATGGTGATCTGGCTGCAGGTCGGCCTCTACGACACTTTGCCGGCGCTGATCATCACCTATTCGCTGCTCACCATCTCGGTGATCATGTGGCTCGCCATCCCCGCCTTCCAAAGCGTGCCGAAGGA
Source organism: Mesorhizobium sp. P3_A8 (assembly GCF_056402995.1). NCBI lineage: Bacteria > Pseudomonadati > Pseudomonadota > Alphaproteobacteria > Hyphomicrobiales > Phyllobacteriaceae > Mesorhizobium > Mesorhizobium sp. P3_A8. Next base: position 517,362 of record NZ_JBFUGI010000001.1, on the reverse strand, counting down.
AATCGAGGAAGCAGCCTTCGTCGACGGCTACGGCGCCTATTCGGTGTTCTGGCGGATCGCGTTGCCCGTGGCCGCCCGCTCCCTGGCAGGGGCGGTCGCCTTCAGTTTCGTTTTGGTCTGGAACGAGTTCCTGATCGCGCTGATGCTGTCGAGTTCCAACGCCAAGACCTTGCCGATCGTCGCCTCCGAACTCTCCCAGCAAGGCATGAATGTGCCGTGGGGCATTCTCAACGCGTCGGTCGTGCTGCTGTCACTGCCGCCGCTGCTGTTCCTCGGCGTGCTCAGCGGCTTCCTGAATTCCGTTTTTCGACAAAAAAAGACTTGATGCGAGGATTACCCGATGCGGGCTTTGGTGCTTGAGAAAAAAGGCGAACTGTCGCTGCGCGAGATCGCGTTGCCGCTCGATGTCGGGCCTGACGACGTCAAGATCGCCATCCACACGGTCGGCGTCTGCGGCAGCGACGTGCACTATTACACGCATGGCGCCATCGGCAGCTATGTCGTGCGCGCGCCCATGGTGCTCGGTCACGAAGCCGCGGGAACGGTTGTCGAGACCGGCGCCAATGTCGAGACGTTCAAGGTCGGCGACCGCGTCTGCATGGAGCCGGGCGTGCCGAACCTGTCGTCGCGCGCGACAAAGCTCGGCATTTACAATGTCGACCCCGACGTCAGTTTCTGGGCGACGCCGCCGGTGCATGGCGTGCTCGCGCCCTACGCCGTGCATCCGGCCGCCTTCACCTACAAACTGCCGGACAATGTCTCCTTCGCCGAGGGCGCAATGGTCGAGCCCTTCGCCATCGGCATGCAGGCGGCAAGCCGTGCCCGCATCGTCCCAGGCGATGTCGCTGTCGTCGTTGGCTGCGGCCCGATCGGCATCATGATCGCGCTCGCCGCGCTTGCCGGCGGCTGTTCGAAAGTCCTGATTTCCGATTTTTCCGCGCCCAAGCTGAAGATCGCCGCGCAATATGCCGGCATCGTGCCGGTCAATATCGGCGAGCAGTCGCTGGTCGATGCCGTCGCGGCCGCGACCGACAATTGGGGTGCCGACATCGTCTTCGAGGCCAGCGGCAGCCCGAAGGCCTTCGCCAACCTGTTCGATGTCGTACGGCCGGGTGGCGCGGTGGTGCTGGTCGGGCTGCCGGTGGAGCCGGTGGTCCTCAACGTGCCGGCGGCGATCTCGAAGGAGGTGCGCATCGAGACGGTGTTCCGCTACGCCAACATCTTCGACCGCGCCTTGCAGCTGATCGCCTCCGCCAAGGTCGACCTCAAACCGCTGATCACCGGCACCTATGATTTCGCCGACAGCATCAAGGCATTCGAGCGGGCTGCCCAAGGCAAGCCGGAAGACGTCAAGCTGCAGATCCTGCTCACTGGCGAGAAGGGCTGACCATGTCCGCGATTGTTTGCTCCCATGTCGACAAGGCCTATGGCGCCACATCAGTCATCCGCGATCTCAACCTCACCATCGAGGAGCACGAATTCGTCGTCTTCCTCGGCCCGTCCGGCTGCGGCAAGTCGACCTTGCTGCGCATGCTGGCGGGGCTGGAGGATATCAGCGGCGGCGAGGTCTCGATTGGCGGCAAGGTGGTCAACGACCTCGATCCGGGCGACCGCGGCATCGCCATGGTGTTCCAGAACTACGCGCTCTATCCGCACATGACGATCTTCGACAACATCGCCTTCGGGTTGCGGCGCCAGAAGGTGCCGGCGGCCGAGATCCGGAAGCGGGTCGAAGCGGTGTCGGGGACGCTCGGGCTGGAGCCCTATCTCGGCCGCAAGCCCGCCGAACTCTCCGGCGGCCAGCAGCAGCGCGTAGCGATCGCACGGGCCATGATCAAGACGCCCAAAGTGTTCCTGTTCGATGAGCCGTTGTCCAATCTCGACGCCAAATTGCGCAACCATATGCGCGTCGAGATCGCGCGCCTGCACCAGTCGCTGAAGACCACCACCGTCTACGTCACCCATGACCAGCTGGAAGCAATGACGCTCGCCGACCGCATCGTGCTGCTCAAGGAAGGCGTCATCGAGCAGATCGGCTCGCCGGCGGAAATCTACCGCCGGCCCGGCAACATGTTCGTGGCCGGCTTCATCGGCACGCCGAACATGAATTTCGTCGAGGTCACGGTCAGCCGGGCCGGCAACGGCTGGACACTGACCGGCGCGGGAACGGTGCTGTCGATAGACGGCTCAGGCTTTCATCTCGAGGCAGGCCATCGCGCCGTGCTGGGGATCCGGCCGCCGGACCTGAAGACGGCCGGCGCCGGGGTCGCCGGCATCTTGCAAGGCACGGCCGATCTCATTGAATTCCACGGCAATGATGCGCTGGTGACATTCGGCTCCGGCGGCAAGGAGGTCAGCGCGCTGGTTCCGGCACGCGAATGCCCGCTGCTGAATGCCCCTGTCCGCTACACCTTCGAGGAAGAAAGCATCCATTTGTTCGACGCGACGTCAGGCGCGTCGCTGCGCAAGCAATAGCGCAAAAAACTACCGAATCGCGTCGAGTGCCTGTCGCTGGCGGTGCATCTCCAGGAAAATCCGGTAGTCGCGATCGAAGCGGGCGCCGGCAGCCGGGTTGGCGGCGCGCCTCTTGCCGCCCTGCTGCATGGCAAGGCAGGCGGCGTTGAGGTCGGGGAACAGCCCGGCGGCGGTCGCGGCAACCATACCGGTGCCGAGCAGCACCGCCTCGTCGGCCAGTGGCTCGACCACCGTGCAGCCGGTGGCGTCGGCATAGAGCTCCATCAGCAGCGGGTTCTTGGTGTGGCCGCCGGTGACGTGCAGCGTGTCGATCAGGTAACCGTTCTCGTTCAGCGCCTCCAGCACATGGCGCACGCCGAGCGCGATTCCGACGGCGGTGCGCCAGTAAAGTTTGCACAGGCTGTCGAAGGAGGAATCCAGCGTCAGCCCGCTGACGACGCCGACGGCGTGCGGATCGGCGAGCGGCGACCGGTTGCCGTGAAAGTCAGGCAGCACATGCAGGCGTGCGGCGAGGTTCTCGCCCTCGGTGGCGCGCAGTTCGGCGACACGCCCGGCGATCTTGGCATGCATGGCGGCGTCCGGCTCGCCGCCGGCGCCGTGCCAGCGGATGATGTGGTCGAGCAAGGCGCCGGTGGCCGACTGGCCGCCTTCCGACAGCCACAGCTTCGGAAGGGCTGCGCCGTAATAGGGACCCCATACGCCGGCGAAAGGTTGCGGGTCGGGCGACATCGCCATGACGCAGCTCGATGTTCCGGCGATCAGCGCCAGATGCCGGCCGATATCCTGATCGTCACCGGCAAAGCCGCCGAGCACGCCAAGCGCGCCGGCATAGGCATCGATGACGCCGGCGCCGACCCGGCAGTTTTCCGTCAAGCCGAGCTCCGCCGCCGCTTGCGCCGTCAGCGGACCAATGTCGGCGCCGACCGGACTGGCCCGCTCCGGCAAATTGCCGTGTTCAAAGAGATCGTCGAGGCCAACGATTTCGAAGAAATCGCGCTGCCATGCGTTTTCCTCATGCGCCAGATAGGTCCACTTCGCTGTCAGCGTGCATTGCGAGCGAGCCAGCGAGCCGGTCGCCTGCCAGGTCAGGAAATCGGCGAGGTCAAATAGGTAGCCGGCTTCATTCCAGCTCTTTCGCAAATTGCGCTTCAGCCACATCAGCTTCGGCGTCGCCATCTCCGGCGACATGACGCCGCCGATATAGTTGAGCACTTCGTGGCTGCTCGCCGTGCATTCGTCGGCTTCGGCAATGGCGCGGTGGTCGAGCCAGACTATGGTGTCCCAGCGCTTGTCGCCGGTGGTCGAAACGCTGAGCTGTTCGCCGTGCCGGTCGCGCACGACCAGCGAGCAGGTGGCATCAAACGAGATGCCGACAATATCTTGCGCCGCAACGCCGGCTTTTTCGCGGGCGGCACGTACTGCAACGCAGACCGCCGACCAGATATCGCGCGAATCATGCTCGGCGTGATCAGGCTTTGGCTGGTTCATGGCGATCGGCCGATCGGCACGGCCGAGCAAGCTACCACTGGCGTCGAGAATGCCCGCACGAGCGCTCCCGGTGCCGACATCGACCGCGCAAACAAATTGTTTCGTCAAGATGCTCTAACTCTCGCTCCCAGGCCTGCAATCAGATCGGGCAATTGCAGCATGTCAGCGAATATAAAGTCCGGTTCACTCGACGCAAGCCGCGCTTTTAGTGCGGGGTTGCCGGCATGGGCGCCGCCGGTGAAGGCAAGGACGCGCATACCTGCCGCGCGCGCCGCCGCGACGCCGGCCGGACTGTCCTCGATGACGACGCATTCGCGCGGATGGGCCTTCATGCTGGCAGCGGCGTGGAGGAAAAGATCCGGCGCCGGCTTTCCCTTGGCCACCATGGCGGCGCTGAACAGATGCGGCTCCATCAGCCCGAGCAGGCCGGTGACGTCGAGCGCATAGCGGATGCGCTCCAGCGTGCCGGAGGAGGCGACGCAGAACGGCAGGCCGAGCTTGGGCAACATCTCCTTGACGCCGGGGATCGGCTTCAACTCCTCACGGAATTTGCGCATCAGGTCGACACGCATGGCGGTCAGATGCTGATCGCTGATCTCCAGGCCGAAGTTGCGGCGGAGAATCTCGCGCACGCTTTTCATGCTCTTGCCGAGGAAATGCTCGTAGGCGGCGTCTTCGTCGACGCTGCCGCCGGCAAGTTCGATCATGCCGAGCAGCGCCGAGACGGAAAGCGCTTCGCTGTCGACCAGCACGCCATCGCAGTCGAAGATGACCAGTTCAGGCGTCATGATGCCTGATAGCTCTCAGAGCTTGCCGGCGATGTAGCGCGTCAGCGTGGCGCGGGCGCCATTGGCCCACAACACGTTGAGCGCATGGCCGAAGGCCTCGACGAAGGCTGTGGCGCGGCCGACATCGCCATAGATGTCCTCCATCGCCAGCCACGCGGCGGGCACATCCTTTGCCGCCTTCGCTGTCGCCTGCAAACGGTCCCAGCTCGGGTCGTTGGGTTCGATGACGGCACCGCTGTCTGATGTACCGAAGCAATAGCGACACCACAGCGCCGATTCCAGCGCCAGCCCGGAGACACTCTTTCCCGCCTTCAGACGGTCGGCGATGGTCGGGATGATGAATTTCGGCTGGCGGTTGGAGCCGTCGAGGCAGAGCCGGCGGATGGTGTCGCCGATCTTGGGATTGGAGAAGCGCTTCTCGATGAGCTGGTAATACTCCTCCAGCACCGTGTCCGGCACCGGCGGCACCGTCGGAATGATCTCGTCATGCTCGAGCTTGTCGAGAAAGCTACGCACCAGCGGCTCCTGCATCGCCTCATGGACGAAATGGATGTCCATCAGCCCAGCCGGGTAGGCGATGGTGGCGTGGCCGCCATTGAGGATGCGGATCTTCATCAATTCGTACGGCGCGACGTCCTTGACGAACTGCACGCCGACCTTTTCCAGCGGCGGACGGCCGTCGGTGAAATGGTCTTCCAGCACCCACTGCCGGAACGGCTCGCAGAACACCGGCCAGTTGTCCTCGACGCCAAAATCCTTGGCCAGGATGCCGCGTTCGCGATCCGTGGTGGCAGGGGTGATGCGATCCACCATGCCGTTCGGGAAGGCGACGTGCTCGCTGACCCAGTTGGCCAGATCCTCGTCGATCAGCCGTGCCAGACCAATGACGCCGTCCGACGTGACATGGCCGTTGTGAGGGATGTTGTCGCAGGACATCACGGTGAACGGCACGGTGCCCTCGTCGCGCCGGCGCACCAGCCCGGCTAGAATGAGGCCGAACACCGTTTTCGGCGTGGCGCCCGGCTGCGCGTCGGCGACGATGTCGGGATGGGCGGGGTTGAAGACGCCCGACGCCGGGTCGATGAAATAGCCGCCTTCGGTGATGGTCAATGAGACGATCTTGATCGCCGGGTCGGCAAGCCTTTCGATGATGCCGGCCGCATCCCCCGGCATCAGGAAGTCGATCATGGCGCCGGTGACACGGGCGCTCATATGGCCGTCATCCTGCTCGACCACCGTGGTCAACCAGTCCTGCTCTTCCAGCTTGCCGCGGCCGATCTTCTCGCCGTCGAACACACCGGCGCCGACCAGCGCCCAGTCATGGCCGATGCCTGCATTGAACAGATCGTCGAGATAGACGGCCTGGTGCGAGCGATGGAAATTGCCGACGCCGAAATGCACGATGCCGGCCCTCAGCTTGGCACGGTCATATTTCGGACCGGCGACCTTGGCGGGGAGGTTGGCGAGAGTGGCGGAAGAGAGTTTCACGGTCATCTGTTTTACCCTTTGGCCGGGCTTCGGCCTCGTTACTCCGCCTCTCCCCGTCCCATCGGGAGAGGGCAAGGGCGGCACATGCCTTGCGAGGCCGATGCGGCCTCTGATGTTGGCCTCTGCTTCTCGCGGAGGAACGAGAAGCAGAGGCCGGCCCCCCTCAACTCATCCACTGGCCGCCATCGACATTGTAGGTCTGGGCGACGATGTATTCGGCTTCATCGCTGGCCAGGAACACGGCCATGCCGGCGAGGTCCTCGGGCTTGCCCATGCGGCCGTAAGGCACCCCTTCGCCGACGAGCCTCTTCTTCTCGCCCTTCGGCCGGTTCTCGTATTTGGCGAACAGGGCGTCGACCTGGTCCCACATGTCGCTGTCCACGACCCCGGGCGCGATGCCGTTGACGTTGATGCGGTGCTTGATCAAGTCGAGCCCCGCTGACTGGGTCAGCGAGATGACGGCTGCCTTGGTGGCGCAATAGACACCGACCAGCGCCTCGCCGCGCCGCCCGGCCTGGCTTGCCATGTTGATGATCTTGCCGCCCTTGCCCCGCGCGATCATCGAGCGGGCGGCCGCCTGCAGCATGAACAGCGTGCCGGCGACATTGACGGAGAACAGTTTCTCGTAGCTCGCCCGCGATATCTCGATGATCGGCGCCAGGTCGAACAAAGCGGCGTTGTTGATCAAGATATCGAGCCCGCCGGCCTTGCTTTCCACCGTCTTCACCGCGGCATCGATCGATGCCTGGTCGGTGACATCGAGTTTCACCGCATAGGCTTTGCCGCCGATCTCGCCGGCTGTCTTCTCGGCGGCTTCCGGGTTGATGTCGGCAATTGCCACGACAGCACCTTCGCGCGCATAGGCCTCGGCGAACGCTTTGCCAATGCCACGGGCCGAACCCGTGATCAGCGCCGATTTGCCGGCCAGGCGCATGCTCACATCGCCTTTCCGTCGGCACCGAACCGGTGCAGCTTGGCCTTGTCGGGCGTCAGGTAGATGGTGTCGCCGTGATGGACGGCGAGCTCGCCATCGGCGCGCACCGTCAGCGGCCCGACGCCGTCAGCTTGAACGTGCAGGAACGTGTCGGAGCCCAGATGTTCGGCGACGCCGACGGTGGCCTTCCATTCGCCTGCCGTGGTCGAGATTTCCATGTGTTCCGGACGGATGCCGATGGTCTTGGTGCCGTGTTTGGCGGCCGGCGCGCCTTCGATCAGGTTCATCTTCGGCGAGCCGATGAAGCCGGCGACGAACAGGTTCTTCGGCGTCTTGTAGAGTTCCATCGGCGAACCGACCTGCTCGATATTGCCGGCATTCAGCACGACGATCTTGTCGGCCATGGTCATGGCTTCGACCTGGTCGTGGGTGACGTAGATCATCGTCGTCTTGAGCTGATGGTGCAGCTCGCTGATCTCCAGGCGCATCGTGCCGCGCAGTGCGGCATCGAGGTTGGACAGCGGTTCGTCGAACAGGAATGCGGTCGGCTGACGCACGATGGCACGACCGATGGCGACGCGCTGGCGCTGGCCGCCGGAAAGCTGGCCGGGCCGGCGTTCCAGATAGTTGGTAAGGTTGAGCACGCGCGCCGCGTCTCCCACCTTCTTCTCGATGGTGGCCTTGTCTTCGCCGGCCATCTTCAGCGGGAAGCCGATGTTCTTGGCCACCGTCATATGCGGGTAGAGCGCGTAGGACTGGAACACCATGGCCAGCTTGCGCTTGGCCGGTGCTTCGCCGGTGACGTCACGGCCGTCGATGTTGATGGTGCCGCCGCTGGTGTCTTCGAGACCGGCGATCAGCCGCAGCAGCGTTGACTTGCCGCAACCCGACGGGCCGACGAAGACGACGAACTCGCCATTCTCGATCACCAGGTCGAGGCCGGGGATGATGGACGTCGATCCGAAGGACTTGGAGACGTTCTTGAGCGTGATGTTTCCCATGGTTTCCTCCCCGAGGGGTTATGTCCTGCCGATTGCTTCAGGCAAATTCCGTTACTTCACGGCACCGAATGTCAGGCCGCGCACCAGCTGCTTCTGGCTGAACCAGCCCATGATCAGGATCGGTGCGATGGCCAGCGTCGAGGCCGCCGAAAGCTTGGCCCAGAACAGGCCTTGCGGGCTGGAGAACGAACTGATGAAGGCGGTGAGCGGTGCAGCTTCGGTGGTCGTCAGCCGGATCGTCCAGAACGCTTCGTTCCAGGCCAGGATGATGTTGAGCAGCATGGTCGAGGCGATGCCCGGCACCGCCATCGGTGTCAGCACATAGACGATCTCGTTCCACAGCGAAGCTCCGTCCATGCGCGCCGCTTCCAGGATTTCGCCGGGGATTTCGCGGAAGTAGGTGTAGAGCATCCACACCACGATCGGCAGGTTGATCAGCATCAGCATGATCATCAGGCCGATGCGGCTGTCGAGCAGGCCGAGATTGCGGAAGATCAGGTAGATCGGGAACAGCACGGCGACCGCAGGCATCATCTTGGTGGACAGCATCCACATCAATATGTCCTTGGTCCGCTTGGTCGGCGAGAACGCCATCGACCATGCCGCCGGAATGGCGACCAGCAAGGCCAGGATGGTCGAGCCGACCGAGAGCAGCACCGAGTTCAGGAAGAACTTGAAGTAGCCGCTCTGCGCCTGAACCTCGGTATAGCTCTCGAATGTCCCCGACGGGATCATGCTGAAGCCCTGGATGGCTTCCTGCTCTGACTTCAACGAGGTGATGATCGTATAGAGGATCGGGAAGAAGATCAGCAAAGCGACGATCCAGGCCGCAACGGTCGCGATTGTCTTGTGCTGGGTGGTGACTGAGCGTGCCATCGTGTCCTCCCTTACTTGTCCAGGTTCTTGCCGACGGCGCGCATGGCGAAGAAGGCAACGATGTTGGCGAGAATGACAGCGATGATGCCGCCGGCGGATGCCTGGCCGATTTTGAACTCGAGCAAGGCCTTCTGGTAGACGAGGAAGGGCAGGTTGGTGGAGGCGTATCCCGGACCGCCATTGGTGGTGACGAGGATCTCGGCGTAGACGGAGAGCAGGAAGATCGTCTGGATCAGGATGACGACGGTGATGGCGCGCGACATGTGCGGCAGCGTCAGATGGATGAATCGGCTGACAAAGCCGGCGCCGTCCATCTCGGCGGCTTCCTTCTGCTCACCGTCGAGCGACTGCAGGGCGGTCAACAGGATCAGCGTTGCAAAGGGCAGCCATTGCCAGGCGACGATGATGATGATCGCCAGCATCGGATGCTGCCCGAACCAGTCGATCGGTTGCGCCCCGAAGAAGCGCGCTATATCGGCGAAAACGCCATATTGCGGATGCATGATCATGTTCTTCCAGACCAGTGCGGCCACCGGCGGCATGACGAAGAACGGCGAGATGACGAGGATGCGCACGATCCCCTGTCCCCACATCGGCTGATCGATCAAAAGCGCCAGCAGGATACCGCCGATCACCGTGATCAGCAGCACGCTGATCACGAGGGTAAGCGTGTTGAGGATCGACTGCAGGAAGGCCGGGTTGGAATAGAACAGCGCGTAGTTCGACAGGCCGACAAAGCCATCACGAACCGGGTTGAGCGGATTGTACTGCTGGAAGGAGAACCACAGCGTGAGTGCCAGTGGAACAACCATCCAGACCAGCAGCAGGACGACAGATGGCGCCATCATGAAACGGGCAAGCGAACGGGTCTGCTGAGTAGCCATGACGGTCACCCTTCAATGGTCAGACGGAATTTTCAGAGGCGTTGGAAAGGCGGCCGCCCGAACTGGGATTCGGGCGGCCGTTGCCGGTCAAGGAGGCGACCGGCATTCGGCACCGGGAGGAGCCTTACTTGATGTAACCGCCTTCGGTCATGGTCGCGGTGGCCGCGTCCTGTGCCTGCTTCAAGGCATCGTCGACGCTCGACTGGCCGGCAAGAGCCGCCGAGAAGAGCTGACCGACGGTGGTGCCAAGGCCCTGGAACTCAGGGATGGCGACGAACTGGACGCCGACATAGGGCACCGGCTTCACGGTCGGATGCGTCGGGTCGGCAGCGTTGATGGAGTCCAGCGTCATCTTGGCGAACGGAGCCGCCTTCTGGTACTCGGCATTGGCATAGAGCGAGGAGCGCGTGCCCGGAGGAACATTGGCCCAGCCTTCCTTCGAAGCGACGAGCTCGGCATAGTGCTTGCTGGTCGCCCACGAGACGAACTTCTCGGCGGCGTCAGCTTTCTGCGTGCCGGCCGGAATGGCCAGCGACCATGCCCACAGCCAGTTGCCGCGCTTGCCGAGCCCATTGTCGGGCGCCAGGGCGTAGCCAACCTTGTCGGCGACGGTCGAGTTCTTCGGGTCCGAAACGAAGGACGCGGCGACGGTGGCGTCGATCCACATGCCGCACTTGCCCTGCTGGAACAGCGCCAGGTTTTCGTTGAAGCCGTTGGAGGATGCGCCCTCGGGGCCGTCGGCCTTCATCAGGTCGACATAGAACTGCAGTGTCTTCTTCCACTCGGGCTGGTCGAACTGCGGCTTCCAGTTCTCGTCGAACCAGCGGGCGCCGAAGGAGTTCGACATGGCGGTCAGGAAGGCCATGTTCTCGCCCCAGCCGGCCTTGCCGCGCAGGCACACACCGTTCACGCCATTGGCGCGATCGGTCATCTTGTCGGCGGCCTGGCGGATGAAGTCCCAGGTCGGTGCGTCGGGCATCTTCAGCCCGGCCTTGTCCATCAAATCCTTGCGGTACATGACGAAGGAGCTTTCGCCGTAGAAGGGCGCGGCATAGAGCTTGCCGTCGACCGAAAGGCCGCCGGCGATGGCCGGGATGATGTCCTTGGCGTCGTAGTCGTCGCCGAGCTTGTCGAGCGGCAACAGCCAGCTCTGCTTGGCCCAGATCGGAACCTCGTAGGTGCCGATGGTCATCACGTCGTACTGGCCACCCTTGGTGGCGATGTCGGTGGTGACGCGCTCGCGCAGCACGTTTTCTTCGAGCGTCACCCAGTTCAGCGTGATGTCGGGGTTAGCCTTGGTGAAGTCTTCGGTCAGCTTCTGCATGCGGACCATATCGCCATTGTTGACGGTGGCGATGGTGATGGATTCGGCATGTGCGGCAAAAGCGAGAGCGCTGGCCGACAACAAGCCCAGGGTGAGCGTGCGCAGTTTCATCAAATTCCTCCCATGAACCAAGATGAGCATTTGCCTTGGCTCTGAGCAATTACTCACTTGCCGTGAATTATGTCAAGCCGGATTCGATGCTGCAGCGCAGCACTCGGCCTTGCCGGCGCACGACGCAGGCATGGAAATTTGGGACGGCAGGCCGCGCCCGCGCCGGATATCAGGCGACGGGGCAGGAAGGCGTGGAAGCTTGGATCGGGTGAAACGGGCCTGTCAGCAGGCGATCTCGGCCAGCAGCCAGTCGCGGAAGGCGCGGATCTTCGGCACGTTGCGGCGCGCTTCGGGATAGACCAGCCAGTAGGCATGGCCATCGTCGCCGACCAGGTCGAAGGGCTGGATCAGGCGACCTTCGGCGAGTTCGGCCTTGAACAGCGCCCGGGTCAGGATCGCCACGCCATGGCCGGCGATAGCCGCATTGGCCTCATAGGCTTGCGCGCCCATGCTGCTGCCGGGCCGCTTGGCAAGATCGTGCGCATGGACGCCCGCGGTCTCGAACCATTGCGACCACCAGACGTCGCCCGGATCGAGGATCGGCAGCCGCAACAGGTCGGCCGGCTCCTTGACGCCGCCAATGCTCGCCGCGAGCTTCGGGCTCAGCATCGGCGTGAAATCGGCATCGAGCAGCTTGTGCGCTTCCAGCCCCGGCCATTTGCCGCCGCCCGAGCGGATGGCGATATCGGTATCCTCGCGGGCGAAATCCGTCAGTCGGCTCGATGTCTCGAGCCGAACAGCAAGGGCTGGATGGGCCATCTGGAAGGAGCCCAGATGATGCGCCAGCCAGTTCGAGGCGAAGGTCAGCACCGTGGTGACGCACAATAGCCCGTCGGCGCCGCCGCGCGCCGCGGCATAGGCCTGGCCAAGAATGGCAAAGGCCTCGCTGACCGCCGGCGCCAGCCGTTGCCCGGCTTCGGTCAACTCGATCTGCCGCGGCCGGCGCAGGAACAGCGGTGAACCGACACGCTCTTCCAGCACCTTGATCTGATAGCTGACGGCAGCCTGCGTCATGCCGAGTTCGACGGCGGCCTTGGTGAAGGAAAGATGCCGCGCCACCGCTTCGAACACCCGGATCGCCTGCAGCGGGGGGAGTTGCGAAAGCTGTGGCGAGCTCAGATCCGGCATAAGGCCTCCTTATGGGTCCTTATCGACGTTCGATTGGCAAAGCTGGCCGGCAAGACCGACATTCCTGTCAACCCGTCATTCGGGTTCAGGATAGCGAAGGTTGACGATCATGACCATGACGCAGCAAAAATGCACTCCGGCTCCCGATCACCGCTGGATTTCGTGGCTTACGGACGGATTCGGCTGGTTCGCGATAAGGAAAAGGGCACATCTCGACATCAGGGACCTGTCGCCGCATCTGCAACGCGACGTCGGTTTCCTCGATGGCAACGACCCCTTTGGCAGGCACAGATAGACTTGTTGGCTTTATCGCAAAAGCACGCGGCAGGGCTTACCGGTCAGATGCTGGCCAGCAGGGCGGTCGCCGTCCGCTCATCGGTGATCAGCCCATTGACCAGCCGGCGGTTCACGGCCGCCAGGATCCCCGGCAGCTTGCGCTCGCCCATGGCCAGCGCAATCACCAGTGATTTTTCGCGCGACGGCAGCGACGCCGACGACACCCGGTCATTGGTGATGCCCTCGATCATGCGGCCATCGCGATCGAACACCCAGCCGACGATCTCGGCGATGCCGCCCGCTTTCTGCAAGGCCTTCAACTCGCTTTCGGAAATGAAACCGTCCTCATAGAGCGGCGCCTTCGGGCCGAGGTCGCCGATGCCGATGAAGGTGACGTCGGCTTCCGCCGCAAGCGCCAGCGTCGGCTGGATCATCGGCTGATTGAGCAGCATCTCGCGCTCCTGCGGTGAGGAAGCGATGACCGGCAATGGCATCGGGAAGGAGCGTGCCTTGACCCGGTCGGCCATGGTGAAGATGACGTTGTAGAAGGCGGCCGAACCATCCGGCGAGATGTTGCCGGTCAAAGACACCACCTTGTGCTGCGGGCATTCCATCGGCGGCAATTGCTCGATCGCCGCCTTCAGCGTGCGCCCGGTGCCGATGCCCATGACGATCGGCGTCGGCGAGCGCAGCCGCCGCTCGATCTCGGCGGCCGCCGCCTCGGCGATGCCGATGGTGGTGGAGGATGAATTCGGATCGCTCGGCACCACTTCGACCAGGTCGAGCGCGAAGCGCGATCTCAGCCGGGCCGCCAGGTCAAGGCAGTTGGCGATCGGATGGTCGACACGAACCTTGATCAAGCCTTCCGACACCGCCAGCGACACCAGCCGCTGCGCCGTCTGCCGCGAAATGCCGAGCGTGGCGGCGATCTGGTCCTGTGTGTTGCCGGCAACATAATAAAGCCAGCCGGCGCGCGCCGCGTCGTCCAGCCTGTTGCTGCCGCCATCCTGCCGGGTATTCACGTCCTGCCTCCCCAAGGCCGCCGGTTATCAAGGCGGTCCGCTCTTAGTTTCGCAGGGAACGGCAGTCTGCGCAATTGTCAATATCAAGGGCAATTGTTCGCAACTGCGAGACAGGGATTGTCCCGCCGACAATCTTTGGCTGGAGAAAGCAAGGCGGCTTCGGCTCCAGTCGCAGCCACCTTCTGTGATCCCGACGGTTTATCTCCCGGCGCAAACCCTTTAAGGGGATCGCAAAAGGAGCGCTGCATGACACCGAAGGCGGTTTTCTGGGACATGGACGGCACGCTGGTCGACAGCGAGCCGCTGCACGAGGCGGCCCTGGTGGCAGCGATGCGCAATGTCGGTCTAAAGCCGCCGACCGACCTGCATGAGCGCGTGCTCGGCGTCGCCGCCTGGCCGGTCTACGAGATGATGCGCGACGAGTTCGGCCTGGACTTGGCCTTCGACGATTGGATCATGCGCAAATACGAGCACTATCTGCCGCTGGTCGAGGGCCTGAAGCCGCGCCCGGGCGCAATCGAGGTCTTCAACGAATTGCGGGCGCTTGGCGTGCAGCAGGCGGTGGTTTCCAATTCGGACCGGATGATCGTCGACGCCAATCTGCGCATGGTCGGCCTCATCTATCCCGGCATGAAAACGATCAGCCGCAACGATGTGCGCGAAGGCAAGCCGCACGCCGAACCCTTCCTGCGCGCCGCCTATCTGGCTGACGTCGATCCAGCGCACGCGGTCGCGGTCGACGACAGCTGGCCGGGCGCCATGGCGGGTCTGGCGGCGGGCATGAAGACGATCTTCTGGCCGGAAAAGCCGATGGAAGGACCGCCCGGCGCCGTCGTCATCAACAGCGCCGAGGAATTGCGGGCCGAGCTCGGTCTTTAATTCCGGTAGACGGGTTCCTGCTCGTCGAGGATCGCCTTCAACTCGGCGAGATGACGCTCGGCCTGGCCGGGATAATCATCCATCTCGCTGGCCGCCTTCTCGGCGATCGCGTCGGACAGCGTGCGCAGCGGGCGGCCGGTCCACAGCGCCTTGATGTAGGTCTCGGCGGCACGCTCAAAATAGAACATGCGGTTGAAGGCATCGGCGACCGTGTCGCCGATGACCATCACACCGTGATTACCCATCACCATCACCTTGACCTTGGGATCGGTCAGAAGCTGCGAGCAGCGCTCGCCCTCTTCCTCGAAGGCCAGCCCGCCATAATGGGCGTCGACGACATGGCGCTTGAAGAACATCGCCGAATTCTGGTCGATCGGCGGCAGAGTTGAATCCGCAAGCGAGGCCAGCACCGTGGCGTGGATGGAATGCACATGCATGGCGCAGCGCGCATGCGGCACGTTGCGGTGGATGGCGCCGTGCAGGCCCCAGGCGGTCGGATCGGGCGCGTTGGGGCCGGTCAGCGTTTCGGGATCGTTGGCGTCAATCAGCAGCAGGTCACTCGCCTTGATGCGCGAGAAATGCACCTGGTTGGGGTTCATCAGGAATTGCGTGCCGTCCTCGTTGACCGACAGCGAGAAATGATTGGCCACCGCCTCATGCATGTTGAGCCGCGCCGTCCAGCGGAAGGCCGCGGCGAGATCGACGCGCTCCTCGTAGTAGGGCAGATTGGTCAGCGTTTCCTTCTGCAGGCGGGCAATGCTCATCGAAAATCCTCCGGTTTTGGCCAGAATGCCGCGACCGACGGCCACCCGCAACGGGTTTTGGTTGGTGCAGGGAGAGCTTCTTGTCTGTCAGGCTGCGGTACTGGTGACCGTCGCAACCCTCAGACCGCCATGCTCGACGATGAAATCGATCACTTCCTGCAACCCCTTGCCACGTGAAAGGTCGGTGAAGCCGAACGGCCGCTTGCCGCGCATGCGGCCGGCGTCGCTCTCCATGACGTCGAGGTTGACGTTCACATAGGGCGCCAGGTCGCTCTTGTTGATGATCAGGAAATCGGAACGGGTGATCGCCGGTCCGCCCTTCCTCGGGATCTCCTCGCCCTGGCAGACCGAGATGACATAGAGCGTCAGGTCCGCAAGGTCCGGCGAGAACGTGGCGGCAAGGTTGTCGCCGCCGGATTCGATGAAGATGATGTCGAGATCGGGGAATTTCCGATTGAGTTCGGCGATCGCCTGCAAATTGATCGAAGCGTCCTCGCGGATGGCGGTATGCGGGCAGCCGCCGGTCTCGACGCCGACGATGCGGTCTTCCGGCAGTGCCTGCAGCCGGGCCAGCATCATGGCGTCTTCCCTGGTGTAGATATCGTTGGTGACGACGGCGATGGAAAACTCATCGCGCAGCGCCTTGCAGAGTTTTTCGGTGAGCGTCGTCTTGCCGGAGCCGACAGGGCCGCCAATGCCGATGCGCAGCGGGCCATTTTTCTGTGTCATGTCGGGAACTCCATGATGGCAAGGATGGCGAAGCCTAGCCCGATCAACAGGCAGAGCGGCGAATAATAACGGACATCGAGCCGGGCGAAAGGTTGCTCGGGCGCCAGCCGCCGCCACCACGGCGTGAAGCCGGCAATGCCGCGCCCCAGGAACACCAGCCCGATGAGCAGTGAGGTTGCGGCAAGGCCTTCCCTGGGGAAGGGCGAAGCAAAGAAGCCGATGAGCGCCAGCGGCCAGAGCGTCGCCAGACCGAGACAGGCGGCAACGGCGAAACTGGCAAAAGGCGTCGGCATTTCGTCGACACCGCGAAAACCGACAACGGCGCGGGCGCAAGAGGCGCCGTCCGTACCCGGCCAGATGCCGCCAATGCCCCAGTAGACATGCAGCGCCGTGATCAGCAGCAGAACAATGGACAGTGCAAAGGCGAGGAGGATCATGAGCGGAACAGCCGCGAGTACTGGGTTTCGTGCTTCATCGCCACGACGTCGGAGACGAAGGCGCAACCGCCGAGATCGTCCAATGTCGATCCGGATGCTCGGGCGGCGGTCGATAGCGCCAGCGGCTCGAAGCCGGCCAGCAACGTGGTGGCCTCGCTCTGTCCGACGACACTGAGCCTGATCGCCGCCTGAACGAGATTGGAGAAGAAGGCTTGCAGGAAGGCGGCCAGGGCGTCCTGAAGTGCAATGCCATGGCCGCCGGCAACAGCGCCGACAGCGACGCAATAGGCGCATTCTGCCGGCAAGCGCTCCAGCACGGGATTGGGCCAGGCGGCGGCGGCCTTGAGGAAGGCTGAACCTTGCAGCATGGTCTCGGTGTGGCGTTCGCGCGAGCCGGCGAGCGCCTCGGCCAGGGAGGCGACTTCATCGAGATCGCCGCCTTCGCGGGCGCGACACCAGCTCTCGGAAAACAGCACCGCATCGTTCCAGCCCGAACCCATTTCAACCAGCGTTTCCAGCCAGGCAGCCAGGCTCCCGGCATCGACAACCAGCCCGTCATGCACCGCGCGCTCCAGGCCATGGCTGTAGGCAAAGCCGCCGACCGGGAAGGCCGGCGACAGCCACGCCATCAGCCGCAGCAGGGCGATGTTCGAAGGTTGGTCAGTCATGGTCGTGGTGATGACCGTCGTGGGAATGGCTGTGGGAATGAGAATGCGATTCGCTGTGCGCGTGAGAGTGCGCTTCACCGTGGCCATGCGCATGCGCCTCGGCGTGGCCGTGATCGTGGCCATGCCCGCCACCATGGCCGGAATAGGCGCCGCGCACCGGCTTGAACGGTTCGGAAACCTCGCGCACCGTGGCGCCAAGCCCTTCCAGCATCGCCTTGATGACGTGGTCGCGCAGGATGACGATGCGATCCGCCTCGATGCCCGCCGCGAGGTGGCGGTTGCCAATATGCCAGGCAAGTTCGGTCAGATGCACGCCGTCGCGGGCGCGGATGTCATAGACTTCTTCCGGCGCGGCAAGGATCTCGACATGACGGCCATCCTCCAGCACCAGCCGGTCGCCATCGTTGAGGGCAACAGGCTCGGGCAGATCGACCAGTACCTTGCTGCCGTCTGACAATTCGATGGCGCGGCGGCGCAGATGCCGCTCGTCGTGAGGGAGAACCGCTTGGCCGGAGGGCGCTGTGGATCCCACACTGCCAGCGGGCAGCACGGAGACGGCGCGCGGGAATTTGGTGAAGTCGGTGTTGAGGTTGAGTTTCATTTCGTGGCTCCGCCATTTGCTTGTGCCCGTGCGCGGGCGGGCCGCGAAAGCACGCGGTCGAGATAGGCGTTGACGCGCTCGGACTCGATCGGGAATTTTCCGGCGCGAGCCCAACTGCCCATGTCGCCCAGCAACACGTCGACGGCGGAAAATCGGTCGCCAAGCGCAAAATTTTTGTCGCCAAGCCGGCGGTCCAGCGCCTTGGCTTCCGAAGCGAAATCATAGGCCGCGGCGGGGCCGACATCGACCCGCACCTCCTTCGGCAGCAGGAAGCGGTGGCGCAATTTGTTCCACAGCGGAGCCTCGAACTCGCTCTGGGCAAAATGCATCCAGGAATCCAGCTCTGCACGGCCGGCGACGCCCGGATTGGCGCCCATCCCCTTGTCGGCGTGCTTGTCGGCCAGATAGACGCAGATCGCCGCCGAATCCGTTACCGTCAGCTCGCCGTCGATGAGGATCGGCACCTTGCCCGACGGGTTGAGCGCATAGGCTTCCGGCGAGCGCAGTTTCACTTCGACGAATTCATAGGGCTGCCCGAGTTCCTCGAGCATCCAGAGAACGCGGCTGACCCGGGATCCGCGCGATCCAATGGCCTTGTACATAGTAAAATCCTGCCTTTCCCCAGACTCTAGACCATCCGCTATGGTCATACGATCGTGTCGAAGAGCCGCAGGATGAACGATATCTGGTAGATCAGCGCCGCCGCGACGAAGGCGATATGGAAGCGGCGGTCGCGCACCAGGATTGCGGCAATGCACAGTGCCACGAAGACCGGCGTGCGGAACAGATATTCGTTGCCGAAGCGGGCGAAATGCTCCGGCCCTTTCAGCAGCGTATCGATGACGTCGAGCAGATAGGTCGCGGCCAGCAGGCCGAAGAACCAGCCCCGGCGCGAATAGAAGAAATCCTCATAGCTGGTGTAGTCCAGCATCGAATCCGGAAACAGCAGCGCGCAGAGCAGGAACAGCGTGATCGCGTAGAAGATGATGAAAAGGTATTTGCCGAAGGTCCAGGTCTCGATGGCGTAGAGGCCGAACTCCCACCACCAGAAATGCACCAGCATCAACAGCACCGAGGCGACCCAGGCCAGGTGCACGGGATAGAGCCGGTACTGGCCGGGATGCTGGACGATCCGCGCCACCCCTGACAGCAGGCGGGCGACGCCAAGTCCGATCACCATGCCCATGACGATGCGGATATGCGGGAAGATATCGTGGGGGGAGGCGATTTCGGTGGCCATGCCCTAGTCGCGAATGAGTTGATCCGGCAACCAAGGCGCGCCAGGGAAAAATTCCTGATTGAGCACGTCGGCAATTTGATAAGGACAATCGACGGGGAAATTCCTTTCGGGCATACCCGTTTCGTCAATCGCTTTCAGTCGGGCAAACTCGAATTCGCCAGAAAGCTGCGTTCCCGGATAGGTCTTGAGGCTTGGACTTTCATCGATCAGCTTCTTGATCTGATACCGCTGCTCTCGAATGGTGAGCAACCAACCTGCCTTGCGTCGTTCCGCCTGGAACTGCCACTTCAGCAGATGCAAAAGCAGCGTGCCAAGTCTGTTCGCAATCTCCCTCTTGTCACTCCGCCCCAAACTCTCGATCTCCTCGGCAAGATTCTCGCGATCGAGGTCGGAAAGAAGACCTTCGCGCAATAGCGCGCCCTGTTCGGCGCACCACTGAGCATAGTCTGTCTCAATGGGTGTAGACTTATGCCGCCGCTGTATCTGGATCTTGTTCATGGTCGCATAATGCGCCGTTTTCGATCCCAAGCCAATCGTTACCCGCCAATCACTATTCGCATCAAAACAGAAAATACCGCTGCGCCATCGGCAATACCGTAGCCGGCTCGCAGGTCAGCAATTCACCGTCGGCACGGACCTCGTAGGTCTCGGGATCGACCTCGACATGCGGCGTGGCGTCGTTGAGCACCATCGAATGCTTGCCGATGCCGCCGCGGGTGTTTTCGACAGCGACGAACTGCTTGTCGACGCCAAGCCGGCCATGCAGCCCCGACTCCAGTGCTGCCTTCGAAACGAACGTCACCGACGAATTGGTCCTGGCCTTGCCATAGGCGCCGAACATCGGCCGGTAGTGCATCGGCTGCGGGGTCGGGATCGAGGCGTTGGGGTCACCCATCGGGGCGGCGGCAATCATGCCGCCGATCAGCACCATGTCCGGCTTGACGCCGAAGAAGGCCGGGTTCCACAGCACGAGATCGGCGCGTTTGCCGACGGCAATCGAGCCGATGTCTTTCGACAGTCCATGCGCGATGGCCGGGTTGATGGTGTATTTGGCGATGTAGCGGCGGACACGGAAATTGTCGTTGTTACCGGTTTCCTGCGGCAGCGAGCCGCGCTGGCGCTTCATCTTGTCGGCGGTCTGCCAGGTGCGGATCGCCACCTCGCCGACACGGCCCATCGCCTGGCTGTCCGACGAGATGATCGAGAAGGCGCCGATATCGTGCAGGATATCCTCCGCCGCGATCGTCTCCTTGCGGATCCGGCTTTCGGCGAAGGCGATGTCCTCGGGGATCGACGGCGACAGATGGTGGCAGACCATCAGCATGTCGAGATGCTCGGCCAGCGTGTTGACGGTGTAGGGCCGCGTCGGATTGGTCGACGACGGGATGACATTGGGCAGGCCGCAGACCTTGATGATATCAGGCGCATGGCCACCGCCCGCACCCTCGGTGTGGAAGGCATGGATGGTGCGGCCCTTGATCGCCGCGACGGTGTTTTCGACAAAGCCGGATTCGTTCAGCGTATCGGTGTGGATCATCACCTGCACGTCGTACTCGTCGGCCACCGACAGGCAGCAGTCGATCGCCGCCGGCGTCGTGCCCCAATCCTCGTGCAGCTTCAGTGAGCAGGCGCCGCCCAGCACCATTTCCTCCAGTGCCGCCGGCAACGAAGCATTGCCCTTGCCCGACAGGCCAATATTCATCGGAAAGGCATCGAAGGACTGGATCATGCGCGCCATGTGCCATGGTCCCGGCGTGCAGGTGGTGGCCAGCGTGCCATGCGCCGGGCCGGTGCCGCCGCCGAGCATGGTGGTGATGCCGCTCATCAGCGCTTCCTCGATCTGCTGCGGGCAGATGAAGTGGATATGCGCGTCGAAGCCCCCGGCGGTGAGGATCTTGCCCTCGCCGGCGATGATTTCGGTACCGGGGCCGATGATGATGGTGACGCCATCTTGCATGTCCGGATTGCCGGCCTTGCCGATCGAAGCGATGCGGCCATCCCTGAGGCCGATATCGGCCTTGAAGATACCGGCGCTGGCGTCGACCACCAGGGCGTTGGTGATGACGGTGTCGACCGCGCCCTGGGCGCGCGACACCTGGCTTTGGCCCATGCCGTCGCGGATCACCTTGCCGCCGCCGAATTTTACCTCTTCACCGTGAATGGTGAGGTCCTTTTCAACCTCGATGAAGAGTTCGGTGTCGGCCAGCCTGACCTTGTCGCCGACTGTCGGGCCATACATCTGGGCGTAGGCGGCGCGGGTGATTCTGGCCATCAGCGATTGCTCCCGAAATGCGATTTGGTTGAGCTGCACATTGCCGCCATCCAATGGTCATTCAATGACCCGCTGGGCGACACCTTCTGATCCCATTTGGCGGTTGAGGTTGACAGGTCACCCCGAAACGACCGTTTGCCAAATCGATGGAAGGAAAATCCATGCGCAAAACGATAGTTCTTGCCGCCGCTGCCAGCCTGATGCTGGCCGGTGCCGCCAGTGCCCAGCAGCAACCTGCTCCGGCCACGCCTGCCCCCGCTCCAACCACGCCCGCTCCCGGCGGTCAGCAGGCCGCGCCGGCAATCCAGAGCGTCAACATTGTCGACATCACCGAGCTGCCAAAGGACACCCAGACGCAGGTCAATCAGGTCATCGCCCAGCGCGGCGATGAAGGCCTGCAGAAACTGCGCAGCTCGATCGACGCCACCCCCAAGGTGAAGTCCGCTCTCAAGGCCAAGGGGATCACCTCGGCGCAAGTGGTCGCGGCCAGCATGGAGCCTAACGGCGCGCTGACCCTGATCACCAAGAAGGCCAGCTGACGAAGCGGCGCGGCGGGCCGGTATCCGGCCCGCCGGCCGTATCGCGAAGGGAACCGTGGCAGGGCTGGAGTCGTTTCGCTTCCTGATTGTTCTGATTGTTGAAACAAACTGCGAAAGCGAATGATGAGCTCCACCACTCTCTCCGATGCCCGATGGCTGCATGCCGTTGCGGCGGCCGCGTTCCTGGCAGCGAGCCTGCCTCAGGCCGCGTTGAACGCGCAGGGCCTTGAAAGCCCGGAGACTGTCGACCGCATCGTCGGCTCGCAAATCAACGAGGAACAGGCCAAGACGACAGCTGAAATCGGAAAAGTCAGTTCGGCGATCGACCGCACGCGTGACAACATCGGCACGGTGCGCAAGACCTCCAAGCTCGATAAGGTCGACATCGTGTTCCTGACCGACTCGGCGCGCAGCGAAGGCGGTCCGCCGGCAATCATCCAGAACAAGGTCCGGCAGCATCGGGACGATGTCGCGGAATTGCGCAAGGAGATCGAGGCCAACGCCCTGCTCTTCAACGCAATCGATTCGCGGCGCGTGGCTGCGCAGGACATTCTCGCCGTCGAGTTCGACGACCCCGGAAAGATCGTCATCTATGCGGCCGCCAAGCCGTCGAACTGAGCCGAAAGCAACGCTCGCTTTCGGGTTTGCCCCGAAGCCGGTCGCCATCCTTACGCGCCAGGCATGAGACGCCACCGGTCTCACAGCTTGCCCATCACCTTCTGCTGGAACCCATAGACCTCGCGTTTGCCGCCAAGCGGCACCAGCGTCACGTCGCGTTCTTGTCCCGGCTCGAAGCGCATGGCGGTGCCGGCGGCGATGTCGAGGCGCATGCCGCGCGCTCGTTCGCGGTCGAATTTCAGCCCCTCATTGGTTTCGAAGAAATGGTAGTGGCTGCCGACCTGGATAGGCCGGTCGCCACTGTTGGCGACTTTCAGGGTGATGGTCGGCAAACCCTTGTTGAGCTCGATGTCGCCTTGAACGGGGATGATTTCGCCGGGGATCATCTGAGATCACACGACGCCGAAGGCGAGGCCGACGCCGATCGCCGCGCAGGCAGCGCCCGCGACACGAGCCAGACCACGGAACCTGAGACCGAGGCTCAGGCCAGCGGCGATGCCGGTGGCATGAAGCAGCGCGGTGGCGACGGCAAAGCCGGCCATGTACTCGAGCCCGCCGGCATTTTCCGGCACTTCGGTGCCATGGGCGTGACCGTGAAACAGCGCGAACAGGCCGATGATGGCGACACCGGCCGAGACGGGCAGATCGATGGCCAGCGCCACCAGCAGGCCAAGCGCCACGACGGAGGCGAGTATGCCCGGCTCGACGAAGGGCACCGGCACATGCGCCATGCCAAGGGCAGCGCCGCCCAGCATGACCCCGACAAAAGCAGCCGGCCACGCCCAGATCGCCCTGCCGCCCTTGAGGGCCGCCCACAGGCCAACGGCGATCATCACGGTCATATGATCAAGGCCGGACAAGGGATGCATGAAGCCGGCCGTGAAGGACGACGTCGTACCGATGCCGACATGGGCGTAGGCGGGCATGGCCGCAGCCAGAAACAGGATCGCCGAGAGGGACAGTCGTTTGGCAGGGATCATTTCTATTTGCCTTCCGTTTCCAGTATCACGGTATTCATGCGGCTCTGCGCGGGCCGCAGCCCTCGGCCTTGAGGACGCGCTTGGTCGAAGCCGGATATTTTTTCAGCATCGCGGCGGGACGGGTCGGCCGGGCCGAAAAATTGCCGCCGCAATTGGGGCAGACGCCGTCCAGCACATGTTCCACGCAATCGGCACAGAAGGTGCACTCGAAGGTGCAGATCAGCGCATCCGCCGCCTCGGGCGGCAGGTCCTTGTCGCAGCACTCGCAGTTTGGCCGCAGCTCAAGCATCCCGGTCTCCTCACCTGATGGGCTCGTGCACGGTCACCAGTTTGGTGCCGTCGGGGAATGTCGCTTCAACCTGCACGTCATGGATCATTTCGGCGATGCCTTGCATCACCTGCGCGCGGGTGACGACATGGGCGCCGGCCTCCATCAGGTCGGCGACCGGGCGGCCGTCGCGAGCGCCTTCGACGACGAAATCGGTGATCAGCGCGATCGCTTCCGGATGGTTGAGCTTGACGCCGCGCTCCAGCCGCTTGCGCGCCACGATCGCCGCCATGGCAATCAGCAGCTTGTCTTTTTCCCTCGGCGTCAGGTTCATGCGGTTTCCAAAGATGAGGCAGACAGGATCACAGTGACCATAATTTGGGCAGCCCCGCCTTTCCGTTGAGCAATCCGACAAGCGGAACCAGCCGCTGGCGCAGGTGGTAGCTGTCCACGGCGTAAAGCCTCGCAAGAAGCTTGCCAGTTGCCTTGGCACTCCAGGCACTGGCGCCGCCCTGGTCGCCGACGATCTCCCGGACCGGGTCGAGCAAAGCCTCGGCCCGCGTCGACACCAGCAGCAGCGTTGCCACCGCGATTGCGCCGCCGGCGCTGGCCGCGCGTGCCAGGGCACCAGTGATGTCGGGCCCGATGCGAAAATCCTCGGCATGGATGAGGACACCATCCCTGCGAACACGCCAGCGGTCGTGGAAAGTGCCCTGCGCGGCGCGTTCGCCCATGGCCAGGCGACCGAAGACAGTGGCCTCCAGCACCAGCGCCTCGGCCCCCGCTGCAAGCTCGACATCCAATGTGCGGGCAAAGGCCGCCCGGTCGAAGACGATGGTTTCTTGCGGCAGCCAGGCGATGCGGCCGTTTTCGCCGACGCTCAGCCTGACCCGCACCTGGGCATGGTCGGATGCGGCGCGATAGACCTTCTCGCAGGCCTGGGTCGTTATCGACACCGAGGCTCCTGCACCGACATCCACATCCCAGCCGATGCGGTCGCCGCCGGTCAATCCGCCGGCGGTGTTGATCAGCACCGCCTCCAGCGGATCGGCCGAAACCGCCGGCAGCCTTATCTTGGCGGAGCCGTCCTGGTAGAGGCGCCGCAGCCGCGTGCGGCCGTCCGCGCTGGCGCAGCCCAGCTGCGCCAGACCCGCGGCGCGCTGAGCCAAAGGGGCCGAAAACTTGGTATATTCCATCGTATCCACCCCGTCAGGTTAAGCACTGTGGCGGTTTTGTCGACATATAGCTTGTTGCTTGATGGCGTTTCCGTTTCTATAGAGAGAGCCACCTCGGTACGGTCAGGCGATGCTTGGCGGAGGTAGAAGGCGACGATCGCGGCCTGATATCGAGGACAAGAAGGCGCTGTTAAGTTGGCGTCGGGAAACGAAAAGTGGGGAAGAGACCGAATGGCCGACCAACTGGCAGCGGATATCATCGAAAAGATCAAGGCCCATGCCGAGCCGGGCGGTGAAGAAATCACCACCGGCACCGAATTGACGTCGCTCGGCATCCATTCGCTCGAGCTGACCGAGATCATCTTCGATCTCGAGGAGCAATATGGCATCGAGATCGAGATGAATACGGTCGATGCCTGGAGCAATCTGAAGAATGTCGGCGACATGGTCGAGGCCGTTCGCGCGCTGATCGCCAAAAAAGCCTGACCGAATGCTGAAACGCGTCGTCATCACCGGTCTTGGCGGGATATGCGGGCTCGGCACCGATGTGCCGGCCATCTGGGGTGAGATGCGTGCTGGCCGTTCGGCGATAGGTCCGATCGAAAATCATTCCTTGCACGATCTGAAGGTCAGGACCGGTTGCGAGATCAAGGCGCTGCCCGATCACGGCATCGAGCGCAAGCAGCTGGTGTCGATGGACCGCTTCAGCCTGCTGGCCACGATTGCCGCCCGCGAAGCCATGCGGCAGTCCGGATTGGCTGCGCACGCCGACAACACCTACCGTATGGGAACCATTGTCGGCGTTGGCGTCGCCGGATTCGAGACGGTCGAGGAGAACTATCGCGCCATCCTGGTCGAGGGCAAGAATCGCGCCGGGATCTTCACCGTGCCCAGGGTCATGCCGGGCGCCGCCGCCGGCCAGGTCAGCATGCATCTAGGCCTGCGTGGGCCGGTCTTCGGCGTTACGTCGGCCTGCTCGTCGGCCAATCATGCCATCGCCTCGGCGGCGGACCAGATCAGGCTCGGCCGCGCCGATGTCATGGTCGCCGGCGGCACCGATGCGCCGCTGGTGTGGGGCGTGCTCAAGGGCTGGGAAGCGTTGCGCGTGCTGTCGCCCGACACCTGCCGGCCGTTTTCGGCCGACCGCCAGGGGCTGGTGCTCGGCGAAGGCGCCGGCATGGCGGTTCTGGAAAGCTACGATCACGCCATGGCGCGTGGCGCCACCATTCTCGCCGAAATCGCCGGCGCCGGCCTTTCGGCCGATGCCTCCGACATCGTCGCTCCGACCGTAGAGGGACCCGAAGCGGCGATGCGCTTCTGTCTTGCCGATGCCGGGCTCAATCCCGAGGACGTCGATTATCTCAACGCCCACGGCACCGGCACCAAGGCCAACGACCAGATCGAGACCACCGCGATCAAGCGCGTCTTTGGCGAGCATGCGCGCTCGCTGTCGATCTCCTCGACCAAGTCGATGCATGCCCATTGCCTGGGCGCGTCGGGCGGACTGGAGATGATCGCCTGCGTCATGGCGATCCGCGAAGGCGTCGTGCCGCCGACCGCGAATTACCGCGAACCCGATCCCGATTGCGATCTCGACGTGACGCCCAATGTGGCGCGCGAGCGCAAGGTGCGCGCCGCGATCAGCAACGGTTTCGCCTTCGGCGGCACCAACGCGGTGCTGGCGTTCAAAGCGATCTGAACCCAGGCGGGGTCACCAACGCCTCAGGCGGTTACCACCGCCCCGGGCGGTTACCACCGCCCCGGGCGGTCTTGAGCGCGCTTGACCATCCGCCGCGTTCGATCCGGTTGACTGTCCGTGCATGGCGAAACTGTCGCCGCCATATTGATCACACCCGGCCGCGCGCCTAATTCTTTGCAGACCCGCCAGCACTGCGCCCTCTGCGCGCATCCCCATTCAGGAGTTACCATGGCCGACCTGTCCGCCTTTCCGATCACCGCGCGCTGGCCAGCCAAGCACCCGGACCAGATCCAGCTCTATTCGGCAACGACGCCGAACGGCGTGAAGGTCTCGATCGCCCTGGAAGAGATCGGCCTGCCCTATGAGCCGCACCTGGTCAACATCGGCAAGGATGAAAGCTGGACGCCGGAATTCCTGTCGCTCAATCCCAATGGCAAGATCCCGGCGATCATCGATCCGAACGGTCCGGACGGCAAGCCGATCGGCCTGTTCGAATCCGGCGCCATCCTGCTCTATCTCGCCGAAAAGACCGGCCTGCTCATGCCTGTGGACGCGGCGCGGCGCTACGAGACGATCCAGTGGGTGTTCTTCCAGATGGCGTCGGTCGGGCCGATGTTCGGCCAGGTCGGCTTCTTCCACAAATTCGCCGGCCGCGAGATCGCCGACAAGCGGCCGCTGGAGCGCTATCGCGACGAATCGAGGCGGCTGCTCGGCGTGCTTGATCGCAGGCTCAAGGGCCGTAAATGGATCATGGACAATGACTATACCATCGCCGACATCTCGCTGCTCGGCTGGGTGCGCAACCTGATCGGCTTCTACGAAGCACGCGACCTCGTCGGTTTCGATGATTTCGCCAATGTCGCTGCATGGCTGGAGCGCGGCCTGGCCCGGCCGGCGGTGCAGAAAGGCCTGACCATTCCAGCAAGGGGCTGAATGCCCCTCGCCATAGGCGATTGCTTTGGCGGGCCTACTCTAACTAAGCAGCCTGTGCTACTTCGCCTTGGCTTTCGAACCGCCTCTGCCCATCACGGAGGCTGCGAGCGAAGCAGCGCCGCGCGCGGTTGCGACCACGGCGCCGGCTGCAATATTCGCCGCCGTCCGAACAGCACCGGGTTTGGCCGGCGCGGGTTTGCGCGGGCTGGCGGTCTTCGCGGCCGCGACGACCTTCCTGGGTGCGGCCTTGCCGAAAGCGCCCTTGGCGTCTTTCGAGCGTTCGGCGATCGCTGGGCCAGCACCGGCCTTCGCCTGAGTTGCCTTCGCAGGCCTCGTCTTTGCGGGTTTTTTTGCGTTGGTTGCCATTGGAAAATCCCTTACGCCGAACAAACGGGTTGTCAGGCATAACGGCGTGAAACTCTTAAGGTTCCCGTCCAAAAATACCGAAAATTAAGCGTGTTAACCAATGACCAGGTCGGCGGCCCGGCGCCGGGCCAGCACGCGCTCGATGTTGGGCATGTCATTGGAGGCGATCCAGGCGCGCGCATCCTCGTCGGAACGGCCATGGCCGTGCCAGCGCTCCATCAGGCGGCGCTCGAGTTCATTGCGCGGCACGTCGACGAAGATCGAGAAATCGAACAGCGGCGCCAGCCGCGACCACGGCTCCTCGTCGAGAAGCAGGTAATTGCCTTCGACCAGGATGAATTTGGTCTCGGTGCTGACGATTGCCGCGGCGGCGCGCGACAGTTCCATGCCGCGGTCGAAGACGGGAATGGCGATGTCGGGTTCAACGGCCCGGATGCGCTTCATCAGGGTTTCGAAACCGGCGAAGTCGAAGGTTTCCGGTGCGCCCTTCCTCGCGCGCAGCCCGCGTGCGTTGAGCACGATGTCGTCATAGTGGAAGCCGTCCATCGGCACGACTTCCACCGCCCCTTCCGGCAAAAGGTCATGCAAGCCGGCCGACAGCGTCGATTTTCCCGACCCCGGCGGCCCGGCAATGGCGACAATGAAGCGCTTTGCCTTGCCGGCGCGCTTGAAGATGGTGGCGGCGAGGTGGGCGATTTCGGACATAGGGGCCTCACTTGCCCTGATAACAGGCACGATGTTCCGCCGCATCTTGGCGGCAGTCGGTGGAAATTTCAAACCCCGCGCTCGCGCAATCCCCGCTCTAGCCGGCGACAGGCTGACCAATGCGCAGGAACGCGCTGTCGAACGGCACTTCACTGGTCGAGCCGCCGGCCGAGAGCCGCATCTGGCCATCGGCCGTGGTGATTTCCTGCGGCGGTTGGCCACCGGAGAGCGGAATGGCGCCGATGACGTGGCGGAACGAAAAGCTGCGGCCTTCACCGAGGGCAAAGGCGGTTGCCACGCCTTCGCGCTT
This sequence comes from Mesorhizobium sp. P3_A8, assembly GCF_056402995.1. Lineage (NCBI taxonomy): Bacteria > Pseudomonadati > Pseudomonadota > Alphaproteobacteria > Hyphomicrobiales > Phyllobacteriaceae > Mesorhizobium > Mesorhizobium sp. P3_A8. The sequence goes on along the minus strand of NZ_JBFUGI010000001.1, from coordinate 488,384 downwards.
CAGCCAGTTGTCGCCGATCGATGCGGCATGGCCGACAGCGGCGCGACCGTCCTCGATGCCGAGCACGCCCAGGTGACGCCCGCTCCAGGGCGCGTAGTCGCGCCCGCCATTGCTGAGCCACAGCATTGTGATCGGCAGCTCGGCCGGGTTTTTCAGCACCAGCACCAGATCGTCCTCGGCCTGGCGCGCCAGCGCCGTCCAGCCCGGTCCGCCATGGTCGGCCTCGACCAGGGTGATGAAATCCTCGCGCCGGTCGTCCATGCGGTATTGCGTCAAGTCGGCCGTGCCGCCGGCGGCGGTGGGAAAATGGTTGAGGTCCGTGGACCGCGCTGGATAGGCCAGCATGAAGCGGCCACGCGCGGGATCGGACTCCAGCGGATCGTCCAGCGTTGCGGCGAACCGCTTGCGCGAAAAGGCCAGTCTGCCACCGCCTTTCATCACCGTCATCGGGTGATGGGCGACGGAGATTGCGCCGGACCCGCCGGAAAACACATGTTCCTGATAGAGGAAGGGATGGCCGTCGATGAGTGTAAAGATCTTGTCGACGCTGGCGCCCATGACCGTGTGCCGCAGCCGGAAGACCGCGCGCCAGCCGCCATCCGTCGCGCCGCTCTCGGTGACATCCCAGGCGCTGTTGGCGGTCCAGCCATGCAGCGGCGCCTCCTCGACATCGCTGCGCGAAAACGGCGCGCAGAGGAAATCGCCGGACAGCCGGACGCTGCCTTGCGGCAGGTCCTGCGGCAGCGTCTCGCCTGCGTCGACCCAGGGCGCGCGGTGCAACGGCTTCAGCTGGCGCCCGCCACTCTCGACGACCATGTCGGCGATGTGGCCGACGGTGAGATCGAGCGAAACCGAAATACCCCGGGCCTTGATCGTGCTGATGGTCATTGCGCTCTCACCGATTCTGAAGCCGGAAACAGAACCTGTTTGGCGTCCGTTGCGCAAGCACCGCAGCTCGCATTTCGCATCAGCTACTGCCGCTTGTATTCCCGCACCGGCGATTTCGTGCCGTCGGTGTAGGTGACCTGCACCGACATCGATTTCACGCTGTCGGCGACCTTGAAATAGCCCTTGGCGTCGTAGGGGATGGCGTAGGGGTCCTTCTTGTCGCAAGGCGGTATCTCGAGCGACTTGTCGAGCGCGGCGCCGTTCAGGCTGTAATGAACCTCCTTGATGGCGCAGCGGTAGGACAGCATCTGCGTGAAATAGACCAGGCCGTGATTGCCGCCGGAGTCGAAGGCGATCCACGACGTCCAGAACTGGTCGAGGATCTGCTTGTCACCTTGCTGCAGGGCGGCATCCGGATCGAAGCGTATGTCGAACGGGCCGGTCTCGCGGCCTCTGATGTCGAGATACTTGATCGCGATCGTGGTCGCCGTGGTGCTGTCGGGCAATTCGAAGCTCGGATTGGCCATCGGCTTGCCGGTGGTCTGGTCGTTCATCGCCAGGAAGCCGGTGTCGGTGAAGGGACCGCTGCTGCCGAGGCGCCAGGAGATCGCGGTCGCCGGCTCGGGCAGCGAAATGGTCATCGACCAGCCCTGGTTGGAGCGCATCGGCGTCAGCGAAGGCGCAAAGCGCGCGGGGTCGAGCACGTCGCCAAGCGCCGCCAGCCGGCTGCGGCTGCGGTCCAGCCAGTCGGCCAACTGCGTCTGGTCGACGAAATATTTGAGCAGCCCGCCGTCCTTTTCGTAGGAGACGAATTTGGTCAGCGCCTGGGCTTCGTTGCGCTTGTCGGCCAGCGTCTGGCTGCCGAGGCGGTCTTCCGAAAACTCCTGCGCCTTGAGGTAATAGGCCGGCGCGTAGTCGGGATTGGCCGCGATGAAGGCGTTGAGCTTGTCGAGCCGCTGCGCATCGTCGAACTGCAGCAGGTGGACCAGCTTGATCGACGGCGCCTTGGCCTTCTCCGCCAGTTGCCCGAACACTTCGCGGGCGCCAGCCTTGCCGTCCTGCACCCGAAGCAGCGTGGCAAAGCGCGTATAGGGGTCGATGGCGTCGACGTCGAAGCCGGCAAAGGCGAGGTAGGAGCGCCGCGCGTTGAGCATGTCGCCGGACAATTCGTAGACGCGGGCATTGTGGTAGAACTCATCCGGCCGCTTCGGCTCGGCGATCGCCCCGCCCTGCGCCGCCAGCTGGGCAAACCCCTTGGCGATGGTGTCGATCGAGGCGGCGATCTGTTCGGTCGTCGCCTGCAGTTTTTCCGTCTGGGCCTGCTGCTGTTGCTGGCCGGCGGCGAGCGTCTCGGTCGTCTGCTTGACCGCCTCGACTGTCTTTTGCGTCTGCGCCCCCTGCTGCGTCTGTTGCTGCTGGGCGGACGCGATCTGGTCGGTCTTCTGCGCCACCGTGTCGGTCGATTTCTTGACCTCTTCGACGGTTTTCTGCGTCTGCGTCACCGTCTGCTCGATCTTCGCCACCTTCTCAGTGACGATGCCGATCGACTGCTGCAGCTGCGCGATTGCCGGCACCAGGCCAGCGATCACCCCGTTTTGCGAATTGGTCTCCTGCTGCACCGCATAGACACCGCCGGCGACCGCCGCCGCACTGGTGGCGAACACCAGCGCCGGCAGCGCCTTGGCCGCCAGCACCAGCCGCAGCACGATGGCAATGGCGATGATGGCCGCCGCTACCGCCGCGACCAGCGCGATATAGGCGGCGAACGGCGCCAGCGGATTGAGCACGTCGCCAACGGCGCCGCTGATGAAAGCGACGCTGCCGGCCCATTTGCCGGTGCGGCTAAGCGATGCCTTGATAAGCGAGGGCGCTGCGCCCCCGGCCCCGATGTCAGTCATGCCACCCCCCAAGCCAGCCGATACCACGCCCCTTCCCACAGGAAACGCGGTTTTGGCAAGGAAAGACAGGAAACGGGCGATTTCGGGGCGGCCTCGCAGGCTTTTCCTCGCCCCTGCCGAAGGCGGGGGAGAGGTGGCCGCGAAGCGGCCGGAGAGGGGGCCTTCGTAGGGCGCCGTCCGTTAAACGTTCCGATCATCTGTCGCTGTCGGCGCAGCCCCCTCTCCGTCTCGGCTTCGCCGAGCCACCTCTCCCCCACTTTTGTGGGGGCGAGGAACCCAAGTCCTGCGAGGGCTCGACAATCCCTTGTATGACCGCCATTAACCAAATGGACGCATCAGTCGCGTTACGTTAGCTTCGCCTCATCTCAGCAACAGCATCGCCAGAACAGTCCTGCCCTTGTCCAACCTGCGTCCCTTTCCGCTCCTCCAGAGAGTTTTCGTCGCCCTCGGCCTGTTGCTGCTGGTCGCCGGCTGCTCGACCACGACCCCGCCGGACTCCGTGCTGACCGTGCCGGCGCCGCCGCAGAAATATGCGGCTATCGTCGTCGACGCCAAGACCGGCAAGCAGATGTTCGAGGTCAACTCGACGGCGCAGCGCTATCCGGCCTCGCTGACCAAGATGATGACGCTCTATCTGCTGTTCGAGGCGATGGAGTCCGGCCGCGTCACCAAGGAAACGCAGATCCCGGTCTCCGACCACGCCGCCTCGCAGCCGCCGACCAAGATGCGCTTCCGGCGCGGCGAGACGATCGATGTCGATTCCGCCATCCGCGCCATCGTCGTCAAATCCGCCAATGACGTGGCGGTGGCGGTCGGCGAATATCTCGGCGGCTCGGAAGACCAGTTCGCCGCCATGATGACCTCCAAGGCGCGCTCGCTCGGCATGTCCAGCACCACCTTCCGCAACGCATCCGGCCTGCCCGACGACAGCCAGATGACGACGGCGCGCGACATGGCGGTGCTCGGCCTGGCGCTGCGCCAGCGCTTTCCCCAGCATTTCCACTATTTCTCCGAAAGCGACTTCATGTTCCGCGGCAGATTGGTGCGCGGCCACAACGACATGCTCGGCCGTGTGCGCGGCGTCGACGGCATCAAGACCGGCTACATCAGGGCGTCGGGCTTCAACATCGTCACCTCCTACAATGCCGACGGCCGCCAGCTGATCGTGGTGGTGATGGGCGCCGACTCCGCCCGCCAGCGCAACGACCATGTCGAGGCCCTGATCCAGCGCAGCCTGTCGCCGACGACAGATGGAACCAAGACCAGACTGATGTTTGCCGAGCAGCAGTGAGGAGTGAGCCGCGAGGAGCGGAGCCACCCCTCGCTTCGTCATCCACGGGCGGAGCAAGGAGCGCAGCGACGCAGCGCAGACCCGAGGATCCATGCCGCGACCTCCGAGCGCTGCCACGGTTCAGAATTCTGCACCGCTGCACCCTTCGACCAAGGTCGCGGCATGGATCCCAGGGTCTCCGCGACGCCGCTGCGCGGCTGCTTCGCCCTAGGATGACGAAGTTGGGGACGCCTCGGCCAATCGTGAATGTCCTTGATAGCCCAGCGCGATGAACCCGTGAAACGCCCCCAAAGAACCCGCAGCCGGCTATTGTTTCACGACTGTCACGCAATCGTTGGGAAGCCATGGCATAGGCTGCGAAAACCGACGGTGGATATGCCCCGCCACCTCGGCGTATCCTCATATTCAGCGCCACAGCAGGAGCCCGCACCATGAGCACTGTCCCCAAAACGCCAGAGCAGAAGGCGGCGGACAATGAGAACGACAGCGGCGGCGAATATTTCGAGGCGCCGACCACTGAACAAGACCTGCACGAGGTTTCGGACGAGCATTTCGACACGCCCGAAGTGCCGGACTCCGAACCATCAGGCCCCGGCGCATCGCGGATAAAGGCCAGGAAAAAACCGTCGGCGATCTCAGGCCGCAAATTCCGCAAGCGCGATCTCGTGCGCATCGACACGCTGCGCCCAAGCCTCGCCGACCGCATTCATTCGGACCACCCGGACCTGCCCAAGGGCGCCCGCATCAGCCGCGAGGAGCTCGGCCGCTACCGCATGCGCTACATGGAGGAACTGCTGCAGCAGGAGCACGGCGAATTCTCCGAGCTCGACCGCCAGGTGGTGGAATCGATCGCCCGGCAGGACACGATTTCCGAAAACTCGGAGGAGGAGTTCGAGGAGCACCGCACGTTCCCCGACCGCGTCTCCGACAACATGGCCGCCTTCGGTGGCAGCTGGTGGTTCCTGATCTCCTTTGCCAGCGTGCTGCTGGTCTGGATCGGCATCAACCTGTTCGAGGGTTTGAATGGCGCCTTCGACCCCTATCCCTTCATCCTGCTCAACCTGCTGCTCTCCTGCATCGCCGCCATCCAGGCGCCGATCATCATGATGAGCCAGAAGCGCCAGGAGGTGAAAGACCGCCTGCGCTCCTTCAACGAATACCGCGTCAACCTCAAAGCCGAGCTCGAAGTGCGCCATCTGCACGAAAAACTCGACTACCTCATCTCGCGCCAGTGGACGCGGCTGGCGGAGATGCAGCAGATGCAGCTCGATGCGATGAACGAGCTTGCGGGGGCGAAGAAGGTGAAGCGGGCGGTGCGCGGGGTGCGGAGAAGGACGGTGAAGGGAGAGGCGGGGTAGTGATGCCTGAAGGGCAGGGAGCCTGCGAAGGGCTGGATGCGATCATGACAGCGAGCTCGCGATCGGTTGCCCGGTGACGGCAATTATGCTATAAATTCGCCCATGGTGCTGATTTGCGCCAGCGACCCGCCGCCGAGGCGGGTTTTTCGTTTCAGGCGCCATCTTCCGGCAGGCTTGTGCACCTTGGCTTCTCGGATTCTTCGAGAGGGGCTTGATCAAGGGACGTCCATGGCATCAGCAATGCCGAAAGCGCGTTAATCCGAGTTTCCCGCCTTGCAGCCCGCCAATTGCCCGTTGAAGCCCGCGCCGGCTTCCGCTAAGAAGCCGTGACTTGCCGGTTCACCGGCTGGTTCGTTTTCCGGAACACCGGGAAGCACCCGTAGCTCAGCTGGATAGAGCGCTGCCCTCCGAAGGCAGAGGTCACAGGTTCGAATCCTGTCGGGTGCGCCAATAAAATCAATAGGTTAAGGCTTGAAGTGGTTCCCGTCCCACATTCGTTTCCCACACAGGGGCATAAACGGAATGTCAATCGCCATCGATTAACCATTCTCGGGCTGGAGAATTTGATATGGCCGAGACGTCGATCGAATGGACGGACGCGACGTGGAACCCGGTGGCGGGTTGCACGATCCTGACTGCCGGATGCACCAATTGTTACGCGATGCGGATGGCGGCGCGCCTCGAAGCGATGGGCATGGAGAAATACCAGGGGCTCACGCGCAAAACCGGCGGCCGCGCAAAATGGACAGGCAAGGTCGTGACTGACCCGAAGTCTCTGGCGACCCCCGCCTCATGGGCGAAGCCGCGCCGGGTTTTCGTCAACTCGATGTCGGACCTGTTTCATGTCGATGTGCCGGCTGACTTCATCCGGCAAGTCTGGACCGTGATGGAGGAAACGCCGCGGCATACCTACCAAATTTTGACCAAGCGGCCTGAGGTCATGGCGAGCGTCCTGACCCGCGGCGACTTCCCGGTCCTGCCTAATGTGTGGCTGGGAACCAGTGTCGAAGATAGCCGCGTGCTAGATCGGCTCGACGACTTGCGCCGCGTGCCCGCCGCGATCCGCTTCGTCTCTCTCGAGCCGCTGATCGGTTCCGTCGCCGGCGCCAATCTCAAGGCAATTCAATGGGCGATCGTCGGCGGCGAATCTGGACCAGGCGCCCGTCACATGGATCCGCGCTGGGTTGACGAGATTGAGACAATGTGCCGCCGTAGCGGGACGGCATTCTTCTTCAAGCAGTGGGGTGGTCGCAACAAGAAGGCGACGGGCCGAACGCTAAACGGCCGAACCTATGACGAGATGCCGACGGCCACAATTTAGAAGAGCGATCCCTGCCTAGACTTGTTGGAAGCCACTTTCCAAAACGCGTGCGCAAGTTGGTGCCGTGCGACCAATGTCAGCCAATATAGGTGTTGACCTCGGCTGCCCGTTATAAGCTCCATGTCTGTTGAAGCGCCGATTCCTAGGCTCGCGACCTTCTGCTTCCAAAAGCTAAACACATCACGACGAATGGCTGGTTGCGACTGTCTCAGATCCACAGCCGATCTCCAGCCGGGCGCAAACGTGTCGAATGCCGACTGCTGCGCCTTCACGTTGATACCGAGGTTGCGTTGAAGGTCCATCTTGCTCACGTGAACCAAAATGTCGATGTACCTGAGTTTCGCCAGTTCCTGCATCACGCCGAAGTCGAATGACGCCAGATTGTAGGGGTCGAGAAACGCGAAGTGCAGGCCTTGGGGCTTAAGCCTCGACATCGCCGCATGGATGGAAATCGCTGCATCTCCGCGAACTTCTATCACGGGCGCTTTGAGCCGCCGGAGGCGTTGAGCGGCAAGACCGCGGCGCTCGTCATCTGCATCGGCGATGATCACCTCAGAGAACGGCGTTCCTCCGTTGACGCTGGCAGTCCAGGCCGCAACACAGCTGCCATCGATAAACTCGCCCGTCCGTCGGACCTTTGCGCGTCCAGGGCCGCAGAAGAGATCGATGTAGGTAGCACCGGCTTTCCCTGGGTCGAGCCATTTCGAACGGACGCCTCTGGAAATGTCGACATAGCGCGATAGCGATTGATGCTTGTCTTTCGCCCATGCGCCGACCTCTTCGACCTGAAGGCCGTCATCGCCGTCTACCAGTTCCCCCACCGCAAACGCCCTCCCGCGCTCCTCGCCTAGACCAAAAGGCTAGGTGTTTCCGAACAGATCGTTGATTGACCAGATCGGCAATATCATCAGCGGGAATTGGTCTTCGTCTGGCGCTACGGCGAAACCATATTTCTTATAAAGCGCGGTGGTCTTGTCATTCAGCGAACGCAGGCCGACGCCGTAGAAGGCCACGTTCTGCGATACCCAATAGGCGCGCCGAAGCGAATCCATCAACAGGAGCGTGCCAAGGCCGCAATTCTGGCACGTACGCTGAACAGCCAGGTATTGAAGATAGATCAGTGGAACGCCGCTTCCCCAAATTTGGCGGTCCTGCTTGCCGGCAAGCTTATTACGATCTTCGCTGGAGAACGAGAGCGAGTAGAAGCCCATTGCCTTCTGATTACCGAGCGTATGGGCGATGAACAATCGCGCTTTGTTTTGCTCTGACCACTTGGGGGATTTGCTCACCCACTTGTCGATATCGGACTCACCACAATTGAATTTATGGATGGCGTCCTTTGACGAGAGTGGGGAGATGCGGATTTGACTCAGGTCCAAGGAAGGTACCGGTATCGTCGTTGTAATTCTTTTGATAAAATTCGTAGGCCTTACGCAATTCAGGCGTGACGCCGTTGTTGGCGTTATAGACCTTCCTACAAAATTCGTAAGCTTCTTTTTCAGTCTGAAAGACTGGCTTCGGCTTGCTAGGCCCGCCGTGGAAGAATCTAAGGATATCTCTAAGGCTGAATGCCATTTGGTTTTCTCGTTGGTGCTGGCCCATACGGAGCACTACGAATCACCTGTCAAGCGGCCATAGCACATTAATCACCAGTTTCAAGCGTACCACAACGCGAACAAAACCTGAAACCTGTTCCTATTGGAACTCTCGGGATGGTTACTTGTTCCGGGGACGTGGCCACTCGGGGCCGTCGGCGCCGTCCGCCGGATCATCAACTGACGACAGCCTTCTGTGCCCATTCATTCAATCAACCCGCTGGCTCCGGCCCGCGGGCTTTTTCATTTTCGTCGCGGGAACTCAAGGACCTTCGCCTCGGGCTCGGGCTGCAGCGGATCGTGGCCCGGCTCCTCGTGCCAGAACACCTGGCGCAAATCGCGCTGGTCGACCTTCTGACCGCAGTTCGGGCAGTTGTAGAAATGGCCCTCTTCGCGGATCAGGTCGCCGCCGTGCAGCTTGCCGGGGATAGGTGGGCCGAGGTCGGATAGCTTCGTCATGACCGATCGAACTTCCAATTCGTCTAAAATGTTCCGGAACTATTTTAGCACATGCTGATTGAATCGCGGTTTCGTGTTTGAGTACCAGCATGCGTTTGAAGTTCGTCCCGCCTTTGATGCCGACCCTTGTCGAGCAACCGCCGGAAGGCGACGACTGGATTCACGAGGTCAAGTTCGACGGGTACCGATCGCAACTGATCATCGATGAGGACGGCACCAGGATCTACACGCGCAACGGCCACGACTGGACGACGAAGTATCGCGACCTGGTGAGGGAGGCTGCGAGCCTCGGCGCCCAAAGCGCTATCGTTGACGGCGAGATCATTGTACTCAACGACAAGGGCCTATCCGACTTTGGTGAGTTGCGAAAGGCGATCACCCGCCGGCAGCACGACCTGTACTTCGTTGCCTTCGACCTTCTCCACCTCAATGGCCACGGTCTGCGCGACATGGCGCTGGAGGAGCGGCGCGAGATCCTGGCCAGCATGATCGAGCCCGGCGGCCGGATACAGTTCAGTGAGCCTTTGCCGGGCGAAGCGAAAGCAATTTTCCACCTGCTCGACCAAGCCGGACTGGAGGGCATGGTCTCGAAGCGGCGTGATAGCAAATACCGCAGCGGACCGTCGACCAATTGGCTGAAAGCGAAATGCTACTCGATCGATGAATTCGAACTACTCGGCGTCGAGCGTGAAGCGGGCAAACCGGCCTTTGCCCTGATGGCCGATCGGGAGACCGGTCGCTATGTCGGTTCCGCCTTCATCAATTCGAGCCAGGCGATCCGAGAGCGGCTTTGGAAGAGGGTCCAGGAGCACGCCGGGCCGGCGCCCAAGGGCATGAAGCGGCCGGCGACGCAATGGGTCAAGCCCGGCATCATCGGTCGGGTAAAGCACTTGCGTGGCGAAGAGGATCTGCGGCACGCTTCGCTGCAGGACTTCAGGGAGGAAATCGATGCCAATACGCACCAAGGCGAATGAGGCCGGCATTTTCGACCCATCAGAGTTGGCTCTGCTCGCCAGGGTCTTTGAGCATTTGAGGCTCGACAATCAGCAGCCGGAAGCGCGAGCCGCCATGGCCTCCCGTATCATTGCCAACTACATGGCCGGGATCAAAGACGAGGCTGAACTTGTCTCGCTTTCAAAACAGCCCTTGGGGCGTTAGCGGGAGGAAGACAGTGGCAGTCGCAAAGAAAGACCAGGAACGCGCCAACTATGCCTGGATGTACGGAGCACAGGCGCGGAAAGACGGCAAAGAGCGTGACGTTCCCGATTTCTGGCAGCAGCATGCCGACGTTTGGCTAGAGGGCTTCGACGACGTGCCCGGGGGCGGTCAGGTCAAATCTGTTCGCCCCGATATGGAAGCGGAGGTCGACGAGGCCGCCGTTGGCAACCCGGATGCCGGAACCTAAGCGACTGGCCGAGCTTATCGCGTCATGAGCACACGCGGAATCAACTTCCTGGACCGATGGCTGGCCAACAACGTGCCCGAGTCGACGAAGGCCGATGTCATCTCAGTCGACGAACTCACGCACAAGCTGATCGCCGACGCGAAAGCCCTGGGGATCAAGCGCATTGAGATCGACGAAGAAGTGGACAGCCTCTATCGCACGATCCTCGACGCGATTGTTCACTACGAGCCGGGTTTGCCCGAGTAGCCTTCGCTAAAGGTGCCGATCGCCTTCTGCGCGATGCTCGAAGCAAAACCAGTGCGGTTCACTGCGCGGACGCGCGAAGCCCCATCCGGCGACCGCGCCGCAACCGTGATGCTCGCATGTGTGGCCGAGCACTCTGGCGCGGTCGCGCGTCATTGCCGTCATGCCTTCGGGGAGTTTGAGCGGTTCGTCACTCATAGCGGATTAATCGGCCCGACCAAGGCAGGGTGGTCGTTCGGCTGCTTGTTGATGACTGTCGAATTGACGTCGCGGCCGACGCGATTGAACTGCAGTTGCCCGTCGATATCGTGGCTCAGAACGTCCTTCAGATAATCCTTCGGCGTAGCCGGGTCGAGCCAAGCGTCATAGTAGGCCGGGTCGAGAATTAGGGGCTGCCGATCGTGTAGGTTGTTCATCGGATTGCCGGCCGGCTCGGTGATTATTGTGCAACTCGTGATGTCGAGGTTTGAGTTGTGCGCCCAGAGACCTGCAAACGAAAAAGGCGCGTGGCCGGGCAGATAGATGTGCCAAGGGTCTTTCTTGCCGTCGGCCGGCGAGATTGTCCACTCGTAGAACCCGTCAGCCGGGATCAGGCAGCGCTTCGATTTGAAGGCGTCGCGAAACGCCGGTGCGGTGTCGACACCTTCAATCCTGGCGTTGAACATGGCCGCCTTGGGCATCTCCTTTGCCCAAAATGGAACGAGCCACCAGCGACCCTCACGCAAGCGGTGATTGCCGTCCTCGCCGGCCGTAACGAAAGGCACGTCCTGTGTCGGCGCGATGTTGTAGCGCGGCTCGTCATTGCGGCCGGTCTCTGCCGGCGCCGTTAGCCGGTAGAGCCGGTGGATTTCCGACCAGGAGAGATATCGGGTGTAACGGCCGCACATGCATCAATCATCCAATTCGAGGAAGAGATAGTTTGCCGGCACTGCATCCGGGGGCCAGTCGGCGCAGCACGCGGCGATAGCGGCCTTTTGGCCTCCATCCAGACATCGGCTGCTTTATCCTCTTCCGCGGTGGGTTCTTCATCCGCGGCAAAGCTGGCATCATCCCAGCCCTCCAGCGCAGACATTCCATCGGCAGCCTGTGCGGCAGATATGCCTGTCGCGGCAAACACGGCCATGGCCGCCTCGATGCCGCGCTTTTGCTCTTCCGGCGAAGCGTTCTCGATCTCCAAGCGAAGCTTCATCGCGTCGCCTCCTGTGGCTATCCTGCCGACAGTGAACAAAAAGAGAACACAAGAGTCAATACCCCTTGACCTGACAGGAATATGTTCCCTATTCCTCTCCGTATCTGAGCAGGAAAGGGCTATGGGAAAGCGCCAAAACGCGCCGGCCGGCGAAGCTATGTCGGAACTTGAGTTGGCGGCCCAGCAGGCGCTTGCTGCTGCCGACGGCGATGCTGTGGTTGCCTTGCTGAACGTCCTGGCCAAGTGCGCGTGGCTCGAGCGCGAGCTTGCCCTGTCGCGCGCTGCGGTCTCAAGCGGATTTTCCCGCGGCTGGCACAAGGCGCGTCCCTAGATGGTGGACACAGCCGAGGACAATTTCCGGATCGAGGTTTGGGATAGCGAGGAGAAGACTCACCTCGAAACGATCTGCCGGTCTCCGGATGCGATGGTCAGCCAGGCGGCATGGCAAGCGGCGATACGCCGTCGGCCGGGCATGCTGCTGATCCACTACAACAGCCGGCACGTTATGGAAAAGATCCTGACGCCAGGCGAGGTCAAGATCCCGCCTCAGACGATCATCGACGGAAGCGTCTATGCAGGGCTCGACGTCTCGCTAGGTGATCTGCGCGAGTGGCACAGGTTGCGAGCCTGGTGCAAAAACTGTTCTCATCATGCCGAGGTGAAGGCGGCAGCACTCATCCGGCGATATGGCAAGGACGCGCTGTTCAGCACCGTCGAACCGGCGCTTTTTTGTACGAGTTGCAAGAAGGGTGGCCCGGTCCGGCTGGAGATCCACAAGCTGCCGCGGGGATAGAAAGGCCGGCGCCTACAGGGGGGCTGTTGGGTAAAAGGCACCGGCCGAGCGGACAATCAGGTCCGCCGCATTTCAGGGCATGACGGATTCTTGGGGGCGACGATATGGTGCGATCACGGAAGCTCGCTACGGCTGGATAGCGCACGCAGTAGCCGGTGCGATCCCTAGAAAACCGCACCATCGCGCGGCCATCTTATGAACAGCGGATAATCGCCATGAAAAAGGCCGGCGCCCTCGATGGGAGGTTGCCCGAATGGCGCCGGCCCGACGGTCCTAATCAGGTCCGCCGCACCTTAGACATAGCTGAGTCGTTCCGTTACGTCAGGTGGAGACGAACTACGCTCTGGCTTTCCGCTTCGCAGGTGCCTTCTTGGCTGGCGCGACGGGGGCAGCCTTGCGGCCGAGCCCAATCGATTTCGCCAGGATCGACCGCGTTGCGGAATAATTCGGTGCCACCATCGGGTAATCGTGAGGCAAGCCCCACTTGGCGCGGTATTGGTCGGGGGTCATGCCCAGCAAGCCGAGATGGCGCTTCATCGATTTGAATTTGCGTCCATCTTCCAGGCTAACGATGTGGTCTGGAAACACCGACTTCTTCGGGTTGACCGCAGGTGTTTGCGGCTCAACGGCCGGCGTGATCGGTGAGCCAAGTCCGGAGAGGGAAACGTGAACCGACGAGATCAGATCCGCCAAGTTTGAGACTGGCACCGAATTGTTGCTCACGAATGCCGAGACAATATCAGCGGTGAATTCGATAAGTTCGATAGCGTTCTGGTCTTTCTGGTCCGGCATTTGTTCGTTCGTCCTAGGTGAATTGCGGGGGTCTCCTGTGATGAAGGAACCTGGAGGTCGATGCAAGCTTGATGCGATGCCGGCGGCCCCCAAAGGTTGGCGCTCCCTAACTGCTCGCAATGATTTTCCAATTGGTGGCATTGCTCACCAACAGCGCCCAGGCCCCCGCGGTCGCCGGCAAAATGGCTGTTCCGGCAGCGCCGCCGGCTCTCGGCACGACGTTGGAAGTAGCAGACGTCAGGGTCTGCGCCTGTTCGCTGTTGAAGAATAGTTCACGCCCTGGGAAGGACGCCGCAGACGGAAGAGTCGCGACACAACCGCTTCCTGATTTATTGTTGATCAGATGGTTTTCGGTCGCCGCGACTGTGAAGTCGGCTGTCTTCGTGACCGGCGCGCCGCGGGAAATTGCCCCGGTGAACGTGGCCAAGCCGTCGTTGCCGAGCTTCAGAACTTCGGCGAGCGCCGTTGAGCCGTTGAGTGTCGTAAAGAACCGGATCTGCGTCCCGTAATTGCCGGCCGACCAGGTTTGCGCAGCCTCGAGCAAAAAGGCCGCGCCTTGGGCGGCACTGGCGAAGCCGGCGCCATCGTAGCCATAGCCCCTGAAACCCAGGAGGGTATCGCCAGACTGCGTGGCCGTTGGCGTGACCCTGGTGCCTCTTGCCTTGCGCCCAAAGAAAACGGGCGCGTTGGCCGTGCTTGCATACCTGGTCGCACGAAACACCCCATTGCCTTCTTCGAGATCGATCTCAAGGGCAATCTTTGTCCCGCCGGGGTCGGATATCTGGATCAGTTGCGAGTCGGTGAACGTGTTAGCGCCAGGACCGACGGGGCCGCTTGGACCGGTCGGTCCCGTTGCGCCAACTGACCCGGCTACTCCCGTTGGACCCGTAGGGCCGGTCAATCCCGTGACGCCAGTAGGTCCCGTTGCACCGGTCAGGCCAATGACACCGGTCGGACCGGTAGCACCCGTGAGCCCGGTTACGCCCGTCGGACCGGTGGCGCCGGTCAGTCCGGTCACGCCCGTAGGCCCTGTCGAACCCGTGATGCCGGTCGCGCCCGCGGGGCCGGTCGCACCGGTTGACCCGGGGGCGCCTTGTGGGCCTGTCGCTCCGGTCGCTCCCACCGCGCCTGACGGCCCCGTCGCGCCACCACCAGCCGGACCGCTCGGCCCGGTGGGTCCGGTCGCGCCGTCGCCGCGCAGCAGCGCCAAAACCGCCGGCGAAAGGCTGTCGGGAGTGACGATCTCGTTGTTGAGCGCACCGTCGGAGCGGCGCACATCGGCCAGAGCGTCGATGGTGTCGTCGACCCCGCGCACCAGCTCGGCCAGGTCGTTGTCGAGCTGCGATCCGTAGGGCAGGTATTGATAGCTGAAATCGATAACGGGCTTCTCGGGATTCGGCATCTTACATCACTCGCAACACGGCTTCCCGATCGGTGCCTTCCGCTTGGGGACGACAATTTCTCAACAATGATGAGATCGATTTGGAAGCTGGTTGATCGAAGCCCTGGTTAGCCAAGGCGGGTGATGCGAATGCCCGAGTTTCGCGCGGTTCCGGCGGATTTAAATTAGCACAGAATCAGATTAGGGGCAGGGGAATTTCTCGGCTAAGGCCTGCCTTACGAGGAAGTAAGCACCTAGACTTCGTTTCTCGGGGCGCTCATCAAGATAGCGGGCGACGACTTCGACCGCGTCGTTGGCGTTTACTTCTTCGGACAAACAAAAGCGGCCGATATTTTCCACCGGTGGTGCACCAAGTGAGGCCATTACCCCGAAGTGGTCGATAACGCCGACAACGAAACCGTAGCACTCCCCGGCGCCCCAAGATTGCTCGCTGAATTTGGCCACGCCGGTTCGTCTGACTTCCATAAACGCCCTGCAGTCTTTGGTCAGAGCCTCGCCCGTCATGTAAAGAAGAACGGGCGCCGCCTTGGCCACGCCCGCGACGATGAGGAAACCGCAACAGAACACTAGTTTCAGTGAGCTGCCTCGTCTCATTTCACTGTGGCTCGATAGACCTTCAATTCGCCATACGGAGTCGGCTTGCCCAGCCCGCATTCCCAATCAGAACGGGCCAAGCCGGGGTCGCCGTGCGCGTAGGCTGCGCCATTGACCCAATCTCGACAAGCGCCGACCGACTTTAGGCCGGCTTGTTGCTGAACCTCATAGAGATTGCCGCGGTTCGGGTAGTAGAAAGCGTCAACCGTTTCCCAAGGTGCGGCATCATCCGGCCACAAATAATTGGCCACGGTTCTGGGCGGATCGCCCAAAACAAACCAGCCGCCCACCAACACGACCACCAGGAACAACCCGCCGCCGTTCTCCATATTTTCGCCCTCCCAAGGAGGCCACAATCGCGCAGGGCGGCATATCCCGCAAGTGCAGGTTTCAACGTGCCCCACGTGGGTCAGCAAGCGTGCCGCCCGTCTGCAGAGCCGAGCGACCGGCCGCAGCCCCGAAGTTGATCTTCGGGCTGGCGTTCGCCGCGGCGCGGATAAGATCCACGGAAGCCGGGTCGATAAACAAATCGGCAAGGCTGCTCAAGTTTCGACGAAGGGTGGTCCGCTTCACGGCGTCGCCCGCCTTTACGTATGTAGCACCGAGCGACTTCACGAGCCCTGCCAAAGCGCCTGCCGGCGACGAGCCGCTCAGGCTGTCATTGATGGTTCGATTGAACTCGGTCGCGCTGCCGATTTGCTTCCGTCGGCCGGTTGCATGGAGGACTTCTAGAATCTCCGGCAGGACAACTGCTGCCTTCCCTTCCGGCAGAGCACCGACAACAGCTTTCAAAACTTCTTCGCGTTGCGCGTTGCCCGCAACCTCTTTCCGGAACTTTGCCCCGGCGAATTCCCGCGAACCCTCTTGGGTCTCGGTCGCCGCTTTGCTGTAGCGATCGGCAAGATTCTGCCGAACCAGCGAGGACGCCGTACCGGGATCCTGTTGCGCAATGCGCTTCAACGCGTCCGCCGTCTCCTGGGCGGATCCTGTCATTGGATTTTGCGGCAGGACCGCGTTGCTGGCAGCAGAAGTGTCTTTCGCCGCGGCCACCTGCCCGAGCGGGCCGGCGCGCACCGGGGCAGTTGCGGCGTTGGTGTCGACAACGCGCCGCAGCCGGTCGGCGACCGCGGGGAACTGCGAAAGCATATCCTGGTTATCGCGCAGAGCGATTGCGAGGCGATCACCATCCACGACGCCCTTTGCGTTCGTCACGGTGTCCAGAATTTGTGTGGCCAAATGGTTTTCGTAGGCGATACGCGCTTCGGTCGGCGCCACGCCTTTAAATGCCGCTGCCGCGGTCGGTCCGCCCGCATCGATCGCGCCGGGCACCTTTTCGATTGGCGTCGCAAACGTCCGGTTATGGGCATCGCGGCGAACGACGTCGGCGATGGCCGGATTCTCGAATGGCGCCAGCGGCGCGCTGGCTGCGCGGAAGCCTTCTCGTGCATGGGCGTATTCCGGGACGCTTCCGAGCGCCTGATCGAGATGACCTTGCACGTTGCGCAGCGCTTCGGCCGTCTGGCCGTCACCGTCCTGCACGGCTCGCGAGATCATCCCATTGATGTTGCCGCGCAGATTGTCGAGCCCGGTGACACCAGTGTCGGCGCCGTTCGGTCCCATAATGTTGCTGCGCACGGTCGTTAGGGCGTCCGCAGTCGTGCCACGGGCGTTCGAAAGGGCCTCGTCGATGTAGCGAAGCACCGGACGCGGATCGACTTGAATGGCCTCCTGGCCCGTGCGGCTCTCGAGCGCGATCGGCTGCGGCGGAACGTCAACGCGTGTCGGCTGCATGGATGCGGCTTGACCTGCCGCTTCGCCGCCAGACGTAGGCCGGATCGAATATACCGGACGGTTTGCCGCAACGGCTTCTGGCTGCAAGCCGGGAACCTCGATACCAGGCTGCGCGGCGCGTGCTGCGGCGTAGTCGCGATCGCCCAACGCGTCCCGCATGCCGTCGCGGCGTTCGAAGATGTCGCGCAATGGCTGCTGAATAGCCTGGCCGGCCTGAAGGGGAGTCGTCCGCGGTCCAGCGCCGAAGATGGCATCAACAAGGTCTTGCCCTTCCGGGGTCGCGGCAATGGCCCGTTCAGCGGCATTGGCCGCGCGAGGGCCAAGCGTCGACGGTTGCGCGCTCTGCGGTCCGATCTCATCCAGCATACTGCCGACGGCACGGTCGACCTGGCCGGGCCTGGCGGCGAAGAAGGCCGCAGTGCGCCCACGGCCGGCAACCGAGCCTTCAACGACCCGCTGAAGGTTCGGCAATGCGCTGGCGCCGCCGGTCGCTTGCGCTATCGCTTCCGGGCCAGTCAGCTTAACCCCCGTTTGATTATTCTGGAGACGTTGAGCGGCGGCCCACTGCTCGGGCGTCGTGCCTTCGGTGGCGCGGCGCAACTCCGCTTCGGGCGCTTTGAAGCTCCGAACTGAGGCCACACCAGCGTTGCCGAACAGCGCGCCGAGAAAACGCATCATGCCCTCATAGGGCGTTCCTTCAGTCGCTTGGCCGGCGCCTTCGGAAACGACTGCCGGGGCGACGACGTTGCCAAGCGCTTCTTCCGCGTAGCGGCCGGCTTTGGCCGCGATGCCGGGAGCCGAACGCGCGGCTTTGCTCGGCAAGCCGCCCGGCGCCATGAATTCGCCAACGGTGCCTGCGACCTTGCCGAGCGTCGTCTGCGGCTTGTGCAGCACGGCGTCCATGACCTCGCGCGTCTTGTCTTGGGCATCGTAAATGCCGGTTCGCACGTCGGCTTGGTCGTTGCCGGTGACTTTCTGCAGGGCGGTGTTCACCAGCCCCGTCAGCGGGTTGATCATCATGTCCTTGAAATGGTCATGCTCGGGACCGGGAACGGCCGGATCCATGCCGAGCGCGGAACGGATCGGGCCTTCGGCCTTGTCGTAGAGCCAGCCGCTCGCATCGCTCGCCATGCGGTTGAGCGACACCGGCGCCATGGCGGTTTCGACGATGCCACGCGGCACGCCGGAAACGAAGGATTCGCCGACGTCCTTTGCGGTCGAGATCGGCTGTTCTGTCACCGGAATCCCGGCAAACCGGGGCTTCGGCTGCGCTTGCGGGTCGACGGTGACTGGCGTTCCTGCGAAACGAGGCATCACGGCTTGTGCTTTCGGCAATGAAGCAAGCGCGTCCGAAATCTCCGCGTCGGAGAAATCGTCAGGAAACTCGACGCGCTGGCCCTCAAATTCGACGACCTTAAAACCCGCAGGAATCTCGCTCTGCTTGGCGTCCGGGAACGCGCTCCAAGGATCGGCCGGCGCCGCGGCTGGCGCGTCGGGGAAGCTCGCCCAAGGGTCAGCACCAGGCAGGGGTGTCTTGGTGCTAGTGTTGGCGAATTTGGTCCATGGGCCTTGCTTGACGGCAGGAGGGTCGAACTGGTCGAAGACATTGGCGGCAGGGGCGTCGAACTGATCAAAGACGTTGGCAGCCGGCTGATGCACCACCCGAAAACCAGGCGGAGTATCGCTCGACTGATACTTCGTCCAAGGTCCGGCAGCAGGAAGGCGATCTTGTTTCGCGTCGGCTGGCATGGGGGCGCTCCAAGACTTCAAGAACCGCAGCGCCGATCGGGCGCGAAAAAGAGGTTCGTTGAGAGGGGCCAAGCTGAGGCTCGGCGGTGGCGCGGGCGCCCGAGTTCCGCAGTTTTTCCGGCCAGCCAATCATAGCGAAAGTTCGGCACGAATGCCAGTGACTTTGCGGCCGGTCGGGATGTCCAAAAGTTCCACGGCGGCGCAAATTCCTAGCGTCGTCCGCCGAGGATCCCGGCCCGCGCGTTGGACTATACCGGGGGGTGACACCGGCCCCGGCCAGGGTGCGCCGCCGGGGCTGCGTTCGGCCTTTGCCGCGACGCGCCGGTGCGGCCCGGCCGGCGCGCCGCGCACCGGCTGCCGCTCGGGCAGCTCGCGACACCCCCCACCAGGTGGATTGTTTGAGCGTCCGAAGCGCGCCAACAGTGTTACTTACACAGTGAACGGAGAAAGGATTTCAGATAGTTAGGCAGGGTTCTTGGTAGCGCATTGATAGCGGAGGGCCAAAATCGGCCAAAAAACCAGAGACCAAAACGCGAAAAAGGGGCGCCCTGGCGCCCCTTCGTCTTCTTCTCTGTTTTCGAGCGTCAACCGGCCCGTGCAGTTCTTAACCCGCCGACCAGTTCTTTTGCGCGGCGCCTGATCAGTGGATTAACGCCAAACATAGCGTGGTCTTCGATTTTCTGGGTAAACGCTTCAACGTTCGAAGCGTTTGCCCTCACCGCCTTGCGGAGGGCAGAGCTGGCGGCCCAAAAGGCTGTGATCTCTAGTGACCTGAATTCGTTTGTCATGTTCACTTGCTGTCGCTTTCTGCCGAGATTCAATCGGCGTACGGCGCCCCGGGGTGAATCGACCGACAGCTTCGGTCTTCACACGCCTTTGGGCTTGCGCCTTGGACATTCGCGCGTGACCCCGGGACTAAATTTGAAAATAACTGTATACCAGCGATTCAAGCTGTGAGAGCACACTACAGCAATTCCGCCCGGCGTCAACCGCCTTTTTTAAAATGTGGTCAAACTTGTCAATAGATGTCGTTTGTCATTCTTTACATCAACTCTGCATTTGAAATTAATATTGATAGAACGAAAGTGATATGGCAAATTAAGAGCCATCTTTAACACCGATATCGCCCGTGACTACTTCAACGCCCTATCTTAGACGCGCCGAGAACGGAATCTGGTACGTCCACTGGACCGAAGACCGGATCGGCAAACGCGTCACCACGCACGAATACGACATAGTAAACGCGCGGAAGATTTTAGGCGCTTACCTCCTGGAAGGCGGGCCAACAGCATCCCCCAGGCTCTCGAAGATTTGGGCGATCTACTGCGAAAAACATGTGGCTGTTAAATTGGCTTCGCCAGACACTGCGCATCGCGCGTGGAAACAGCTCTTCCCTTATTTCGGCTCACTGCGAGCGGCCGATCTCAACCAAGATGCGGTTGACGAATACGTCACAAAGCGGACCAGCGGACGTTTAGGGCGGAAAGTTACACCGCAGACCGTCTTATGCGAGCTGGTGTATTTACGCGCCGCGCTGCGGTTTTGCGCCGATCGCGGCTTCGTACCATCAAAATACGTGCGCAAACTGGAGTTGCCCGAGCCCGGAGAACCGCGCCAACGTTGGTTACGGGACGACGAAATTGCCCGCCTCAAAGAGGCCGCCAGGGCGCACCGAAAACAGAAAGGCGGGCGCCGCGGGCACCGGCTTTCTCGCATTGAACGCTTTATCGCTCTCGCGCTGGAGACTGGAGCGCGGCAGCAGGCGCTACTTGACCTCACGTGGGACCGGGTCGACTTTGAAATTGGCACGATCGACCTTGACGTTCCTGGGCGCCGCAAAACCAAGAAAAGGCGTGCAACCCTGCCAATCTCGGACGCATTGTTACCGGTTTTGGAGAGGGCGTATTCAGAGCGTAACTGCGACTTTGTACTCGACAATCAAGGCGCCATCTGGCCGGGGCTTCAGCGCGTTGCCCTCGACGCCGCACTGGTGGTGGATGAGGGTAACAGGTCGAAAAAGCGTAAGAACCCGAAGGCCACCGGGGTATCAGCCAATGTTTTCCGACACACGGCGGCGACCATCATGGCACGCCACGGCGCACCTATTTTCAAGATCGCAAAAATACTCGGCAACTCGCCGCGGATGATTGAGCGCGTGTACGCAAAGCACCAGCCCGAAGACCTGCGGGAAGTGGTGAATTTGATATCAAACGATCCCAAAAAGGCGAAGTGATATTCGAAAACGCTGCACTACTGGGATCTCCGGCGCAAACAACGCGGAGACGAGGCGGCGTAGCCGCTTCGGCGAAATTCGACATGCCCGCTTAAACTTGCTAGTCCAATCTGCGAGGGGTAGGCAAAATGAAATCGGCGCAAGTTCTGATCGTGTTAGCGCTGCTGTCCGGTTGTCAAACTGGCGCTGAGTACGATGCGCAAATACAAGCGGCCCTCGATAGTCGACTTTCCGCTTACCAGGGCGCCACTATGGCCGAATTCACCGCTCGGACGGGACTGTTACCCTCCAACATGTATCCGGTCGAAGGTGGGCGTGTTTTCGTAATCGTGGGGCCGCCTGTATTTCTCACCACTCCAGCTACGCAATGGACCCCTGCGATAACGCAATCTTCCGCGTGTCAGTTGCTGGTGCGGACAGTGCCGATCGGGCAAGAACCGACCGCTGATAATTGGAAAATAATAGGTACTCAGCGGAGCGGACCGTGCAACAACCTGCCTGTCTAACCGACGATCGTGTTCGCGTGCCAAGCTCGGCTTGACGATCAGTCGAAAACGCCGTCGTCAGCGGCACGACGGCCGGCAAGATCCCGCTTCAACGTATCGAGTGCGTCGACTAGCTCCTCCGGGCTCATCTCTGCCTGCGACTTCTCGGGTCGAGCGGCATCCTTGCTGCTCGTCGAGATCATGCCAGCGGCGCGTAGCAATGACGTCCCCGCCGTCGCCCTGGCGGGAGGCGGCGCCTTCGCATCACCCGCCACAGCGATCAATGAATCGACTGCGACCTCGATGCCGATCGTCTTTAGCTTGTGGCTGACGCGGGCGAAGGCCTCACGCTCTTTGTCTTTGGAGCTCATCCGAAAACCCCTTTCCTAAATTCCATCTCGAGCAGTTCGGCTTTCAGTTCGTCGATCTCTGTCTGAAGAGCCTGGACCTCTGGCGAGGGCGCCGGCGGCTCCGTAGACAGCAGAATGCGAGTTTCCTTCGCCTGGCGTCGATATTCGCGTTGACGTTCGCGCGCGGCCGCGCTGCCAGGCTGATGGGCCTTTTGCCATGCCCTGTATGCCGCCAGCTCGCCAGGCGTCATGCGCTTGAGCCGCTGTGCCCGCTTCTTCGCTGCGCGATCGAGACGGGCCAATTTCTTGTTCAGTTTGGCGCTCGCGTTCGGGGCGTCGCGGTGCGGCCAAACGGGCATGTGGTAGCCATCGCCGGAAGGAACCGCTCCCCCGTGGTAAAAACAGCGTCCGTTTGCCATGGCGATTTGAGCGCATGGCCCCCCGTGGCTCTTCGCTTTGGCGCCGCATTTCGGCTGGAGATGGCGCCTTGCGTTCCAGACGCGCAACGATGCACGCCCCACCGCGATCTGCTGCGCCGAGCCGCGCCAACCGCCCGCATGCTTGTGGGTGCCGGCGCGTCTCAAAGCCGCCCCCCGGTTATGCGCACATGAGTTATCGGGTTTTGACGGCGCACCCCGCCACCTCCGGACCTTCTGTCCGGTCCAAGCTGGTCCAACCGCCTTTCGCCGCCTGGACCGCTTAACCCATTGAAATATAAGGGCTGGTCCAAGTGGTCCAGGTGGTCCGGGTCAAAACGGTAAATTCGTTTCACACGCGACATGCGTGCATGTGTCTCGTGTATGTCGATATGAGAATATTTCCGTCCTATATCAATTTCATTTTTTACTTGGACCACTTGGACCACCTGGACCAAGCCTTGTAGCGCAAGGGTTTCGTGGTCCACATTCGGTCCAAGTGGTCCGGGTAAAACGCCGTTTTCCATCAGTTCGACTCCCAATCGAGGCGCGTTCCGAGCATTTCACTGAAAGCATCACGGCAGACGGTCAGCTCGGGAAGATTGAAAACACGGGGGCGCGCCTCTCCCTTGCGCGGGCGCCTTTCGCCGATCCCTGGACAAATGCGACGGATTGAACGCCCGAACTCGGCTTCGTGCATTGGTCGTGCAATCTTGGCCGTAGGCCTTTCATAGTCTGCGTAGAACTCTGCCTTACTAATCTCTTCCGGCCAGCCCTCCGAATACTGGAAGGTTCCGCTTTGAAGTCTGCTCAGCCACCAGCGCTCCAACGGCTCGAGGCTTGCCAGCTTCTGGTCGAGCAGCGCCTCGGTCGCTGGTATGTGGCGGAGATTAACAGAGCCCAAATCGTAGGCCTGAAGGAAATGCAGAAGCCCACCCAAGCCGCCACTGGCCATTTCCGCCGCGATGGCGCCGAAGTAATTTGTATCCTGCTTCCGGTGGTCGGCAACGTCGAGCACGGCGAAGCGCCTTTCGTCGACACCAGCCGGAACAGCCCATTTCGAATTCGTTGTGATGAGCACCCGGACATTGTTTCGAACCTGGATCGTGTCGATGCCTTTGCGCTCGATCCTCATGTGATCGCTGGTAATGAGATCCTTCAACGCACCACCGGCGGCCACCCTGTCGCCCGCCCAGAAGGCTTCCTCGGCCTGGACAAGAATGGCTCTTTCCAGATGAGAGTTGAAACGGCCGGTCAGGTGATCGGGCTGAGACACGATTACGTGGTGCGCAGGAAACAGGGCGCCGACGTATTTGCCGACAATGGATTTGCCCGTGCCCTGGCCGCCGCGGAGCACCAGTGCCACGCCAGGCTTCTCGCCCGGCCGCTGCACCATCTGAGCGAAGAACGAAATAACCCAAGCATATAGCTGGGAATCGCCGCCGCAGACGTTGGCACGCACGTGTTCGAGGAAGAGCCGGCAAGAGGCCGCTATATCCGGTTTGACGGCGAAGCCACGCCAAAGATTGAAGCTGCGCGCCGGGCCGCCCTCCGGTGCGAACACGACTTGTTCGTACTGTCGGCGAAGCGGGCTTTGAAGCCAAACCTCAAACACGGTCGCCGGTTTCTTGTTTTGGATAATGGTGTCGTTGGCGTACCAGTCGCGGATATTCGCGACCGTCCCGAAAGATACTTCGCCGTCAGCGGCTTCCGTGATGATGAGAGCTTTTCCGCCTTGCCTGACAACAGCATGGCGGTCGTTAAGCCGTTGAACAGCAACCGTAGCTGGGTCGGTGGGCGACACGGTTTCGGCGGGCAGATCGATAGTGGCGGGGTCAACAAACCAGTGGGCGGGGTTCCGCACTAGCCGATAATGGATGCCGCCATGAGCATGCGAATATATCCGAGCTTCGCTGCTGCTCTCCGCATACAGAATCGCCAAGTTTCGCCCGTTGCCATAATTAGGCTCGAACGGATCCGGCCCGGTCAGGCCATGGTAGCGGGCTGGGTTGTCCATAATTTCGGCGACAGTGGCGGAACTTCCGTTATCGAAATCCAGGGTAAAGTCTTCGGTCAACACGTGCTGCTCAACGGCAAGGCCGACGGCCTTCGCTGCACGATCGGCCGGAACGCCTTTGGCCACGAGGGCCGCTTGGCGGTCGGCGCGCCAGCGCGCGCGAACGGGCGCCGCCTGCGGCTCCAGTTCGGCCACGATCGTTGCTTCGATAGCCCCCAGCTGAGCGCGCTGCTCGTCCGTGAGTTTTGGCAGTAGGCTGGTGTCGAGAAGTCCGCCATTGGGATTTACAATTTTCGGCACCCGCACATTGGGATCGTGCTGCAGGTCGACCGCCTCGAGATGGGCGTTGGCCTCATACCAGTAGCGACTGTAGTCTTGGCTCGCCGATCGATCGATCAGCGTCTTGGTTATGACCCTGCCGGCCGCGTTGACGACACCGAACCCGAAACCCGCCAGAACGAGGTGATCGTGCAGCCGCGCCGCGAAACCTTCATCGCCTTCCACGTCCGAACCGGACTTTGCGAAGTAGAAGCGATGTTGGCCCGAGTTGGGCCCTGTTTTGTGGCCGGTCTTCCTGTTGCAGATGCCTGCCGACACTGACGGCCGCTGCACATAGGTTGCGGCACCCAAGGCGGGAAACACGCTCCGCAGAGCGCCGGAGATGTCCTGGTATTCTGCCAGTCGCCGCAGCAGAAACTCGGGCCAAGTCTTTATGTCGAGATCGAGGCCGACTAAGGCAGCACCTGTAGGGGCCGGGAAGTTTACCTTTGTCTTCGCAATCGCGCCTTCGTTTTGACCGATCTCTCCCATCGGAACGACCGCCCAGGAATGTTTAGCTGCGGGCGGAGGTGCCAGAACCAATGCTTGATTCACCGTCAGCCCTGCCAGAATTGATGCAAAGCCTGTGGCTATCGCCGCGCTATCGCCGCTGACCGTCGTCCGGTCAGCTTTCGCGCGGCGGGGTACACCAGGTGCGTCCTTCTGAATTGGTGCCCCCGCTACATCGGCGGTGAATGCCTTTGTCAGACGGGCCTCACCGGTCATGATGGTGAACGCAACGGCGTGCGGTTCCGCAGGCAGAGGCTCTGGGGGCGCGAAATCCGCAAACAGTTTAGGGTGCGCCGCGGGCCGGGGTTTGGCCAATAGGTCGCCAATGTGGAGAGGTTGCGCCGGAAGCGCTTTGACTGTAAGGTTCATTTCGGTTCCGATACGATCTTAGCGCCGACCTTGCCGTTTCCGCGGCGGTCGGCTTTTTCGTTTCAAATTCGTGTCGGTCGATTTGGTCGTCGGGCTAGGAAGACGTGCGGTTTTCTGCCAGTTCGCCCATGGCAGGGGCGTACCAGAGATATTTCGCCATCATGTCGCGGAACTTCGACGCCTGTCGCAGCTTCTCGAGCACTCGTCGCACGTTGGGGCCGGTGTTTGCCCGCTCGCTCGGCGGCAGTGATATCGCCAGTTCGAAGAACATCTCTCCAGGACGTCCGTCCTGATTGGCGCCTCGCGCCGTGAACATCACCATGCCAGGCGTCATCGCCTCGCCTGGGAATAATTCGGCAACTGTCAGCGGACGCAGATCGCAAAACACCGGCGGCCGATCGAGCACCGTCAGATGGCCAAGCCGCAAAGCTCGGCGGCGCTCAGCGCGGGACATCAACGCGGCCGTCAAGCTTCCCACCCTGCGCGAGCACGCTCTTGGCGCTTGGCGCGCGCTGCTGAGCCGCGGTCGGAAGGTGTCCAAGTGTCCGCGTTGTCGATCAGCTTAATGATGGTGCCGACCGCGACGAGAGTCCGGCCACCGAGCCGATTGAAGGATAATTTGCCTTCGGCCTCAAGGCGATACAGCGACGAGGGGGAAAGACCGAGCAGTTCGGCAGCAGTCACGAGCGGGAGGAATGGCCGCTGGCGCCAGGGGATTTCCGGTTTTGGGGTTTTGGTGCGATCGGCGCGCGACGGCGCGGCTGCAGCTTGGACTGCCATCTGACTTGCCTTTCAACGAAGCGCTACGCGCTCATTTTTCGGGAGGGGGTGCGTCGCGCCACTCCGGGCCAGCCAGTTCATCAGGTTCGCAAAATCAAATGCAACGCAAATGCACTCTATCAGGGTTCAGTATGATGTCAAGCCTAAACGGACATCAGTACTTGCGTACAATGCGATGGTTGTTCATCACATCGCACCGATACTAATTCGTATGTCGTTTTTATTTGTGTATGTCGAAACTAGAATCTCAACGCGGCCCGACGCGATAGCTCTTCGGTGGCGTCAACAATGAAGGCCGAATAATGCTTCTCGATCATTTCGCTGCTCGTATCGTGAAGCGCCGCCACCAAACGGACGGGCAGGCCGGCTTTCAACCCGCGAACAATCGACGAATGTCGGAAAGCATACATAATAGTGTCCGTCGGCAAGCCGGCCTTTGCGATGGTTGCGGACCAAAATTTGTCGACTTCGTAGGCCGGCCCCCAGGCCCGCCGACGGTCCTTCTCCCACTTCACCGGCCCGACGCTGCGGTATGCCCAGCGCTCAAGCAGTGGCGCGTCGGCCTCGCGGTTGGCCAGCGCCGGCTGCAGCCGCTCCACGACTTCGGCCGCAACCGGTGTCGATACTGCGGGCCTGGCCTTTGCAGAGCGGCCTTTCGAGGATCCGGGCATCATCAACCGGGAATGTTCGATCTGGACGTCGCCGACCCGGAGCAGCCGCATTTGCGAGTGGCGTGCGCCAGTCGACGCCGCCACGAGAGCCAAGCGGCCGAAGTCGGTGTCAACCTCAAATGCCGCATCGACGGCCGACCTGATTTGTTTGTCGGTTAGCAATTGCTTCCGGGCATCGGCGGTCACGCTCAGCGCCCGAGTCCCGACTTTAATCTCCATAGGTAGATGGGCCGGCAGCTCGCGCCTATGGCGTTCAGCGGCCGAGTTGAGGGCCGCTCGCAGGTCATTCAGCAGCCTGTTCAATGTCGACGGTGTAATCGGCTCTGGGGCACCTTCGGCCGGTGTGACTTCGCCCTGGTCGCGGACAGACAACCTAGCTCGCCATTCCTCGATGATGCTGGCCCGGAGTTTCGAAAGACGCGTCCCGGCAAATTTGTGATCGGACAGAACATGGCGGGTCAGGCGCCCTTCGGCGTTGCCGCCTTCACGCACCGATCGCTTTTTCCGCTCGGCTACATAGGCCGCCACTGCGGATCGAACTGTCGGACCATCCGAGCCGGCTGCAGATGTTTGGCTGGCCTCGTATTGTCGTTTGCTCCAGTCGAGGGCAGCGGTGACGGCAGCTCGATATGTCAGCGTGCCGCCCGCCGGCGTTCCGTCATCATCGGAGGCGCCGAGCTTCTCCTCAACGCGATGGCCCTCGGCAACGATCTTGGCTATCCAAACGCCGGCGCCGCAGGCCGGCTTGCGATACCCCAGGCTCACGCCGCCGCGGCCGCCACTGACCCCTTGCCAATAGGGATTCTTCCGCGGCGCTAGACGACCGCGCTTGGACGGGCTATCGATGTCAGAAATTCGCCGTCCCACAGAGCGTCCCACACAGATTGGAGAGATGACTGTGATAAGCATAACGGCAAGTGGCCGGGATACAAGGCTTTCAGGATATCATCTTTATCCGGCACGGACCTGAGCATCGCCCTCCGAAGGCAGAGGTCACAGGTTCGAATCCTGTCGGGTGCGCCAACGTACATTCGCAAATCGACCACGTTTCGCTTTTTTCGGTTGTCGGAACGTTGATATTTGAAGGCCGGTGCCGATCCCGCCCGTCGCCTGCGTTGAAACCTCATTTCCGAGTTGGACAGACGAGAATGGACCGCTAGTGTAGCGATTCAACGACAATGAAGCTGGGCGGCTTATGTATAAACAGGGGGTACCATCGCCGAAGCGCTCGGTCGTAGTCAGACGAAAAGCTACGTCTTGCCCGCACCTCACGCGAACATCTTGCCAAACTTGCAACTGCGAGCACGAAAAGCGAGCGAAAATGCCCCGTAAACGGCCTTGGGCTCACTTCCTCGAAGCTGTGCTCCAACCCCACTGCCGCATCATGCACGAACTGGGCAACCTCCCAGTCGATCTGCAAGATTTTAGATCTGTCTACGCCGCGAGCCGAGACCGCCACGGATCAGGCTAACCGAAACGCTCGGTCGCCTGGTCCCAGCCTCGACGGCACCCGTCGCGGCAGAAGGACAGTTTAACTATCCATCGTTACCGATCACACCTTGAAGTCAGGAATTGCAGTGCCACGAGGACGTAAACCCGGGACGAAGAGTGCGGCTCCCAAGCCGGAAAAAGTAGCACCACCGATTGCGACAACGCTCTGGGCTGCAGCCGACAAGCTGCGGGGCAACATGGATGCTGGCGAATACAAGCACGTTGCGCTTGGCCTGATATTCCTGAAATACATCTCGGACCGATTCGACGCCCGCCGCAAAGCTGCGCTCACCGACCCTGAAGAACGAGATCTTGTCGACGACCGCGACCTCTATCTCGCCGACGGGATCTTTTACGTCCCCGATCGCTCGCGCTGGGACTTTCTCAAAGAAAACGCGACCAGCACCAAGCCCACAGTCGGCGAGTTGCTGGATCAAGCTATGCTCGACATCGAAGCTGAGAATTCCAGCCTTCGCGGCGTCCT
The DNA here is from genome assembly GCF_056402995.1 of Mesorhizobium sp. P3_A8. Classification (NCBI taxonomy): domain Bacteria; kingdom Pseudomonadati; phylum Pseudomonadota; class Alphaproteobacteria; order Hyphomicrobiales; family Phyllobacteriaceae; genus Mesorhizobium; species Mesorhizobium sp. P3_A8. The sequence goes on along the minus strand of NZ_JBFUGI010000001.1, from coordinate 459,492 downwards.
GACTAAGAACTATGCGCGCCAGGAACTGGATCAGACCAAGCTCGGCGAGGTCCTGAAGCTGTTCTCCGACATCAAGTTTGACGACTCCCACAAGGGGCAAGACGTTCTAGGCCGTGTCTACGAATACTTTCTCGGCGAGTTCGCCAAGATGGAGGGCAAGCGTGGCGGGCAGTACTACACCGCCGGCTGCGTGGTGAAGCTGCTAGTCGAGATGCTGGAGCCGTTCAAAGGCCGCGTCTATGACCCTTGCTGTGGTTCCGGCGGCATGTTCGTGCAGTCCGAGCGTTTCGTGGAAGAGCACGGCGGCCGGCTCAACGAAATCTCCGTCTACGGTCAGGAGTCCAACGCAACGACGTGGCGCCTCGCAAAGATGAACCTTGCTATCCGTAGCATCGAAGCCAATCTCGGCCCCAAATGGGCGGACACCTTTCACGAGGATCTTCATAAGGGCCTGATGGCGAAATACATCCTAGCCAACCCGCCGTTCAACGATAGTGACTGGGGCGGTGAAAAACTGAAAGGTGACGGCCGCTGGAAGTATGGTGTCCCACCCGTAGGAAACGCCAACTTCGCCTGGCTCCAGCATATTATCCACCATCTTGCGCCAGATGGATACGCAGGCGTGGTGCTGGCCAACGGTTCCCTCTCGAGTCAACAATCGGGGGAAGGTGACATCCGCCGGGCCATGATCGAGGGGAGTGAGATCGCGGAACCGAATGGAACGAAGACACTCCTTCCAGGGCTCGTTGACTGCATTGTGGCCCTCCCCGGCCAGCTCTTCTCCACGACGCAAATCCCTGTCTGCCTCTGGTTCCTCACGCGCGACAAATCCAACGGTATCTCACGCGACAAGAAGTTACGAAACCGTACAGGTGAGATCCTTTTCATCGACGCGCGCGGGCTCGGCACGATGGTCTCGCGGACGCTGAAGGAACTGACCGACCAGGACGTCGCCAAGGTCGCTGATACCTATCATGCCTGGCGCGAGGTTGGCGGTCGTTATGAAGACGTGCCTGGTTTCGCGCGAGCTGCCAACGTCAAGGAAGTGGCCGATCAAGGGTATGTTCTGACACCGGGACGTTACGTTGGAACTCGGGAAAGCGACATCAAAGAAGAACCCTTCGACTTCAAGATGGGGAAGTTGATCGAGGCGCTGCGCGAGCAGGTGGATAAAGGCGCCATGCTCGACGATCGCATCCGAAAGTCTCTGGCGGGAATTGGCTATGGCTGGTGATTGGCAACCAGTTCCGTTGGGATCATTGGCGGCAGACCACGAGGGTGCAATTGCAATTGGCCCTTTTGGCTCGGCGATGAAAGCTGAACTTTATACTTCGAATGGCGTCCCGGTCATCCGGGGAACGAACATCAAATCCAGTCGCAAATTGGGCGGGGACTGGGTTTTCATTCCAGAAGATTTTGCTGACGCAATGCCGCGCTGTGTTGTCCGTGAGGGTGATCTCGTGTTCCCTCATAGGGGTGCGATCGGCGAAGTCGCACTCGTACCCGGAAACCGGGATCGGTATTTTCTATCGACGAGCTTCATGAAAATCACGCTGGATCGGGAGAAGGTCGATCCCAGATATGCCGCTTACTACTTCAGGTCGGCCGTAGGGCGCTCGGAGATTATGCGGTTTGCGTCGCAAGTGGGCACCCCTGGAATCGGGCAACCGCTGACATCGCTTCGCCAGTTTGTCATCCCAGCGCCTCCGGTGTCGATACAGCGCGCAATTGCGGACCTACTATCGGCCCTCGAAGACAAGATTGAGCTAAGCCAAGAAATGGCGGCAACCTTGGAAGAGACAGCGCGGGCGTTGTTTAACAGCTGGTTTGTAGACTTCGATGCAGTTCGCGCCAAGGCCGAAGGACGCGACCCCGGGCTTTCAGTTAAGACGAGTGCGCTCTTTCCGGAGCGCTTCGGAGCAGATGGCTTGCCTGAAGGGTGGGTGAAGCGGCCGCTCCTTCAATTCGCGCGTCTGATTTCGGGAGGGACCCCCAAGACTGACGAGCCAGCTTATTGGAATGGCCTGCTGTCTTGGGCTAGCGCCAAGGACGTAAGCCAGTGTCCCGATCGATTTCTGATCGGGACTGAACGAACTATTACAAAAAGGGGCCTAGACGAAAGCGCAACCCGTATCGTGCCTGCGTTTTCGACCGTCTTCGTCGCCAGAGGTGCAACTACAGGAAGACATTGTCTGTTGGGGCGTGAAATGGCTATGAATCAGACGTGCTACGCGCTCGATTCGATTAAAGAGACACCCTTCTGGCTGGCCTGCGCCTTCACGCACCTGGTGGATGAATTGGTGCAGAGCGCGCACGGCTCTGTATTCGACACGATTACCACCACAACGCTAGGTACCGCCAACGTTATTGATGGTGGGCAGGCATTAATGGGCGCGTTTGAGATATCGGTTCAGCCACTGTATCAGCGCATACTTGGGCTCATTGAAGAGGCCGCTATACTGCGTACTCTCCGCGACACGCTGGCACCCAAGCTGATCTCCGGCGAGCTTCGGATCAAGGACGCCGAGAAGGCGGTGGCCGCATGAACGAACGAGGCGTCGACTTTGCCTGGTCCATATTTTCAGACCTACCTGATGAGCCAGAAACCAAATACGGCGCAATGCTGGTCAATTGGAACGGTCAGACGGGCCGGACGACATACGACATGGCGCAATCCTACAAGACAGCCGCCTTCCGCTTGCTGGACGAGGCTAGCAGCTGCAACGAGTCCTGGGAGAGCATCGATCCGATTTTGTTCTGCTTCCGGCACGCTCTCGAACTGAACCTCAAGGCGATCCATGAGGCCCAACCGCAGCGAAACCATGGCCTCCGCGACCTCGCTTTCCAACTGCACGAGCGTCTGACAGGTTGTTATCAGCAGTCGCAGTTGGACTGGCTCAGGGATCGCATTCTGGAGTTCGATACCGTCGATCCACGTTCGACGGCGTTCAGGTATGACGACGTCGCCAATGCCAATGTCGCGCCTGAGGTTTGGGTCGACTTCGCGCGGCTCCGTCGGATCATGAACGCAATCTTCAGCGCACTTGACAGGGTCCGGCTTGACGACTTCGAGCGTGTCAGGAAGGAACCCTGACGATGCCCTACTCGCTCCAGATGCTCCGCGCCCTGCTTGAGCTCCACCCAGACCGTGCGGAGCCTCTCAGGATTCACATAGAGGCCTTGGAGCGCAGCATCGAGAGCCAGCCGGCCTTCTGCCTGCAGAGTGTCAGGACGCTCTTCGAAGCGGCACATTCGACGATAGGGCCACGCTTGGGTATCGAGTTTCGCAAGAAAGACGGCTTCCCGGACCGAATGCGCGGGGTGATCGATGCGATGGATTTCTCGCTAACAGATCACCCAAACGCAGCGGATATCAACGAACACATCAAGGCGCTTACCAAGGGAATCGATGACATTGCTGTCGCGCTGGCGAAACTCAGCAACGTACCCAACATGCGCCATGGCGGATCGCTCGATTGGGGAACGCTGCAGCGCCAGCATGCACTGATGCTTGGCGGCCTTTGCGACAGCCTTGTCGCCTTCTTGTTCGATGTCGCGTGGAGCCGAGCGGAACCGGGGCTGCAGGACGACGGTGCCGCGACCTACAGCACAAATGCTGCGTTCAACGAGCATCTCGATGCCGAGTACGACATGGTCGAGATAGCAGCCGCAAGCTTCCAACCGAGCTACGTTCTCTTTCACTTGGACGAAACGGCCTATGATGCCGCCCGCCTCGATTGGGAGGCAGAAGGTCTGACCGCAGGCTCTCAGGGCGCCGAGATTGCGGCATGACCGAGAGTTACGTCCTGCCGACGGAAAAACGACGCCTTGAGCTTGCAGAGGAGGCGGTCGAACTCGCAGCCCTGTCCTGGTTCGAACTGATTGGTTGGAAGTCGGTTCCCGGCGACTATCTCGCGCCTGATGGCCCCATGGGCGCCCGTACGGATTATCGGCAGGCAATCCTGGAGCCGGAGCTACGTAGCGCACTGGCAAGCCTCAATCCGGAAGCGACGGCAGCCATGGTCGATGCGGCAGTGCGAACGATCATGGCCGTGCCCAGCCAGGATCTGATCGAGAACAACAGGCTTTTCCATCCGTTTCTAGTTTCTGGCGTTCCAGTCGAGATCAACGACCGTGGAGAGACGCGAACTGTCGGGTTGCGAATTCTTGATCGCGATAGCCCCTCGGCCAACCGTCTGCTCGTCGCGAACCAGTTCATCGTGAAGGGAGACCGTGGCGTCGTTCGCACGGACCTGACCGCCTTCGTGAACGGACTCCCGGTAGCGATCTTTGAGTTCAAGAGCCCAGCCAGCATCAATGCTACGCTGGAACGGGCACATACCCAGTTGAGGAACTACGCCGAGAAATGCCCGGACCTATTCCGTGCGAACCAGGTTCTCGTCGTAAGCGACGGCATGAAAGCCCGGATCGGGTCGCTCACGGCGGAACCGGATCGGTTCGCGCCTTGGAGAACCATTGATGGAACCGATCTGGATGACAGCGGTCGGTCGGAACTCGAGGTGCTCATCCGTGGTGTCTTTGCGCCGGAGCGCTTCCTCGATTTCATCGTCGACTTCGTGGCGTTCGAGGTGAAGGACGGGACCGTCAGGTCGAAGAAGCTCGCCGGATATCATCAATTCTACGCCGTCCGGAAGGCATTGGCTTCAACCGTGGCCGCCTCAGAGAGCAGATCACGGAAGGGCGGTGTCGTGTGGCACACGCAAGGGTCTGGCAAGTCGCTGACGATGCTATTCTTCGTGCGTCAGCTCCAGTTGGCCAAGGCGCTTAAAAACCCGACGATCGTCATGGTAACGGATCGCAACGACCTGGATGACCAGCTCTTTGGCACCTTTGTTGACCATAGTGCGGCTCTACGCGGAACGCCCCGCAAAGGCGAAACAGCGGAGGAGATGCGAAGGCTGCTGTCAGTTGATATCGGCGGCCTCGTATTCACGACGATACAGCGGTTCCGTGGTGCGGATGGCACACACCCGCTGCTCACGGATCGCAGCAATGTCGTCGTGATCGCCGACGAGGCCCATCGAACGCAATACGGGTTCAAGAAGACATTCGTGGAACGCGACGGCGAGATCAGGGAAGCTGTGGGGTTCGCGGACTATCTCCATCAGGCCCTGCCGAATGCCACGGCCGTTGGGTTTACTGGGACACCTATCGACGAAAGGGATCGCGACACTTACGGAACCTTCGGCGACGTCATCGACACCTACGACATGACGCAAGCGGTGAGGGACAAGGCGATCGTTCCAATCCACTACACCGCACGGCTGGCTAGATTGCACTTAAACCTGTCCGATGAGGACCGGGTCCAACTCGACACACTGGCGGAGGAACTTGCGGAAGGAGAGGACGCTGCCGTCGAGCGGATCAAAGGCAAGCTCGCGAGATTCGATGAGGTCGTCGGCGCCCCAGACCGGGTGGAAGAAATCGCGGCAGACGTCGTCGCGCATTTCGAGAAACGCAGGGAGGCGATGGCCGGCGGCAAAGGAATGATTGTCGTGATCAGCCGGAAAGTCGCGGTGATGCTCTATGACGAGATTGCCAAGTTGCGCCCTGACTGGGTTTCGGCCGAAGCGCGCGATGACACTAGTGGTATGCTAAAGGTCGTCATTACCGGGAACCGCTCTGACGACCCTGCTTCGCTGCAACCGCACCTACGCACGAAGTCTCGGCTGGAAGCTCTCGCCAATCGCTTCAAGAAGCCGGCGTCCGGCTTCGACTTGGTCATTGTCCGTGATATGTGGCTGACAGGATTCGATGCACCCTCGCTTCACACTCTCTATGTCGACAAGCCGATGCAAGGGCATGGCCTCATGCAGGCCATCGCGCGTGTCAATCGCGTCTGGGGTGATAAGCCTGGTGGCTTGGTCGTTGACTATCTCGGTATCGGAGCCGAATTAAAGGCGGCTCTTTCGAAATACACCCAGGGCGATCGCGACCAGGTGCGGATGGACGCCGACGAGGCTGCTCGGCAGACGCTTACAAATCTTGAAAGCTCCTTGGCATTCCTGGAAGGTGCACCGTGGCGTTCCTTCTTTGGGGCAAGTCCTGTTCAGCGCCTTACGCTTCTCAAGCAGTGCCTTGAGCACCTTCTGTCGACCCAGCACCGCGACGCCTTCATCGATGTCGCTTTGAAGCTTGAGGTCGCTTACGCGATTAGCGCCGGTGACGAGCGGGTCACGGCGAAGCGGAATGAGATCGCGTTGATCGCGGCCCTCCGGGCGAACCTGGTGAAGTATACCTCCGGTGGCGGCCGCAGTCGCATTTCGGTCGAGCGCGACATACGTCAACTCCTGTCGCGAGCGGTTATGGCTGATGGGATCCTCGACGTCTTCCAGTCTGCGGGACTAGACCAGCCCGACCTTTCAATCTTTTCCGAAGAATTCCTTGCCGAGGTACGCGGTAGCAAACAACAGAATCTGGCGATTGAGACCCTTCGCCGACTGCTTGCTGACGAAATTAGATCACATGCCCGAACGAATATCGTCCAATCGACAAAGCTGAGCGATCGCCTCGACGACACCCTTCGGCGATACCATAACCGCGCCGTCGACAGCGTGCAGGTCATCGAAGAGCTAATCGAACTCGCCCACGAAATTCGGGACAATGCAGCGCGCGCTCGGGAGTTAGGTCTCACTGAAGAGGAAATAGCATTCTACGAGGCACTGGCGGACAACGGATCAGCAAAGGAACTGATGGCCCACGAGACACTCCGAACCCTCGCGCAGTTGCTTGTTCACACCATACGGGCGTCAGCGACGATTGATTGGACGCGGAAAGAAGGCGTCCGGGCAAAAATGCGAATTGAGGTGCGAAAGCTGCTGGCTCGGTATGGTTATCCGCCCGATCTGCAGAAAGCAGCTGTGGATCTTGTCGTCAGACAGGCGGAGACAATCGCAGCCGACTGGGGGTAAACCATACGATGGCATCTTTCGGCCATTTTCGGCTCATCATGAGCAGTTAAACTAGACGGCTCTTCCGCCATTGCAGGTCAGCGGGCACTTCCGCTTCGTAGTCGGATATCACCCTTCCCAACAGGGGCCGGCCAGCGCGCAACGCTCGTGACAAAGCTGGCCGACCATTTCCCCGCCTCTGGTCTGCCCATCCATCATTGCCAACAATCCACACGCCCCCTATTTCGATCCCCATCGATCCTGATGAGGTTCCCACCCACTCGGCCATAGCCTCATCGACAGCAGAAGAGGGCGCTACCCAGCCCCGTCGGAGTATGTCCCAGTGTCCATCTCAGCCACCGCAGCGTCCGCCAACGCCGTTCCCGCCAATCCGCGTTCGCGCGTCATCCTGGCGAGCCTGATCGGCACCACCATCGAATTCTACGATTTTTATGTCTACGCCACGGCAGCGGTGCTGGTCTTCCCGCATCTCTTCTTCCCGGCGGGCAATGAGACGACAGCGCTTCTCGCCTCCTTTGCCGTGTTCGGCGCGGCGATGATCGCGCGGCCGCTTGGCGCCATCTTTTTTGGCCATCTCGGCGACAGGCGCGGCCGCAAGATCACGCTGGTCGGCGCGCTGCTCACCATGGGTGTCGCGACGTTCCTGATCGGCCTCTTGCCGACCTATCCGGTGGCCGGCTGGTTCGCGCCCGCGCTGCTGGTCCTGCTGCGGCTGGCGCAGGGCTTCGCGCTCGGCGGCGAATGGAGTGGTGCGGCCCTGGTGGCAACGGAGAACGCGCCGAGGGGCAAGCGCGCGATCTATGGCACGTTTCCGCAGCTTGGCGCGCCGATCGGGTTCATCATCGCCAACGGGCTGTTCCTGATCATCGCGGCCGCACTGCCTTCCGACGATCCGTCGCGGCCGTCGCTCGCCTTCCTGGCGTGGGGATGGCGCATCCCGTTCCTGTTCTCGATCGTCATGGTCGCCATCGGCCTGTGGGTGCGCCTCAGCCTCGTGGAAAGCGCTGCCTTCGAGAACGCGGTCCGGAAAGGCGAGGTCAAGAAGGTGCCGCTGGCGGCAGCGGTGAAGACGCACTGGCGGCAGCTGATCCTCGGCACGTTCTACATGCTGGCGACCTACGTGCTGTTCTACCTGATGACGACCTTCTCGCTGAGCTATGGCCGGGCTGCGCCCACTGGCGCGGTTCCGGGTCTCGGCTACGACTACACGACCTTCGTGCTGATGATGATCATCGGCGTGGTGTTCTTCGGCATCTTCACCCTGGTTTCCGGTCCGTGGGCGGAGCGTTGGGGACGGCGCAGGACACTGATCGCGATCACCCTCGGCATCATCGTCTTCGGCTTGCTCTGGGTTCCCATGCTGGCGGCCGGCACCGTCGGTGTCATGGCCTGGCTCATCATCGGCTTCACCCTCATGGGCATGACCTTCGGGCCGATGGGCGCCCTGCTGCCGGAACTGTTCCCGGCCAGCGTCCGCTATACGGGCTCGGGCATCTCCTACAATGTCTCCTCGATCCTTGGCGCCGCCGTCGCGCCATTCATAGCGGTGGCGCTGTGGCGCGTCGGCGGCGGCAGCCCGTTCTGGGTCGGCGTCTATCTCTCGGCGATGGCCGTGCTGACGCTGATCGCGCTGATGATCGGGCAGGAGACCAGGGATATCGACATCGACAGCTAGCGCTGTCGTTAAGGGGCCGATAGCGGTCGTGGGTAGCAATCAACCGCCCGCCACCGCCCTTACACTCTCCCGCTCGACCAGTGGGCATTCCAGCTTGGTGATGGGATAGCGCCCCTGCCCGGGCGCCGCCGGCGCCTCCAACTGTTCGATCGCCCATTGGCCCATCGCCATGTGCGGCAGGATCGAGGTGGTCAGCGGCGGGAACAGATGCCGGGCGATCTCCTCGTCGTCGTAGCCGACCACTGAAATGTCTTGCGGAATGTGCAGGCCGGCTTCCTTCAGCGCTTCGTAGCAGCCGATCGCGGTGCGGTCGTTCTGGCAGAAAATCGCCGTCGGGCGGTCCTTCAGCGCCAACAGCTTGACGGTCGCGGCATAGCCCGCACTGGCCGACCAGTCGCCCTCGACCACCAGCTCCGCGTCGAAGGGGATGTCGGCCGTGGCGAGCGCGCGTCGGTAGCCTTTCAGCCGGTCCTGCGCGGCCTGCATCCACGGCTCGCCGGTGATGGTGGCGATGCGGCGGTGGCCGTGGCTGATCATATGCCGGGTCGAGCTCTGGCCGCCGGCGATCTCGGAAGGCACCACGGCGGGAAAAGCGTAGTCGGCCGTATAGCAATTGAGCAGGATCACCGGAATGTCGAGGCTGTAGAGGAAGTCGGGCGCCGTGATCTCGCGGGTGAAGATGGTCATGTAGATCAGCGCCGAAATGCCCCGCCGGGTCAGCGCCTGGATGGCGCGCGGCTCCATCACGGCGTCGCCCATGGTCTGCGCCACCAGCAGCACATTGCCGGCATTCCACGAAGCCTGGCGTGCGCCTTCGATGGCGACCACCGCCTCCGGGCTGGTCGCCAGCTGGTCGACGGCAAAGCCGATCACCCCGTCGAGTCCATCAAAGGTGGGTCCATCAAAGGCGGCAACAGGCTTGCGCAGCGCCGAGAAGGCGGGCGCGCTGTAGCCCAGCGCTCTTGCGGCCTCGATCACCCGTTCGCGGGTCTGCTGCGACAGCCGGATGCCGGGCGAATTGTTGAGCACGAAGGAAACGGTCGCCTGCGAACAGCCGGCGGCCCTGGCGATGTCGGTCATGGTGACCCGCCCCTTGGGCTTTGCCGGCGCCTTGCGGCGCTTCGCGGTCTCGACGGCCGGATCCCTGGTCTCGCTCATTGCATCCGTGTCCCCAATCCCCGGCCTGTCTAGCGGCAGCCTGCCGGCCCGACAAGATGCCGCGGTGGCGTCGATTTATAGAAACCGTCGCTGAATTTATATCTATTAGCAGGCTGTTGATCCATCGGTCGAGCGGCTCCGGGTACTCAGAAAGGTAGGAATAGCAAGGATTGGACTGCCGCGCTGGCAAGCAAGCCATCGTCGGCAGATCGGTTGCGATGTCGCGCGGATCTGTCCAGGCGCGGGCGAATACTAATACTGTTTACTAATACAAAGATGCGCTGTAACGTCAATCCGTCGCGCCCAGCCCACTGGGTCCCGGGTGCGGCGGGAGTGCTCGTGAATGGTCCGATGGTGAGCGGATATTGCCTCCGCGAGCCTTGTAGCAGATATGTGATATGTCAGACAAATCGGACTATTTACGAATGAGGGATGAGTCTCTAAAGTCCGTGATCGTGGCTGGACGACGCCATTCTTTCAGTGCCGGGAACCCCTGAGGAGGAGGGGCGTCCAAGCCGCAAACGGCAAACTCAGATGAGCAAGGCAATTCTAGTGAGCAAGACCGGTCAGCCCGAAGGCTGGACCAAAACGGGAGGTTGAACATGAAGTCCTTGATACGCAATGCATCCGTGGCCGCCGCGGCCCTGGCTGTCGGCCTGACGGCGACAGCCATCGCGCGCGCCGACGACAAGCCGACGCTGGCTTTCGTCGTCAACGGCGCTTCCGATTTCTGGAAAGCGGCCGAAGCCGGCGTCAAGAAGGCGCAGGGCGAACTGCCCGACTATACGCTCGAGCTCAAATATCCGGAACAATCCTCGGTCGCCATCCAGCAGCGGCTGATGGACGATCTGGTGACGGCCGGCGTCAAGGGCATCATGGTCTCGGCGGTTGATCCGAAGACCTCGACCGATGGCCTGAACAAGATCGCCTCGGAAACAGCGCTGTTCACCACTGACAGTGACGCCCCGCAGACCAAGCGCGTCGCCTATATCGGCTCGTCCAATGTCGATGCCGGCAAGCAGGCGGCCGAAATCGCCAAGAAGGCGATGCCGAATGGCGGCAAGTGCCTCGGCTTCGTCGGCTTGCTCGGCGCCGACAATGCCAAGGAGCGCATCCAGGGCATGAAGGATGGCCTGGCCGGCACCAAGATCGAACTCGTCGACGTACGCGGCGACGATATCGACCAGGCGCGCGCCAAGAAGAACGTCGAGGACGCGCTGGTCGCCAGCCCCGACGTCACCTGCATGGTCGGCTTCTACTCCTACAACACGCCGCGCATCTATGAAGCGCTGCGCGATGCCGGCAAGCTCGGCTCGATCACGGTCGTCGGTTTCGATGACGATCCGATCACGCTGGGCGGCGTCAAGGAAGGCACCATTGCCGCCACCGTCGTGCAGCAGCCCTTCGAATGGGCCTATCAGGGCATGAAGCTGATGGCCGCATATCTCAAGGGCGACAAGTCGGGCATCCCGGCCGGCAACCTCATCATCATCCCGACCAAGATCATCGGCAAGGATGACGTCGACGCCTACGCCGCCAATCTGAAGGCGATGTCTGGAAACTAACATCGAAAGCAGTTCAGCCGGCTCAACTTTGCTTGAGCCGGCTGCGCGCATTGACGAAGACCGCTGGGATCGTCAGTCTACCGAGAGGTCGGCTCGCCAATCGCTGTCAGGCATGATGAATTATTCCGACACATCCATAGCCACGACCACACCGTTTCTCAGCCTTGAGAACGTGCGCAAGACCTATCCGGGTGTTGTCGCGCTCGATGGTTTTTCGATGGAGGTGAGACCGGGCGAGGTCATCGGCCTCGTCGGTGAGAACGGCGCCGGCAAGTCGACCTTGATGAAGATCCTTGGCGGCGTCACCACGCCGGACACCGGCACGATCACGGTCGACGGCACCGCCCACAAGGGCCTGAGCGTCGAAGGCAGCCTCGGATCCGGCATCGCCTTCGTCCACCAGGAACTCAATCTGTTCGACAATCTCGATGTCGCCGCCAACATCTTCTTCGGCCGCGAACCGTTGCGCGCCGGGCCGCTCAGGCTTGTCGACCGCACGAAGCTGCGGGAGATGGTGGCGCCGCTGTTGAAGCGGGTCGGCGCCAATTTCACTGCCGACGCGCAGGTTGCCGACCTGTCGCTCGCCCAGCAGCAGATGGTCGAGATCGCCAAGGCGCTGTCGATCAAGGCACGGCTGGTCATTCTCGACGAGCCGACATCCAGCCTGCCGCTCGCCGAGACCGACAAATTGCTCGACGTCATCAAGGCACTGAAGGCCGACGGCATCAGCGTCATCTTCATTTCGCACCGCCTGCACGAGGTCGAGCGCGTCGCCGACCGTGTCGTCGTGCTGCGCGACGGCATGCTGGCCGGCACACTGGGCAAGCGCGACATCGGCCACGACCAGATGGTCAAACTGATGATCGGCCGCATGCTGAAGGAGCGCGAAAAGGCCTCCGAGGCCGCGCGGGCGCCGGGCGCCACGGCACTCGCGGCCAAGGCCATCCGCACCCCCACCTATCCCAGCCGGCCGGTCGACCTTGACGTCAGGCGCGGCGAGATTCTCGGCCTTGCCGGCCTGGTCGGCTCCGGCCGCACCGAACTGGCGCGCGTGTTCTTCGGCATCGACGCCAGCCTTGGCGGCACGCTCGAGCTCGACGGCAAGCCGCTTGTGCTGGGCTCGGCCGCCGACGCCGTCGCGCACGGCATTTTCCTGGTGCCGGAAGACCGCAAGCTGACCGGCATCCTGCTCGATTTGTCGATCGCCCAGAACATTTCGCTGCCCAATTTGCCGGCGCATGCCAAGCGTTCGCTGGTGTCCGCAAGTGCGGAGACCGCCACCGCGGAAAAGCAGAAAAAAGATCTCGGCATCAAGGCGCCTTCGGTGCAGACACGCACCGGCACGCTGTCGGGCGGCAACCAGCAGAAGGTCGTGCTCGGCAAGTGGCTGGCCATGAACCCGAAAGTGATGATCCTCGACGAGCCGACGCGCGGCATCGATATCGGCGCCAAGGCGGAAATCTACGGGCTGATGCGTGCGCTGGCCGATGCTGGCGTCGCCGTGCTGATGATCTCAAGCGACATGGAAGAGGTGATCGGCGTGTCCGACCGCATCGCCGTCATGCATGAGGGCCAGATCTCGGGCATTCTCGACAAGGACCAGTTCAGCCAGGAAAACGTGCTGCTGCTGGCGGTGGGCAAGCAGCCGAAATAGTTTTTTGTTTTTGCCGCAGGTCTCGCGGAACCTGCTCAGGCAGGCATTGGGGAGAAGACGATGAGCAAGAAAGATCTCGGCCTGCTGATCCTGATCCTGGTGGTGGGCGCCATCGTCGCCATCATCAATCCGCGCTTCCTCTTGCCGATCAACCTCGCCAACACCTCGAACCTGATCGGCCTGTTCGGCATTCTGTCGATCGGCCAGGCCTTCGTCATCATCACCGGCGGCATCGAACTCTCGGTCGGCTCGGTGGTTGCGCTGCTGGGCACGCTGTTCATCGACTTCATCGCCGTGCGTGGTATGGGATGGCCGGTTGCCTTCGTGCTCATCCTGGTGCTCGGCGCCATCATCGGCCTGGCGCATGGCTGGCTGATCACGCGGCTCAAGCTGCAGCCCTTCGTCGTCACGCTGTGCGGCCTGCTGATCTATCGCGGCGTGGCGCGCTTCTACACCGGCGACGGCACCGCCGGTTTTGCCTTCGGCCAGAATTTTCCGGACCTCGAATTCCTCACCGCCGGCCGCTCCTATGGCGTGCCCAACAGCTTCATAGCGTTGATCGTCATTGCCATCGTCATGTGGGTGGTGCTGCACCGCTCGGTGTTCGGCCGCTATCTCTATGCTATCGGCAAGAACGAGGAGGCGGCGAAATATTCCGGCATCCGCACGGGCCGCATCGTCATGGCAGCTTACGTCATCTGCGGCGTGCTGACCGCGCTGTCGGCGATCTATTTCGCCATGTACACGCGCTCGATCTCGCCGGCCAGCCACGGCCAGTTCTATGAGCTTTACGCCATTGCCGCAGCCGTGCTCGGCGGCTTCTCGCTGCGCGGCGGCGAGGGGTCACTGATCGGCGTTGTGCTGGGCACCGTGCTGCTGCAGGAACTGCAGAACCTCGTCAATCTGCTCGGCATCCCGTCCTCGCTCAACTTCGCGGTGATGGGCGGCGTCATCCTCATCGGCGTGCTGGTCGACCAGCAATGGGGCGTGTTCCGGGCACGGCGACTGATGATCGATGCGGCCCGCAAAAACGTCGCTGGAGCGCCAGCGGAATAACGCCTTGCCGCGGCGCAATTGCTTGTCCGCGCCTTGAGAATATTATAATAGCATAACCCGAATTGGTTCGGGGGCGGACGGGACATGCGCTGCGATTTGCGAGGCAAGGTAGCGCTGGTAACGGGGGCCGCGGGCGCCATAGGCAGTTCCATCACCAGACGCCTGTCCGACAATGGCGCCGCGGTCGTCGTTGCCGACATCAACGGCGAGGGCGCCGGCCAGGTCGCGGCCGGGCTAAGCAACGCCATGGCCTGCACCACCGACATCCGTGATCCTGCATCGGTCGACAGCACGGTCGCCGCGATCATGGAACGGCACGGCCGCCTCGATATCCTCATCAACAATGCCGGCGTCAACACGCTGGCGCACCGCGTCACATTGGATGAATTCCCTCCCGAGGAATGGGATCGCATCACCGGCATCGATCTCGACGGCCTCTACATCATGAGCCGCGCCGCACTTGGGCCCATGCTCGCCGCCGGCAAGGGCGGACGGATCGTCAACATCGCCTCGGTGGTCGGGCTTGCCGCCATGCGCCTGCAGAGCCCGTTCGTCGCCGCCAAGGCCGGCATCATCCATCTGACGCGATCGATGGCGATTGAACTCGGCGCCAAGGGCATCCTGACCAACGCTATTGCCCCGGGGTCGGTGATGACGGCGCTGACCGCCAAGTTGTTTTATGGCGAGGACGGCAAGTTCGCCGGCCGCACCCAGGAATTCTTGGCCCATGTGCCGCTCGGCCGGCCGGCTGAGCCGCAGGAAATCGCCGAGGCGGTGCTGTTCCTGGCCTCGCCGGCCGCCAGCTATGTCAATGGCCAGGTGCTGGCCGTCGATGGCGGCTGGACGGCGGGATACATGATGTGAGCGACGCCATGGAAATCGACCTCAACGGTGCCGCGGTGGCGCTAGATGGCGACAGCAACCCGGTCGCCGAAGCAGCGATCACGGCGTTGCAGGCCAATGGCGGGATTCTTGTCGAGGGCTCCGACGCACGCGCTGCCGATATCCTGCTGATGTCCTGTCCGTTGCGGCCGGGAAATGCGGCCGGAGATCCGAGATCCTTCTACGCCGATGCGCGCAAGATGGCGGTGGCCATGACAGAGCGCGGCAGCGGACGCATCGTCTTCCTGCTGTCGGCTACCGCCGGCATGCCGATGCGCCGCCACCCGCGCTTTTCCATGGAAAACGCCTCGATTCTCGCCGGCATGCGCACGCTGGCCATGGAGTTCGGCCCGAAGGTGCTGGTCAATGCCGTCGGCGTAGGGGCGGTCGAGGATGAGACCATGGTGTCAGGCGACAAGGCGATGCTCAGCCACACACCGGTCGGCCGCTCAGGCAACATCGAGGAAGCGGTTGCGGCCGTGCTGTTCTTCTGCGATCCACTCAACACCTACACGACGGGCCAGATGCTGGGCGTCGACGGTGGATGGATGGCAGGCTATGGGCGCAATTTCTGAACTGGTGAACATCCGATCGGGAGCACTCGAAGTCGGGCTGGTGCCGCAAATCGGCGGCTCCGTGAGTTCGCTGCGCTGGCGCGGCATCGATCTCATGCGCCAGCTCTCGGACGACGATCGCGAGGCCGGCAATGTGCTTGGCGTCGCCATGTTCCCGATGACGCCCTATGCCAACCGCATCACCGGAAACGCCTTCGACTTCGGGGGAAAAAGCTGGCTGGTGCAACCCAACAATCCACCCGAAAAATTCAACGTTCATGGCAGTGGTTGGCAACACGCCTGGATGGTCACCGAGGCCGCAACTGCCAACGCCACGCTGTCGCTGGACATTGCTGCCGGAGCCGAGCCCTATTCGTACCACGCGACGCAGACTTTCACGGTCTCCGATGAGGGGTTGCGTGTGACCATGACACTGACCAACACCGGGGCGGTTGCCATGCCGTTCGGTTTTGGCCTGCATCCCTGGTTCGATCGCGATCCCGACGTGACATTGCAGTTCAGGGCCAGGCGCTTCTACCTTGAAGAGCCCGATGGCATTGCGGGCGATCCGATCACGCTGCCACCCGAACTCGATTTTGCCGAGCACCGGCCTTTGCCGGGCGGCTGGCGCAACAATGACTATGGCGGGTGGGGCGGTGAAGCGACGCTCCGCTTTCCGGCACGCGGCGCGGGGCTGCGCATCAAGGGTGATGCGGGTTTCAAGCACCTGATGCTCTACGCCGATCCCACCAAGTCATATTTCTGCGTCGAGCCGCAGACCAACGCCTCGGGTGCGTTCAACCGGGGCCGATGGGACGATCCGGAAGAAGGCGTGATCGTGCTCGCCCCAGGCGAAAGTGCTGCCGGCACGGTCGCGTTCACGCCCTTCGCGCTCGGGACCTGAAGAAGCCGCGCCACGCGACCCTGTTGGGCTCGAAGGACAGCCCAGCGCTTCCGCGCAATGGCGAAAATTCTTGATCATGCGTTGGCTGGGCCGGTTGCTGGAAACTGTCCGCCACAACCGCTATGAAGTGGCGACGCGATAGGCAGGATACTGCTTTGCTGGATCGCGCCTCTTGGAGCAGGGTGATGATCGACAAGCCGCCGGCGGGCGAGAAGAAGCCGCGACGCCTTGGCGTCCGCGAGATCGCCAAGCGTGTCGGCGTGGCGCCGATGACGGTATCGCGCGCACTGTCCAATCCCGACATGGTCTCGCCGGAAACGCGCGCCAAGGTGCTGGAGGCCATCGAGCAGGCCGGCTTCGTGCCCAACCGGCTGGCCTCCAGCATGCGCGGCCACGGCCGCATGATCGGCACCGTGGTGCCGCCGCTGATCAATTCGGGCATCGCCGAACAGGTGCAAGGCATGTCCGACGAATGCCATGAGAGCGGCTATTCGATGCTTCTGGTGCAAGGCGAGTTCACGCAGGAAGCCGAGGAGAAATCGATTCGCAATTTGCTTGGCTGGCGCCCGGTCGGCATGATCCTGCAGAGTTTCGTGCAAAGCGAGACGGCGCGCGCGCTCCTGAAAAGCAGCGGCGCACCGGTGGTCGAAATCTCCGAAATCAAGGGCCGCAAGCCGATCGACATGGTGGTCGGCGTCTCCAATTTCGAGACCGCCTACGCCATGACCATGCATCTGGCGGCCAAGGGCTACAAGCGTATCGGCTTCGTCTCGACGCCGGTCCACGGCAATGACCGCTTGCAGCAGCGCCGCACCGGCTATCACGCCGCACTCACCGAACTCGGCATCAAGAACCATGCCGACATGGAGGTCGAGGTGCCGATCACCGCGCAGGGCGGCGCCGAGGCGCTGGTGACGCTGACCTCCCGCCATAGGGACATCGACGCCATCTTCTTTTCCAGCGATACGCTGGCCGTCGGCGCCGTGCAGGAGTGCCACCGTCGGCGCTGGGCGGTGCCGAGCAAGATCGCCATTGCCGGCTATGGCGATATGGATCTGGCAGCCCAGCTCTATCCGCCGCTGACCACGGTCAAGGTCAACCGCTACGAGATGGGCCGGCGCGCGGTGCGGCAATTGCTGGCAAGGCTAGGCGGCGACACCAAGGTGCCAACCATCACCAGCCTCGGTTTCGAGATCGTCGACCGCGAAAGCGCGTGATCAGCTTTTTCGCTTCGGTTTCGCCGTCTCTTCACGCCGGCCGAGGCGTTTCTCCCAGCCTTCGGCATGGACGTTGAGATAGGCATTGGGATCATAGGGATGATCCTTGATCGCATCGATGTTGAGGTCGATGCCGAGCCCTGGCGCGTCAGGCAGCGACAGATGGCCGTTCTTCGCATCGATCGTTGGGTGCCAGGTCACCAGCTCGCGTGTCCACGGGTCGTTGAAGGCGTCGAAATGTTCCTGGATGAGGAAGTTCGGCACTGCCGCCGCCAACTGCAGGCACACCGCCGTCGCCACCGGGCCGCCGCTCTGATGCGGGGCGATGTGGCTGCCATGCGCGAGCGCCAGATTGGCCACCTGCATCGACGGCGCAATGCCGCCGAGCGACATCGGCTCGGGTTGGAAGATGTTGACGCCGCCGCCCGCAGCCAGCGCGTAGAACTGGCCGACCGTGTCGTACATTTCGCCGGTCGCCACCGGGATCGGCGAGCGATGCGCCACTTCGTGCACGGTCTCCTGCCGGTCGCGCGAGGTCGGCTCCTCCCACCAGTAGATATCCAGATCGGCGAATTTCTGCGCCGCCTGCAGCGCCGCGATCTCGGTGAAGCGCGCATGCACGTCGATCAGGATCAGCGTGTCCTTCGGCAGCTTGTCGCGCAGCATCCGGCAGATCGCATAGGACAGGTCCAGCTCCTCGCGCGAAATGAAACCTTGCGCGGTGCCGAACGGGTCGAGCTTAAACGCCTTGAAGCCTTTGGCCAATACTGCCCTGGCGGCTTCGAGAAAGGCTTCGGGCGTACGCTCGGTGCGGTACCAGCCATTGGCGTAGCCGAGCACGCTGTCGCGCATTTGGCCGCCGAGCAGTTGGTGGATCGGCACGCCGAGGCTCTTGCCCAAAATGTCCCAGCAGGCGACCTCGGTCGCCGCGATCACCGTGCGGTGGATATGGCCGCCATCGAGCGAAACGCTGTCCAGCATGCGTTTTGCCAGCGCGTTGATGTGGCGCGGATCCTGGCCGATGGCGAGATGCTTGAGCTCATGCACGCCGGCTTCGGTGGTCTTGATGAAGCCGTTCAGCGTGCCTTCGCCGACACCGTGGATACCCTTGTCGGTGTGGACTTTGACGAACAGCCAGTTCTTCCAGCCGGCGCCGACGGCAAAGGTCTCGATCTCGGTGATCTTCATGCGGAACCCTAACTCAGCGCAGCGATCGTCGCGATGACGGCCTCGGTGGTCAGGCCGTATTTCGCTTGCAAGGTCGGCACCGCACCACACTCGATGTAACGGTCGGGCAGGCCGATGCGCGTCACTGTCTTCGCAATGCCGGCATCGAACAAGGTCTCGACGACGAGGCTCGCCAATCCACCGACCACGACATGGTTTTCCGCCGTGACAATACGGCCAACTGAGCCGGCAAACGCGGCCACCGCTTCGGCATCGAACGGCTTGATGGTCGGCACATGCAGCGCGCCGACGGAGATACCCTGTTTGCGCAAGGCGTCGGCCGCGTCCAGCGCCCGCTCGGTCATGAAGCCGGTAGAGATGATGCCGACATCCGAACCGTCGCGAAGGCGGCGCGCCTTGCCAATTTCGAAGATGTAGCCGGGTTCGAACACGACAGGCACGCTGCCGCGCAGCAGCCGCATGTAGACCGGTCCTCGATGCTCGGCGATCGCTGCCGTCGCGGCATCGATTTCGGTGGCATCACAGGGATCGATGATGGTCAGGCCGGGGATCATGCGCATCAGCGCCAGGTCCTCGATCGCCTGATGCGTGCCGCCATAGCCGGTCGTCAGGCCGGGCAGTCCGGCGACGATCTTGACGTCGAGGTTGGAGTGGGCAAGCGCGATGGCGACGAAATCATAGGCGCGCCGCGTCGCGAACACGCCGTAGGTGGTGGCGAACGGCACATTGCCGGTGCGCGCCAGGCCGGCGGCGACGGCGACGAGGTTCTGCTCGGCCATGCCGACATTGAAGAAGCGCTCGGGGAAAGCATCGCGGAACGGCAAGATGTCGGTGTATTTGCCGAGATCGGCGGTTAGCCCGACAATATCTGGCCGGCTTTGGCCGAGCCTTGCCAGCGCCTTGCCAAAGGGAGCCTCCACGCTTTGCCGTCCGCCGCCAATGGCTTCGTCCTGGCCCATGGCCAGCGTGCGACCGGCCTCCATTGCCGCGCCGCTCATTGGGCTGCTCCCACGGTCTTCTCGAATTCGGCGATGATGCCGTCCCATTGCGTCACGTCGATGCGGAAGAAGTGCGATTTCTCAGAGGTTTCGATACGCGGCACGCCCTTGCCGGGCAGTGTGCGCAGCACGATCGCCTTCGGCTTGCCGTTGCGGTCTCTTGCATCCGCCAATGCACTGATCACCGCTGTCATGTCGTTGCCGTCAATCTCCGCTGTCTGCCAACCGAAGGCGCGCCATTTGTCAGCCACCGGCTCCATGTCGAGCACCACGGGCCCGTCGGCCTGGATGCCGTTGCAGTCGATCAACGCCACCAGCCCGTCGAGCTTGAAATGGCTGGCCGACATCGCCGCTTCCCAGGTCGATCCCTCCTGCATTTCGCCGTCCGACAACTCGACGAAGACGCGTGCGTCGGATTTGTCGAGGCGCAGGCCCAGCGCCTGGCCGACGCCTTGCCCGAGGCCATGGCCGAGCGAACCGCCGATCATTTCGACGCCGGGCGTGGTGTCGAGCGTCGACATTTCCAGCCGGCTGTTGTCGGCGCCATAGGTGATGAGTTCCTCGACCGGGATGATGCCGGCTTCGGCCAGCGCCGCCCACAGCGCGATCGAATAGTGTCCGGTCGAGAGCAGGAAACGGTCGCGATCGGGCCACGCCAGATTGTGCGGGTCATAGCGCAACTCGTGGAAATAGAGTGCTGCCAGCGCATCGGCGATGCCGAGGCCCTGGCCGATATAGCCCTGGCCCTGACCGCGCGCCATGGTGAGCATATGGCGGCGCAACTGCGTTGCCTTGCGTTCGAGCGCGTCGATATCGGCACTGCCGGGTGGAGAATTTCGCAGCATCGGATCAGTCCTTGTCGAGCCCGCCCGACATGTTGAGCCGCTCGGCGGTCATGTATTTCGGCGCGTCGAGGCAGAGCCAGATGACGGCTTCGGCCACCTCGGAAATCTCGGCGCGGCGGCCGAGCGGGATGCGGCGCGTGCGCTCGTCGAGGAACGTTTGCAGATCGTTGCGGCCGTTGGCGCGGGCAAGATCGGCCTCGGTCGAGCGCTGCATCTCGGTGTCCATCATGCCGGGCGCCAGGCTGTTGACCAGCACGCCATAAGGCGCCAGCGCCACGGCGGCGGCGCGGGTGATGGAATCGACTCCGGCCTTGCTCGCCGTGTAGGCGGTGTAATCGGGCAGCGCCATGCGCGAGCCGGGCGAGGTGATGTTGATGATGCGACCCGAGCGCTGGTCGCGCATGACCCGTCCCGCCGCCTTGCAGGCCATGGCAAGCGCGGTGACATTGAGCGCCAAGGTGCGGGTCCAGGCCTTGAAGGTGGCGTCGAGAAACGGCTCGATCACGCCATAACCGGCATTGTTGACCAGGATGTCGATGCCGCCCCATCGCGCGACGACTTTTTCAACCGCCGCTTCCGGCGCGCCTTCCCCAGTGAAATCGCTGATGATGCTTTCGTTCTCCGCTCCGGTTTCGCCGATCTGCCTGGCAGTCTCGGCAAGCCCCTCGCCATTGATATCCGTCACCGCGACGACGCAGCCGCGCCGGGCCAACTGGATCGCCACCTCGCGGCCAAGGCCACCCGCGGCGCCGGTGACCAGGGCTCTCCTTGGTATGGTGTTTTGATTTTCGGCAGGCAAGCGAACACCCTCCCGGTGACCATCTTGACGGAATTGATACCGGTACCATAAATGGCTGTCAACGCCGATGTGCTATTGTCCCATCGACCGTGCGGTCCGCTGCAATGGGGAGAAAAAAGATGAAAGTCGTCGCGCTCGAAACGCTGCAACTGGCCGAGTTCCCGTTCCTGTTCTGGCTACGCGTCCACACCGATGCCGGCCTCATCGGCACCGGCGAGACATTTTGGGCGCCGGGGCCTGTTGCCGCCTACATCCACGACAATGTCGCGTCCTATCTCCTGGGCAAGGATCCGCGCGACATCGAGCTGCATGACCGCACGCTGGGCAGCGTCTATGTCGGCGCGCGGGATTCCGGCGCCGAGGTGCGTGGCAATTCCGCCGTCAACGTCGCGCTGTGGGATATCTATGGCCAGGCGCTCGGCGAGCCGGTCTGGCGGCTGCTTGGCGGGCGCACCCACAAGACCGTGCCGATCTACAACACCTGCGCCGGCTACAAACACGTGCGTGCCACCAAGAAGAACGCGCTGTTCGAGCGCGGCGAGGACTGGTCGCTCAAGCCTAGCGATTCCAACGAAGGCCCTTATGAGGACCTGCTCGCCTGGCGCTACAATGCCGGCGACCTTGCCAGAAGCCTGAAATCGGAAGGCATCGGCGCAATGAAGATATGGCCGTTCGACATCGCCGCCGAGGCGTCGAACGGCACCCGCATCTCGCTTGCCGATCTCGACAAGGCGCTGGAGCCGTTCCAGAAGATCCGCGACGCCGTCGGCCGCGACATGGAAATCATGGTCGAGCTGCACGGGCTATGGACCTTGCCACCGGTGCTGCGCATCGCCGAGGCGCTGAAAACCTACGACGTCGCCTGGCTGGAGGAGCCGATCCGCTACAACGAGCTCGACGCCATGGCCGAACTTGCCCGCCACACCTCGATCCCGATCGCTGCCAGCGAGCGGCTGGCCTCGCGGCAGATGTTCAAGCAGCTGATCGACAAGCGCGCGGCCAGCGTTATCATGATCGACCTCGCCTGGTGCGGCGGGCTCTCCGAGGCGCGCAAGATCGCCAACATGGCCGAGGCCAGCGAACTGCCGGTCACCTTGCACGACTGCACCGGGCCGATCGTCTATGCCGCCAGCTGCGCGCTGTCGGCCACCTTGCCGAACGTTAATTACCAGGAAGCGGTGCGGGCCTATTTCACCGGCTGGTACACCGAGATCGTTGCCGACATTCCGCCGGTCAAGGATGGCCATGTCGCGCCGCTCGAAGGGCCGGGCCTTGGCCTCAGCCTGCGGCCGGAGCTGTTTCATCGGCCCGACGCCACGGTGCGCATCACCAAAATCTAGCCTCTCGCGCTGCCCCTTTTCAGAGCCAGTAGACATTATGCTATTATAATCTATGATGTGCCGAAGCGAGCGGCCAACAAGCTCGCCGCCGGCGCTTTGCCGCCCGGCGTCAGACGCATTCAGGGAGGCTTTGGTGGCAATGTCTGTGGCGCGCACACGCGAGGAGTCCAGGGGTGCGCCAAACCTCCCCGACCGGAAGACCCTGCTCGATCTGTTCGAACGCATGGTGCTGTTGCGCCGCTTCGAAAGCACTGCCCAGATCGCGTGCCGCAAAGGCGAAACGCCAGGCTTCCTGCATCTCTATATCGGCGAGGAGGCAACCGGCGTCGGTGTCTGCGCGCATCTCAGGCCAACCGACTGGGTCACATCAACCCATCGCGGCCATGGCCACGCTTTGGCCAAGGGCGCCAATCCGGGCCGGGTGATGGCCGAACTGTTCGGCAAAGTTGAGGGCATTTGCGGCGGCCGCGGCGGCACCATGCATCTTTACGACCGCTCGGTCGGCCTGTTCGGCACCAACGGCATCGTCGCCGCCGGCATCGGCCATGCCGTCGGCATCGGCATGAGCGCCCGACAGCAGGGGCGGGACGATATCGGCGTCGCTTTCTTCGGCGACGGCGCCGCCAACCATGGCGGCTTCCACGAGGCGCTCAACTTCGCCGCCGTGCAGCGGGCGCCCGCAGTTTTCGTCTGCGAGAACAACCTCTACGCCACCGCTACCCCATTGAAATCCATCACGCTCAATCCCGAAATCGCCACCAAGGCCGCCTCCTACGGCATGCCTGGCGTTGCTGTCGACGGCAATGACGTGTTCGCCGTCTGGCTGGCGATGAAGGAGGCCACCGAGCACGCCCGTTCCGGCAAGGGGCCGACGCTGATCGAGGCCAAGACCTATCGCACGGTCGGCCACCACGAAGGCGATCCGGTCATCGGCACTTACCGCACGCAGGAAGAACTCGACGCCTGGATCAAGCGCGATCCGATCGACATGTTCCGCAAGAAGCTGATCGAGGACTACGGCATCGCCGATGCGGAAGCGCTCGCGGCAATAGAGACGCGGATCGAGAAGGTGGTCGAGGAGGCGCTGGCCTTCGCCCGCAACTCGCCCGAGCCCGATCCGGCAACGGTGCGCCTGCATGTGTTTGCCGATCCGATCAATCCGGCTGTAGCCATCCAGCCGCGCGCCGTCGGCGAGACGCGCACGCAAGGCTGGCTCGAGGCGGTGCGTGACGGCATCGCCGAGGAGATGCGCGCCAATCCGGCGATCCTCTATTTCGGCGAGGGCACCGGCGAACGCGGCGGCAGTTTTGCCCACACCAAAAATCTCTGGCAGGAATTCGGCGCCGATCGCATGGTCGACACGCCGATCTCCGAACAGGGTTTTACCGCTGCCGCCGTCGGCGCTTCGGCCACCGGCGCCCGCACCGTCTCGGACCTGATGTTCGCCGACTTTGCTTTCGAAACCGCCGGGCAGATCTTTTTACAGGCGGCCAAGCTGCGCTACATGACCAGCGGCCTGATGAGCGCGCCGATGGTGGTGCGCGTCGGCGCCGGCGCTTTGCGCTCCTCCGGCCCGCATCACAGCGGCATTTATCACCCGGTTTTTGCCCACATGCCGGGCCTCATCGTCTGCGTGCCTTCGACCCCGGCCGATGCCAAGGGGTTGATGAAGACGGCGCTGAGGGCTGGCGATCCGGTCATCATGCTGGAACCCAAGGCGCTGTTCGCCTCCAAGGGCGAGGTGCCGGTAGGCGAACACTATGTGCCGTTCGGCGTCGCCCGCATCGCGCGGGCCGGCTCCGACATCACCATCGTTGCCGCCGGCCAGATGGTGCAGCGCGCGCTGGAGGCTGCCGAGACGCTGGCGGCCGAAGGCGTCGAAGCAGAGGTGATCGACCCACGCACCATCATGCCGCTCGACATCGACTCGATTGTCGCCAGCGTCAGGAAAACCCATCGCTTGCTCGTCGTCGATGAGGCCTGGGCGATGTGCGGCCTTGGCGGTGAGATCGCGCAAGCCATCAACGAGCTCGCCTTCGACGAACTCGACGCGCCCCCTGGCAGGCTGCACACGGCGCCAACCTCGCATCCCTTCGCGCCGGTGCTGGAGCGCGCCATGCTGGTCGACACCGCCCGCATTGTCCAGGGCGTGCGCGATGTCATTGCCGGCAAGCCGCCGGTGCCGGATCACTGGTACACGGTCGGCCTGAAAAGTGCTGCGCCGGCTAACCCTGCGCCTGTTGCCGCCAAGCCGCAGCCCGTCGCGCCAGCGGTTGCCGCTCCCGGTGACGACGAGCCGATAACAATGCCGTTTGGCGATCTCACCGTCAGCGAAGGCACCGTCATCAAATGGCTGAAGGCGGTCGGCGATGCGGTCAGGGAAGGCGAACTGATCGCCGAGATCGAGACCGACAAGGCCGTTGTCGAAATCGAAGCGCCCATCAGCGGAACACTCAGCGCCATCGATCAGCCGGTTGGCGCCGTGGTGCCGATGGGCGGCCGCATCGGCGGCATCAAGAAATAACCATCCGTACCCATCAAATTCGAAGGGCAAGCATGAAGATCCTGTGCGCCAACTGGCAAGCCGCCGACGAGGCCGAACTCGAGCGCGAGCATTATCCCGATATCGATTTCGTCCTCGCCCGCTCGACCAACGACAAGGCCGCGACGCTGGATCCGGCCGTCTGCGAAACGGTCGACGCCGTCATCAACTATTCGCCCACGCACAATGTCGCCGCCGCTCCGACCGCGTTCCCCGGGGCGAGGATCGCGGTGCGCTCCGGCGTCGGCTTCGACAACATCGACACATCAGGCTGGGGCATGCGCAAGATACCGGCCTGCAACGTACCGGACTATGGCACGACCGAAGTGGCCGACCACGCCATCGGCCTGATGCTGGCGCTGACGCGAGGCACCTCAGCCTATGGCGCCGAGCTTTCCGGCCATGGCGCCGAAGGTTGGCATTTTTCGAAAGCGCCGTTGGTGCGCAGGCACAAAGGCGCCACCTTCGGCATAGTCGGGCTCGGCCGCATCGGGCTTGCCACCGCACGTCGTGCCGCTGCCTTCGACATGAAGGTGGTGTTCTACGATCCGCATCTGCTGTCCGGTGTCGACCTGTCGACCGGCTATGAGCGGGTCCATTCGCTGGGCGAACTGATGGGGCGGGCGGATGTCGTCAGTGTCCACACGCCGCTGAGCGAGGAAACCCGCAAGCTGCTCGGCGCCGCCGCCTTCGCCGCGGCCAAGCCTGGTCTCGTGCTGATCAACACCGCGCGCGGTCCGATCGTCGATCTCGACGCGCTGGAAACCGCCATGCGCGAGGGCACAGTCGCCGGCGCCGGATTGGACGTGCTGCCGAACGAACCCGGCGATCTCGATCATCCGCTGCTGGCGGCATGGCGCCGCCGCGAGCCATGGATCGCCAATCGCCTGATCGTCACCCCGCACGCCGCCTTCTACAGCCCGGCATCGATGCGCGACCTCCGGCTGAAATCGATCGAGGTGGTGCATGCCTATCTCGTCGATGGACGGCTGACCAACTGCGTCAATTCAGAGTATCTGAAATGAATGCTGCCGTTGCACGGACAAGGCGTCTTGCGGTTTCGCCCTATGCGCGCCGTTTGGCGCGAGAACGCGCGCTGCCGCTTGAAACGCTTCGCGGCAGCGGCCCAGGCGGGCGCATCCTGGCCGCCGATGTGCAGGCCTTCGTTCCGGTTGTCGCGCCGGTCATTGCGTCTGATGTCGTCGCCCCTGCGGCGGCGCCTTCCCCGGCCGCTCCCCGGATCGCCGCCTTTGCGACGTCCGTTGCTCTTGGCGCGCTGCAAGACCTGTTGGCGGCGCTTGAGAACTTGGGAAATGTATTCGCTATCGACGACGTGCTGCTGCGCGCTGCTGGTCGAGCATTTGCCGAGATATCGGACGCCGCCAAGGGCGGCGACGCTTCCGTGGCGCTGGAGCTGGCGGGCCGGCAAACCGTGTTCGCAGTGATCTCCGAAATGTCCCTGACGTCGCTGCGCGCAATGCGGCTTGCGGCATTGGCCGACAGTCGTGATGAAACGGAAACCCCGGCGGACCTGTCGCTGCGGCTGCTGCCGGCGAGCGACGTCCGGCCGATGATGATGCCGCTCCTTGCCGGCCGCTCCATGCGCCTCACCGTCTCGCTCGACGCGGCGGGCGACCACGCCGAATGCCTGCTGACGGTGGATGCGGCAAGCCTCGACGAGGCAATCGCTGCCGCTTGGCTCGGGGCCCTGAAATCGGCGATCGAACACCCACTTCGGCTCTTTGTCTGAGGCGGTTGATCGTCAACAGCCTTGCCTAGCCTCGGGCGCAGGAAGCTATTATAAAAGCTTCGACACAGGCGTGACGAGGCACATGGACCATCCCACCATCGACAGTCTTCCCAAGCGTACACTCGGCCGCGCCAACGGCCCGCTTTATCGCCAGCTCGCCGATCTTCTGCGCGAGCCGATCGGCAACGGCACCTTCCCCGTCGGCGGCGAGTTGCCGAAGGAAGCGACCATTGCCGAACATTTCGGCGTCAGCCTGATCACCGTGCGCCAGGCGCTGCGTGACCTCGAGGCCGACGGCTTGATCCGGAAGCGCTCGGCCAAGCCGGCCGTGGTCGCGGCGCGCAGCCCCTCGGTCAATCTGAGCTGGAAGTTCAAGAACTTCGCCGACATGGCGGCCTTCACCAAGGACGCTGAACTGACGGTGAAATCCTATCGCAAGGAGGTTTCGCCCGTGCTCCAGCGCCATTTCGGCATGGGCAAGGACGAGGCGGGCTATTGTCTGCGCAGCGTCCTGTCGATCGGCGAACAGCGCAAGGCGCAGATCACCACCTATTTCCCGCCCGACATCGGCGCGCGCCTGAAGCGGGAAGACTTTTCCGACGTGCTGATCTTCCGTTCGGTGCAAAAACATCTCGGCCTGCGGCTCGACGTGGCGCATGTCACGGTGCGCGCCGAAATCGCCGACGAGGCGGTTGCCGCCGACCTCGGCATCACGCTCGGCAGTCCGGTGCTGACGGTGGAGATGCTCTACCAGTCGGCGGACCAGCGCAGCATCGAATTCTCCGTTGCCCGCCACCCCGCCGATATTTTCAGCATCACCTACGACGCGCCCAACGACCTGTCCTGAACCCGGTCGGCGACATTGGCGTCCGCCGATTTCCTGGTCTCGGTCATGGACAGCCTTATAAAATTATAATAGCATCATAGCTAAGATGAAGGCTGCGCGGAGGACCACGATTGAACGTGGATGCGAAGCCTCATCCGACGCTTAGCATTTGCCTGGTGCATGTCACCCAGGATGCGCAGCGGTTCTGGGACAACGGCATGCACAAGAACAAAGTCTGTCCATAAGGGGTGTGCCTCGAAGGTACTCGATAGACGGCGGCGTCCGCGCTGCCGACACCAACACGGGAGGAGGAAATCATGAAAGCAGGCGTATTTTTCGCCGGCCTTGCGGTGATTGCGACGACGTTCCTGTCGGTCGAAACCGCGCCGGCCAATGCACAGGACAAGAAGCCCTACACCATTTATCTCTCAAACAATTTCGTCGGCAATGATTGGCGCCAGCAGATGCTGCGCAGTGCCGATATCGCGGTCAAGAAGCCGCCGCTTGCCGGTCGCGTCGACCTCAAGGTCGAGGTGGTCGAGACGACGGTCCAGGCGCAGATCAATTCCCTCAACAACATCATTCGCAACAAGCCCGACGCCATCGTCATCGACGCGGGCTCCGGCGAAGCCCTCAACCCGACGATTGAGAAGGCCTGCAAGGCCGGCATCGTGGTCATCGCCTTCGATCAGATCGTCAGCGCGCCCTGCGCCTACACGATGGAGTCCGATTGGGGCCGGGCGCCGCGCGTCGAGGCCGAGTGGCTGGTCAAGAAGCTCGGCGGCAAAGGCAAGATCCTCGTTGACCGTGGGCTTGCCGGCGCTCCAATCTCCGCCCAGCTGCAGGGTGGGTTCGAGGAAGTCATCAAGAAATACCCAGGCATTGAAGTGGTCGGCTATTTCAATGGTGACTATGCGCTGGGGCCGGAACAGGCTGGCGTCGCCAGCTTGCTGGCGGCGCACCCGCAAGTCGACGCGATCTTCGTCCAGGGCTACGGCGCCGGAGCGATCAAGGCGCTGCAGGATGCCGGGCGTCCGATCGTTCCCATCACGGGCAGCCCTTTCAACCTGACGACGACGACCTGTGCCCAGACCCAGGGCGCCCAGTGCATCCTTGCACCCAACCCGGCCTATCTGTCGGCCGAGGCCTTGAAACTTGCGGTCGAGATACTCGACGGCAAGAAGCCGGCGGAGAAGAAGATCCTGCTGCGCAATGCCTTCCTCACCACCGATCCGGTCCCGTCGGAATTGTATCCCGATGCGACCATGCAGAAGATAGAGGTTGGCAAGAATGCCTTTCCGGACATGGCACCGGGACTGTTTCTTCCGGTCAGCCCGGATTGGGTTGAAATCACCCCGGCCGAGGCCGCCGGCTCGAAATGACGATGCCTTCCGACGGCGACGAAATGGTCGCTCCAGGCCTCTCCAATGCGCCTTGGCTTAAATTGACAAGGCGCATTGGTACCGGTATCAATTTACACGCAGCGCCCACCAAGATGGCGAAGTCCGTCACCGGCTGATGCAGGAAACACCAAGGAGGAGAGACCATGAAACTGAAGACAGTTTGCGCCGGATTGGCAGCGCTTGCCATCTCCGCGATCGCCGTCGGCACCGCGCCGAGCCACGCCGAGGACAAGAAGCCCTACACCATCTATCTCTCGAACAATTTCGTCGGCAATGACTGGCGTCAGCAGATGGAGCGTGTCGCCACCGTGTCGGTGAACAAGGGGCCGCTGAAAGGCCGCGTCGACCTCAAGATCGAGAATGTCGAGAACACCGTCCAGGCGCAGATCAACTCGCTGAACAACATCATCCGCCAGAAACCTGACGCCATTCTCGTCGATGCCGGTTCGGATTCGGCACTCAACCCGACCATCAAGAAGGCCTGCGACGCCGGCATCGTTGTCATCAGCTTCGACCAGGTGGTGACCGAGCCCTGCGCCTTCGCCGTTGCCTCCGACTGGGACCGGATCCCTTCGGTGATGGCCGAATGGATGGCGACGCAGCTCGGCGGCAAGGGCAACATCATCCTCGACCGCGGCCTCGCCGGCGCGCCGATCTCGGCGCAGCTGCAGGGCGGCTATGAGAAGGTGCTGGCCAAATATCCCGACATCAAGGTGGTCGGCTATTACAACGGCAACTATGCGCTCGGCCCGGAGCAGTCAGGTGTCGCGGCCCTGCTTGCCGCCAATCCGAAGATCGACGGCATCATGACGCAAGGCTATGGCTCCGGCGCCATCCAGGCGTTGAAGGATGCCGGCCGGACGATCGTCCCGGTCGTCGGCTTCTCCTACAACGTCGCCGCCGTCACTTGCGCGCAGACGCAAGGCGCCAAGTGCATCCTTGGCTCCAACCCGGCCTATCTCTCCTCGGAAGCGATCAAGCTGGCGGTCGACATTCTCGACACCGGCAAGAAGCCGGTCGAGCGCTCCGTTTCGGTCAAGGGTGACTTCGTCACCACCGATCCCTTCGAGTCCAAGCTCTATCCCGGCACCAAGATGATCAAGATCGCGATTGGCGAAAATGCCTTCCCCGACCAGGCGCCCGGACTGACGCTGCCGATCACGCCCGATTGGGTCGAGATCACCGCTGCGGAAGCCGCCGGTACCAAGTAACATCCTGTGACCACGACCCTGTCTCCCGGCATCGCAAGATGTCGGGAGAGCTTTTCGAAAGCGAAAGCATGGACCTCGTCACCGTCAACGGCCTGTCCAAACGCTATGGCGGCATTGTCGCGCTGAGCGAGGCGACATTCAGCGCCCGCGCCGGCGAGGTGCACGCCCTGCTCGGCGAGAACGGCGCGGGCAAAAGCACCTTCATCCAGATCCTGTCCGGCGCCGTGCAGCATGATGGCGGCTCGATCCTGGTCGACGGCCAGGACTATCGCCCGGCCAATCCGGATGCCGCGCAGGCGCGCGGCATCGCCGCCGTCTTCCAGGAACTGTCGCTGATCCCCGATCTCAGCGTCGAGCAGAACATCTGGTTCCGCCACGAACCGCGAACGTTGCTGCGCACCGTCAATCGCGCGGAGATGCGCCGCAAGACGCTGGCGCTGCTGGAAAAGTACAATTTCCCGACGCTGCGTCCCGACCAGGAGTTGCGGCGGCTGACCCTGGCCGAACGGCAGATCGTCGAGATCGCCAAGGGCCTCGCCAAGGACCCGCGCATCCTGATCCTCGACGAGGCGACCTCGGCGCTGCCGGCGCGAGAGGCCGAATGGCTGCTCAAACTCACCCGGCAACTGGCGGCCGAAGGCAGGCTGGTCATCTTCATCTCGCACCGCATGGCCGAAGTGCGCGCCATCGCCGACCGGCTGACCATCTTCCGCAATGGCGCTACCGTCGCCGCGCATGAGGCCAACGCCGTGTCCGACAACGAGATCGTCACGCAGATGATCGGCCGGCATCTCGACCGGCTCTATCCCGAACGCGTGGCAACAGCGACCGATCGCATTGCGCTGAGGGTCAGGAATTTCTCCAGCGGCAGCCGCCTCTCGGGCGTCGACCTTGCGCTTCGTGAGGGCGAGGTGCTCGGTGTCGGCGGCTTGCAGGGTCATGGCCAGCGCGAACTGTTCCAGTCACTGTTCGGCGCCACCAGAGCGAGCGGCACGATCGAGCTGTGGGGCAAGCCGGTCTCGATCAACAATCCGCGCCAGGCGCTGACCGGCAAGGACGGCATTGCCCTGGTGCCGGAGGACCGGCGCGGGCAGGGCCTGCTGCTGACCAAGAGCGTGCGCGAGAATTTGACGCTGTCGGTCATCAAGCGCTTTACCGAAAACGGCTTTCTCAGCCGGCAAAAGGAAGCCGCCCTGGTCAAGGAGATGGTCGATTTCCTGCGCATCAAGGCTGGCACGCCGGAGCAACTTGCCGGCACGTTGTCCGGCGGCAACCAGCAGAAGGTGATCTTCGGCAAGATGCTGCTTACCGAGGCGCGCGTGCTGCTGCTCTACGATCCGACGCGCGGCGTCGATGTCGGCACCAAGGGCGAGATTTTTCAGCTGATGCGAGATCTTGCCGCCAAGGGCTATGCGATCCTGTTTCATTCCAGCGACATGCCGGAACTCGTCCATGTCGCCGACCGCGTGCTGGTCATGCGCAACGGCCGCATTGCCGCGACGCTGGAAGGAGATCACATTTCGGAGGAGGAAATCCTGCGCGCGGCCATGCTTGAAACCAAGGCGGCCTGAGGCATGGTGATGTCAGCTGCGGAGGGACCGTTGGAGATGGCTCAAAGGTCAGCTGAAGAGAAACAAGCCAGGCCGGCCATCGATTGGCGCGGCCGCTTCCTCGACCGTGCGCCGTTCCTTGTCGCTTGCCTGATGCTGGCCTTGATCGTTGCCATCTACGGCAGCCTGCAGTCCGGTGTCTTCACGCTGGACGAACTCAACCTCGACACGGCGGCGGCGATGACGCTGATGCTGGCGGCGACCGGGCAGACCATCGTGCTGGTGCGGGGCGGCATTGATCTGTCGATCGGCGGCATGATCAGCCTCGGCACGGTGATCGCCGCCACGCGCTTTACCGACGACCCTTCGACCGTGGCACTCTGGACACTGATCATTCTCGCGCTTGGCTTTGCCATCGGTGCGCTCAACGGTCTGCTGATCTCGCTGCTCAAGCTGCAGCCCTTCCTGGTGACGCTCGCCACCTGGTCGATCCTCAACGGCGTCGCCATGATCATCCTCCCGACCGATGGCGGCAGCATTCCCGGCTGGTGGGTCGGCTTTGCCTCCAGCCAACTTTTCGGCCTGACCAGCCCGGTCTGGATGCTGCTGGCGCTGCTTTTGTTCTGGTGGTGGTTTCGCGCGACCCGGGTCGGCATTGCCATCCAGGCAACCGGCTCGAACGAGAAATCGGCCTTCCTGTCCGGCGTCTCGATCACCCGCGTCAATCTCGTCACCTACGGCCTGTCCGGCCTGTTTGCGGCCGGCGCAGCGCTGTTTCTGGTGACGCAGACCGGCGCCGGGTCGCCGACCATCGGCAAGGACTATATCCTGCCCTCGGTGGCGGCGGCGGTCATCGGCGGCGTCAGCCTGTTCGGTGGTCGTGGCCATCTCGCCGGCACGCTGATCGGCGCCTTTGTGCTGACCCTCATCGGCAACCTCGTCTTCGTCCTGCATGTGTCGAGCTACTGGCAGCCGGTCGCGTCCGGCGTCATCCTGCTGCTCTCGGTGCTGGCCAGTTCCGTCGCCGAAAAGGCCGCAAGGAACCGTGTCCAATGAGCGCCTTCCTCGCCCGCAACCGGCTGATCGTGCTTGCCTATGCCGGCATGGTCGTGCTGCTCCTGGTCACAGCGCTTTTCTCGCCCGGCTTCCTCTCGGTCTCCAACATGCGCTCGACCGTCGTGCTGGCAGCCTTCGTCGGCATCGTCGCGCTCGGTCAGACCTTCGTCATCATTGGCGGCGGCATCGACCTGTCGGTGCCCTGGGTGCTCAATTCGGCGGCGATCATCATGGCGCTGCTGTGTGGCGGCCAGGATTTGCCGCTGGTCTGGGTCATGCCACTGCTGCTTGCTGGCGGCGCCTTCATCGGCCTGATCAACGGTGTCGGCGTTGCCCAGTTCGGCGTGCCACCGATCATCATGACACTGGCCACCAACGTCATCCTGCAAGGCTTGATCCTGGTGTTGACCGGCGGCTCGCCGACCCCCTCGGCGCCGGCCTTGATCCAGTTCCTGTCGGTCGGGCGCATCGGCGGTTTTCCGGTGATTGCGCTGATCTGGCTGGCGCTGACGCTGCTGGCGACGCTGCTGCTCTCCAAGGCGGCGTTCGGCCGCCATCTCTATGCGCTCGGCACCAGCGCCACGGTGGCCGAATTCTCCGGCGTGCCGACGGCGCGCACCACCATCCTCACCTATGTCATCTCGGGCCTCACCGCCGCCTTCGCCGGCATGCTTTTGACCGGCTATTCCGGCCAGGCCTATCTCGGCATGGGCGACGCCTATCTGTTCACCTCGATCGCCGCGGTGGCCATCGGCGGTGCCTCGATACTTGGCGGCAGCGGGCACTATCTCGGCACTGTCGCCGGCGCCATGGTGCTGACCATCCTCACCGGTCTTTTGCCGGCGCTGAACCTGTCGAGCGGCGCGCTGCTTATCGTCTATGGCGCGGTCATCCTGCTCACCGTGTCGATCGGCAGCGAAACCTTCGCCGGCCTTGGCGGCAGACTGCGCAGAAAAGAGGGCTGACCATGGTCGAAATCATTTGCGTCGTCGATGCCAGGGCCGAACTCGGCGAAGGCACGCTCTGGGACCCCAAGGCGGGCGTACTGTGGTGGATCGACATCTGGAAGAAGCTGATCCATCGCTACGATCCCGCGACCGGCAAGGATGAGGTCTTCGAGACGCCGGAATATCTCGGCTGCCTCGGCCTGCGCGAAAAGGGCGGCCTGGTGCTGACGATGACCAACGGCTTCCATTTCTTCGATCCGGCTACCGGCAAATTCGAGGCGATCGTCGATCCGGAAGCGCATATGCCGGAAACCCGCTTCAATGACGGCAAGCCGGATCGCCAGGGCCGCTTCTGGTCGGGCTCGATGTTCGAGGTGCCGGGCGAGCCGATCGAATTCGTCGGCGCGCTCTATCGGCTCGATCCCGATCTCTCCGTCCACAAGATGATCGACGGCATCGGCTGCTCCAACGGGCTCGCCTGGAGCCCGGATTCGAAAACCATGTATTTCTCCGACAGCCATGCCGGCGCGGTGTGGGCTTATGATTTCGACCCCGCCACCGGCGACATCGAGAACCGGCGCACCTTCATCGACATGACGGTGACCGGCGGCGTCGCCGACGGCGCCACGGTCGACGCCGAAGGCTGCTACTGGGTGACCATCCCGGTGACCAGCAAGGTCTGCCGCTATGACCCCGACGGCCACTTGATGCAGACAGTGCTGCTGCCGACCGACCTGCCGACCTGCTGCGAATTCGGCGGCAAGGATCTCGACATCCTCTATGTCACCTCCGCCGTGCTCAAGCGTCCCGACAGCCACTTCATCGGCCAGAAAAACCCGGGCGGATTGTTCGCGCTCGACGTCGGCGTCAAGGGCCTGACCTTGCCGGCGTTCAAGGGTTGAAGGATCAGACCGCCGACATCACCAGCGGGTTCTCGATCTTGCGTGTCGTTCCGGTAGCGAAACGACGCTCCAGATACCCGGCGTAGAGCGACAGCGGCCAGCACAGCGCGAAGTAGATAATCGACACCGTACCGAATACCATCACCGGCTGGAAGGTGACCGTGTTGACCTGTGTGGCGGCCCGCGCAAGTTCTGTCAGCCCGATCAGCGAGGCGATCGACGTCGTCTTGACGATCTGCACCATGAAGCCGACCGTCGGCGGCAGCATCAGCCGTATCGCCTGTGGAATGATCACCAGCCGCAATGTCCTGACAAAGCGGAAGCCGAGCGCCGTCGCCGCTTCCCACTGCCCCTTGGGGATAGCCTCGATGGCGCCGCGAAAGATCTCGCCGAAGAAAGCGCCGCCATTGAGCGAGAACGTCACCGCCGCTGCCACCCACGTGTCCGGCCTGTAGCCAAGGAACGAAGAACCGTAATAGGCCATGAACAGCTGGATCAGGATCGGCGTGCCCATGAAGAACTGGATGTAGCCGGCGGCCAGCCAGCGCAGCGGCCGTGCCGGCGCCACCCGGATCGCCGCCACGATGAGACCGATCAGGCCGCCGCCGGCAAAGGCGATCAGCGCCAGAAGGATCGTCCATCGCGTGGCCAAGAGCAGGAACATTAGTTCGTTAGGACCGAAATCACGCAAGCTCATGGCTCAGACCTTCCAGCGGAACATCAGCTTGCCGATGCCGGCGAAGAGCAGGCTGGCCGCCTGCACCAGCACGAAATAGATGATGGCGATGATGATGTAGACCTCGAAGCTCCTGAAGGTCTGCATCACCAGGTTGTTGGCGACCGCCGTCAGTTCTTCCGCCGCAATAGCCCCGACGATCGATGTCCCCATAATCTGCAGGATGAACTGCGCCGACAACGACGGATAGACCGCGCGCGCCGCCGGCACCAGCACGACATGGCGGATGATCCGGTAGCGGCTGAGCCCGAGCGATTTTGCCGCCTCGATCTGCCCTTCGGGGATGGCTTCGATGCCGGCGCGCAATATCTCGGTCGCATAGGCGCCGAGATGGATCGAGAGCGCGACGACGGCCGCGGTGTTGCTCGACAGCTTGAAACCGAACAGCGGCAGCGAGAAGAACACGAAATAGAGCTGGATCAAAAGCGGCGTGTTGCGAATCAGCTCGACATAGGCAGCGATCAGCCAGGACAGAAAGCGCGGGCCGAAGCTGCGGCCGACGGCGCCGAGGACACCGATGGCGGTGCCAAACAGGATCGACAATGCCGCCAGCTGGATGGTTTTTTCCAGGCCGCGCAGCAGCAAGTCGAGATGGACAAGGATCGGGCCGAATTGCAGGGCGGTTTGCACTGATATCCCGTCACGAGATCAAGGAAGCGGGACCGATACGATGCCGGCCCCGCTCAGGAGTGAAGAAATCAGAAAACCGGCAGCACCGGCAGCGGCTGGTTGCGGTATTTCATCGACAGCGCGTCCAGTGTGCCGTCGGTCTTCATCGTGAACAGCCAAGTGTTGATCCACTGGCGCAGATTGTCGTTGCCCTTGGCTACGCCGATGCCGAAATAGAAAGTCTTCAGCACATATTTCTGCTCGAAGGCGTCGCCATTCTGCGCCTTCTTCAGATAGATCTCGCCATAGTCGCCGCCGCCCATGGCATCGATCTGGCCCGACACCATCGCCTGCAGCAGCGAGGAATAATCGTCGAAGCGCAGGATCTCGATGCCCGGATTGGTTTCCGCGGCCTTGGTCAGCAATCCGTCCTCGCCGGTGCCACGCGTCAGGCCGACCTTCTTGCCGACGAGGTCGGCGACACCCTTGATGCTGGTGTTCTTCGGCGCGATGACCACCGCCGACTGGCCGGCATAGGGGATCGAATAGTCGATCTGGATGGCGCGCGCCGGCGTGATCGAGAAGATCGAGATCACCGCATCGACCTGCTTGGTCAGCAGCGCCGGAATGCGGCCGGGCGAAGTGACGGTGACGAATTCGACGGGCACGCCGAGCGCCTCGCCCATCTTGTTGGCGACCTCGATGTCGAAGCCGGTCGGCTTCAGATTGGCGTCGAGAAAGCCGTAGGGCGGTGTCGTGGTGTCGATGGCGACGACCAGCTTGCCGCGCGCGATGATGTCCTCGACCGACTGCGCCAAAGCGACCGACGGCATGAGCGCCGACAGCGCCAGCACGATGCCGGCCAGCAAGGCGCCGACCCTTCCCAGGAAAGTCCGCATGTTTTCCTCCCATGCATTTTTGGGCGCCTGGCGTCGATATCGTTCGGGCGGGGCGCGCTGGCCGCCCAAGGATTTGAAACAGATCGGTCTCACCCGCTGCCATCCCTTGCAAACCGGAGATTCAGCGGTTCCCCTGCGAGTTATAATGGTATGCTATTATAATGTTATTCGCCTGTCTACGAGCGCCTAAGGCAAGAAGTTCCACTATCTTGATACCGGTACCATAATTTCGGTTTTTACATTCGGCGTCAACGGTTCCGACGTCGGCCGATGGAGCTCGTCAAAAGCTACCGATTGATCGCGCGTGCAGCGCGGCGAACGCTTTGCAGCAGGATGGCGAGGCAGCCGACCAGCAGCAACGTGCCGCCGAGCAGTGGTGGCAGTGCGAGCAGCTTCACCGCCGCCACGACTGCGGCCACCAGCACCAGCGCCAGCAGCGCCAGATTGCCGTCATCGACGAACATGCCGAAGAATTCCTTGGCAACAAGACGAACGGCGTTCATCGGGCGAACCCTCCGGCGGCTGCGGGGTAGGTGCCGCGCAGCCAGCGCACCATGGCAAAGGACGCCAGTGCGACGATGGCGAAGATGGCGAGCAGGGCGAGATCGGCGCCTGGCCAGTCGGCGCCGATGCCCTCGCCGGTCCAGAAGATGCCGAAGCTGGTCAGCATCAGCCCGACGACGAATTTGAGCGCATTCTCCGGCACGCGCGCCAGCGGCCGGTGGACGGCCAGGCCGACGAGCATCACCAGGATGAATGCCGCCAGCGCGCCCAGGCCGGCATACAGCGTCTGCCCGTGCGCGGCACCCACGGCAATGACGATGAACACCACCTCGACACCTTCGAGCAGCACCGCCTTGAACGACGCCAGTCCGGCGAGATAGTCGGCGCGGCGGTCATTGGCCTGGTGGTGCAGGGCCGCCGTTTCCTTGGAGAAGGCCGCCTCCTCATCATGCAGCGCGATGACGCCGACGCTGCGCAGGATGGCCTTTCGCAGCCAGCGCATGCCGAACAGGATCAGCAGCACGCCGACGACGAACTGCAGCGTGGTGATGGGCACCAGCGCCAGCAGCGGTCCGAACGCCAGCACCAGCGCCGCCAGCACCGCCAGCGCCAGGGTGGCACCCGTCAGTGCCGGGCGCCAGCCGCGCGTCACGCCCACCGCCAGCACGATGGTGAAGGCTTCGACGACCTCGACGAAGGAGGCAAGAAATGCCGCCGTGACCGTCGAGAGGATGGGCGTCAGCGTCTGCATCAAGGCTTCCTGTCGTGTCTCGTTCGCCCCGGACCTTCTGGGCGCCTTTCCGGCAAGCTTGGCCCGGAATCACAATGGGGTCAGCACCACATAGCGCTCCGGAGGCATCGGGAAAGCAAGTGGAGCGCCAACGGGGCGGCCGCTTTGGGCCAATCGAGCCGCACGTGCTGCGGCTTGAGGGATGGGGGCGTTAAATCAGATCAGACCCGACATGTCCGAGAAGGCCATCGCCTTGCGCAGGATCTCGGCGAAGCGCTCGCCGGCCACTTCACGCGCACCGCTATTGTCGATCGAGGTCACGCCAGGGCCGGTCAGGGTCACATTTGCGCTGCGCGCCAGGCGCGCCAGCACTTCGCCGCGCGACTCGCGGCCACGCATCGCCAGCCGCTCGGCCAGCACATCGGGCGAAGCGGTGATCTCGACAATGGCCAGATTGGCATAGCGCTCGCGCAGCACCGGAATAATCGCGCGTGACACATTGGCGATGGCGACATGGCCGTTGGTGACCGACCAGTCGACATCGGCCGGCAGGCCATAGCGCAGGCCATGCGCCTCCCAGGAGATGGCGAAGGCGCCGTCGGCCTCAGCTTCGACAAAGGCGGCGTCGGCCAGCGTGTCGTGATCCTCGCTTGCCGCATCGCTCGGCCGGGTGATGACGCGGCGGACGAACTCCAGCCGGGTCTCGTCAGTGAAGAGCGCGCGGGCGTAGCCGATCACCGTGTCCTTGCCGGCGCCGCTTGGGCCGACGACGGCGACAAAGACGCCATGGCGGATCGGAAAGGTTTCAGCGGACAATTCACGCTCGATCAAGGCTGACACCATCATGCGACGCGGCGCCCCTGCCGCCAGACGGTGCGCACCACCGGCAAATGGTCGTCGACGCGCACGCGCACCAGATCGGCCCTGCGGCCCTGCTCGATGATGCCGCGGTCGTTGAGGCCAATGGCCTCGGCCGGGTTCTTCGACACCATGGCGACCGCTTGCGGCAGCGAAATACCTTCGACCATATCACCGAGGAAGAAGGCCGACTGGATCAGGCTGAAGGGAATGTAGTCGGACGACAGGATGTCGAGCAGGCCGTCGCTGGCCAGCGTGCGCGCCGAGACATTGCCTGAATGCGAGGCGCCGCGCATGACGTTCGGCGCCCCCATCAGCACGCCGAGCCCGGCCTCTTTCGAGGCCCGTGCGGCTTCCTCCGTCGTCGGGAACTCGGCAACGCGCACACCTTGCTCTATCGCCTCCCCGACATGGCCAACGGTCGCGTCGTCATGGCTGGCGAGCACGATGCCGCGCTCATGGCAGGCGGCGGCGATCACCGCCCGGTTTGGCGCCGAATTGCGCGCCGATTCGCCCATCCGCTTCTCGCAGAACAGCTTGAAGTCGCGGTCAGTCAGCTTCAGCTTGCGCTGATAGTAGTAGGCATAGGTTTCGAGATTGACGAACTGGCGCTGGCCCGGCGCGTGGTCCATCAGCGATGCCAGCTTGACCCTCTCGTCGCCGTCGAAATTGGCAAAGGCCTTGAGGCAGTCCGGCGCCGAAACCTCGCAGCGCAGATGAATAAAATGGTCGGCTCGCAACCGGTCCTGCGCGACGCTGTCTTCGATCGCGTCGGCCAGCTTGCGGATATCGTCCGATGTCAGGTCGGCGTCCTCGTCCATTCCGACGCGCAAGGCGTCGAGCACGGTGGTGATGCCGGCGGTTGCCACCTGCGCGTCATGGGCAAGCACTGCGGCGATCGGGTTCCAGCGCACCTTCGGCCGTGGAGCGTAGTGGCCCTCGAGATGGTCGGTGTGCAGTTCGACCAGCCCGGGAATGACATAGTCGCCGCCCATATCCTCGCCGGTCCGGCCAGAACCCGCATCGATGCCGGCGATAAAGCCGTCGCGCAGCACCAGCGACCCCTCGACGATCTCGTCGGCAAGCACGATGCGGGCGTTGGAAAGAACGGTCTCGGCGGTCATTTCAGGCAGTCCTTGGTTCTTCTTGGTCGGAGCTATTCCGGCTGGGGTTATTCAGGCGATTTTTCTGGCCGGGCGACGTCCCAGCGCGTGCTGGGAAAGTACCATGAACGGCGCGCCGGGTTCGGGTTCGACAAACAGGGTCAGGGTGTCGACCAGCACCGGCTGCCGCAGAACCTCCGCGAACAGGCTGTCGATTGCTGCGCGCAAACGGGGGCTTTCCTGTGGCCCCGCCCGGCCCGACAGCGTCATGTGGAAACGAAAAGTCTCGAAGACGTAGGGGTAGCCCCACTGGCAGAGATTGCGGAACTCGGCCGGCTTCAGCGAATCCGGGCTGCGCCGTTCGATCTCGGCCTCGGTCAGCGGTGCGCGAAAACGGTCGAAGTCGCGCACCACATCGTCAGCGAAGCGGTTGAGAGAAGGCAGCGGTCCTTCCGGCACGAGCGCGAAGAAGCTGTCGATCTGGCTGACGACGAGACGCGGGATCGTCACCACGGGCGTTGCTTCGGCAAAATGGTCGAGCCCCGCGCGCAGCGAGGTCTCGGTCTCGTCGGCAGCCAGGAGGAAGGGAGCTTTCAGCGTCGCGTGAAAACCATAGCGGCGTGCCGAAGCGGTGTGGAACGCCACTTCCGCCGCCGCCAGATCGGCCACGGCCTCAACCGGCCTTGTCGCGGCGCCGAACGGATCGCGGCCCAGCCAGTTGGCGGCGATCCGCGCCAGCGGCTCGTCCTGCCTCGGGGTGAAATAGATGGCGTAGCGCATCGAAAGTCCTCGTCAGTCTCGCTGCCATAGGTGATTTCCATGACGGATTGACGAAGCTTTGAAGGGTTTTCGAAGGCAAATCGACCCCACGGGTCCTTAGCCGACGATTTTTCCGAGCTGGACCAACAAGTTCAGCCGGAATCTCCGACTGATCAGGCCTTCATCAACCATTCGTGCTCGGGCGCATTGTGGAATTTCCACGTCCGCTTCGGCCCGGCCATGACGTTGAGATAATAGAGGTCGTAGCCATGGCAGGCTGCGCAGGGGTGATAGCCCTTGGGCACCAGCACCACATCGCCGTCCTCGATCGCCATCGCTTCGTCGAGCGCGCGATGGCCATCCTGGTCGGCGTCGGTGTAGACGCGCTGGAAGGCAAAACCCTGCGGCGGGTTGAGGCGATGATAGTAGGTCTCTTCGAGATAGGATTCGGCGGGCAGATTGTCCTGGTCATGCTTGTGCGGCGGATAGCTCGACGTATGTCCGCCGGGCGTGATGACCTCGACCACCAGCAGCGAGTCCGCCGGCTTGCCTTCCGGCAGGATGTTGGTGACGTAGCGCGTGTTGGTGCCCTTGCCGCGCACCTCCTGGCCGAGATCGTCGGGTCTGATCACCCGGACCGGCAACTCGCCGCCGAGGCCAGGCGCCGAGCAGACCGCGAGTTCGAGATCCGTATCGGCCGTCACCGACCAGTCCGATCCCGCGGGAACATAGATCGACCACGGCTTGCCTTCGAAGGGCGACATGCGCTCGCCGAGCAGGCCGAGATCCTTGCCGCCGGCTTTCGCCGTGCCCTTGCCGGTGACGAACACCAGGCAGATTTCGCGATCGTCGGTTTTGCCTGAGGCGCTCTCGCCGGGCTTCAGCCGATGCAGGTCGAAACCGACATAGGTCCACCCAGCGCTTTTCGGCGTCACATGGGCAACGCGGCCATGGCCCTTATCGGCCTTCACCAGCAGCTTCGACATCGGGTTACTCCTTCGGTTCGGCCTCGGCCGTCGCCTTGTTCTCATCGGCCGGCTTGTAGAGATAGAAAAACTGCCAGACGGCATAACCGGCAAAGCCGAGCGCGATGACGCCCCAGAACGGCGTGCCGGTGGCGAATTCGATGATCGACCAGATGACGCAGACCGCGACGACGGCGACACGCCGCCATAGCGGGCGGAAGAAGGGGTGCTCGTAATCTTTCATCGGGCCAATCTACAGCAACCTGCTTCGCCGTGAACCCGTCGCGTCAGGCATTCGGGAAACCCTGGGTTTCCACTGTGTAGCCGGCTGATGTCATCACCCGCATCAGCTCCTTGTGGCCAACCTGCGCCATCTTGAGCGGCGGGTTCTTCTTCGGGTCCTGCTCGGCCTCGACCACAAA
The DNA here is from genome assembly GCF_056402995.1 of Mesorhizobium sp. P3_A8. NCBI lineage: Bacteria > Pseudomonadati > Pseudomonadota > Alphaproteobacteria > Hyphomicrobiales > Phyllobacteriaceae > Mesorhizobium > Mesorhizobium sp. P3_A8. Next base: position 416,953 of record NZ_JBFUGI010000001.1, on the reverse strand, counting down.
CCAGCCCTCATAGCCATGGTCGGCGAAGCGTTGCACGATGGCGCCGAAATCCAGCGAGCCGTCGCCTGGCACGGTGAAGGCGCCGAGCGCCACGGCGTCGAGGAAGGACTGTTTCGTACGGTCGAGCCCGTCAATCACGCCCATCCGTACATCCTTCACATGGACATGGCTGATGCGCTTGTGGTGGTTGTCGATGGCGCGCAGCACATCGCCGCCGGCAAAGGCCAGATGCCCGGCATCGAGCAGCAGCGGAATGCCTTCGCCGGAATGGCGCATGAAGGCATCGAGCTCCGGCTCGGTCTCGACCACCGCCGCCATGTGATGGTGGTAGGACAGCGGCATGCCTTGTTCGGCGCACCATTCGCCGAACTCGGTCAGACGCCTTGCATAGGCTTTCATCTCATCGCCAGACAGTTTCGGCTTGGTGGCGAGCGGCTTCGAGCGGTCGCCTTGGATCGAGCGGCCGACCTCGCCATAGACGATGCAAGGCGCGTTGACCGCCTTGAACAGGTCGATCATCGGCTGGATGCGATCCTTGTTCTTGCCCATCTCCTCATCGACCAGCGTGCCGGAAAACCAGCCGCCGCAAAGCGTCACATCGGCTGCCTTCAGGATCGGCAGCATGACAGCGGGATCGTTGGGAAAACGCCGGCCCATCTCCATGCCGGTGAAGCCCGCCGAACGCGACTGGCGCAAACACTCCTCCAGCGACACGTCATCGCTGAGTTCGGCAAGATCGTCGTTCCACCATGCAATGGGGGACATGCCCAGTTTGGCTTTCAAGTCGTCACTCCAGATTAGAACAGTTCATTCTTTGGCCGCTGGCGCCGCCCCTCATCCGCCTGCCGGCACCTTCTCCCCGTATAGGGACGGGGAGAAGGGAGCTAGCATCAATCGCCGATGGTCTGCATCTGCCGCTTCTCGTCATAGGCCTTGCGGGCCGCGTTCACCTGCGGACGTGCCGACACTTCCGGCACCGCCACATCCCACCAATGGCCACCGGCATCGGTGGAGACCAGCGGATCGGTGTCGATGACCAGAACGGTGGTGCGGTCGTTCTTTTTGGCCTTCTGCAGTGCGTTTTCGAGACCGGCGATCGACGGCACCTTCTCGGCGATTGCGCCCATGCTCGCCGCATGCGCGGCAAAGTCGATATCGGGTAGGATCTCGTGGCGCGAGTCCTTCAAGAGATTGTTGAAGTTGGCGCCGCCGGTCGCCATCTGCAGCCGGTTGATGCAGCCATAGCCGCGGTTGTCGAGCAGCACGATGGTCAGCTTCAAGCCGAGCATCACCGAGGTGGCGATCTCGGAATTCAGCATCAGATAGGAGCCGTCGCCGATCATGACGACGACTTCTTCGCCGGGCTTCGCCATCTTGGTGCCGAGCCCGCCGGCAATCTCGTAGCCCATGGTCGAGAAGCCGTATTCGGCATGATAGGAGCCGGGCGCGCCGGCCTGCCAAAGCTTGTGCAACTCTCCAGGCAAGCCGCCGGCGGCATGCAGCAGCGTCACGCCGGATCCCATGGCGCGCTGCACGGCGCCGATCACCTGCGCGTCGGACGGGAAGGCCGCGTTGGTCGACGCCGTCACCTTGGCCGCATCGGCCTGCCATTCCTTCTTGCCCTTGGTCGCATTGTCGGTCCAAGTCGCCGGTGCTTTCCAACTCCCCAGCGCTGTACCCAGTTCGGTCAGCCCCTCGGCCGCATCGGCGACCAGCGGCAGCGCGCGGTGCTTGCCGGCATCGAAAGGCTGCACGTTCAAGCCAATGATGGTCTTGCCGGAATTCTTGAACAGCGCCCACGAGCCGGTGGTGAAATCCTGCAGGCGCGTGCCGATAGCAAGCACGACATCGGCCTCTTCCGCCAGCCGGTTGGCAGCGGATGTGCCGGTGACGCCGACCGCCGCCATGTTGAGCGGATGACCATCCGGCAGCGAGGATTTGCCGCCTTGCGTTTCGCAGACCGGAATGCCGGCGCCTTGCACGAATTTGGCCAGCTCATCGGAGGCCTGCGAATAGAGCACGCCGCCGCCGGCGATCACCAGCGGCTTCTTCGCGCCCTTCAGCGCCGAGACTGCCGCCGCAAGCTCGTGGCGGTCCGGGCGCGGCCGGCGCTGGTGCCAGACACGTTCGGCGAAGAAGCTCTCGGGATAGTCATAGGCCTCGGCCTGCACATCCTGGCAAAGCGACAGCGTCACCGGCCCGCACTCGGCCGGATCGGTCAGCACAGCCATCGCACGGCTGAGCGCCGGTATGATCTGTTCCGGCCGGGTGATGCGGTCGAAATAGCGCGACACCGGACGGAAGCAGTCGTTGACCGTCGCCGTGCCGTCGGAAAAATCCTCGGCCTGCTGCAGCACCGGGTCGGGGATGCGGTTGGCGAAGACATCGCCGGGCAGAAACAGCACAGGCAGCCGGTTGACATGCGCGAGCGCTGCCGCCGTCACCATGTTTAGCGCGCCGGGGCCGATCGAAGAGGTCGCCGCCATGAAGCGGCGGCGGAAATTGGCCTTGGCATAGGCAATCGCCGCATGCGCCATCGCCTGTTCATTGTGGGCGCGGAACGTCGGCAGCTCATCGCGCACCTGGTAGAGCGCCTCGCCGATGCCGGCGACGTTGCCATGGCCGAAGATCGCCCAGACACCGCCGAAGATCGGCACTTTTGTGCCGTGCATCTCGGTCATCTGGCGGGACAGAAAGCGGGTCAGCGCCTGCGCCATCGTCAGGCGGATTGTCTTGCTCATGGTGGTTTCCTCCGCAGTCTTATGCCGCGCCTTTATGCTGCTTTACGGCCTCGCGCGGCAAGCCACGCCTCGGTCAACTGTTCGAAGCGCGAGGCCATGTCGGCGACAGCCTCGTCATCCGACATCCTGCCGGCCAGCCACTCCTCGGCGGCGTGAACGAAAATGGTGCGGCCGACGGCAAAACCCTTGACGATCGGCGCCTTGGCGGTGGCGGCAAAAGCCGCTTCCAGCTCGTCCTGCGGCGCCTCCAGGCCAAGCAGCACGACGCCACGGCACCAGGGATCATGCTTCAGGATCACCGCTTCGATCTTGGCCCAGGCGCCGGCCGAGGCCTGCGGTTCGAGTTTCCACCAGTCCGGCTTGATGCCGAGCGCATAGAGTTCCTCCAGCGCGCGCGGAATGGTCGTGTCGTCAAGCTTGCCGTGCTTGCCGGCGATGATCTCGACGAGCAGTTCCCGGCCGACTTTCCGCGCCGCCTCGAACAGCGCGCGCAGTTTCTGCTGCTGTTCTTCCTTCAGCGCCGCCGGATCGTCGGGATGGTAGAAGCACAGGCATTTGATGCAGTGATCGACTGGCCATTCGGTGAGCTGCGAGCCGATATCCTGCGAGAACTCGAAACGCAGTGGCCGCGAGCCCGGCAGTTCGACCGGGCGCCCAAGCCAGGCGAAGGAATGGCGGGCGAATTCGAACATCGCCTCGCGGCCATGCTTCTCGTCAAGCAGCATACCGTAGCCGTCCCGGCCGGCGGCAACTTTGGCCGCTGCCTTGACGGTCAGCACCTTGAAATCGCGGATGCGCGCCGGATCGGCGCCGGCCTTCGCCGCCACGTCCTCGAGCTGTATGCGATGGTCGCAGGCGAGCGCCATCAGCGAGGGAATGTCGCGCCGGCGCGTCGTCGCCCAATGGATGTGGTTGATCGCCTCGTCCTTGCGCAAGGCGAGATGCTTGCTGCCGTTCTTGAGGAAGAACTGCAGCTCCTCGAAGGTTGGATATTCCGGCGCGCAGAGCAACCGCGACACGGCGAAGGCGCCGCAGGCATTGGCCCAGGTCGCCGCCGTCGCATGGTCTTCGCCACCCAGCCAGCCGCGCAGGAAGCCGGACATGAAGGCGTCACCGGCACCCAGCACATTGTAGATCTCGATCGGGAAACCCTTGCCGACGACGCCGTCTTCGAGATCGTCGCTGATCGGTCCGTCATAGACGATGCAACCCATGGCGCCGCGCTTCAAGACGATGGTGGCCGAGGACAGCGCGCGGATCGTCTTCAGCGCGCTCAGGCAGTCGTCGGCGCCCGAGGCGATCATGATCTCTTCCTCGGTGCCGACGATGAGATCGCAATCGGGCAGAACCGTCTTCAGCTGGGCCGAGACCCGGTCCGATTTGACATAGCGCTCGAAGCCTTCGGCATGGCCGGCGAGGCCCCACAGGTTCGGCCGATAGTCGATGTCGAAGACAACCTTGCCGCCCTTGGCCTTCATGATGCGGATCGCCTTGCGCTGGGCGGCATCGCTGTTGGGTCGGGAAAAATGCGTGCCGGTGACGACGATCGAGCGCGCCGAGGCGATGAAGGCCTCGTCAATGTCTTCAGGCGCCAGCGCCATGTCGGCGCAGTCGCTGCGATAGAAGATCATCGGCGAAACGCCTTCGCTCTCGACCGAGAGCAGCACCAGCGCGGTCAGCCGTTCCTTGTCGGTCTTCAGGCCGTCGGTGTTGACACCTTCGCGCTTCAGCTGCTCGCGGATGAAGCGGCCCATCTGCTCGTCGCCGACGCGCGTCAGCAGCGCCGAGCGCAGGCCGAGCCTCGCCGTGCCGACGGAAATGTTGGCCGGACAGCCGCCGACCGACTTGGCGAAGGAGGTGATATCCTCCAGCCGCGAGCCGATCTGCTGGCCATAGAGGTCGACGGAAGCGCGACCGATGGTGATGACGTCGAGCGGCGCCTGTTTCGCGTCCACGGCTTCGCTCATTGGAACCTCCCGTCAGTCTTGTTGTCAGGAACAACATTGTTTGGGTAACACGCGCGAGCGGCAGCGTGGTGCCGAGAATATGAAATAATAATTCCAATCCATAGTCAATATGGAATGAGCATTCCCGGATGGAAAAGTGCCTTTGGGGCGCCCGATCAGGCTTTGCGCTTGCGGGTGGCGTCGCGCCGTTTCTCGCCGACGCCGACGGTCAGCGCCATGGCCAGAGCCATCGTCGCCGACAGCGAACGGAAGCCGGCGAAGTCCGCTTCGGCAACCTCGAACCAGACTTTGGCGAACTGGGCAAGCGGCGAAAACGAGCTGTCGGTGATGGCAACGATCGGTACGCCCTGTTCCGAAATGGTGCGCGCTTCCTCGATGGTGGCCGGCGCATAGGGCGAGAAGGAGATGGCGATGACGGCATCCGCCGGTGTGGCGAAGCCGATCATTTCGGCATTCAGCCCGGCGGCCGATTCGATCAGCTGGTTGCGGATCTTCAGCTTGCCCAGCGCATAGGCGATGTAGGACGCCACCGGATAGGAGCGCCGCTTGGCCAAGACATAGATGGTCTGCGCCTTTGCCAGCAGCGAAATCGCATCTTCCAGATGCGCGTCGTCCAGCGTGCGGGAGATGTCGTTGAGCGAGGTGCTGGCAGCGGCGACGAAGCCGTCGAAGATGGCACGATGACCAGCGCCGCCTTCGGCCTTGGCGCGCAGCGCTTGCAGCCTTTCGTCATAGGACGAATTGCGCTCGCGCAGCCGCTCGCGAAACACCTGCTGCAGGCTGGTGAAGCCATCGAAGCCAAGCTGCTGGGCAAAGCGGATCAGGGTCGACGGCTGCACGCCGGCCGAGGCGGCGATGCTGGCGGCGGTGCCGAAGGCGATGTCGTCGGGATTGTCGAGCGCGTAGGCGGCGATCTGGGCGATACGCTTGGGCAGGCTTTCGCGCCGATCGAGGATGGTGGCGCGCAGCGTCTCGAAGTCGCGAGGTACCCGTTCGTCCATCGTCGGCCCGTCCAAGCTCATCGGTGAAAGCGTCCTCTCTGCCCCATCATAGCGAGCCTGCGCAAGAACGCCATTAAAAATGAGGCAGACATTCCATTCCCAGAGAAAATGGATTAATTCATCCACGCAGCACTTCAGGCGATGGAGAAAAGGCAAGATGGTCGGCGTAGGTCTTATCGGCACGGGTTTCATGGGCAAATGCCACGCTATCGCGTGGAGCGCCGTCGGCGCCGTCTTTCCCGATGTCGCCAAGCCCAGGCTCGTCCATCTCGGCGAGGTCAACGAGGAGTTGGCCCAGCGCAAAGCGGGTGAGTTCGGTTTCGCCAAGGCCTCCGGCGACTGGCGCGCCGTCGTCAACGACCCGGAGGTCGATATCGTCTCGCTGACCACGCCAAACCAGTTCCATCCGGAAATGGCCATCGCCATTCTCGAGGCCGGCAAGCATCTGTGGTGCGAAAAGCCGATGGCGCCAAGCTTTGCCGAAGCCGAGGCGATGGCGGCGGCGGCGAAAAAATCCGGCAAGATCGCGGCGCTCGGCTACAACTACATCCAGAGCCCGGCCATCCGTCACATCGGCGCGCTGCTCGACGAGAAGATCATCGGTGAGGTCAACCATCTGCGCATCGAGATGGACGAGGACTTCATGGCCGATCCCGAAGCACTGTTCTTCTGGAAGCACGAGGCGGCTTCCGGCTACGGCGCGCTCGACGATTTCGCCGTCCATCCGCTGTCGCTGGTCTCGGCGCTGTTCGGCCGTGTCGCCAGCGTCATCTGCGACATGGCCAAACCCTATGCCGACCGCAAGGTGGCTGGCGGCGGCCGTCACGCGGTCGAGACCTACGACATCGCCAGCGTCTTGATGCATCTGGAAAACGGCATTGCCGGCACGCTGCTGGTCAACCGCTCGGCCTGGGGTCGCAAGGGCCGTATCGCCATCCAGATCTTCGGCTCCAAAGGGTCGATCCTGTTCGACCAGGAGCGGATGAACGAAATCCAGCTCTATGTCACATCGGATCGCCCGACCGAACAGGGCTACCGCACCATCCTGATGGCGCCGCATCACAAACCCTACGACGCCTTCCTGCCGGCACCCGGGCACGGCCTCGGTTTCAACGACCTCAAGATCATCGAGTGTCACGAATTGCTGACGCGGCTCGCCGGCAGACCGGCGCGGCTCATCGAGTTCGCCGAAGGCCTGGAAATCGAGCGCACCGTGCACGCAATGGCAAGGTCGTTTGATGAAAAGCGCTGGGTGGACGTGCGGTAGATACGCCTCTCATAACAGAGATGCCGGGCCGAGCTTTGCCGAGCGGAAAATGCATTCCTGCTCCGCCACGACGAGCGAGATATTCTTCCCCGTCCTAGCCATCTCCGCGCCTTCGCGTTTGCGGCGGCTAACGCCTTCAGTCATGCAAATCTTGATGCATATGAGGGGCTGACGAGGCTGTTGACTCTGCCTATGCTTCCGGATCGACACGGGGGATAGTTATGAGCGCAATAAAGAAAGAAATTGATGAGGTCTGGAAAGACGACAAGATCGGTAGAAAAAATGATGCGCGCTTCATCATCGATTTCTTGGTCCAGAGTGTTGATTTGCGGAAGAGGCTTGGCAAAACCGCCTCTTACGTTTTGAACATTGATAGTGAGTGGGGAAGCGGAAAGAGTTTCTTCGTTTCAAGATTTGCTCGTCAGCTGCGGGTAGAGGGCTATCTGGTTGCTGAAGTGAACGCTTGGCGGGACGACCATTCAGACGATCCCTTGGTTGCCATCATGGCCGAGATCGACAAGGTCTTGAAGCCCCACGCAGGCAAGAAGGCCATCGTCAAGAAGGTCTGGAGCGCTGTAAAATCCAACGGGGCACAGATAGCTGGCCGTACGTTGATCGCGTTGGGCAAATCTGCAATCCGCCGCTACACAAATTCGACGATTGACGACCTTTTGCATGGCGAGGATGCGCGCAACGCGTCACCTGTCGAAAAATCACAGCCGGACGTTGGAGTTCTTGATGATGCAATAGCTGCCACCGGCAAGGAGATTGAAGCTCTTACTGACAAAACTGCTGACACATTGATCGCCGAATTTGTAAAAGCTAGCCAGTCGATTCAGTCATTCCGCTCGAATATGGGGGAGCTAACCTCAAAATTACCCGAGGTCGGGATAAAATCTCCACTTTTCGTCGTGATTGATGAGCTAGATAGGTGTCGACCATCTTACGCCGTCGCCGTGCTTGAGCGCGTGAAACATCTATTTGAAGCAAATGGGGTCGTCTTCGTTTTCTCGACTGACACGAGCCAGCTACAGCACACAATCAGGGGCGCTTACGGCGGTGATTTTGATGGGCGCGGCTACCTAAGCCGGTTCTTCGATCGCCGCTATAGCTTCGCTGAACCGCGGCTGGGAGAATTTGTTGCAAGCAAGCTGGACCTAATCGACCTTACAAAGCTTTCCAGCCCAGCGCAAAGCGATCTTCTTGAGCCAAATGACGTATTAAAAACCGTCATCACGACTGGCTTTGCTGCCCAAAAGCCAATCCCCCTTCGGGCAATTGAGCAGATCATGGATATAATGGGGTCTACGACGGCTGCATGGAGGTATCCAGAAAAAATAGACCTTCCATCCCTGCTGATCCTGGCATCCTGCTATCATCGAAGACAGAATTTCGACTACGCTTCCTTCGTAGCCACAATGTCATCGTGGAATGCCGATGCGTTATGGGCTCAAGCCAGGGAGTCAATGAACGTCACACAGATAGCCCTTAACGTTATGAACCGGGCACAAAATATCCGGACAGCGCTGATGGATTCGCCTCGATCTGCCGCAGATTCGTACGTGGAGTCAGTTTTTGCAGAGGAGTACCACAGACGTCGCGAGGCCGGCGGGTCCGCTCCAGCGAGCGTGCAGGCGGAACTTCAGGGACTGATCAGAAACGCTGGTCGAATTACTAGGGGCAGTGCCTAGCTATTTGAGAGAGTAAGGGGGCCACCAGCAGCGGTGTTCGCCTCCCAGCCGTTCACCCAGACCTGCCGCAAACGATCGCCTTCGCCCTTGAAGCGTAGGCCGGTCGGCTGGCAATCTTCAATGCGGTCGCTGCGGAAATTGCGGATCGCCTGGCGCAACTCGCACCAGGCGACGATGTTGGCAGCCTCGGCATAGTAGATCAGCGCGATCGGCCGGATGAGGCGCTCGGAGGCACGGCCCATCTCGTCGCGATAGGAGAGGTCGAGCTTCTCTTCGTCGCGGATGGCGCGGCGCACCAGCGCCAGGTCGATCGTGCCGGCCGACGGCGCGGCGAAGCCCCAGGCATGCAGCGCATTGGCCTCGAACGTCTGGCGCAAAGGCTGCGGCACGGCGCCGGCGATCTTGGCGCTGACACGCTTGGCCGCTTGCTTGAGTTCATCGTCTCCCGTGCGCTCCAGCAGCGCCAGCGACAGCACGATCGCCTCCATCTCCTCGATCGAAAACATCAGCGGCGGCAGGTCGAAGCCGGGGCGCAATATATAGCCGATCCCGCGCCCGCCTTCGATCGGCACGCGCATCGCCTGCAGGGCTGCGATGTCGCGATAGATCGAACGCATCGTCACTTCCAGCCGCTCGGCAATCATGGCCGCCGTCACCGGCTGCCGCGCCAGCCGCAGGATCTGGATGATCTCGAACAGGCGTGACGCCTTGCGCATTTTTCTCACCCGCTGCCGATCGCAACTGACACTACACTGTCAGTTGGACCGGCCTATAGGACTGCCTATCGAATTGAAAATCAACAGGTTCCGCTGCGGCTTGGCGGAATGAGGCGGCAGGCAACTGACATGGGTTACGCGGAAAATCTCTGGCTTTTCTTTATCCTGCTGTTCGGCATCATTGTCGTTCCAGGCATGGACATGCTGTTCGTGCTGGCCAACGCGCTGACCGGCGGGCGCGACAGGGGCTTGGCTGCCACCGGCGGCATCATGGTCGGCGGCATGGTGCACACGCTGAACGGCGCCATCGGCGTCGGCCTGCTCATGCATTTCGTGCCGATCCTGTTCACCCCGCTGCTGCTTGCCGGCGCCGCCTATATGGCCTTCATCGGCATCACGCTGATGCGCAGCTCCATCACTGTCGGCCAGGACGGGCCTGTCGGCAGCCGCTCGGCATGGAAGGCGTTTCGCCAGGGGCTGGTGACCTGCCTGATCAACCCGAAGGCCTATCTGTTCGTGCTTGCCGTCTATCCGCAGTTCCTGAGGCCGGACTACGGCCCGATCTGGGCGCAGGCGACAATCATGGGCCTGATGACGGTCATCACGCAGGCCGCGATCTATGGTGGGCTCGCGATCACTGCCGGCCGCAGCCGCAACCTTCTGATCGCCAACCCGCGGGCGACCATTCTTGCCGGCCGGGCGGCCGGGCTGCTGCTCTTCGCGGTCTCGGTGTTCACCGCTTGGGAAGGACTGAGGGCGGGGTAATCCTGGCTAAACCGGACCCGCCGCCCTGCCTTATATCCGACCAGATCAGGCGGCGCCCTGCCGGCTTTCCATCATGGCGCGGCGCGCTGAGCGGCGCCACTCGACGGCGCCGGCAAGACCGTGCAGCACGGTCTCGGTGGTCGCCCAGTCGATGCAGCCATCGGTGATGCTCTGGCCGTAGACGAGCGGCTTGCCGGGCACCACATCCTGTCGGCCGGCAACGAGATTGCTCTCGATCATGAGGCCGATGATGCGCTCGTCGCCCGCCGCCACCTGGCCCGCCACGTCGGCCGCGACCTTGGGCTGGTTCTCCGGCTTCTTGGCCGAGTTGGCGTGGCTGACATCGATCATCAGCCGAGGCGCGACACCGATACGGGCGAGTTCGACGCTAGCCGCCTCGACGCTCGCCGCGTCGTAGTTGGGCTGAACACCGCCACGCAGGATGACATGGCAGTCCTCATTGCCGGTCGTGGTCGCAATGCCGCTGCGTCCGCCCTTGGTCACCGCCATGAAATGGTGCGGCTGGGCGGCGGATTTCACCGCCTCGGCGGCGATGCGCAAATTGCCGTCGGTACCGTTCTTGAAGCCGACCGGGCAGGACAGGCCCGAGGCCAGCTCGCGGTGAATCTGGCTCTCGGTGGTGCGCGCGCCAATGGCGCCCCAGGCGACAAGGTCGGCAATATATTGCGGCGTCGTCATGTCGAGGAATTCGGTCGCCGCCGGCAGGCCGAGATTGTTGACGGCCGACAGCACGTTGCGCGCCATCCGCAGCCCCTTGTCGATGTTGAAGCTGCCGTCGAGGTCGGGATCGTTGATCAGGCCCTTCCAGCCGACCGTCGTACGGGGCTTTTCAAAATACACCCGCATCACGATCTCGAGCCGGTCGGACAGGGTCTCGCGCAGCGCCGCCAGACGGCTGGCATAGTCAACGGCCGCGACCGGATCGTGGATCGAACAGGGGCCAACGATGACGAGCAGTCTATCGTCGGTCCCATTCAAAATGGCGTGGATGGCGTTGCGTGACGCGCTGACGGTGCGCGTCGCCGTCAGCGTGCGCGGAATCTCCCGCATCACCTGGTCCGGTGTACTCAGTTCTCGGATTTCCTTGACCCGAAGGTCGTCTGTGGTGGTCAACACGGCTTTCTGCTCCTGGTTTAGGAGACCTGCCGGCTGAAACAAAAAAGCCGCCAGGTCTGGCGGCTGTTCGGATCTTGTTGCTGCAATCTTCAGATCGAGCGCAATCCTCCCGCCGCCAGCGAGCTCCTAAAGTACCAATACGTGGCGGACAGGTTGATCATGAGGCTCATATAGTCGAAGCGGAGGCGTTTGTCACGCCCCTACTCGCCGACCACCCCGGCAATGTTCTGATCGTAGTCGACCAGCGACCCGGTCATGACGCCGGCCTGCGGGCTGATCATGTAGCTGATCAGCCGGGCGAGCTGTGCCGGTTTCACCAGCTGGCCCATCGGTTGCGCGGCTTCGGCCTTTTCCAGCCAGTCATCGGGCGCGTCATGCCAGTTCTTCTGCACGATCGCCTCGCCCTCGGTGTCCATCCAGCCGGGCAGCACGGCGTTGCAGCGGATGCGGTTTTTCCGGTACGAGCTCGCGACGTTCTTGGTCAGCGTCATCAGCGCGCCCTTGCTGGTCGAATAGGGCGTCAGGAAGGACTGGCCGGCATGCGCCGACATCGACAGCACGTTGACGATCGAGCCCGGCGCCTTGCGCTCCAGGAGATGGGCGACCAGCCCCTGCATGAGGAAGAAGGGTCCGCGCACATTGGTGTCGAAGATCTGGTCGAAAAGCTCTTCCGAGGTTTCGACCAGCGAGCCGCGCGCCGACGTGGCGGCGGCATTGACGAGAGCGTTCAGCGTGCCGAAATGCGAGAGTGCTGTCGCCACCGCGCGCTTGCAGTCGGCCACCTTTGAGACGTCGGCGCTGATGAAGATGGCGTCGACGTCGGCTTTCTTGAAGTGAGCGACAGCCTTGTCGCCCTTCTCCTGCGAGCGGCCGATGAGCGCCAGCGCCCGGCAACCCTCGTCGGCCAGTGCCTCGGCGACGGCAAAGCCGATGCCTTGCGCACCGCCGGTGACGATGGCGCGTGTCTGTGAATTGCGATCGGCTGATGCGCTCATCGCTCTGCTCCTGTGGTTCTTTCCAAGTGCTCTTACTTGTCGAGACGGACGGTCTTGCCCGTCGTCGCCGACTTCAGCGCCGCATCGGCCAGCTTCAGCGCCACGAGGCCATCGGCGCCGCTCGGTGCCGCCTTCTTGCCCGAGGTTGCCGCCGTGATGAAGGCAGCGATTTCAAGGGCGTAGGCGTCGAGGTAGCGGGTCATGAAGAAGTCGTGCAGCGGCGGGCGGGTGTAGCCTTTGTCATTCGCCACTTCGATGGACACCGGCCGCTGGTTCTCGGCCGCGACCATGCCCTTCGAGCCATGCACCTCGATGCGCTGGTCATAACCATAGGTGGCGCGGCGCGAGTTGGAGATGACGGCCTGCTTGCCGGAAGCGGTTTCGAGGATGACGCTGACGCTATCGAAATCGCCGGCAGCACCGATCTTTTTGTCGACCAGCACCGAGGCGTGCGCGCTGACCGCCACCGGCTCCTCGCCGAGCAGGAAGCGCGCCATGTCGAAATCGTGGATGGTCATGTCGCGAAAAATGCCGCCCGAGCGGGCGATGTAGTCCAGCGGCGGCGGGCCGGGATCGCGCGAAGTGATGGTGACCATCTCGACGGTGCCGATGGCGCCGTCGTCGATCGCCTTGCGCACGGCGGCGAAATGCGGATCGAAACGCCTGTTGAAGCCGACCATCAGCGTTGCCTTGGCCTTCTCGACCACGGCCAGGCATTTTTCCACCCGCTTCACGCTGAGGTCGATCGGCTTCTCGCAGAAGATCGCCTTGCCGGCCTTGGCGAAACGCTCGATCAGATCGGCATGGGTGTCGGTCGGCGTGCAGATGACCACGGCGTCGATATCCGCGGATTTTTCGATGGCGTCGATCGTACGCACCTCGGCGCCATAGGCCGATGCCAGTTCCTTTGCCGCCTTCTCGAAAGCATCGGCGACGGCAACCAGTTTGGCCTGCGGGTTGGAGCCGACGGCGCGGGCATGGACCTTGCCGATGCGGCCGGCACCGAGGAGGGCGAAGCGGAGAGTCATGGAATGTCCTTTGAGGGTGGTTCGAAACTATCGGCGCCGGCTATCGGCGCGGGTGATTTTCCGGTCAAGACGAGATCGACAGGGAGGCGATGACCATCGCCTCCGCGCCCGGCCTAGGCCGCGAGTTCCGCCTCTCCGGTCTTGGCGCCGGTGATGTAGGAGACGATGTCCTGGCCGTCGGTGTTCTCCTTGCGCAGGTTGGCGACAATGCGGCCGCGCCTGAACACGACAATGCGGTCACAGAGGTCGAACACCTGGCGCATATTGTGGCTGATCAGAATCAGCGGCTCGCCATTGTCCTTCAGCGTGCGGATGATGTTCTCGACCTGCGCCGTCTCCTGCACGCCGAGCGCTGCCGTCGGCTCGTCCATGATGATCAGCTTGGAGGCGAAGGTTGCCGTCCTTGCGATCGCTACGCACTGCCGCTGGCCGCCCGACATGTGGCGGATGGTGTTGGACAGATTGGGGATCTTCACCGCCGTGCGGATCAGCGCCGCTTCGGTCGCCTTGCGCATGTATTTGCGGTCGAGGATCGAGAACGGTCCCAGATTGAACAGCACCTTTTCGCGGCCGAGGAACAGGTTCGACGGCACGTCGAGGTCGTCGGCCAGCGCCAGGTTCTGGAACACGGTCTCGATGCCCGCCGTGCGGGCCTCGATCGGTCCGTTAAAGTTCACTTCCTTGCCGTCGAACCAGATCTGGCCGCTGGTGCGCTGCTCGACAGCGGTGATCTGGCGCACGAAGGTCGACTTGCCGGCACCGTTGTCGCCCATGATGGCGACATGCTCGCCCTTGCGCAGCTCGAAATTCGCGCCTTCCAGCGCATGCACGCCGCCATAGCGCTTGGTCAGGTTTTCGGTCTTCAGGACGATGTCTGACATGATCAAGCCCTCATTGCCCGCAGGCGTTGACGCCACTGGTCGAGAACGACTGCGCCGACGATGATCACACCCTTCACCATCTCCTGGTAGTAGGCGTCGAGGCGCAGGAAGGTGAAGCCGGAGATGATGACGCCGAAGATCAATGAGCCGATCACCGTGCCGACGATCGAACCACGACCGCCCGACAGCGAAACGCCGCCGATGACCGCCATTGCGATGGCGTCGAGTTCGTACATCACGCCCATGCCGGACTGCGCAGTGAGGTTCTTGGAGGAGAGCACCACGGCGGCGAGCGCGGCAAGCACGCCGGCGATGACGTAGACGAGGATCTTGTGGTTGGCGATCTTGATGCCGGACATGCGCGCGGCATCTTCATTGGAGCCGATCGCGTAACAATGCTTGCCATACCTGGTGTAGGTCATGATGAGCTGGAACAGGATGGCCAGCGACAGGAAGATGATGACGGGCATTAGGCCCTTGCCGATTGCCGCGAAACTGTCGGTGGGAAACGAGATTGGCTGGCCCTTGGACCACCATTTGGCAATGCCGCGTGCGGTCACCATCATGCCGAGCGTGGCGATGAACGGTGGAATGCGCGTGTAGGCGATCAATGAGCCGTTTACCAGGCCGGCGAACAGGCCGCAGCCGATCGCCACCAGCACAGGCACGAGAACCGGCAGGTCGGTCCAGCCTTGCGCCAGGAACATCGCCTTGGGGTTGGGATTGCCGTTGACGGTCGCCACCTGGGCGAAACTCATGGCGATCATCGCGGTCGCGCCGACGATCGAACCGGAAGACAGGTCGATACCGCCGCAAATGATCACTTGCGTCACGCCGATGGCGATGATGCCGACGATCGACACCTGCAGGATGATGATCTGCAGGCGTGCCTCATTGAAGATTCCTGAGACGTCGCTGCGGGTGTTGAACAGGAAACTGTCGCCGAGAAAGAGGCGGCCGATCACTTCAAAGATGACGACGAGGATGACGAGCGCCAGGAAGACGTTGAACTCGGCCGGCCATGTCCGCTTCTTAGCGTCATAGCTGACCCCGCCGACGCCATGAGATGTCTGTGTCAATCTTCTATCCTCCGTCAGCCGCGGTCATCCTCGCGCCTTGCGAGCGCCCGAGGGAAAGAGGAGCGGCGCTGTCTTGCGCGAGAGCGCCGCTCCGTATGTCCGCTGCTCAGTTCTTTTTCAGGAACTTGTCGATATTTGCCGGCGTCACCAGTTGGAAGGGGATGTAGACCTTGTGGTCGACCTTCTCGCCCTTGGCCAGTTTCAGCGCCGCATCCAGCGCGCCTGCGCCCTGGCCGGCCGCGTCCTGGAACACGGTCGCGTCGAGGTCGCCCGCTTGCATCGCCACCAGCGCGTCCTGCGTGGCGTCGACACCACCGACGACAACAGTCTTCATGTCGATGTTGGCGGCCTTCATCGCCTGGATGGCGCCGATGGCGCTTTCGTCATTGTTGGCGATGACGCCATCGAACTTCTTGCCGGTCGACAGCCAGTTGGTCATCAGGTTCTGCGCTTCATCGCGGTTCCAGTTCGACGTCTGCTTGTCGATGATCTTGATGAAGCTGCAATCCGGCGTCGCGATGACATCGTCGATGTCTTTGGTGCGCTGCACGGCGGCCTGGTTGGAAAGCTCGCCCATGATCACGTAGACATTGGCTTCCTTCTTGCCGGCTTCCTTGAACAGGCGGCAGACTTCCTTGGTCTCGAGCGTGCCGGAATCGGCCTCGTTCGAGGCAACGAAGGCTTGGTTGTCCGGCAGCGTGTCGACATTGACCGGCTGGCGATTGACGTAGACCAGCGGAATCTTGGCGGCGGCAGCGGCGTCGGACATCGCCTGCGTGGCTGAGGTGTCGACCGGGTTGACGATGATGGCGTCGACGCCCGAAGCGGCGAAGTTCTTGATCTGGTCGAGTTGCTTGGCGACGTCGTTCTGCGCGTCCTCGACCTGCAGCTCGACGCCGCTTATGCCTTTGGCCTGCGCGATCATGCCGTTGCGCAGAACGGTCAGGAAGTTGTCGTCGAACTTGGCCATCGATACGCCGATCTTGGCGGCCATGGCCGATGAACTCATCAGCGCCGCGAAGGCGACGCCCAAAAGCAGTTTCTTCATTGTATCTCTCCTCCACTTTTGGTGTCCGGTTGCACCGATCTATCCGGAATCCCCGATCTCCCCGGGGAATCTCTCCCTGATGTCGTTTCGTTCCGCATTCCTTGGCTTCGGCTGGAACGCAAACCCGCTGTTTGAAACAGACGTTACGGAACGAAAGAACCAAAATGTACAGTTGGTGAAATATTTATTCCATTTCGCCACGAGGCGTCAAGGGCGATTCCAAAACCGGATGCGCGATTTTGGCCGATGCGGGGGAAGCGGCGTCGAAGCGGGCGAGCGAATGTGCGCTGTGGCAGGGCCGGCCCAGGCCGAGGCAAGTCTGGGAATGGCGACGGGACAGTGCGCGTGCCTAGAAGTGCCAGATGTCCCGCTGCGTCAACAGGTCCAGTGGAGCCCGCCACACCCGGTACTTCGCCGCAGACTCTATCTGCTGGCTTGCAGGTAGATGGTTGACGCGCTCGAAGAAGGCCGCAAGACGCTGCCTGGCGAAGAGCTTTCGGCCCCTTGTGGTGTAATTTCGAAGCGGCAGCCGATGGCGCCGGATCGTCCGGCCATCTTGTGAAAGCGCAACGCTAGCGCAGAATTGTTCTGGAGTGTGCGCCCTGACAACGCCAATCACGCGCTCGATCGCCACATAGGCGCGCTCTAAAGCAGGTATGTTGTCGTGGTGAACGCCAAGAACGCCACTGGCCCACATCGTTTCGTCGCCTGTCAGAACGCGATCCCCCAGGGTGATGCCCTTGCCTTGAAGTGATCGGTATTCGGGTTTTGGCCGCCCCTCACGTCGGTACATGATGGAATGCGAAGATGAGATGCGGTCGAAGCATCGTGAGATGTCTCCGACAGGATAGATGTCCGTGTCCATGACAAAGAGCCGCTCGCAACGCTGCAGCAGCTCGATAATGCCGGCAGCCTTGATGCCAAACTTGTACCGATCGCCAAAAGACATCTCGGTCATTTGTTTGGCGGTAAGCTCGATCGCTTCAATTGGATAGCCGTTGAAAACGCTTGGCCGGTCCGTCAGGACCGAAATTCCGGCTCCGGGCGCGTAGTGCAGCAGTCGAAGCGCGCTGAACAGCGCCCCGCGAGCATAAAGCTCATCCTTGCCGAACGCGATGTACCCAAACCTGTCCTCACCCATAAGCGGTCTATATTGGCGGCCGGATTCTGCGTCAACTCAACTGGGCAATGCCTGACGGCGCAAAAGCATCGCTAGATATTCTCGGGCAGATAGACGTCGAACGGCAGGAAGGTCTGTCCCGGCGCATTCGCGGCGCCCGTCTCGATCGCATGGGCCATCAGGTCGACCAGTTCGCGGCAAAGGGCCGCCAGCGGCGTCGAGATCACCATCGTCAGGATGCCGTCGGCCAGGGCCGAACGCGAGACCGCGTTGATCTCGTTGCAGATCACGGCCGGCATCTCGGCCGGCTTGGCTTGCCGCAGCGCCGCGACCGCGCCTTCCATGCCGCCGCCGGCGACATAGCAGCCGACCAGATCCGGATGGCGGCCGAGAAGATCGAGCAGCGTGTCTTGCGTGATCTGGTTGGCCTCGAGATTGACCAGCGTCTCAAGCAAGGTGAAGTCCGGCGCCTGCTCGCGAAAGAAAGAGCGGAAGCCGATCTCGCGCAGCTCATGCCCATGGAAGCGGTGGCTGCCGACGAACAGGGCAACCTTGCCCGGCCGCTTTGCCGCCTTCGAGATCATCCAGGCCGCGGTGCGGCCGACCTTGCGGTTGTCGAGGCCGACATAGCCCTCGCGAATGCCGGCGGCGAAATCGGACAGCAGGGAAAACACCGGCAATCCCTTTGCCTTCATCTCTTCGACAGCGACAGTCAGTGTCGGGTGATCCGGCCCGACCAGGGCCACGGCCCGGCACTTGGCCGCCAGTTTGCGCGCGCGCTCGACGATCTCGTCGGGCGCCAGCGAGTCGGCAAAGTCGATGATGGCGACGCCGCGAAAACGCGGTGATCGCGACATGGCCAGTTCAAGCTCGCGGGCGAACTCGCTGTAGAAGACATAATTGCCCCTCAGCAGCAGGAAGCCGAGCCGATATTCCGGCAATTCATGGCGCATCCGCTGCTTGATCAGACCGGCGGCGTGGTAGCCGATCTCGGTCGCTGCCTCGTAGACGCGGCGCGCCGTATCCTCGCGCACCGGCAGGCGGCTGTTGAGCACGCGGTCCACCGTGGCAACACTGACGCCGGAGATGCGCGCCAAATCGGTAATCGTCGGCCGTTTCGCCATGCTCGCCTCAATACGGTGTTCGAGCCTTCCTACATCATTCTGATAGGAAATGATAGAAACTATCTTTGTGATGTTGAGTCTATCATTCGCTCGCGCTATTTCTGAGCCTCAAGGTGAAGGGCTAGCGGGCATTTGCTCTGGCTGATGCTCTTGCCGAGGGAGGCAATCATGTCCACAACGCCGTCCCGGCGTGACTACAGCCTGATCGGTCGCGACGCCAAGCTCGCCGTGGAAAACGGCCTGTCGGCCGCCGAGTGGTATCACACCGACATTCCCCGCAAGCAGATGAAGGAGCTGATGCAGCGCTCCGACGGGCCGGCGATGCGCGACACGGCGACCTGGATTGCCGCGCTGGTCGTCAGCGGCGCCGGTGGCGCCTTGTTGTGGGGCAGCTGGTGGTGCGTGCCGTTCTTCTTCGTCTATGGCGTCCTCTATGGTTCATCCACGGATTCGCGCTGGCATGAATGCGGCCACGGCACGGCGTTCCGGACGCAGTGGATGAATGATGCGGTCTATCAGATCGCCTGCTTCATGATCATGCGCAATCCGGTGACTTGGCGCTGGAGCCACACGCGCCATCACACCGACACCATCATCGTCGGCCGCGACCCGGAAATCTCGGTTATGCGGCCACCGGACCTGGTTCGCGCCGCACTCGGCTTTGTCGGCGTGCTCGATGCCTGGCATGCGATGTCGGACATGCTGCGCAACGCCGCCGGCAACATCAGCGCGGCCGAACAGACCTTTATTCCCGAGCAGGAACAGAAGAAGGCGATCCGCATTGCCCGCATCTGGACCGCGATCTATGCCGCAACCATCGCGCTGGCGCTGTACTTCGGCTCGTTCCTGCCCTTGATGCTGGTCGGCCTGCCCAGGCTCTACGGCGCCTGGCATCACGTCATGGTCGGCCTGCTGCAGCATGGCGGCCTCGCCGACAACGTCACCGATCATCGGCTGAACAGCCGCACCGTCTACATGAACCCGATCAGCCGCTTCATCTACTGGAACATGAACTATCATGTGGAGCATCACATGTTCCCGATGGTGCCGTATCATGCGCTGCCGAAGCTGCACGCGCTGATCAAGCATGATTTGCCGGCGCCGACGCCGTCGATCCTGGCCGGTTACCGCGAGATGATCCCGGCCTTCCTGCGCCAGCTGCGCAACGAGGATTATTTCCTCAAGCGCGAACTGCCGCCGACCGCCAGGCCGTACCGCGAGGAATTCCACAACGACGCCGTCGCCGCCGCGGCCGAATGATCGTGCCATCCGATCTAGACTCTTTGTTTCAACGAAATTTCCTAGGGAAAGCACTACGCACTTTTCCTGGAATCGCTTTTGGGGAGGACTGAATGAGCGACTGGGTCGAGGCCTGTGCCACCGGTGACATCGACGAAGAGGATGTGATGCGCTTCGATCATGGGGGGCGCACCTTCGCCATCTATCGCAGCCCGGACGACGAATTTTTCGCCACGGACGGGCTCTGCACGCATGAAAAGGTGCATCTTGCCGACGGCCTGGTGATGGACGACATCATCGAATGCCCCAAGCACAATGGCCGCTTCAACTACAAGACGGGTGACGCCCGCGGCGCGCCGGTCTGCGTCAACCTGAAAACCTATCCGGTCAAGGTCGACGCCGGCAAAGTCCTCGTTCAGATCGGGTGATGGATATGGCGCGGGGCGTGGTCATCATCGGTGCCGGCGAGTGCGGCGGGCGGGCAGCACTCGCGTTGCGCGATCTCGGTTATGACGGGCCGGTTACACTGGTCGGCGACGAGCCGCATCTGCCCTACGAACGGCCGCCACTGTCCAAGGACGCAATGATCAGCGATACGCCTGAAATCAAGGCGATCGCCAGCGACGAGATGCTGGCCGAAAAATCGATCCGGCATATCCATTCCGTCCAGGCCGTGGCGATCGATCGCGCGGCGCATACAGTGCGCCTTTCGGACGGTTCGATGCTGCCATACGACAAGCTCCTGCTGGCCACCGGCTCGACGCCGCGCAAACTGCCGATGCCCGGCCTCGGCGCGCGTTGCGTCTATCTCAGGACCTTCGCCGATGCGCTCGCCATTCGCGCCCATCTCAGCGCCGGCAACCGCATTGCCGTCATCGGTGGCGGCTTCATCGGTCTCGAACTTGCCGCCGCGGCCCGCAAGCTCGGCGCCGCCGTCACCGTCATCGAGGCACAGCCGCGCATCCTGATGCGCGGCGTTCCGGCCGAGATCGCCGAAATCATCCATGAGGCGCATGTCGCCGAAGGTGTAGATATCCTGTGCGGCGACGGCATCGCGTCCATCGCCGACGATGGCAGGCAAGTGCGCGTGGCCCTTGCCGACGGACGCGAAATATCAGCCGATCTCGCCATTATCGGCATCGGCGCCGTGCCGGTGACCGGGCTCGCGGCCGAAGCCGGCCTGACCATCGAAAATGGCATATCAGTCGATGCCGAACTGCGCAGCAGCGATCCCGACATCTTTGCCGCCGGCGACTGCTGCTCGTTCCCGCTCGCCGTCTATGGCGGCCGCCGCGTGCGACTGGAGGCCTGGCGCAATGCGCAGGAACAGGGTGCGCTGGCGGCAAAAAACATGCTCGGCGCCGGCGAGGCGCATGCAGCGGTGCCGTGGTTCTGGTCGGATCAGTATGGGTTGAGCCTGCAGATCGCCGGACTTTCCGACGAAGGCCGCAGCACGGTTCGCCGCGATCTCGGCGACGGCGCCTTCATCCTTTTCCATCTGGCTGAGGACGGCAGGCTGGTGGCGGCCAGCGGCATCGGCCCGGGCAATGCGGTCGCCCGCGACATCAGGCTGGCCGAAATGCTGATCGGCAAGCAGGCGAAGCCGGCGCCGGAAGCGTTGGGATCGCAGGCCGTGAAGCTGAAGTCGTTGCTGGCGGCCTGAGACCGTCCTGAGCTTGCCTAAAACAGCGCCTTCAGCTCCGACAATTTGTCGTTGACCAGCCAGCCGTAATAATTCTCTTCCGGCAGCTTTTCCGGCTCGCCGGCGGCGCGGCGCTTGTCGTTTTCCGCCTTCAGCGCATAGGCGCGCTGCTCCGGATTACCGACATTGTAGAGCGTGGCAGTCAGTCCTGGATTGCCGGAAATATCGAAGCCAGCGATGCTCTTGTAGGCATCGATCGATTTCCTGATCGTCGCGGCGACATAGGGCAAGGTCAGGTCCGGATCCATGATGGTCTTGTAGACCGAATTGGGGTCGCCGACATCGAGCTTCGGCAGGCCCGACACCTTGTGCACGAGATCGCTCATCTGCAGGGCGGTGAGAGGGTTCAACTGGCCAAGTCCAAAAGTCTGGCCGGCATAGTAAGGCTGAAAGAAGGTGGCGCCGAAACGGTCATCGGGAAAGCTTGTCCCGCCGACGGACTTGCCGCGAAACAAATGGTTCCACACCTGTTCACGGCATTCCCACAGATCATAGCTGTCGGACATTCCTGCGCATTTCTTGAATTCCGGCCGCTGCACGAAATCGGTGATGTCCTCTCCGTCATAGGCGAAGGACAGCTTGCTGGAGAGATACGAGATCGCCTTGACGTAGTAGGTTTGCAGCCGGTCATAGGCGTCGACATTGTAGGTGTGTTCGCCGACGATGGCGCCGACAATGTGCATGGGGTCGATGCCGTATGCGGACGCGGCCTTCTTGATCTTGGCACGCAGGTCGGCGTCGTTCTGCAGCAAGGCATAGACCTTGCGGTACTTCGCCTGGAAGGTGGTGTTGGTCGCCTGCGTGCGCCGGCTCGAGGCGCCGGGAATGTCGGGCTGCTCGGCATTGCGGTTGCCAGCCGGCACCAACGTCGCCGCATCGGCCGCGAACAGCGTCGCCGCCAGCGTCAAGCCGAGAATGACCAGGATGAGTTTTTTCATGCGCCCGCCGCCCAAGCAATTCCAGGAGAAGTGTGAAACGGTTTTCCGTCCGGAATTGCGTCAAACCAGAGATAGAGAATTGCCGCGCAAACTAGGTAAAGCTCTTGGTTGAGTCGAGAGCGCCCCTGCACACGGCAAGACGAAAGGTGGCCGGTTGGTACCATCCGGCCACACATCGAACTGTTTGCCGGAAATTGTTGCCTGAACCGGCGCCGGACCAGCCGGCGCCGTTCTTTAAAGGATAAATCGCGACAAATCTGTGTTTCGCGACAGATCGCCGACATGCTTTTCCACATAGGCGGCGTCGATGGTGACTGACGTACCGTTGCGGTCGGGTGCATCATACGAAATTTCGTCCAGCACCCGCTCCATCACCGTCTGCAGCCGCCTGGCGCCGATGTTCTCGACACTGGCATTGAGGTCGACGGCGATGCCGGCGAGCGAATCGATGGCATCGTCGGTGAAGGTCAGGTCGACGCCCTCGGTCTTCATCAGCGCGATATACTGCTTGATCAGGCTGGCTTCCGTCTCGGTCAGGATGCGGACGAAATCGTCCTTCTCCAGGGCACGCAGCTCGACGCGGATCGGCAGGCGGCCCTGCAATTCCGGCAACAGGTCGGACGGCTTCGACACATGGAAGGCGCCGGAAGCGATGAACAGGATGTGATCCGTCTTCAACGGCCCGTATTTGGTCGCCACCGTGGTGCCTTCGATCAGCGGCAGCAGGTCGCGCTGCACGCCTTCGCGAGAAACGCCGGCGCCCATGCCGCCTTCACGCGACGCGATCTTGTCGATCTCGTCGAGGAAGACGATGCCGTCATTCTCCGTCGCATCGAGTGCCCGGCGCACCACCTCGTCCTGGTCGAGCAGCTTGTCGGACTCGTCGTTGACCAGCAGCGCGTAGGATTCCTTGACGGTCGTCTTGCGCGACTTGGTCTTCTTGCCGCCCATCGCCTTCGACAGCATGTCGTTGATGTTGAGCACGCCGATATTGGCGCCCGGCATGCCGGGAATCTCGAAGCCGGGCATGCCGCCAGTGCCGGTGTCGGCCACTTCGATCTCGATTTCCTTGTCGTCGAGTTCGCCGTCGCGCAGCTTCTTGCGGAAACTATCACGCGTCGCCGGGCTCGCCGTCTTGCCGACCAGCGCTTCCAGCACGCGCTCCTCGGCGTTGATGTGGGCGCGTGCCTTGACGTCCTCGCGCATCTTTTCGCGCACCAGGCCGATGGCGATCTCGACCAGATCCCGGATGATCTGCTCGACGTCACGGCCGACATAGCCGACCTCGGTGAACTTGGTTGCCTCGACCTTGACGAAAGGCGCACCGGCCAGCCGCGCCAGACGGCGCGAAATCTCGGTCTTGCCGACGCCCGTCGGCCCGATCATCAGGATGTTCTTCGGCATCACCTCTTCGCGCATCTGGCCTTCCAGCTGCTGGCGGCGCCAGCGGTTGCGGAGCGCAATGGCGACGGCGCGCTTGGCGTCCTTCTGGCCGATGATGAAGCGGTCGAGTTCCGAAACTATTTCGCGGGGAGAAAATGTCGTCATAATCTAAATTCCACTTTGCCACTGCTTGATGGCCTCGAACGGATGCAGCAGCATGATCACGTTGAGTGTCAGATTGTCCCGGATGAGATAGCCGGTACCCAGTTCGAAAAGGATGGCGAGGCTGACGATCACCCATATAGGTAGCCTTCGCGCCATCACAAATCCCAGCACCATGGCCAGTGTGTCGGACACCGAATTGATGATGCTGTCGCCATAATAATCGAGCGAGATGGTGCCGGCACGGTAACGCTCGATGATGAACGGGCTGTTTTCGAGCAATTCCCAGCCGCCCTCGATGAGGACGGCGAATGCCAGCCGCAAGCCGACCGGCGAACGTGGGAACAGGAACTTCGCCAAGGCATAGAACAGGAAGCCGTGGATGATGTGCGAGAACGTGTACCAGTCGGCAATGTGCTGGGAATTCTCCGAACTGTTCACCACGCCATGCCAGAGTTTGACATAGCCGCAGGTACAGATCGGCGTCCGGCCCATGCCGTAGAGGGCCCCGGCCTGGAAGATGAGCAGGCCAAGGACGAGCAGAAGACCCATGCGCCAGCTGTCTTCATAGGCCGAGTAGCTGTCGTCGCTTGGTGTCGTCATCTGGTCAGTCCCCCTGATCCTCGTCGTCTTCGGCCGCATCGACGGCCATCAGCACAACGTCGCCATATTCCGATTGCCTGCGGTCGATAGGCCGAAAACCGGCCTTTTCATAGGCGCGGATGGCCCTGATATTGGCAGGATCCGGGTCGATGATGACACGCGGCACGCCTTCCTCGAACAGTTGCTCGACGAACTGGCGCACGATTGCCGAGCCATGGCCGATCCCGACCAGCTCCGGCCGGCCGATCGACAAATCGATGCCGAGCGTGCCGAACGGCTGGTCGGCATAGGGATGGTCGTCTTCCAGATGCGGGTCGTAGCTCTGCAGATAGGCGATCGGCTTGCCGTCGAGTTCGACGATCAGCGGCTCGACCGAAATCGAGTCGATATGATCGCGAATCTCGGCGATTTCCGTCTCCGGATCGTCCCACCACTGAGCCACTTCAGGCTCGGCCAGCCAGCCGGCGATCATCGGCAGGTCTTTTTCTGTGACCGGCCGAAAATCATAGAGCGCCGCCTGTTCAGGCGGCATCGAGCGTTTCGATGACAAAGTTGTTGTTGGTGTAGACGCAGATGTCGGACGCGATCTGCATCGCCTTGCGGGCGATCTCCTCGGCATCCTTGTCGGTGTCCATCAGCGCGCGCGCAGCCGCCAGTGCGTAATTGCCACCCGATCCGATGGCCATGACGCCAAATTCGGGTTCGAGCACGTCACCGGTGCCGGTCAGCGCCAGCGAGATCGACTTGTCAGCCACCAGCATCATCGCTTCCAGCCGGCGCAGATAGCGGTCGGTGCGCCAGTCCTTGGCGAGCTCGACGCAGGCGCGCGTCAGCTGGTCGGGATATTGTTCGAGCTTGGCTTCCAGCCGCTCCAGCAGCGTGAAGGCGTCGGCGGTGGCGCCGGCGAAACCGGCGATCACATTACCGCCCTTGCCGATGCGGCGCACCTTGCGGGCATTGCCCTTCATGATGGTCTGGCCAAGGCTGACCTGGCCGTCGCCGGCGATCACCACCTTGTTGCCCTTGCGCACCGTCACGATGGTCGTGGCGTGCATGGTCAGTTCATTTGACATTCCTGGCTCCGATTCGCGCGATCCCAAAGAGGCGATTGGCGCGGTACGAGTAACTTTGATCGGCCATATGTATGCATGGGACCAATGATTGCAAACCGCTCGATAGCGGCCGGGATGGCAACTGGCAATCGCCGGATCATGCTGCTAGAAGGCTTTCGTTTTCAAGCCGGTGAATGCTCGAAGCTCGTCGCTTGAGCTTTGAAACCCTGAGACAAGGACAAGGTCATGGCGCCCCGTTCCGCCGAAGCCAGCCGCAAGACCAAGGAAACCGACATCTCGGTGTCGGTCCATGTCGACGGTTCGGGCAAATCCGATATCGCCACCGGCGTCGGCTTCTTCGACCACATGCTGGACCAGCTCTCGCGCCATTCGCTGATCGACATGACGGTCAGGGCCAAGGGCGACCTGCATATCGACGACCATCACACGGTCGAGGACACCGGCATCGCGCTTGGCCAGGCGCTGACCAAGGCGCTGGGCGAACGGCGCGGCATCATGCGCTATGCCTCGATCGACCTTGCCATGGACGAGACGCTGACGCGCGCCGCGATCGATGTCTCCGGCCGGCCGTTCCTGGTCTGGAACGTGTCCTTCTCGTCGCCCAAGATCGGCACCTTCGACACCGAACTGGTACGGGAATTCTTCCAGGCGCTGGCCCAAAATGCCGGCATCACGCTGCACGTCACCAACCATTACGGGGCCAACAACCACCACATCGCTGAAACCTGCTTCAAGGCGGTGGCGCGCGCGCTGCGTGCAGCACTCGAGCACGACCCGCGCCAGCCGGACGCGGTTCCCTCCACCAAGGGTTCGTTGAAGGGATAGCGCCATGGCCGCCTATGTCGTGATGGAACCGCCCGGCCGCAGCGAAAAGGTCGACAAGACGGCCTTTGTCCGCGACGGCTTCACCTGGCTCGGCCTGCTGGTGCCGCCGCTATGGTTCGCCTGGCACCGGTTGTGGATCGAAGCCGGGATCGCCTTCGTTGTCATGGCCGCGCTTTCGATGCTTGGCGAAAACCTTGGCCTTGGATTGGCCGGTTCGCTGCTGTCGCTGCTCGTCTCGCTCTATGTCGGCCTGGAAGGGCAGGGGTTGCGGATTGCGGCCCTTCGCCGGCGCGGCTGGCACGAATGGGGCGTGGTTCAGGCCGGCTCGCTCGACGACGCCGACATGCGCTATGCCCTGGAGGTAGAGGGGCATGCGGAGGAGGCGCCGCCCGCGCCGCGCATCGTCCCCGATGCAGCCCTGGCCCGCCCGGCGCAGCCCGGCATGGCGCTGGGGCTGACCCACATCCCGGGACGGCCCTGACATGCGGGTAGCAATCATCGACTACGGCTCGGGCAATCTGCGCTCGGCCACCAAGGCTTTCGAACGCGCGGCACGCGAAGCCGGCATATCGGCTGAGATCGACCTGACGGCCGATGCCGATCGGGTGCGCACGGCCGACCGCATCGTCCTGCCCGGCGTCGGCGCCTATGCCGATTGTGCGGCCGGCCTGCGTGCCGTCGACGGCATGTGGGAAGCGGTCGAGGATGTCGCCATTGCCAAGGGCCGGCCTTTCCTAGGCATCTGCGTCGGCATGCAGCTGATGTCGCAGCGCGGCCTGGAAAAGACCGTCACCAACGGTTTTGGCTGGATTTCGGGCGACGTCAAGGAGATCACGCCGACCGATCCGGCGCTGAAGATCCCGCAGATAGGCTGGAATACGATCGAGCTTCGGCGCCAGCATCCGCTGTTTGCCGGCATTCCGACCGGCCCAGACGGGCTGCACGCCTATTTCGTCCATTCCTACCATCTTGACGCGACGAAGCCGGACGAGGTTTTGGCCGAAGCCGACTATGGCGGCCCGGTCACGGCGACGGTCGCCCGCGACAATCTCGTCGGCACGCAGTTCCATCCGGAGAAGAGCCAGGCGCTGGGTCTGGCGCTGATCACCAATTTCCTGAAGTGGAGGCCCTAAATCATGAGCAAGAAGGGCTACTGGATGGCGATGATCGATGTCCGCGATCCCGAGGTTTATAAGCAGTACATCGAGGCCAATGCGGTGGCGTTTGCAAAGTATGGCGCGAAGTTCGCGGTGCGGGCCGGGCGCCATGAGAATCCGGAAGGGCCGACCGGCAACCGGCATGTGCTGGTTGAGTTCGATTCCTACGACAGGGCGGTCGAATGCTATCATTCACCGGAATATCAGCACGCCTCGAAGTTCCGGCTTGCCGCCTCCACGGGCCATTTCGTCATCGTTGAAGGCGCCTGAACCGTGATCCTTTTTCCAGCCATCGACCTCAAAGACGGCCAATGCGTGCGCCTGAAGCACGGCGACATGGCGACAGCGACCATCTACAATGATGATCCCGCCGCGCAGGCAAAAGCCTTCGAGGACCAGGGTTTCGAATGGCTGCATGTCGTCGACCTCAACGGCGCCTTCAAGGGCCAGAGTGTCAACAGCGCGGCGGTCGGCGCCATTCTCAAGGCGACGAAGAACCCGGTGCAGCTCGGCGGCGGCATCCGCACGCTGGCGCAGATCGAGGACTGGCTCGACCGTGGCCTCGCCCGCGTCATCCTTGGCACGGTCGCGGTGCGCGATCCCGATCTGGTCAAGCAGGCCTGCAAGGCTTTTCCGGGCAAGGTGGCCGTCGGTATCGACGCCAAGGGCGGCAAGGTGGCGGTCGAAGGCTGGGCCGAGGCATCGAGCCTCGGCGTTATCGAACTGGCGAGGAAATTCGAGGGCGCCGGCGTTGCGGCCATCATCTACACCGACATCGATCGCGACGGCGTGCTGACCGGCATCAACTGGGACGCCACCATCGACCTCGCCGACGCCGTATCGATCCCGGTCATCGCTTCGGGCGGCCTGGCCTCGATCGCCGACATCGTGCGCATGACCATGCCCGACGCACAGAAGCTCGAAGGCGCCATCTCGGGCCGCGCGCTCTATGACGGCCGCATCGATCCGACTGAGGCGCTGGCGATCCTGCAGGGCCGGCCGGTGGCGGAGGCGAAATCGTGAAAATCACCATCATCCTCGCCTCCTATGACAGCGGCCACTATCACGGCGGCATGGGTCAGGGTCCGGATGCGCTGATTGCAGGCGGTCTCGTCGACGCCCTGACCATGGCTGGCCACGACGTCGCGGTTGAGGATATCGGCAGGGTCGGTCCCGAACAGGAGCGCGAGATTGCCACCGGCTTTGCCGTCTGCAACGCCGTCTCGGGCGAGGTCCGCATTGCCATCGACAGGGGGCGGTTCCCCATCGTGCTGGCCGGAAACTGCCTGACGTCAGCCGGCGCGGTCGCCGGCGAGGGCGCCGATGCGATCATCTGGGCCGACCAGCATGGCGATCTCAACACGCCCGAGACATCGGTATACGGCTTTCTTGATGGCATGGCGCTGGCGACCGTGCTTGGCCTGTGCTGGCCCCCGATGGCAGGGGCCATTCCCGGCTTCAAGCCGATCGATCCGTCGCGTTGCGTGCTCATCAATGCACGCGATCTCGATCCGGCCGAGGAACAGCTCCTCAAGACCTTGCCGATCATCCGCACCGAATGTCCCGGCGTGGGAGCAGCAACCGCAAAGCTGAAAGCCGTAGGCGCCAAAAGCGTGCACATGCATCTCGATCTCGACGTGCATGACCCCAAGGAATTGCAGGCCAACCGCTATGTCACGTCAGGCGGGCCGAGCCCCGAACAGTTGCGCGACGCGGCCTGTGCCATGGCGCTTGCGGTGCCGGTCGTCGGCATCACCGTTTCCGCCTACGATCCGGCCTTCGACGCGCAGTCCGATGTTCCACCGCTGGTCGGCCAGTTGCTCAACGATCTCATCGCCACGATAGAGGGCCGCTGATGCTGAAAGCCCGCGTCATCCCGTGCCTCGACGTCAAGGACGGCCGTGTCGTCAAGGGCGTCAATTTCGTCGATCTCATCGATGCCGGCGATCCGGTCGAGGCGGCCAAGGCCTATGACGCCGCCGGGGCCGACGAGCTCTGCTTTCTCGACATCACGGCCTCGTCCGACAACCGTGAAACCATCTTCGATGTCATCGCCCGCACCGCAGAACAGTGTTTCATGCCGCTGACCGTCGGCGGCGGCGTGCGCCAGGTCGCCGACATCAGAAAGCTGCTTTTGGCCGGCGCCGACAAGGTGTCGATCAACACGGCGGCGGTGAAGAATCCGGATTTCGTCGCCGAAGCCGCCGACAAGTTCGGCAACCAGTGCATCGTCGTCGCCATCGACGCCAAGAAGGTGTCCGGTGCCGGCGAGACCGACCGCTGGGAGATCTTCACCCATGGCGGACGCGAGAAGACCGGCATCGACGCTATCGAATTCGCCCGCAAAATGGTCGATCTCGGCGCCGGCGAGATCCTGCTGACCTCGATGGACCGCGACGGCACCAAGGCCGGCTACGACATCGCGCTCACCCGCGCGATCGCAGACGCGGTACGCGCCCCGGTCATCGCTTCTGGCGGTGTCGGCACGCTGGATCATCTGGTCGAAGGCATTCGCGACGGCCATGCCGGCGCCGTGCTGGCGGCCTCCATCTTCCATTTCGGCACCTACACCATAGCCCAGGCCAAGGCGCATATGGCCGAGGCCGGCCTGCCGATGCGGCTGGACTCCACGAATAATCGGTCCTAAACGGCGCCATGACCGAGTTTTCGCTGTCCGATCTGGAAAAAATCGTCCACGAGCGCGCCCATTCCGGTGATCCGGACTCTTGGACAGCGAAACTGTTCGCGCGCGGTATCGACAAGGCAGCCCAGAAGCTCGGTGAAGAGGCCGTCGAGACCGTGATTGCCGCCGTCAAGGGCGACACACAGGGCCTCGTTTCCGAAAGTGCCGATCTTATGTATCATTGGCTCGTCGTTCTCGGCCTCTCGGGTGTGCCGTTGAGCGATGTGCTCAAGGAGCTCGAAAGCCGCACCGGGCGTTCGGGCATCGCCGAGAAGGCGTCACGGCCCAAGGGCTGACCGCGAGGAAGGGCAGGTATCTCGATGGATCAGCTCGCGCCAACCGAGAAATATTCCCCCTTTCGTTTCTTCTCCGCCGAGCAATGGTCGCGATTCCGCGCCGACACGCCGCTGACGCTGAGCGATGACGAATTCCGCCGCCTGCGTTCGCTCAACGACCCGGTCGACCTCGAAGAGGTCAAGCGTATCTATCTGTCGCTGTCGCGGCTTCTGTCGGCCCATGTCGAGGCGAGCCAGCTTCTGTTCCGGCAGCGTCAGGCCTTCTTCAACGCCGTCGATATCGTCAAGACGCCGTTCATCATCGGCATCGCCGGCTCCGTCGCGGTCGGCAAGTCGACCACCGCGCGCGTGCTGAAGGAACTTCTGGCGCGCTGGCCGTCGAGCCCCAAGGTCGATCTCATCACCACCGACGGTTTTCTGCTGCCCAACGAGGTGCTGCGCCGCGAAAACCTGATGGAACGCAAGGGCTTTCCCGACAGCTACGATGTCGGCGCGCTGCTGCGTTTCCTCTCGGGCATCAAGTCGGCGCTGCCCGATGTCCGCGCGCCGGTCTACTCGCATCTCACCTATGACGTCATTCCCGGCGAGTTCGTCACCATCGACCGGCCCGATATCCTGATCTTCGAAGGCATCAATGTCCTGCAGCCAGGCAAGCTGCCGCAGGACGGCAAGATCGTGCCCTTCCTGTCCGATTTTTTCGACTTCGCCATTTACATCGATGCCGACGAGAAGCTGATCCACCAGTGGTATATCTCGCGCTTCATGCGGCTGCGCGAGACGGCCTTCCGCAATCCGGACTCCTTCTTCCACCGCTATTCGCAGCTGTCGGAGGATTCGGCGCGCGCCATAGCCGAAGGCCTGTGGACCAACATCAACCTGAAGAATTTGCGCGAAAACATCCTGCCGACGCGTGCCCGCGCCGACTTGATCCTGCGCAAGGGCGCCGACCACCTGATCGAGGAAGTAGCACTGCGCAAGCTCTGAGGCTCAGGCTACGTTCAACTGCCAGTTAGAACGCTCTTAACTGCCTGTTTGCTAGATATCCTGCTCGACTGCTGCTTTGGTGGTGAGGATAGCTGGCATGGGCGCGCCATTCGTTGCTTCCGACGAACCGGCCGGGTTGCGTTCCGTTACGGCCGCAACTGCCGTTCGGCTCGGCTGGCCTGTGGCCGCGACGCTGCTGATTGCAGCCTATGCGATCATTGTCTCGTTGCTTGTCATGCCCGGCAATGTCGACGTGTCCTGGCTGCTGACGATCGGCGAACGCGTTCTCGACGGCGAGCGCCTCTCGGTCGACATCATCGAGGTCAATCCGGCCTTTTCCGCCTGGCTCTATCTGCCTTTCGTGCTGCTCGAGCGGCTGACCGGGCTTTCGGCGGAATTCTGGGTTAGCATTGGCGTGACCGCGCTGGCGATTGCGTCGGTCTGGTTTTCAGCCCGCATTGCCGCGCGGGCGGACGAAACACTGAAACGGCATCTCTGGATGCTGCCGGCCGCGGTATTCTTCGTGCTTTTCCTGTTTCCGATCGATTTCGGCCAGCGTGAACAGATAGGTGTCATCGTCCTGCTGCCATGGCTCGCCCTGTTTTCCGCACGCGACAGGACTGTCGATTTCAGGGCCGGCAGCGTGGCCGAGCGGATCATCGCCGGCGTCGGCGCCGGTATCTTCGTCATGATCAAACCGCCCTACAGCGTGCTCGCCCTGGCGGTGCCGGCCCTGGTCATTGCGCTGCAGCGGCGCTCGCTGCGCCCGCTGTTTACGACGGAGAATGTGATCGGCGCCACGCTCACCGTCTCCTATCTGATCGCGCTCGCCGTCTTCATGCAGCCGTTCTTCACCGACGTCATGCCCTTGCTGCGTCAGGTTTATCTGCCGATGCGCATGCCTGTGATTGACGTGCTGATGCTGTGGCAGGTGACGATGTTCGTGGCCATGGCGGTCGCCACGCTGGCGATGGCGTCTCCCGGCCGCCCCAGTCGCGACGCCAGCACGATGCTGCTGGCCGGGGCTGCCTACGTTCCGGCTTTCGTCATCATGGGCAAGGGCTGGACCTATCAGGCACTACCTTTCCTGACGCTCGGCGTCCTGGCGCTGATGCTGCAATATGTCAGGCTGAAGCCGCTCCGAAGCTTGCCGCTGCCGGTTAAGGCCGGTGCGGCGCTCGGCCTGTTTTCGATCGTGCTTTTGACGGCGTTGCAGCAAGGCATGGCCTTCGCCCAGTCGCGCCGCGACCTGGATGCCGCGACAGCCGCGATCGTGCGCGCCGTCGATCATCCGACGATGATGTCGATCGCGTCGCAATTGCAGTTCAGCAATCCGCTCGCCCGCATGACCGGCGCCCGTTTCGTGGCACGCCAGCAATCGGGCTGGATGGTCAATGATGCGGGCATATTGATGGGGCTCGAACAGGACCCCGCGCGACGCCAGGATTTGGCCGCCCTCAGGGAAAGATACACAGCGTCGATCACGGGCGAACTTGCCGCGAAACGACCTGACATCATTGTCGATGATGGCACAAACGGACCGCGCGCGCCGGTGTTGCTGAACGTCAAGGACCAGCACCCCATGCCGCCCCTGCACGATGCGCCTGGCATTGCCGAGGTGCTGCGCAACTACCGCATCCTGCATCAGGATGCTTCGGGGACGGTGCTCATCCGCGCCGATATCGTCGCCCGCGAATAAGGCGCTTCCGGAGCGGCCGGTCCGTCACCCCTGGTGACAGACCGGCCGCATCCACATTTTCATGCCCGCACGGCGTCTCAGCCGTTGGCGAACGGCACGGCGACATAGATCTGGCCGCCGTCGCGTTCAACCAGCAGCAGCACCGATTTGCGGCCCGACTTGCTGGCCTGGGCGATCGCCTGGGTGACCTGTTTGGCGCTCTTCACCGGAACCTGGTTGACGGCGGCGATGATATCGCCCGGCTGGATGCCGGCGGCGGCCGCCGCCTTGTCAGGATTGACGCGCGCAACCACCGCGCCATGCTCGTTGGCGGCGAGGTTCATCTGCTGGCGAATGTCTGGCGTAATGTCCATCAAGCCGAGGCCGATCGCCGGTGCGCGCGAGCCCTGTTCGGCGCTCGGCATGTCGGAGTCGTCCGTCGATGCCGTCTTCACATCGTCGCTGTTTTGCCCGACATCGACGGAAATCTGCATGGCCTTGCCCTTGCGCCACACATCAAGCGGTTCCTTGGCGCCCGGCGCGACATCGGCGACGGCCCGCGACAGGTCCTTGGGGTCCTTCACGTCCTGCCCGGCGAAGCCGGTGATGACGTCACCGGTCTCGACGCCAGCGCTGGCCGCGGGCGAGCTGTCATTGACCTTCGAAACCAGCGCGCCGCCGGGATGATCGAGTCCGATGGCGCTCGCCACGTCAGGCGTTACCGGTTGGATCTCGACGCCGAGATAGCCGTATTGGATGGAACCGTCCTTCATCAGCTTGGCGACGACCTTTTGGGCCTGGTCGGACGGGATGGCGAAGCCGACGCCGACGCTGCCGCCATTGGGCGAATAGATCGCCGCGTTGATGCCGACGACGTTGCCGTTCACATCGACCAGCGGGCCGCCGGAGTTACCGTGGTTGATCGGCGCGTCGATCTGGATGAAATCGTCGAACGGTCCGCTGTGCAGGTCGCGGCCGCGCGCCGAAACGATGCCGGCTGTAACGGTGGTGCCGATGCCGAACGGATTGCCGATCGCCAGCACCTGGTCGCCGGTCATCAACTTGTCGGAGTCGCCCCATTTGACCGTCGGCAAGGGCTTGTCGGCTTTGATCTTGAGCACTGCAAGGTCGTTCTTGGCGTCGCGGCCGACAAGTTTGGCGGGAAGTTCGGTGCCGTCATCGAGCGTCACCTTGATCGAGGAAGCGCCGTCAACAACGTGGTTGTTGGTGACGATGGTGCCGTCCGCATCGACGATGAAGCCGGAACCGAGTGCCTCGGCGCGTTGCGCCTGTTGCGGCGGTGTCTGCGGAGCCGGCATGCCCTGGTCACCGAAGAACTGGCGGAAGTATTGATCGAACGGCGAGTTGCCGAGAGGCATCCCGTCATCGGCGCTTGACGGCTGCGCCTTCATGACGGTGGTAATCGTCACCACCGCCGGCTTGTCAGCGGCCACGATCGGCGCAAAGGAGCCGTTGGGAGCGGTGATACCGGCGACAGGGGTCTGGGTCGTCGCGACAACGTTGCTCACGCCTGCATTGCCGGCACTTTGAGCAAACGAAACGACGAAGGGGGAGACGATGAGGGCGGCGCCCAGCAATGCGGCGACGCGATGTCTGCGAAGGATGTTTGGGGATGACATGGTCGTTGTCCGTGCGAGACATTGGGTTCGGCGCCGTGGCCTTGGGAGGGGGAGCGGCCCATTCGGCGTACCGGCCGTCGCGGCTGCCTGTCTCGCTTCATGCAGCAGCCGTTCAGGTCGATGAAACCGGAATCTAGGGTACGGATGCGGGCAAATTAGGTTTTTTCGGTTATATTACAAAGATTTAATTCTTTGTGAGCCGATGAGCACCGACCGTCTTGCGATCGTTCCTGCCAGTGCACGGTCTTCGTGAAGGTCAGATATCGCCGGTCTCTCTGATGTAAGCCGTTGCAATCTCACGCATCCGTCTGCCGTCGAAGCTTGGGCCGTGGCCGCCATGGCCGATGCGGATCGGCAGGTCGAGCAGGCGCTGCATGGTGCTGACATAGGCGGCGCGGTCGGAGTCCGGCAGCGAGTCGATCAGCGTGTCGTCGTAGATGGCATCGCCGCTGAAAAACAGGCCGTCGGCCTCGTCGAACAGCGCGATCGAATCCGGCGAATGCCCGGGCAGATGCAGGACGCGGAATTGCCGGTCGCCGAGATCGATCGCGTCGCCCTCATCGAGGGTCCGTGTCAACGGTGCCGATGGGATCTTGTAGTCGGCCGACTTCCAGCCCGGCATTGGCAGTTTCGAAACGGCGCCTTCGAGATCATGGAACATGTAGGCGTAGGTCGTCGCTTCGTCCATGCTCTCGAACTGCGCCGCGCTCATCTTCGGCCCCGCCCGCCAGGGAAATTCGTGCAGCGAGCCGACATGGTCGAGATGGATATGGGTGGCCACCACCAGCAGCGGCTTGCCATCAGAAATCTCGATCTCCGGCGCCAGCGGACAGATGCCCATGCCGGTGTCGACCAAAAGGTCGGCGTCGCGGCCGCGCAGATGCCAGATGTTGGCGCGCACATAGTCATGCACGAACGGTTCGGTCAGCATCGTCGTCTTGTCGTCGACGATGCTCTTGCTGAACCAGTGAGCCTGCATCAGACGAACGGCTTCCCGACCTTGTATTGTTCCGGCACCAGCCGCTTGAGATAGGCCATGCCGGCCTCGGACAGCTGGTTGACGTCGGGCTTCATGAAATTGTCCGGCATGTGGCGGGTCTTGCCGGCAACGTTCTTCAGCGGCACCTTCTTCAGCACGGTCTTTGAGCCATCATATTGCAGCGCCACCGAGCCGCCGCCCTGTTCGGCGACAGAGACCGCGAAGGCGCCGGCATCGAATGCCTCCTGCGCATCGACGGCACTGATGGCGCCGATATACCCGCGCGGCATGTAGCCCAGCGCGTCGACGCGCGCCCGCTTGCCCGGCAGACCTTCGGCCAGCGCGCGTTCGAGTGCGGCCGGCAGATCGCTTCCCGACAATTTGACGTTGCCATGCGCGTCGCGCTCCAGCTTGTCCGGCGGCACCAGGCTTTCGACCAGCGCCTTGCCATCGGCGGTGCTCACCCCTTCCGACACGGCGACGATGCAGCGCTTGTGGCGGTCGAGCGTGGCGCGGACATCATCGATGAAGCCAGCCGCGGAGAACGGCCGCTCCGGCACGTAAACCAGGTGCGGCCCGCTGTCGGGGTCGAGTTGCCAGGCAGCGGCGGCGGCGGTCAGGAAGCCGGCATGCCGGCCCATGACGATACCGACATAGATGCCAGGCAGCGCACGGAAATCGAGATCGACGGACAGGAAGGCGCCGGCGACGAACTCGGCCGCCGAAATGAAGCCCGGCGTATGGTCGTTCTCCTCCAGATCATTGTCGATGGTTTTTGGCGCATGGACGAAAGCGATGGAGCCGCCGGCGGCATCGGTCAGGATCTGTTGCGTGCCCGACGTGTCGTTGCCGCCAATATAGATGAAGGCATCGGCACCGGCCTTCTTCAAGCCGTTGAGGATCACGTCGCAATAGGCGGCATCCGGCTTGTCACGGGTCGAACCAAGGGCTGCACTGGGCGTTCCGGCAATCAGCCGCAGCCGATCCTCGGGTATGGCGGAAAGGTCGACATAATTGCCGTCACGAATGCCGCGCACGCCATGGATGGAGCCCAGCACCTTGGCGCCGGGATGCCGCTTGCGGATCTCCAGCGTGGCGCCGACCACGGTCTGGTTGATGACGGCGGTCGGACCGCCGCCCTGCGCGATAACAAAAGTTCCAGCCATTCCTGACGTCTCCCGAGGCGATGGTTTTCAAGGCACCTTGGCCTGTCTTGCCGCATCGCGCAACGGGAGAAACGGGAGGATAAACGATCACATGACGACGACCGGGTTTTTCTTCGAAACGCGGCTATAGAGGTCGATGATGTCCTGGTTGATCAGGCGCACGCAGCCCGACGACATCGCCTGGCCGATGCTCCACCACTCCGGCGAGCCGTGGATGCGGTAGCCGGTGTCCTTGCCGTCCTGGTAGATGTAGAGCGCGCGGGCACCGAGCGGGTTGGTGAGGCCGCCGGGCTGGCCGCCTTGCCACTTCACCAGTTCAGGCTTGCGCTGGATCATCTCCGGCGGCGGCGTCCAGACCGGCCATTCCCTTCCATACTGGATGTTGGCACGGCCGGACCAGCGGAAGCCGTCCTTGCCGATGCCGACGCCGTAGCGGATGGCGTCGCCGCCCGGCTGGACGAGATAAAGCATGCGCTCCTTGAGATGGACGACGATGGTGCCAGGCGCCTCGCCCGTTGTGTCGACGACGATCTGGCGGCGGAATTCCGGCTTGACCTTGAGATAGGGCACTTCCGGCACGTTGAAGCCGTTGTCGGTCAATGCGGCATACATGACATCGGCGCTGGTGATGTTCTTGTCGACGCTGATCGCGGGCCGCATCGGCGGCACGGAACCGGTAACCGTATTGTCGAGTTGGAGCATCGGCATACCGCCGTCGCCCGAGGTCGAACAGCCGGCGGCGCTGAGCAGTGCCAGCGCGCCTGCCCCGGACAGGATGGCGCGGCGGGAAATATGATGATCGGTTTCGATTGCGTCGCCGTTTCGTGGCGGCGTCAGACCTTGCGGCAACTCACGCATATACCCAAACCCTACGCTGTCGGCGGGAAGCACGGTCCGGCCGGATAGCGGGCATTTTCATCATTCATGGTTGATAAAGCGTGAATGCCTTGCGCTACCTGCATTTGCGCGGTTCCTGGCGGCATCAGGCCGTGCTGGCTGACCGCCAGACGAGCGTTCCTGCACAAAAAGACCCAGGTCGGGTCATAATCCCGGCACCGGCCTCTCCTACCCATCGGGCGATCAGCGAGGGGCCTCCATGTGCAAGACGTTAAAAACCGACATCAAGCTTTTCGGGGCTGCCATTGTCGCGGCCGCATTGGTTCTCGGTGCCGATGTAAGCCTCGCCGATATAGTGAGCACGCTGAGCGGCGCGAACTGACGCCGACCTGCCTTTGGCGCAATTGATAGCGCGGCAACTCCAGGAAAGGCGTGTGGCGGTCTTCCGCCCGCATTGCGTAAAAACGAAAATCAGACCTCTTTACATTCTCCCGGGCTTCAGGATTTATCCTTTTCCTTAACCCAAGGGAGAACAGACATGTCCTTCGAAAACTGGGCCGCTTTCGCCGCCGCTTCGACCATCCTCCTCATCATTCCGGGTCCGACCATCCTGCTGGTCGTGTCCTATGCGCTGGGCCAGGGCTGGCGCACCGCCTTGCCGATGGCGGTTGGCGTGGCGCTCGGCGACTTCACCGCCATGACCTTGTCGATGCTCGGCATCGGCGCGCTGCTCGCGGCTTCGGCTGGTGTCTTCACCGTCCTGAAGCTGATCGGCGCCGGCTATCTGATCTATCTCGGCGTAAAGCTGTTCCGCGCCGGCGGCGCGCTGAAGGCAGAACCCCGCACCGATGCGGTGTCCTCGGTCAAGATGATGGCGCATGCCTGG
The DNA here is from genome assembly GCF_056402995.1 of Mesorhizobium sp. P3_A8. NCBI lineage: Bacteria > Pseudomonadati > Pseudomonadota > Alphaproteobacteria > Hyphomicrobiales > Phyllobacteriaceae > Mesorhizobium > Mesorhizobium sp. P3_A8. Next base: position 378,162 of record NZ_JBFUGI010000001.1, on the reverse strand, counting down.
CTGGTCACCGCACTCAACCCGAAAAGCATCACCTTCTTCGTCGCCTTCCTGCCGCAGTTCCTCGACCGGCATGCCGATTTCTGGACGCAGATGCTGATCTTCGAGACGACCTTCCTGGCGCTCGCCTTCGCCAACGCCTTCGGCTACGCGCTGATCGCGGCGCGCGCCCGCAATGTCGTGCGCAATCCCAAGGCGATCCGCATCTTCAACCGCACCGGCGGCACGCTGCTGGTCGGCGCCGGCATCGCCACGATGGCGATGCGCTCGGGCAATTAGGCGGCCTGTTTTATTCGACCATCCGAAAGCCGGCTTCCGGTTTTCGGATCGGTCTGGTTCACCACTTGACGCTGAAACCCAGATTGCCCTCAAGGATGCGTCGATTGTCGCCGCCGAGATTGGTGGTGTAGTCGCCGGTGGCAAAGATGCTGACCTTGTCCGTCACCTCAGCGACGATACCGCTGCCGAACTCGAACGAGGTCGATCGGCCCTCGGTCGAGATGTCGGTGGTGTCGAAGCTGACCGTGTTGGTGCCGCCGAAATCATGCCAGATATTGGCTTTGAGGTAGGGCTGCAGCGCCATGCCGTTGATCGTTGTCTCGCCCTGCAGCCGCGCGCCCAGTCGGCCGGTCACGCTGCTGTCGGTGCCGAAGGAGACCGACGAGAAGCGGTCGTTGGTATCGTCGAGCGACAGATGCTGCCAGACCAGTTGCGCCTGCGGCTCAAGCGTCCAACCCTGCGCCAGCGCAATGGGATAGCCGCCTTCCAGCGATGCGGTGACGCCGGTGCCGCCGACATCGATGCCGATGTCGCGTGACGACGTCGCATTGCCGCCGAAGAAGGTGGCCATCAGGACGCTGTCCAGGTACCAGCCGCCCTGGCCGATGCGGGTCCAGTAGCCGCCGACGCTGGTGCCGTTGATGTCGAGCTTGCCGACGGACAGATCGTTCTGTCCCAGCGCCTGGCCGCGCAAATCGCCCTTCATGCTGGCATAGGCGACGAACAGCCCGGCGCGATCGATTCCGCCCGCGGCGGTCTCGCGCCCGAGCAGGTCGAAGCCGGCCTGGAGACCGAACAGCGTGCCGTCGAAGGAGGGCGACACCGTTCCCGACCAGCCCATTTTGGCGTCCTGGCCAAAAATGCGGCCCCAGACCGGTGACATCTCGTTGTCCGACAGCAGGCTCTGTTCGCCGCGCCGCTCATGGAAGGTGCCGAGCGTCGTCATCGCCAGGTGCTCGGCCACCGGCGGCAAGGCCGAATAGATCGGCACCTCGATGCGGTAGAGCAGGATCTGCTCACCGGGCGCCGGGGTCGGCAAATCCGGCACGGCGGTCGGCACCACTGGTGGCGGTGGCGGCGGGTCCGCGGGTGGCGCCGGCGGTGGTGGTGGGGGCGGCTCGGGTTGCGGGTCACTGGCTTGTACCGGCGGTGTCGGGTCGACCGGCGGATTGTTGATGTCGCCCTCGGTCGGCACCGGCACTGGCGGCAGCTCGGACGGTGGCGGTGGTGGTGGCTCGGCCGCGGGCGGTTCAGGTTCCGGCTGCGGGGTGGGTTCCAGCGCTGGCGGAGCGGCTGCCGGCGTCGCCGGCGTATTCAGCGTCGAGCGCAGATACCAGTTCTCGTCGCTGCCGGCGCTGACGCCGCCCTTGAACAGGTAATATTCGAAGGCACCCGCCGCAACCGGCGCGTCCAAGGCGAAGGCGCTCGCGCTGGACGTGGCGCCGTTGGTCGCCTGCACGACCATGATACCGTCAGCGGTGGTCTGTGCGCCGGCGCCACCCACATTCACCACCGCAATGCCGGTCGATCCGGAGGCGGTCCCGCCCGACAGCACGAGCCGGTCGGAATCGGAGTTGTCGTCGCCAAGTTCGGTCTGGATGAGCAGCAACCCGCCAAGCCCGGTGTAATTGCCTGATATGGTCAGCCGGTCAGTGGCGCCGGTTGTGCCGTTGGTCAGGTCGATGCGGCCGGCGTTCATCACTTCGGCCATCTGGCCTGCCGTAAAGGCGCGGATCTCGGCGTTGAAGCCGCCACCGCCATAGAGCGTGCTGGCAGAGTCGACATTGAGCGTACCCGTGCCGGTGCCGCTGTCGCCGAGCACGAGATTGCCGTCCAGCGTCAGTTCGGTGTCGTTGTTGGCGTCGATGGTTTCCCAGTTCTGGACCCGGCTGATCCCGTCGAGCTTGACGTTGTCGAAGGTGAGCGTGTCGGTGCCCGCGCCGCCGGTGATCGCGTTGGTGTCGCCGAGATTGGCATTGGTGAGGTTGCTGAGCTTGGCGGTGTCGTTGTCGCCGCCGAGATCGACGGAACCATAGATAATGCCGCCGTCGTTCCAGACGAAATTGTCGGCGCCGAAGCTCATCAGCACATCGCCGCCGACCGTGCCACCGGTGATGGTCACGCTGTCATTGCCGCCGCTGACGCTGATGTTGCCGCCGATCGTGCCACCCGAGAGGATGATCGTGTCCTTGTCGAAACCGGTGACGAGGTTGCGGTCGATGGTGCCGCCGGACATGTTGAAATAATTCTGGTCGAGCTTCATGTTGACGCGGCCGATGCGCCCGCCCGTCATCACGGCGTTATCGCCATCGTCGAAGAAATCGACGATGCGCCCATCGGTCATAGTGAACGTGTCCAGCCCGTCGCCCTGGTTGAGCGAACCGACCTGGCCGCCGCTGATGTTGAAGTCGTCGATGCCGGCGCCCTGCTGGACATTGCCGGCGACCGTGCCGCCGCTGATGGTGAAGAAATCCGTGCCGCCGCCCTGGTCGACCGCGCCGGTGATGGTGCCGGACTGCATGTTGATGCGGTCGGTGCCGATGTCAAAGGTGACGTTGCCCGATATCTGCCCGGTGCCGCTGGCGGGAAAATTCAGCGTGTTGTCGCCGTTGGTATCAGTGAGGTTGCCGCCCGAATCGCCACTGTCGCAGGTGTAGAGGGTATTCCCCGCGGTCGGCCCCAGCACGCATGCAGCGAAGGCTGCAGAATCGGGCAGCAACGCAAGCGTTGTAGTTGCAAGAAAGCTAATAAGCCATGGATGGATTTGCCGAGGCTTTCGCTGCACAAAAGCAACGGATCCACCAATGTGCTCCGAACGGCTGTTCGGAAGCTGTATTTCAAAATGCCGCATCGCGTCCCCTCTCAGATCGCGATTACAAGCCCTTCGCCGCGCCGCAATGAAGCCACAATTCATTCGCTTTTACAAAGCCTAATCTACCTATCATGGTTGATGAACTGCAAAATCTACTGAATTAGAGGCGCGAAGCTGCACGGTTGGCGCGGCTGTGGCCCATGCGTTAAGATCGCTTTGGACCGAGGGGCAGCGAGCCCATGACCGGCCGATCGAGGGATTTTGCATGGCGATCAGGGATGGATTCGGCCTGGCATTTTCAGGCGCTACGGAAGCGGGGTTCACGCCCTACGGCCAGGCGGTGTGGGAATTGCAGTGCTTCGTCGGCGATCCCGTGGCCTCGGTCGACCGCGCCATCGCGGAAAATCCCGATTTTGTCATGGCTCATGTCTTCAAGGGCTATCTCTTCGGCCTTGCCACCGAGCGGGAGGCGACGGCCGTGGCCAGGGCCTGCCATGAGGCGGCGCTGCCGCTTGCCGCGACAAGTCGCGAGCAGGCGCATGTCTCGGCTCTTGGCCACCTCGCCAATGGGCGCTGGCATGACGCCGCCAGGATCCTTGAGGATATCGCCATCGAGACGCCACTCGACGCGGTGGCGCTGCAGGTCGGGCACCAGATCGACTTCTTCACCGGCAATGCCCGCATGCTGCGTGATCGCATCGCCCGCGCTTTGCCGTCCTGGCAAAGCGGCATGCCGGGCTACCATGCCATGCTCGGCATGCAGGCCTTCGGGCTGGAAGAGATGGGCGACTATATCAGGGCCGAGAAGTTGGGCCGCACGGCGGTCGAGATCGAGCCGCGAGACGGCTGGGCACAGCACGCGGTCGCCCATGTCATGGAAATGCAAAGCCGGCAAAAGGACGGCATTGCCTGGATGCGCGCCAATCCCGAGGCCTGGACAAGGGAAAGCTTCCTGCAGGTGCACAATTGGTGGCATTTGGCGCTGTTTCACTACGATCTCGGCGAGATCGACCAGGTGTTGGCGCTCTATGACGGGCCGATCTACGGCACGCCATCGGCGATGGCGCTGAACATGGTCGATGCGTCGGCGCTCCTGTGGCGGCTGCATCTCGGCGGCGTCGATGTCGGCGACCGCTGGACCGCGCTCGCTGCCAACTGGCCCAAGGCCGGAGCCGGCGACTACGCCTTCAACGATGCGCACGCGATGATGGCGTTTGTCGGCGCCGGGCTCGACGCTCCTGTCCACACCTTGCTCGAGGCGCAGCGCGAGGCGATGCACGGCAGCGGCGATAATGCGGCTTTCACCCGGGATGTCGGCCATCCCTTGACGCTGGCGATCAAGGCATTCGCCGAGGGCAGCTACGCCGAGGCCGTGCGCCTGATCAGGCCGATCCGCGCGATCGCCCATCGTTTCGGCGGCAGCCACGCACAGCGCGATGTCATCGACCTGACGCTGATCGAAGCAGCACTGCGGGCTGGAGACGGCGCGCTGGCCAGGGCGCTCACCGCCGAGCGTTCGATGGCGCGGCCGGACAGTCCGCTGTCGGCACTGTTTTCGCGACGCGCGGCCGATTTGTCAGAGAATTGACCGCAAGCCGATCTTGCCTTAAAAACTGGCTCGGCCAGATTTTTTCGAGATCCGAAAAAAATATTGGCATGGGAGGATAATATGTATCTCGGCCTCGACCTGGGCACGTCGGGCGTCAAGGCGCTGCTGATCGATGCCGGACAGATTGTTGTCGGCTCCGGCCATGGCTCGCTTGACGTTTCGCGGCCGCATCCCGGCTGGTCCGAACAGGACCCGTCCCACTGGATACGCGCATGCGAAGACGCGATCGCCGAATTGAAGGCCTCCCATCCCAAGCAGTTCGCGGCAGTGAAAGGCATCGGCCTGTCCGGCCAGATGCATGGCGCGACGTTGCTCGATGCGGCCGATCATGTGCTGCGACCCTGCATCCTGTGGAACGACACGCGCAGCTATGTCGAGGCGGCAGCGCTCGACGCCGATCCGCGCTTCCGCGCACTGACCGGCAACATCGTGTTTCCCGGCTTCACCGCACCGAAACTCGCCTGGGTGAAGAGCAACGAGTCCGCTGTCTTCGCCAAGGTGGCGAAGGTGCTGCTGCCCAAGGACTTCCTGCGGCTCTGGTTGACCGGCGAGCACATTTCGGAAATGTCCGATTCGGCCGGCACGTCCTGGCTCGATGTCGGCAAGCGCCGCTGGTCGCCGGATCTGCTCGCTGTCACCTCCCTTGACGAGAGCCAAATGCCGTCGCTGGTCGAGGGCACTGAGAAGGCTGGCGGGCTGCGCGGCGAGCTGGCGTCGAAATGGGGCGTCGAGGCCGGCATCCCGATTGCCGGTGGCGCCGGCGACAACGCGGCCTCGGCCTGCGGCATGGGCACGGTCGGCGCCGGCCATGCCTTTGTCTCGCTCGGCACCTCGGGCGTGGTGTTTGCCGCCAACGCGTCCTATCTGCCAAACCCGGCAAGTGCTGTCCACACCTTCTGCCATGCACTCCCCAACACCTGGCACCAGATGGGCGTCATCCTGTCGGCGACCGATTCGCTCAACTGGTTGTCGGAGATCACCGGCAAAGACGCAGGCGAGTTGACATCGGAACTCGGCGACACGCTGAAGGCGCCGACCGGCGTGTCCTTCCTGCCCTATCTCTCGGGCGAACGCACGCCGCACAATGATTCCGCCATTCGCGGCTCCTTCACCGGGCTGGCGCACGAATCGAGCCGCGCGGTGCTGACCCAGGCGGTGCTCGAAGGCGTCGCCTTCGCCTTCCGCGACAGCCTCGAAGCCCTCAAGACGGCCGGCACGACATTGACGCGGGTGACCGCGATCGGCGGCGGCTCGCGCTCGCGCTACTGGCTGAAATCGATCGCCACCGCGCTGCAGGTGCCGGTGGATATTCCCGCCGACGGCGATTTCGGCGCCGCCTTCGGGGCGGCCCGGCTCGGACTGATCGCGGCGACCGGTGCCGATCCGCTGGCCGTGTGCACGGCGCCGAGGACGGATGCCACGATCGACCCGGATGCTGGGCTTGGTGGGGCGTATGCGGACGCCTATCACCGCTACCGGGCGCTCTACCCGGCGATCAGGGGCGTTACGGCGTGAGTAAGTGCGAGGCACCCCCCTCTAGCCTGCCGGCCATCTCCCCCGCAAGGGGGGAGATCAGCAGCTCGGGCGCCTCGCTCATTGTTGCGGCGTCGGAGATTGGCGAAAGCCTGAGCCTCAGCCAATCTCCCCCCTTGCGGGGGAGATGGCCGGCAGGCCAGAGGGGGGTGCCTCGCACCTCCCTTACCCAGCTAACCTCATTGCGCCGGCACCTTGTCGAGGAAGCCGGTGACGCTCTTCAGGCGGCCGTTCTCGATGATGCCGATGTCGGTGCCTTCGATGACCGAAGGGACACCTTCCGGGCCGAGGTTCCAGGAGAAGCGGATCCTGTCGGCAAAGCCGTCCGGCGTGCCCTTCAGCGAGAAGCGAAAGCCGGCAAAGCGTTGCTGCACCCCATCGATGAGCGCGGCGACGCCTTCATGGCCATCGCCCTGCATGAGCGGATCGCGATAGCTGATGTCTTCGGTGAAGGTGGCCTTCAGCAATTCGGCGCGGCGGCCGGCATCGCTTTCGTTCCAGGCGGTGATGTAGCCCTCGGCGATTTTGTTGAGGTCGGTCATGGTCTGTCTCCTTCGTTGAGTGGCTTTGACACGATCCTTTTCACCCCACGGCAGACCGAAACCAATTACGCCTGAGGTAATCAGGGCGAACTATTCGAGAGAGGACAGAAATCATGAGCAGTGGATTTTTCGGCGACATCCAGAAGATCAAGTATGAGGGACCGGATTCGACCAATCCGCTGGCCTACCGGTTCTACAATCCAGACGAGGTGGTGGCCGGCAAGCGGCTGGAAGACCATCTGCGCTTCGCCGTCGCCTACTGGCATTCCTTCGCCTGGCCGGGCGGCGATCCGTTCGGCGGCCAGACCTTCGACCGTCCCTGGTTCCCCAAGGCCGGTGGCACCGACACGATGGAACTGGCGAAACTGAAGGCCGATGTCGCCTTCGAGATGTTCTCGCTGCTTGGCGCACCCTATTTCTGCTTCCACGACGCCGACGTGCGGCCCGAGGGCAAGGATTTTTCAGAAAGCTCTGCCCGTCTCGACGAGATCGCCGACTACTTTGCCGGCAAGATGAAGCAGACCGGCGTCAAGCTTTTGTGGGGCACGGCGAACCTGTTCTCCAATCGCCGCTTCATGTCGGGTGCCGCCACCAATCCCGATCCGGACGTCTTTGCCTATGCGGCGGCGACGGTGAAGAGCTGCATCGACGTCACCAAGCGGCTGAAGGGCGAGAACTATGTGCTGTGGGGCGGGCGCGAGGGTTACGAGACGCTGCTCAACACCGACCTTGGCCGCGAGCAGGAACAGGCCGGTCGCTTCCTCAGCCTCGTCGTCGACTACAAGCACAAGATCGGCTTCAAGGGCACCATCCTGATCGAGCCGAAGCCGCAGGAGCCGACAAAGCACCAGTACGACTACGACGTCGCCACCGTCTACGGCTTCCTCAAGCGCTTCGGCTTGGAGAAGGAAGTAAAACTCAATATCGAGCAGGGCCATGCCATCCTGGCCGGCCATTCCTTCGAGCACGAGCTGGCGCTGGCCAACGCGCTCGGCGTCTTCGGCTCGATCGACATGAACCGCAACGACTATCAGTCGGGCTGGGACACCGACCAGTTCCCCAACAATGTGCCGGAAATGGCGCTGGCCTACTACCAGGTCCTGCAGGCCGGCGGCTTCAAGACCGGCGGCACCAATTTCGACGCCAAGCTGCGCCGCCAGTCGCTCGACCCGCAGGACCTGCTGATCGGCCATATCGGCGGCATGGACTCTTGTGCACGTGGTCTCAAGGCCGCGGCTCGCATGGTGGAGGACAAGGCGTTGTCCGCGCCGCTGGCTGAGCGCTATGCCGGCTGGAATACGGCAGAGGGCAAGGCAATGCTGTCCGGCAAGCGCACGCTGGAAGACATCGCCGAGCGCGTGGTGAAGAAGAAGATCGAGCCGCAGCCACGCTCCGGCCGCCAGGAATTACTGGAGAACATCGTCAACCGCTACGTCTGAGGGCGGAAAGCCGATTCGTATTGCTCGAGGGGCGGCGGGGAACACTCCTCCCGCCCTGGAACGGCCTTGCGCCAAAGCGCTCATCCGGCGACATGGTTTGCCCTTTGCCGCCCCTCAATGACCTCGCTCTTGCCTTCAAACTGCCGTCACGTATCTCGTATAAGAGGGACCTTGTGGCGGGTGAAAAGGAAGGAGGCGAACCGATATGCAGCACGAACGCGAAATCGACGCCCTACTGTCATCCGGCGAGACCGGATCGATCATCGACCGGCTGATGGCGCTGCCGCGGCCGACCGACAATGTGAAGAACGAATGGGATCGCGCTGTCAGCAGCCGATTTGAAGTCCGTCTGGCAAGGCAGATGCGCTCGCAGATGGACGCCGGCAGCGATCGACAGAACGCCGCGTAATCCCCTGGAGCAATTCCAGGAAAAGTGTGAGCGGTTTTCCGTCCGGAATTGCGACAATACAATAGACTGATTATCCTCGGCGCAGCCTGACCGGGGCTTCGCCAAAAGCTCTTGAAAACGCTCTGCAAAATGCCGCGGCGGACGAGAATCCGGTCCGCCCGGCAATATCCGCCATGGCCACACGCGTGTCGACCACCAGCCGGCGCGCCGCCCCCAGCCGCAGCCTCAGATAATAGGCGCCTGGCGTCTCGCCGATCGACTTGCGAAAAATGCTTTCCAGGGTGCGCGCCGTCACGCCGGCACGCTTTGCTATGGCTTCTATGGTCAGCGGCTGGTCGACATGCGCTTCCATCAGCCGGATGGCCTGCGCCAGGCGCGGATCGTAGCCGTCGAGCCGGCCAAGCGAGACCAGCGGCTGCGCATCGGTCGCCACGCGCGCCTGATCGTAGATGAACGCGCTTGCCACATCCAGCGCCACCGCCATGCCGAGCCGGGTGCGGATCAGGTGCAGCATCAGGTCCAGGGTCGGCGACGCTCCGCCCGTGGTGAACACCGGCCCATCGATGATGTATCGATCGGGGCGTACGTCGACGCCTGGAAAGGCCGACGAAAAATCCTCCATGTCCTCCCAATGGGTGGTGGCGCTGCGCCCTTCCAGCAAGCCGGCGCGCGCCACCAGCCATGTGCCTGCCTCGACGCCGCCGCAGGCGCGGGCCGACCGTGCCGCCCGGCGCAGGCCGGCGAGCAAGGCAGACGTGGCATAGTTCTGCGTGCCGAAGCCCGCGACCACGACAAGGACATCGGTAGGCTCCGTCGCATCGAAACGGCCGTTGACCGCCACGGGCAGGCCGCATGTCGTGACCGGCGCCTCGCCGGTCACCGAAACCAGTTTGAAGTCGAACAGGGTTTCGCCGGCGATGCGGTTGGCCGCACGCAGCGGATCGACGGCGCATGCCACGCACATGATGGATGCTCCCGAAAACACCAGCATCGTCACCTTGAGCGGCGACTGCTCGGCGCGAAAGATTGTCGCTTTTTCGTTTTTTATCATGACGCCTTCGTAAAACGTAAAGCAGTCTCCCGCAAGTCGCGCAATGCTGTGCTCTCTGTTTGATTGGGAGGAGAATTCCATGCCGCTTGCGATGAACCGGGAGGTCTTCATTACCTGTGCCGTGACCGGGTCCGGCGGTTCGCAGGATCGCAGCCCGCATGTGCCGCGCTCGCCCAAGCAGATCGCTGATTCGGCCATCGACGCGGCCAAGGCCGGTGCTGCCATCGTCCATTGCCATGTGCGTGACCCCGAGACCGGCAAACCGCGCCGCGACGTGCATCTCTACCGCGAGGTCACCGAGCGTATCCGTGACGCGAACGTCGATGTCATCCTGAACCTCACCGCTGGCATGGGCGGCGACATGGTGTTCGGCTCGCCCGAGGCGCCGCTGCCGCTCAACGAAAAAGCCACCGACATGGGCGGCGCCACCAACCGCATGGAACATGTGCGCCAGTGCCTGCCGGAAATCTGCACGCTCGACTGCGGCACCATGAACTTCGCCGAAGCCGACTACGTCATGACCAACACGCCCGGCATGCTGCGCGCCATGGGCGGCATGATGACGGCGCTCGGCGTCAAGCCGGAGATCGAGGCCTTCGACACCGGCCATCTCTGGTTCGCCAAGCAGCTGGTCGAGGAAAAGGTGCTCAACCCCGATGCGCTGGTGCAGCTCTGCATGGGCGTGCCGTGGGGTGCGCCTGATGACCTCAACACCTTCATGGCCATGGTCAACAACGTGCCGTCGACCTGGAACTGGTCGGCTTTCGCCATCGGCCGCAACCAGATGGCCTATGCCGCGGCCGCGGTGCTGGCCGGCGGCAATGTCCGCGTTGGGCTTGAAGACAATCTCTGGCTCGACAAGGGCGTGCTGGCCACCAATGCGCAGCTGGTCGAGCGTGCCGCCAGCATCGTCACCAATCTCGGCGCCCGGATCCTGGGACCGGAAGAAGTGCGCAAGAAGCTCAACCTGACCAAGCGGGCGCCAATCGCAGCCGCGGCGTAAGGCAGGATCTGGCGATGGCTACAACCGTCAAGTTCACCGCGATGAAGGATGGCGACAAGGACGACTACGAGTTCCTGACCGCCCATGAAATCGACTATGCCGCCAAGACCGGCGATCGTCTGCTCGACGCCCTGGTCCAACTCGACGAGGGTCTTTCCGGTTACAAGATCACCCGGCTCGGCCATTCGCTGCAGGCAGCGACGCGTGCCTGGCGCGATGGCGCCGACACCGACTGGATCGCCTGCGCGCTGCTGCATGACATCGGCGACATTTACGCGCCCTACAATCACGACGAATACGCCGCTTCGATCCTGAAGCCGTTCGTGCGCGAGCAATGCACCTGGGTGGTGGAGAAGCACGGCGACTTCCAGCGCCTCTATTACGCCCATCATCTTGGCGGCAACCGCCATGCCCGCGACCGCTTCGCCGATCACGCCTATTTCGACGATTGCGACCAGTTTTGCGAACGCTGGGACCAGTCGAGCTTCGACCCCGACTATGAGACGCTGTCGATCGCGTTCTTCCGGCCCTTCGTGCTCGAAGTCTTTGCCCGCAAGGCCTACGACCCAGCAGTCATCCGCGCCGGCGAGCGCGTGCCTCTCCTAGATCCCACTTTAGCCAAGACAAGAACCGGAGCTTCCGCATGAGCATCATCAACAAGGCAGCCGCCATCGGCGGCGGTGTCATCGGCGCCGGCTGGGTGGCGCGCCTGCTGCTCAACGGCATCGACGTGTCGATCTTCGATCCCGATCCCGAGGCCTCGCGCAAGGTCTCGGAAGTGATGAAGGGCGCGCGCCGCGCCTACAAGCAGATGGTGCCCGGCGGGCTGCCGAAAGAGGGGAAGCTGACCTTCGCCAAAACCATCGCCGAGGCGGTGGCCGATGCCGATTTCATCCAGGAAAGCGTGCCGGAGCGGCTCGACCTCAAGCACAAGGTGCTGGCCGAGATCGACGCCCATGCCCCGGCCAACGCCATTGTCGGCTCATCCACATCAGGCATCAAGCCGACCGATATGCAGGTGGCGATGAAGAACCATCCCGAGCGGCTGGTCGTCGGCCACCCGTTCAATCCGGTCTATCTCCTGCCGCTGGTCGAGATCGTCGGCGGCGAGCAGACTTTCCCGGAAGCCATCGAGGTCGCCAAGGAGATCTACGCGTCGATCGGCATGAAGCCGGTCGTCATCCGCAAGGAGATCGAGGCCTTCGTCGGCGACCGTCTGCTTGAGGCGGCATGGCGCGAGGCGCTGTGGTTGATCAAGGACGGCATCTGCACGGTCGAGGAACTCGACGACATCATGCGCTATGGCTTCGGCCTGCGCTGGGCGCAGATGGGCATGTTCCAGGTCTATCGCGTCGCCGGCGGCGAGGCCGGCATGCGCCACTTCATGGCGCAGTTCGGGCCGTGCCTGAAATGGCCGTGGACCAAGCTGATGGATGTGCCGGAATTCAACGACGAACTGGTCGACCTGATCGCCACCCAGTCGGACGACCAGGCGCACGGCCTGTCGATCCGCGAGCTGGAAAAGATCCGCGACGACAACCTGGTCGCGATCATGGATGCGCTGTCGAAGCAGAACAAGGGCAAGGGCTGGGGTGCCGGCGCGCTGCACAAGAACTATACCAAGCAGCTCGCCAAGCTGGCGGCGAAGAAGCCGGCGGCCTCAAAGGCGGCCGAGACGGCCAAGGCTTCGAAGCCGGTGAAGAAGGCGGAAAAGCCGAAGAAAAAGAAGAAGGGCTGAGACCATGGATTTCGGTCTTTCGGAAGAGCAGAAGCTTATTATCGAGACAACGCGCGCGTTCGTCGAGAATGAGCTTTACCCGCATGAGCGCGAGGTCGAGCGCACCGGCGTGCTGCGCCGCGAGCTGATCGAAGAGATCAAGGCCAAGGCCATCGAGGCCGGGCTCTATGCCGCCAACATGCCGGCGGATGTCGGTGGCGCCGGCTTGGATACGGTGACCTGGCTGCTTTACGAAAAGGAGCTTGGCCGCGCCAACTATGCGCTGCATTGGACCTGCGTGGCGCGTCCCTCCAACATCCTGTTGGCCGGAACGCCGGAGCAGCGCGAAAAATATCTGTTCCCTTGCATCCGTGGCGAGAAATGGGACTGCCTGGCGATGACCGAGCCCGGCGCCGGCTCCGACCTGCGCGGCATGAAGGCGACCGCGGTGCAGGATGGCGACGATTGGGTGCTCAACGGCACCAAGCATTTCATCAGCCACGCCGATCTCGCCGATTTCGCCATCGTCTTCATGGCTTCCGGCGAGGAGGATTCGCCGCGCGGAAAACGCAAGAAGATCACCGCCTTCTTCGTCGACAAGGGCACCAAAGGTTTCACGGTGCGCGACGGCTACCGCAACGTCTCGCATCGCGGCTACACCAACGCCATCCTCGAATTCGACGACTGTCGCTTGCCCGCAAGCCAGGTACTCGGTGAAGTGCACAAGGGTTTCGACGTCGCCAATTCCTGGCTGGGTGCCACGCGCCTGCAGGTTGGCGCCACCTGCCTCGGCCGTGCCGAGCGGGCGCTTGGCCATGCCATAGAGTATTCCGCGCAACGCCAGCAGTTTGGCCAGCAGATCGGCAAGTTCCAGGGCGTATCGTTCAAGCTCGCCGACATGGCGACGGAACTGAAGGCCGCCGACCTGATGGTGTTCGAAGCCGGCTGGAAGTACGATCAGGGCACCGTTACCGATCAGGACATGGCCATGGCCAAGCTGAAGGCCACCGAAATGCTCGCTTTCGTCGCCGATGAGGCCATCCAGGTTCATGGCGGTATGGGGCTGATGGACGACCTGCCGCTGGAGCGCATCTGGCGCGACGCCCGCGTCGAGCGCATTTGGGAAGGCACTTCGGAGATTCAGCGACATATTATTTCGCGGGCGCTGCTGCGTCCGTTCGGCGCTTAGAGCATGATCGCCCAAAGTCGGGATTCGGCTTTGTCGGACAAACGAGATCGTTTGTCCTGGAGATGATGCTCAAACGAAAAGATGACCATGCATAAACTCGAACGTCTCCTGCGCCCGAAATCGATCGCCGTGTTCGGTGGCGTGCAAGCGGCCGCCGTCGTTGCGCAGTCGATCAAGATGGGTTTTGCCGGCGAAATCTGGCCGGTGCACCCGACCAAGGACGAGGTCGCCGGACGCAAGGCCTATCGTTCGGTCGCCGATCTGCCCGGCGCGCCGGATGCCGCCTTTGTCGGGGTCAACCGGCATCTGACGATCGAGGTGATCAAGGCGCTGGCCGAACGTGGCGCCGGCGGCGCCGTCTGCTTTGCCGCAGGCTTCCTCGAAACCGAGGCCTATGATGACGACGGCGAACGGCTGCAGGGTGAACTGGTCGCCGCCGCCGGCGAGATGCCGATCATCGGGCCGAACTGCTACGGCCTGATCAACTATGCCGACGGCGCGCTTTTGTGGCCCGACCAGCATGGCGGCATCAGGCTGGAAGAAGGCGGCAAGGGCGTTGCCATCATCACCCAGTCCTCCAATATCGCCATCAACATGACGATGCAGAAGCGCGGCCTGCCGATCGCTTTCCTGATGACGGCCGGCAACCAGGCGCAGACCGGCCTTTCCGAAATGGCGCTCGGCCTGATCGAGGACGATCGGGTGACATCGCTCGGCTTGCACATCGAAGCGTTTGACTCCGTAGCCGGCTTCGAACGGTTGGCCGCCAGGGCGCGCGAGCTGAAAAAACCGATCATCGCCATGAAGGTCGGGCGTTCCGAGCAGGCCAGGCAAGCAACCGTCTCGCATACCGCCTCGCTGGCAGGTTCGGATGCGGCCTCGGGTGCCTTCCTGAGGCGGCTCGGCATTGCGCGCGTCGATTCCATTCCTGCCTTCATCGAGGCTCTGAAGCTGCTGCACATCACCGGCCCGCTGCCCGGGTACAGACTGTCGTCGATGAGCTGTTCGGGCGGCGAGGCTTCCGTCATGGCCGACAGCGCCGAAGGGCGCTGGGTCAACTTCCCGGTTCTGACGGAAAAACACCGCGCCCATGTCAAATCGACGCTCGGGCCGCTGGTCGCGGTCGCCAACCCGCTCGACTACCACACCTTCATCTGGAACAACGAGCCGGCAATGACCGCCACCTTCACCGCCATGGTGTCGGGTGGCTTCGACCTCAACATGCTGGTGCTCGACTTTCCGCGCCCGGACCGCTGCTCGGTCACCGACTGGTGGGCGACGCTGCGCGCTTTCGAATCGGCGCTGAAGACCAACAAGGCGCATGGCGCGATCGTTTCCTCGCTGCCGGAAAACCTGCCCGAGGAATACACCGCCGAACTGATGGCGCGGGGCATGGTGCCTCTGTTCGGTATTTCCGAGGCGATGGATGCCGCAGGCGCAGCAGCCTTCATCGGCTGGGCGTGGGCTGAACCGCAGGCGCAGCCGATCGACACCTCTGCTTCCGGCGCTGCCGGCGGCGATCATGTCACGCCTGATGAGGCCGAGGCCAAGGCGAGGCTGATCAAGGCCGGGCTTCCGGTGCCGAAAGGCGAGCGCGCCGGCAATGCGGTCGAGGCTGTGATCTCGTCGATGGCGCTCGGCTTTCCCGTTGCCCTGAAGGCGCTGGGCGTCGCCCACAAATCCGAGGTCGGCGCTGTCAGGCTCAACCTCAAGGACGCCGAATCCGTCAGCACGGCGGCGCATGATCTGCTGCCGCTCGGCACTGGGCTCTATGTCGAGCGCATGGTGCGCGATGGCGTCGCCGAATTGATCGTCGGCTTCACCAGGGATCCGATGTTCGGCGCGGTGATGACGCTGGGCACTGGCGGCGTGCTGGTCGAATTGCTGCGCGACAGCGTCACCTTGATGCTGCCGGCGACACGCGACGATATCGAGGCCGCACTGCGCGGCCTCAAACTGTTCCCGTTGCTCGAAGGCTATCGCGGCAGGCCCAAGGCCGACGTTGCGGCCGCCATCGACGCCATCGCGGGCATCGCCGGATTCGTGCAGAAAAATGCCGGCGAGATCGAGGAACTCGACATCAACCCGCTGATCGTCTGCGTCGAAGGCAAGGGCGCCTGGATCGCCGACGCGCTGCTGGTGCTGGGAGAGAACAAGAATGTCTGACGTCATTTCGACCCGCCGGGAAGGCTCGATCCTCGAGGTCACGCTCGACCGACCCAAGGCCAATGCCATCGACCTCAAGACCTCGCGGCTGATGGGCGAGACTTTCAAGGCGTTCCGCGACGATCCGGAATTGCGTGTCGCAATCGTCAAGACATCAGGCGACAAGTTCTTCTGCGCCGGCTGGGACCTGAAGGCCGCTGCCGGCGGCGACGCGGTCGATGGCGACTATGGCGTCGGCGGCTTCGCCGGCCTGCAGGAACTGCGTGACCTCAACAAGCCGGTCATCGCTTGCGTCAATGGCATGGCTGTCGGCGGCGGCTTCGAACTGGCGCTGTCCTGCGACCTCATCTACGCCTCCGATCACTCTTCCTTCGCACTGCCCGAAATCCGCGCTGGCACGCTGGCCGACGCCGCGACGATCAAGCTGCCGAAGCGCATCCCCTATCATGTCGCCATGGACCTGCTGCTCACCGGCCGCTGGATGGATGTCGCCGAGGCGCATCGCTGGGGCCTGGTCAACGAAGTGCTGCCCAAGGAAAAGCTCGAGGACCGCGTTTGGGAGATCGCCCGCCTGCTCGCCAGCGGCCCGCCGCTGGTGTTTGCGGCGATCAAGGAGACGGCGCGGGTGGCCGAAGCGCTGACCTTCCAGGATGCCATGAACCGGGTGACGCGCCGCCAGTTGGCGACGGTCGATGCGCTCTACGGTTCCGAGGACAATATGGAAGGTTTCCGCGCTTTCGCCGAAAAGCGTGATCCGGTGTGGAAGGGGAAGTGATTCTGCGGAAATGATAGCGCGAAGCACCCCCCTCTGCCCTGCCGGGCATCTCCCCCGGAAGGGGGGAGATCGGATGTCATCTCTGCTTTCGCCAATCACCAGCGCCGCAAGAACAGCGCCGCGACCAAAGTTGCCAATCTCCCCCCTTGCGGGGGAGATGTCCGGTAGGACAGAGGGGGGTGCCTCGGCTCAACCTGTGCAGTCGGCGCAGCCAGCATGACCGACTACAAAACCCTCATCGACACCGAGACCTGGGCTTTCATCGAGCGCACCAATTCCTATTATCCGCCCGACACGATCGATTACACGATCACCCAGCAGCGCGCGATCTACGACCGCATGTGCCGGGAATTCTTTGCCGGCTACCCCGAAGGTGTCGCGGTCGAAACCTCTTCGATAGCAACGGCTACGCACAAAATCCCGATCCGCATCTACCGTACCGCCCCGCAACCTGCAGCAACGGTGCTCTACATCCATGGCGGCGGCTTCATTCTCGGCGGGCTGGACAGCCATGACGATGTCTGCGCCGAACTTTGCGCGCGTACCGGCTACGAAGTGGTCTCGGTCGATTACCGGCTGGCGCCGGGACATCTGCATCCGGCCGCCTTCGACGATGCGATGACCGCCTTCGAATGGGCTGCGTCCACCCGCGATCGCCCCATCCTGCTCTGCGGCGACAGCGCCGGCGGCAATCTCTGCGCCGCCGTCAGCCACGCCACGCGCGGCCACGCGAAACGGCCGGTTGGCCAGGTGCTGATCTATCCCGGCCTCGGCGGTGACCGCTCGAAGGGTTCCTATCTCACGCATGCCGAAGCGCCGATGCTGACCATGCGCGATCTCGAATTCTACAAGCATATCCGCACCGGCGGCGCCGACCGGACCGGCGATGTAACGCTGTCGCCGCTGGCCGACACCGATTTCGCCAATCTGCCGCCGACGGTGCTGATCACCGCCGAATGCGACCCGCTGTCGTCCGACGGCGAGACCTATCGCGACCGGGTCATCGCGGCGGGCGGGCGAGCCACCTGGTTCGAGGAGCCGGGTTTGGTGCATGGCTATCTCAGGGCCCGGCACACGGTCGGCCGCGCCCGCGAAAGTTTCACGCGGATCGTCGACGCAGCCGCTGCGCTCGGACGAGGCGCCTGGGTGTGGTGAGCATTTTCCCTGTCCTGTGAGTTGGACATGATCGGACAGGGATGCGCAATGCAGGTGCAATGCAGGCGGTGCAGACCACGCTGGGTTTGACCGACAGCAGGACATCACAGACATGACCAGGCTTCGAAGCGCGTTGGCGCTTCTTCTTTGCGCCGCGACGCTCAGCGCATGCGGCGATACGGACGATTATCGCGACCGCCCCTGGCGCGACCACCACTGGCGCGACCGCGACCACCGACCCGACAGGCCGTGGAGGCCGGACAGACCCTGGCGCCCCGACAGACCTGATAGGCCGGATCGCCCCGACAGGCCCGACTGGCCGGGCAGGCCAGATCGCCCGGACCGGCCTGATCGACCAGATAGACCAGACCAGCCCGATAGGCCGGACCGCCCCGATTGCGGCGGACCTGCAATTGACTGCGCGCCACGGCCGGACATGCAACCCGGCGGCCCCGACTGCGCTGGCGGCTCGGCGACGACGCCGTCGCCCGACTGTATCGAGCCGCGCCGGCGCCGGCATCTCTGATCGCGGGCAGGCATATATCTTAGGCCAAAACCTGCTCTCGAATTTCTATGCAGCCAGCGACTATGCAATTCCGGGCCGCCGTTTGACTGGCGGCCCGACCGACAAAGCGCTCCGCACCGGTGAATGGATCGTCCAGCCGGGGCTGGCTTACGCCGTCGATGGCAACGCGCTTCCGTCAAAGCCGCCACGGCGTGGACGAGGCAAGCGCCGGCCCTGATTGCACGACGCCGGCACTACCGCCATTCAGCGTCAACATGGCCTCGCGTATCGCGACCGCGGTTTCAGGGCGAACAGCTGTCATCGGCAAACGGACATCCGGGCTCAGCCCCAGCGCCAGGCTCAGCGCATATTTGACCGGCACGGGATTGCTCTCCAGTTCAAGCGCCGCGATCAGCGGCCGCAGGCGATGATGGACGGCCCGGGCGGTGTGGTGGTCGCCCTGCCGGCAGGCATCATGCATCTCGACGCACAGTCGCGGCGCAACGTTGGAGACCACCGAGATCGTCCCGCGCCCGCCCATCGTGTTGAAGCCGAACGCCGTCGCGTCATGGCCGGAGAGGCAGATGAAGCGACGCCTGAGCACGGGCGGAAGCGTGGATAGCCGGCTTACCTCGCCTGTGGCGTCCTTGATGCCGACGATGGTCGGAATCTGCGCCAGGCGCTCGATCGTCTCCTCCGACAGGTCGACGCCGGTTCGTGCCGGCACATTGTAGACGATGATCGGTATCCTGACCTTGGCTGCGACCGCCTCGAAGTGGCGAAAGATTCCTTCCTGGCTCGGCCTGTTGTAGTAGGGCGTCACGATGAGGGCGGCGTCGGCGCCAAAGGCTTCGGCGGCGGTCGAAAAGGCGATCGTCGTCTCGGTGCTGTTCGTGCCGGTGCCGGCGATAACTGGCACCCTGCCGGCCGCGATTTTCACGCACAGCGCAATGATGTCCAGGCGCTCCTCCCACGACAGGGTCGGCACCTCACCTGTGGTGCCGCACGGCACCAGCCCGTTGATCCCTTGTTCGATCTGCCAGCGCAACAGCGCGGTCAGCTGCTTCAGATCGACCTCGCCGTCGGTGAACGGCGTCACCAGCGCGGTCATCGCTCCGGTCAGGCGTATTCGGGCTTGTTCTGGTGTCATGGCAATCAGAGTCTCCTGAGTGAATTCTTGGATGCACCGTCTCTTCGAGATGCGAGGAAAGCAGGGCCGACAGAAATGCGGCAGCCAGATCCACATGGTCTGCTTCGATTGTGGCGGCCCGAGCCGTTTTCCCTACGGATGTGATTTGAATGGAACAGAGCCAGCGCACGCCGATCTTGCTGATGGCCGACACCGAACGCTCCGGTTTCGACGCAGCGACCAGCAGTAGGACGGCGTCTAGGATGGCGCCGACCTCCATCAGGCCGGCAAACCGGCGGCCTTGCCGGGACGATCTGTCGAGCGACAGGGCGCGTGCCGCCTCCCAAAGCTGGTGCTCAAGCAGCCTGCCGACATGCGGCAGCCGATCAAGCAATCCGGTGAGATCGGCGCTGTTTGGCCCAGCAATGTCGTTGGAGTTGTCCATGGCCAGATCGTTCCGACCAGCGCGGAACCGGGCGCGGCTCAGTTGAACAGGGAAAGCCGCACGCTTGCCGGCGCGAAGCGTATTGCACCGGCGCGATGGCCGCTTTCCATCGTGGCGAAACGCACAGCGGAATTCCTGTCGGCAAAAACGCCGCCGGTCTGGCCTTCTTCGTCACGCGCGATCCAGTGGCCTTCGCCATCGCGCCCGACGACGAAGCGGTGAAGGGCATTTCCGTCAGGAGGAATAGGGGAGCTTTGCATGGTCATCTCATGCCTTTCAGGAAAGCTGGGCAGCGATCGCGGCGGCGGCCACCAAGGCGCCGACGACCAGAAGCCACCATGTCGGTGTGAAGGGCGCGACCAGGCTGACCTGCGGGCGATTGCTGTTCGCCGCGCGCCTGATCTGTTCGACCTGCGACGCCGGCAAAGGGCGATGAGTGGGCAGATAAAGCCCGTCTGAGAGGAACATCGAAGACTTCCTTCTTTCCGCCGCCACGAGGTGGCGGCTGCCTGCAGCGGCTCAGCACCGGCTACACTCAGAAAGATAAAAGCATCGGCATTTGTATTCGAGGCGGGCGAAATCTGAAAAATATAAAAAAGTCATATGTTTATCGCCCGAGCGTATAGGAGCCCAGGCAACAGCGATGGCGTCGTTTCACGCCACCGAGCGTGCCACCGCCCGGCCGGCGCTACGGCCGGAAAAGATACAGCCACCAAGGAACGTGCCTTCCAGCGCCGCGTAGCCATGCACGCCGCCGCCACCGAAACCGGCCGCTTCGCCCACCGCATAGAGCCCCGGCACCGGCTGGCCATCGGCGCCCAGCACGCGGCTGTCGAGATCGGTCTGCAGGCCGCCCAGCGTCTTGCGGGTTAGGATGTTGAGCCGCACCGCGATCAGCGGGCCATTTGCCGGGTCGAGCATCTTGTGCGGCTTGGCCGTGCGGATGAGCTTGTCGCCCAGATAGGCACGGGCGCCGCGTAGCGCGGTGATCTGCATGTCCTTGGAGAACGGATTGTCGAGTTGTCTGTCGCGGGCGCGGATCTCGCGCTCCACCTGGGTGAGATCGAGCAGCGGCTCGCCGCCGGCCAGTGCATTCATGCGGGCAACCAGCTTCGAAAGGTCGGCTTCGACGATGAAATCCTCGCCCTTCTCCATGAAGGCTTTCACCGGTCCTGGGATGCCTGAGGTGGCGCGGCCGAGCACCTGGCGCCAGCTCTTGCCGGTCAGGTCCGGGTTCTGTTCGGAGCCCGACAGCGCGAATTCCTTCTGGATGATCTTCTTGGTCAGGATGAACCAGGAATAGTCGAAGCCGGTGCTCATGATGTGGCTGAGCGTGCCCAGTGTGTCGAAGCCGGGATAGAGCGGCACCGGCAGTCGCTTTCCGCGCGCGTCGAGCCACAGCGACGACGGGCCGGGCAGGATGCGGATCGCATGCTCGGTCCAGATCGGCGCCCAGTTCTTGATGCCTTCGACATAGTGCCACATGCGGTCGCGGTTGATGATCGAACCGCCGGCGGCTTCCGTGATCGCCAACATGCGGCCGTCGACATGGTCGGGCACGCCGGTGATCATGCGTTTTGGTGCGGCACCCAGCCGCTTGGGCCAGTTTTCCCGCACCAGCTGATGATTGGCGCCGATGCCGCCGGAAGCGACGATCACCGCTTGCGCATGAAGTTCGAAATCGCCGGCGACATCGCGCGAACTCTTGCGGCCGCGCTCGACCGTGCTCGGCTGCAATATATCGCCGCGCACGCCGGTCACGACAGCGCCTGTTCGCGTCAGTTCATTGACGCGGTGACGGAATTTGAAGCTGATCAGTCCACGCTTCTGCGCTTCGCGCACGCGCAGGACAAAGGGCTCGAGCACGCCGGGGCCGGTGCCCCAGGTGATATGGAAGCGTGGCACCGAATTGCCGTGGCCGATGGCATTGCCGCCGCCGCGCTCGGCCCAGCCGACGACGGGAAAGAATTTCAGGCCGCGCTGCAGCAGCCAGGACCGTTTCTCGCCGGCGGCGAAGCCGACATAGGCTTCCGCCCATTTGCGCGGCCAGAAATCTTCCGGCCGGTCGAAGGCGGCGGTGCCCATCCAGTCATCGAGCGCTAGGTCGTGCGAATCGCGGATGCGCATGCGCCGCTGCTCGGGAGAATCGACGAGGAAAAGCCCGCCGAACGACCAGAACGCCTGGCCGCCCAGCGACTGCTCCGGCTCCTGGTCGACGATGATGATCTTCTTGCCGGCCTCGGCAAGCTCGGCAGCGGCAACCAGCCCGGCAAGGCCGGCGCCGACAATGATCACGTCCGCGTCGTCAGCCATTTTTCCTCCCAGAATTAGCCGGCTATTTTATTGCAGAGAGTTAGACGGCTTCCCATCCGTCCTTGCCGCCGGCGCGGAAGATGGCGTCGATGACCTTCTGGTTGAGCACGGACTCCTCCAGCGTGAAGACACGTTCCTTGCCGCCCTGTGCGGCGCGCGCAAAAGTCTCGACCTCCAGCCGGTACTGCTGCGTGCCGGGGAAGCGGAACACTTGCGCTTCGGTGTGGTTCTGGTTGTGCAGTTCGACGCGGTGATGGTCGTAGAGCCCGGCATTGAAGGGCGAAAAGACCTCGATGAAACCCTCCTCGCCGTGGAACACCATCACCTGCCGCGCCGCCATTTGCGTCGACAGGTAGAAGGACAGTTCGAAGTCGCCGAAATCGGCGCGGATCGAGGAGTAGATGTCGGTGCCGAATTTCTTGTCGCGCTCGATCGTCGCCTGGACACGGATAGGTTCCTTGCCGGTCGAAAAGCGCGTCGACACGGTCGGGTAGACGCCGATATCGGGCAGCGCGCCGCCGCCAAGGTCGAGCTGGTTGCGCATGTTGTTGGGGTCGACATTGTAGTAGGAGAACGCGCCCTGCACATGGCGCAGCCGGCCGATGGCATCGCTGGCAATGAGGTCGCGCACCTTGATCCATTGCGGGTGGTAGATGACCATGAAGGCTTCGCAGACCAGCACTTTCCTGGCGTCGCGCAGCTTGATCAGTGGCGCGATGTCCTTGGCGTCGAGCGCGAGCGGCTTCTCGACCAGCACATGTTTTCCGGCTTCGATGGCTTTCGCCGTCCATTCGACATGCTGCGATGTCGGCAGCGGGATATAGACGCCGTCGACTTCTTTGGAAGCGAGCAGTTCCTCGTAGGATCCGAAGGCGTGGCGGGCGCCAAACCGCTCACCCAACGCCTTGGCCTTCGACAGGTCGCGGCTGGCGATCGCCGACAGCACGCCGTTCTCCGCCTCGACGATTGCCGGCAACAACTGCTCGCGGCCGATCTTGGCCGTCGACAACACACCCCATCGGAACATCGCACTCTCTCCATGTCGATTATATCAGACGAGGTTTGCCCGAAATCGATGGAAAAGCCAATGCGGAGTGCCGTAGCAAACTAACCCCGCTTGCCCGTCAGCGTCATGTCGAAGTCGACGATGTTGGAATAGAGCGGCGTGCCGACATCCATGCCGTAGCGCGACCGCAGCACCTTGCCGGTGACATGGAATTTTATCGCGCCGCCCTTCAACCCATCGAGCTCGGCGGTAAACTTTTCCGGAAACGTCTTGCCGCGCGCCGTCAGCCTACCGGTGACAAGGGCCGATGTGTCGCCGGTGCGGGTCACGCTGGTCGAGCGGAACTGGATCTCCGGGCTGTTGGCCGCATCGAACACCGCGTCGGAGCGCAGGAACGCATCGATGCGGCCCTGGCCGGTGCCGACGCTTTCCGGATAGATGGTGAGGTCGACCTTCGAGCGCCCGACATCGCCATTGTCGATACGGATCGTGCCCTTGAAGCGGGCAAAGGCGCCGTCGAAGCCGCCACCGCCGGCCTTGCCTATGGTGAAACGGATGCTGGAGCCTGCCGTACTGACCGTGTAGCTGCCGGCGGCGTCGTTCAACGCTACTGCCGCGGCTGCGGGCACGGCAAGGCATGCGGCAAAAGCCGCGAATCCAAGGATGCGCGCATGCATGGGATGGTTCCTTTCCTGGAGACAACGCTTTTCGCGTCCTTACCCACCAACGAGCGTGGTCGCCGGTCTATTCCCCACCTGACGAAGGCGTGATCATGCGTGCTAGCACGCTGTCGCGCAGCAGGAAGTGGTGGCGGAGCGCGGCGCCGACATGCAGCGCGACCAGCGCGATGCCGGCATAGGCGAGATACCAGTGCGCTGCCGCCCAGAAGCTTTCGGCGGCATCGGATTCGGTGAGCGGCAGATTGGGCATCACGAACAGGTTGAACGGCATGGTGGGGATTTCCAGCATCGAAACCGAAACCAGCACCCAGCCCGACAAGGGCAAGGCGATCTGGAAGGCATAAAGCGCCAGATGCGCGAGCGGCGCTGAACGCCGCTCCAGGGCGCCGACCGAAGCCGGCAGCGGCGGCGGCGCATTGCCGAGCCGCCAACCGATGCGCAGGATGATGAGGCCAAGCAGCAGAAAGCCCAGCGATTTGTGAAGCTGGATCAGCTCGAAGGCCATGCGCTGGCTGGTCAGTCGCACCATAATGAAGCCGAGGGCGAACTGGCCGATGAAGATGACGCCGATCAGCCAGTGGAGGAGGATCGTCGCCCAACCGTAGCGGGTTGGGGTGTTGGTGATTGAGGTCTTCATAACGCGTTAACGAACGCCGGGTCAGCTTTCGTCCAGCGCCCTTCACCCCTCCCAAGGGAGGGTGAGGCGCGCGCTCTACACACTCACCTTGAAGAAATCGACAAACGCCCTCAGCGCTGGCCGCATCTGGCGGTGGCTGGGATAATAAACGAAGAACCCGTCGAAGGAGGGGCACCAGTCCTCCAGCACGCGGATCAGCCTGCCGTCGGCGAGCGGGGCGCGGACATAAGGCTCGAAGACGAAGGCAAGCCCGGCGCCGTCGACCGCCGCCTGCGCGATCAGATGGTCCTCGTCGAGGATCAGCGGCCCTTGCGTGGCGATCTCGATCTCCTCGCCGCCCTTGGCGAATTCCCAGCGGTAGAGAATGCCACTGGAAAAGCGGAAGCGGATGCAGCGATGGTCGGCAAGGTCGCGCGGGTGGTGCGGCTTGGGGCGCTCGGCGAAATAGGATGGCGCGCCGACCACCGCGCCGCGAAGGTCCGGCCCGATACGCACCGCGATCATGTCGCGCTGCAGGCTCTCGCCGAGCCGCACGCCGGCATCGAAACCGCCTTCCACCACATCGGTGAAGCGGTCCTCGATGCCGATCTCCAGCACGATGTCGGGATAGGCCGCGGCAAAGGCGCCGAGCCGCGGCGTCAGCACCAGATGCGCTGCCGTGCGCGGCACGCTGAGCCTGAGATTCCCGGTCGGCCGGTCGCGCGACTCGACCGCCGTCTCCAGCGCCAGGTCGATCTCGGAAAGCGCCGGCCGCAATCGCTCCAACAGCTGTGCGCCTTCTTCCGTCGGCGCGACGCTGCGCGTGCTGCGTGCCAGCAGTCGCACACCAAGCCGCGCCTCCAGGCTGGACACGGCGTGGCTGACCGCCGACGGCGCGATGGCCAATTCCCTGGCCGCGCCGCGAAAGCTGCCACATTGGGCAACGGTTGCCAGTACCGCCAGTTGCGAGAGATGCGCACGATTCATTGATCTATTTCTTGGAACAGCCCGTGCTAAGATGAGCCTATTATCGAACACAAGGCAAGGCGCTATCTCCTCGGCATCACAACAAGGAGACGCGTGATGCAAACCCGCAAACTAGGACCTGAACTCGAAGTCTTCCCGGTCGGCCTCGGCTGCATGGGCATGAGTTTCGTTTATGGCGGCCAGCCGGAGGCAGAGGCGATCGCCACGCTGCACCGCGCCGTCGAGATCGGCGTCAACTTCTTCGACACGGCCGAAGTCTACGGCCCTTACGAGAACGAGATCCTGCTCGGCAAGGCACTGAAGTCGGTGCGCAACAAAGTGACGATTGCGACGAAATTCGGCTTCAAGATTTTGGAGGAAGGCACCGGCCTCGACCGCATGGCCGGCGTCGACAGCCGCCCCGAGCACGTCAAGGCGGTGGCCGAGGCCTCGCTGAAGCGGCTCGGCACCGATGTCATCGACCTCTACTACCAGCACCGCGTCGACCCCAACGTGCCGATCGAGGACACGGTCGGCGCCATGGCCGAACTGGTGCGCGAGGGCAAGGTGCGCGCGCTTGGCCTGTCGGAGGCAAGTGCCGCGACCATCCGCCGGGCGCATGCCGTGCATCCGATCGCGGCCGTGCAGAGCGAATACTCGCTGTGGAGCCGCGACCCGGAAGAAGACGTCTTCGCCGTCTGCCGCGAACTCGGCATCGGCTTCGTCCCTTATAGCCCGCTCGGCCGTGGCCTGCTGACGGGCACCATCGCCAAGCCCGAAACGCTTGACGATGGCGACTGGCGCCGCACCTTGCCGCGCTTCCAGGCCGAGGCCATGGAAGCCAACGCAAAGGTAATCAAGACGCTGGAAAAGCTGGCGACGGAGAAGGGCGTCACCTCGGCGCAGCTGGCGCTGGCCTGGGTGCTGCACCAGGGCGATTTCATCGTGCCGATCCCCGGTGCACGAAAAATCCGTCATCTCGAGCAGAACACGGCGGCGGCTGGGGTTGAGCTGAGTGCTGCCGAGGTTGCGGCGATTGGTGAGGCGCTGTCGCCGGATAAGGTGATGGGCAAGCGCTACACCGAGGAGTTGCTGGCGCTGGTGAACGGGTGAGCAGTGGTCGGCGCGAAGAAGGGGCGCTTCAGCGCCCCTTCTTCAATGCTGCGCGATGCGAATGATTTTAAAAGGTCGGCGCGAGGCACCCCCCTCTGTCCTGCCGGACATCTCCCCCGCAAGGGGGGAGATCGGATGTCGTGGCTGCTTTCGCCAATTGCCAACGTTGAAGAAAGATCGCCGCCGATGAAGCTGCCAATCTCCCTCCTTGCGGGGGAGATGTCCGGCAGGACAGAGGGGGGTGCCTCGCGCCGACATTTCGGCATTCCTACCACGGCACGACTGATAACCCCGGCCAGCACTCCTGCGCCCGCTTACCCTTCGCCTCATGAGTCCGCTGGTTGTCCATCACCCGGTTCGGCGTGATGCGAAACGAGAAGACATCATCCAGCCCGAACGGCGCCACCAGCTCCAACTGCCCGCCAGCGTCGTAGCGCACCCCAACGGCATGCGTCTTCGAGGCGAAATAACTGATGGATTGGCTTGAACTGGTGTAGCGCGGGCAGGGCTGTCCGAACTTCTGCGGATACCACAGATGCACCCGCGCCTGGTTGCGCACCTCCACCGGCAGGGTCAGCCCCTCGAAATGCTTTGCGGCCCGGCGGATGACAGCGTCCTCGGCCTCATAGGACAGGTCGCTGTCATCGAAATAGAACAGGTCGACATCCCTAATGCCGTAGCCCGACGGCTTCCCGATCAGATGGTTCCAGACGGAATTGTAGAGCGCGCCGGAAACCACCAGCCAGCCCGGAAGGTCGAGCGTACAGGCACGCGCCAGCGCTTCGCGAACCAGCGGGTCTGCCGACACGATGTCGAGAAACGCTTCGCGTTGTGCTTCGAACGGCAGCCCGGAATAGCGCAGATGGTCCATCGCCCTTTGGAGGACGATTCGCCATCTGCTCGCAAGCTACCCGCGCAGCACGCCACCCGTCTGCTTGCCGACATTCTCGACAATACGCTTGGCCAGCGCGTCGAAATCCTCGTCGGTCAGCGTCTTCTCGACCGGCTGGATCGACACTTCGATGGCGATCGATTTCTTGTCGGTGCCGAGCGACGCGCCTTCGAAGATGTCGAACACCGAAACCCCCGATATCAGCTTCTTGTCGGCGGCCAACGCCGCGCGCACCAGCGTGCCGGCCTCGACGGACTTGTCGACGACGAAGGCGAAGTCGCGTTTCACCGCCTGGAAGGCGGAGAGCTCCAGCTTCGGCTTGGTCTTGGTCGGCTTGGCCTTCGGCTCGGGCACGGCATCGACGAACACTTCGAAGCCGCAGAGCGGCCCGGAGACATCGAGCCCTTCCATTGTCTTCGGATGGAACTCGCCGAACGTGCCGAGCACGGTCTTCGGCCCGAGCTTGATCGTGCCGGAACGGCCGGGATGGTACCAGGCCGGGCCGCCTGCCTCGATCTGCAGCCGGTCGACTGGCGCGCCGCAGGCTTCCAGTGCCGCGATCGCATCGGCCTTGGCGTCGAACACGCCGACCGGGCCGGAATTGCCGGCCCAGTTGCGGCCGGAGCCGTCGAGCTTGGCGGTGCCGCGGCGCACGCCGGCGGCCACGCGCCGCTGCTGGTCGGCGCCGTCGCCCTCATAGGTGCCCGACACCTCGAACAGCGCCACGTCGCCAATGCCCTTGTCGGCATTGCGCTGCGCGGCGGCGATCAGCCCCGGCAGCAGCGACGGCCGCATGTCGGACATGTCGGCGGCGATCGGGTTGGCGAGCTTCAGTGCCGTCTGGCCGCCACCGAACAGTTCTGCGTGTTTGGCGGGGATGAACGACCAGGTGACGGCTTCCATCATGCCGCGCACGGCAAGCGCCCGCTTGGCTGTGCGGGTGCGGACCTGCAGCGTCGTCAGGATCTTGGAATTGACCGCATCATGCGCGCCGAGCGGCTGCGGGGCGATGTTGTCGACGCCGTGAATGCGCATCACTTCCTCGACCAGATCGGCCTTGCCGTCGACATCGGGCCGCCAGGACGGCACCGCCACATCGACGACATCGCCCGATCCCTGTGGCTTGAAGCCGAGGCGCGACAGGATGTCGAGGCTTTCTGCCTTCGGCACCTCGATGCCGGTCAGACGCGTCACTTCCGACAGCGGGAAGGAAACGATCTTGGGCTTGTGGTCGGCATAGCCGACGATCTCGGTCTCGGTCGGCTCACCGCCGCAGAAATCGAGCACCAGTTTCGTCGCCAACTCGACGCCGGGGACCATGAATTCAGGATCGACGCCGCGCTCGAAGCGATAGCGCGCATCGGTGATGATGCCGAGCGTGCGGCCGGTGCGGGCGGTGGTGATCGGGTCCCAAAGCGCCGATTCGATCAGCACATCCGTGGTGTTCTCGTCGCAGCCCGAATGTTCGCCGCCCATGACGCCGGCGATCGATTCGACGCCATTGTCGTCGGCGATGGCGCACATGTCCGGCGTCAGCGTGTATTCGCGGCCATCGAGCGCCAGCACCTTCTCGCCGTCGCGCGCGCGGCGCACGACGAGGTTGCCGGCAACCTTCTTGGCATCGAACACATGCAGCGGCCGGCCGCGGTCGAAGGTGACGTAGTTGGTGATGTCGACCAGCGCGCTGATCGGCCTCAGACCAATGGCGATCAACCTTTGCTGCAGCCATTTCGGCGACGGACCGTTCTTGACGCCGCGCACGAGGCGCAAGGCGAAACCGGGGCAAAGCTCCGGCGCCTCGATCGTCACCTTGACCGGCGTTTCGCCCTTGCCGGGGATCGCTTCGACCGCAGCGCTTTTCAGCGTGCCGAGCCCGCTTGCCGCCAGATCCCTGGCAATGCCGTAGACGCTGGTGGCATCGGGCCGGTTCGGCGTCAGATTGATCTCGATGACCGGATCGTCGAGATGCGCATAGGCGGCAAAGCTGGTGCCGACCGGCGCATCCTCAGGCAGGTCGATGATGCCATTGTGCTCGTCGGACAGTTCCAGCTCGCGCTCGGAACACATCATGCCATGGCTCTCTACGCCACGGATCTTGCCCACCGTCAGCGTCACATCGATGCCGGGCACATAGGCGCCGGGTGCGGCGAAGGCGCCGATCAGGCCCGCGCGGGCGTTGGGCGCTCCGCACACCACTTGAACAGGTGCTTTGCCGTCGCCGGTATCGACGGTCAGCACGCGCAGCCTGTCGGCATCGGGGTGCTGCACCGCCGTCAGCACCTTGGCGATGACGAAGGGTTTCAGGCTCGACTTGTCGTCGACATGCTCGACTTCGAGGCCGATCGACGTCAGCCGCTCGACGATCGCATTGAGCGAGGCGTCGGTCTCGAGATGATCCTTGAGCCAGGAGAGGGTGAATTTCATGGGACTGTTCCGTCTGGTCTTTTGACGCTTGATTTCAGATGTCTCGGCAGATCGTCGGACATATGCAGGAAAGGCAGCTGCTTGCTGACATAGGCATGCAGCGTCGGCGTGAAATCGGCCGGCGCGTCCATGGCGCCGAGCATGAAGTAAATGTCGTCCTCCAGCCGCTCATCGACATAGGCGATGGGCGAGCCGCAGACGCCGCAGAAGGAGCGCGTCACCGGGCCGTTCTCATACATCTTCAGCGCCTTGCCGGTGAACGCCACCTGGTCGACCAGGAAGCCGACAAAGGCCGATACCGGCGCGCCGCTCGCCCGCCGGCAATCGCCGCAATGACAATAGCTGATGTGATGCGGCTCGGCCGAAGCCTCGAACCGCACGACGCCGCAGCGGCAGCCGCCGATGTGGGGCGCAGTCATGCGCTCAACCCACCGAAGAGCGTCGGCATGGCGAGCGGCCGGAAGCGGTAATGCAACAGCTCGTTCATCGTCTCATACTTTCGCGTCATCTTGACTGAACACTTCGACCAGCTGGAAGCGTTCGCAAACCAGTTTCATGTCAGGCGAAAAGCCGCCATTGCGCTCGAAATAGGCGCGATGGGCTTCGTGCCAGTATTCATAGCTCAGATCACCCTCGCCCTCGTCATGGGCAAAGTCGGCATCAACCTCGTCGAAGCGCCGCACAATGGCCTCGACCGTTTCGATGACCGCCGCGCGCCTGCCGCTGCCGTCGAGCACGACATCGCGGCGTCCGACCTCCGGCACCGGCTCGGCGCCGCCGTAATCGCGCAACGCGCCGCAGGTCGCGGTCTTGCGCCTCGACAGCACCAGCGCCAGCAACTCGTCGGCGAGTCCCGGGCTGTCGCCAAAGCGGAAGGTCACCGCGTCCGCATAGGGATCGGCAGCTACGCTCACGCGCTCAGGCCTCCGAACAGCGTCGGCATGTCGAGTGGCCGGAAACCGTAATGCGACAGCCAGCGGACATCCGCGTCGAAGAAGGCGCGCAGGTCCGGCATGCCGTATTTCAGCATGGCGATGCGGTCGATGCCCATACCCCAGGCAAAGCCCTGATACTCATCGGGATCGAGCCCGCCGGCGCGCAGCACATTGGGGTGCACCATGCCGCAGCCGAGGATCTCCATCCAGTCGGAGCCTTCGCCGAAGCGCACTTCGCCGGGCCGCGAGCGGTCGCACTGGATGTCGACCTCGAGGCTTGGCTCGGTGAACGGGAAGAAGGATGGGCGGAAGCGCATCTTGACCGAGGGCACCTCGAAGAACGCCTTGCAGAACTCTTCCAGCACCCACTTCATATTGGCGACGTTGGCCGTCTTGTCGATCACCAGACCCTCGACCTGATGGAACATCGGCGAATGGGTGGCGTCCGAATCCTGGCGGTAGGTCTTGCCGGGAATAACGATGCGGATCGGCGGCTTCTGCTTCTCCATGGTGCGGATCTGCACGGGTGAGGTGTGGGTGCGCAAAAGCTTGCGCTCGCCCTTCTCGTCCGGCTGGAAGAAGAAGGTGTCGTGCATCTCGCGCGCTGGATGGCCTTCCGGGAAATTCAGCGCGGTGAAATTGTAATAGTCGGTCTCGATATCGGGACCTTCGGCGATGGCGAAGCCGAGATCGCCGAAGATCGCCGCGATCTCGTCGATGACCTGGCTGATCGGATGGATGCGGCCGCGTTCGGCCGGCGACTGCCGCACCGGCAGCGTCACGTCGACCTTTTCGGCGGCCAAGCGTGCGGCGATGGCCACGTCCTTCAATTCGGCCTTGCGGGCCGTCAGCGCCTCGGTGACGCGGTTCTTGAGGCCGTTGATGACAGGGCCCTTGATCTGGCGCTCCTCGGCGGTCATGGCACCAAGCGTCTTCAGCATCTCGGACACGGTGCCCTTCTTGCCGAAGGCAGCGATGCGCACGGCCTCGATGGCCGGCTCGTCGGCGGCCGATGCGATGTCGGCCAGAAGTGAGCTTTCAAGCGTATCCAGGCCGGTGGTTGCGTCGTTCACGGTCAAACTCGCTACGTTGGAAATCTGCGCTAACGTGAAGGTGGTCACGTTCAAGTTGGGTATTCAGGCATAAGAAAAACCCGCGCCAGCCGTGCCAGCGCGGGTTCCCCAAATCAGAATTGCGAATGCTTGGGAAGCGCTGGTCTTAGGCGACAGCGCTTTCAAAAGCGTTCGGCGTGGTGTTCTTCAGATATTCGAGCGCCACCTTGGCCTTGGCGACCAGGGCTGCGAAAGCCTGCGGCTCATGGATGGCCATATCCGACAGGATCTTGCGATCGATCTCGATGCCCGACTTGTTGAGCCCGTCGATGAAGCGGCCATAGGTCAGGCCATGCTCGTGCGTCGCGGCGTTGATGCGCTGGATCCACAGCGCGCGGAACGAGCGCTTGCGGTTCTTGCGGTCGCGATACGCGTACTGCATCGACTTTTCCACCGCCTGCTTGGCGATGCGGATGGTGTTCTTGCGACGGCCGTAGAAGCCTTTCGCGGCTTTCAGGACCTTCTTGTGCTTGGCGTGCGAGGTGACGCCTCTCTTTACGCGTGCCATGTCATGATCTCCTTAAAAGCAATTCCAGGTGCCTGGCGGCTTTCCGTTCCGAATTGCGTAAAACTAATGCGTGTCCGGACCGAATGCCTTAGAGGCCGTTCGGCAGAAAATTCTTGATGACCTTCTTGCCATCCGGTTCAGCCAGAACCATCGTGCCGCGGGCATTTCGAATGAACTTGTTGGAACGCTTGATCATGCCGTGACGCTTGCCGGCCGCAGCCGACAGGACTTTACCCGTACCTGTGATCTTGAACCGCTTCTTGGCGGCCGATTTGGTCTTCATCTTGGGCATTTTGCTACTCCGTCTAGTTGGCGCACTATCGCGCTTCTTGTTCGCTCCGGGCCGACCAAAGCCCGAAAAGCAAATGAAACCGCCACGGCATGCCCTGCCGGGCGGTTTTCTTGAACGGCGGTCCTATACGTCAAAGACGGCTGGTGCGCAACACCTCAGGCCGTGCGACGCTCTGTCCCCGGTCAGGGAAGCGTGAACCACACCGGCAGCATGCCCGACAGCTGCGCGCCGTCGATCAGTTCGAAAGCCGGCAGCGCGATCAGGAACACCAGCCCGTCGAGCAGCGTGGTGAGCAGCAGGCGCGGCTTGAAGCTGCCTGTATCGCCCTCCTGGTAGAGGGAGAGGTTCGGGAAAAAGCGCGGCACCCGCGCCAGATAGTCCGCATAGGGTGCGCCGAGCGCCTCCTTGAGAAATTTCTCTTCGCGCAAGATGACGATGTGGAAGGCCCCGGCGCAAAGCAGCGCAAACAGGATGATGCCCGAGAACGAGCCGATCTGGGCACCGACCCCGGCCGCCGCCACCGTCGAGAACACATAAAGGGGATTGCGGGTGATCGAATAGGGTCCGCCCGTCACCACCTCGGAGGATTTGCGCCCGCCTATATAGAGCGTCGCCCAGAGGCGGCCGACGATGCCAAGGAAGATCAACAGCACGCCGAACATCTCGATCGATTCATGCACCGGCGTGTCGGGCGGGAAGGTCGATTGGCCGAACAGCAGCGCCAAAAACAGCACCACTACGAGCACGGCAAGCACCAGTCGGCGCATCTGCTGGTAGTTACCCAGCCCGTATTTGACTTCATTGTCCAAGGGAATACCCGATCGTCGAAGAGCTTAGCCGGCGATCGCAGCTTTCGCCAAGAAACAGGCGTCCCGCCAATCGCCGGGACGGCCTGTAACACAATTCAGGCGGATTTAACGTGATGGCCACGCCTAACCTTATCGTGACCACGCCGTGATATCGCTGACGGCGCGCCTTAGCGCGGCGCCAGCACCATCATCATCTGGCGGCCTTCGAGCTTCGGCTCCGCCTCGACCTTGGCGATGGTCGCCACTTCCTCGCGCACCTTGTTCAGAAGCTGCATGCCGAGTTCCATATGCGCCATTTCGCGACCGCGGAAGCGCAGCGTCAGCTTGACCTTGTCGCCTTCCTCGAAGAAGCGGCGAACCGCCTTCATCTTGGTCTCGTAGTCATGGCTGTCGATGTTCGGGCGCATCTTGATCTCTTTGATCTCGATGACCTTCTGATTCTTGCGCGCCTCGGCTGCCTTCTTCTGGTTGGCGTATTTCAACTTGCCGAGATCGAGGATCTTTACGACGGGCGGTACCGCATTGGGCGATATTTCGACGAGATCGAGCCCGGCCTCTTCGGCGAGCAGCAATGCGTCGTTGATGGAAACATCGCCGCGGTTCTGGCCTTCGGCGTCGATAAGCTGGACCCGGGGAACCCGGATATCACGGTTGGAGCGCGGCCCATCCTTGGTCGGCGCCGCTGCTTTGAAAGGTCTGCGAATGGTCGTGGTCTCCTTGGCCGTTTCGTTCCGGGTTTTGTCGGTCTGATGTCTGGACGCGCCAATGTGGGGAGCGCGCGGGCGGAGTCAATAGCACAGCATTGACAGAAAATCACCCTGATCACTGTCCTGTACCAAACAAAGAAGCAGCACGAGCACTTTTCGCCACGCCTGTGGCTGTGCCACAAGAACACCGTGCCAAAAGAGGGGCCTGAGGAAAAGCCATGACCGCCACGCCCCCAACCTTTCTCGATGTCGATGGAGCGCGCATCGCGGTGCGCTATACCGCGGGTTCTACGCCCGGCATCGTCTGGCTGGGCGGCTACAAGTCGGACATGCTGGGCACGAAAGCGCAGACGCTGTCGGACTGGGCGGCGAAAGAGGGCCGCGCCTTCCTGCGTCATGACTATTCCGGCCACGGCGAATCCGGTGGCGTCTTTGCCGACGGCACGATTTCGAAATGGCTGTCGCAAAGCCTTGCCGTGTTCCGCCATTTCACCAAGGGCGATCAGATCCTGGTCGGTTCCTCGATGGGCGCCTGGATCGCGCTGCGCATGGTGCAGGAATTGCGCAAGGCGGGTGGCGCAAAAATCGTCGGCCTGGTGCTGCTGGCGCCGGCGCCGGATTTTACCTCTGAGCTGGTCGAACCGGTGCTGTCCGAAGCGCAGAAGCGCGACCTCGCTGAAAAAGGGTTCTTCGCCGAGCCGTCGAACTATTCCACGGAGCCTTACATCTACACCCGAGCCCTGATCGAGGACGGGCGCCACAACCGGGTGATGACGGGCCCGATC
The DNA here is from genome assembly GCF_056402995.1 of Mesorhizobium sp. P3_A8. NCBI lineage: Bacteria > Pseudomonadati > Pseudomonadota > Alphaproteobacteria > Hyphomicrobiales > Phyllobacteriaceae > Mesorhizobium > Mesorhizobium sp. P3_A8. Next base: position 343,249 of record NZ_JBFUGI010000001.1, on the reverse strand, counting down.
GACACGCATTGCCCGGTCCACATCCTGCAGGGCCTGGCCGATCCGGACGTGCCGTCGAGCCACGCTCTGAAACTGGTCAGCCTGCTGCCGGCCGACGATGTCACGCTGTCACTGATCCCGGACGGCGACCACCGCCTGTCGCGGCCACAGGATCTCGACATGCTGCTGCGGGCGGTCGGCGACATGGCCGGGCGGGGCAAGTGACGATGCGCCTCTCCATCCCGATCTCAGCCTTTGTCGCTGCCATCGTCGGCTTTGGCGGCACGCTGGCCATCGTCATTGCCGCCGCCCACGCGGTTGGTGCAACGCAAATCCAGACGGCGAGCTGGGTGACGACCATTTGCCTGGCCATGGCGATCGAGAGCCTGTGGCTGTCCTGGCGCACGAAAATGCCTGTCATCACCGCATGGTCGACGCCGGGCCTGGCGCTGATGGCGGCCTCGAGCGGCTTTTCGATCAATGAGGCCGTCGCCGCCTTCATCGTCACCGCCATCCTGTTGATCGCCACCGGCCTGTTTCGGCCGCTGACGCAGCTGATCTCCAGGATACCGCCCTCCGTCGCTTCTGGCATGCTGGCCGGCATTGTCGTCACCTTCGCCCTCAATGCGGTCAAGACCATTCCCGTCGACCCCTGGCTGATCCTGCCGCTGATCGCGGTGTTCTTCGTCATCCGCCTGTTCAACCCGGCGCTGTCGGTGCTGGCGGTGCTGATCGGCGGCGGTCTGGCCGCCTTCCTGACGGGCCGTGTCGGCGGCCTGCCGACACCCGAACTGTCGACGCTCACGCTGATTGCGCCCGATTTCACCGCCAAGGCGATGATTGGCCTGGCGCTACCGCTCTATCTCGTCACCATGGCCTCGCAGAACCTGTCGGGCCTCGCCGTGCTGCGCGCCGCCGGCTATCACCCGGAGCCCGGCCCGCTGATCGGCGTCACCGGCCTGTTTTCGCTGCTGTCGGCGCCGTTCGGTGGCTCGACCACCAATCTGGCGGCGATCTCGGCGGCTATCTGCACCGGACCCGACGTTCATCCCGACCCCGCCGAGCGCTGGAAGACCGGGCCGTTCTATGCGCTCGCCTATCTTATCTTCGCGATTTTCGGCGCTTCGCTGGTAGCGATCTTCGCCGTCCTGCCGCAGAGCCTGATCGTGCTGGTGGCGGGTCTTGCGCTGATGGCGTCGCTCGCCAACGCGCTGGCGATCGCGCTGAAGGACGAGGCCGACCGCATGGCCGCCACCGTCACCTTTGTTGTCACCGCCTCCGGCCTGACGCTGTTCGGCGTCGGCGCCGCATTCTGGGGCCTGATCGCCGGGCTGGTCGTGCTTTTCCTCGATATGCTCAAAAAGCGATAATCATTTCAGTCGCTTGTCCGGTTTTGGCGGACATTGTCTTGAATCGCCGTTTTTGCCTTCCCATTTCGATTCCACGCAGCCGGTTCTGGCTGTCTCCAACCGAAGGAATGGGAGAAAATGAACACATCTGCATTGATCCGCCCGGCCTGGACGCCGGCGACCATCGCGTTGATGGTGATCGGCTTCATGGTGTTCTGGCCGCTCGGCTTTGCCATGCTCGCCTATATCATCTGGGGCGACCGGCTCGACGGGTTCAAGCGGGACGTCAACCGCGCCACAGACGGCATCTTCGCCGGCTGCCGCCGCAGTTCCGACAAGGCCGCGCGCTGGGGCAATGGCTCCGCCCGCACCGGCAACGTCGCTTTCGACGACTGGCGCGAAAAGGAACTTGAGCGCCTGAACGAAGAGCGCCGCAAGCTCGACGAGATGCTGACGCAGTTCGACGAATACGCCCGCGAATTGCGCCGCGCCAAGGATCAGGACGAGTTCGATCGCTTCATGGCGAACCGCAACAAGTCGACTGCACCTGCGAAGAGCGATCCGAGCACCGGCACGACCCCCACCAAGCGTGGCAAAGGCTCGAACCTGCTTGACGACTGAGGCTTAGCGACGGGGCCAAGGTATGAGAACGGCGTCGCGCGAGCGGCGCCGTTTCTTTTTTGTTCTATTCGTTTTTCTCGAATCGCGTATCGTCCGGTCATGACCCTCGGATTTTTTCGCAATCTGACGAAGCCCAAGCCCACGCCCGTCGTGGAGCGAGAATATTGTGTCGCCGGCCGCACGTTGCCGCTCAAGATCGTCGAGAGCGCCCGGGCGCGGCGCCTGACGCTGCGCATCGATTCCGGCGGCCAGGGCCTGCGCATCACCGTGCCGCCGGGCTTGCGCCGGGGCGAGGTGGACAGGTTTCTCGACCGTCACCAGGACTGGCTGGAACAGCGCCTTGCCAAGGTGCCGACGCGCCCGCAAGTGCGGCCTGGCATCAAGATCCCGATACGCGGCGTCCCGCACCGCATCGTCCACGAACCGTCAAAGCGCGGCACCGTCACCGTGTCGCGCGACGAGCGCGGTCCGCTGCTGGTCGTGCATGGCGATCGCATCCATCTGCCGCGCCGCATCGCCGATTTCCTGAAGCGCGAGGCCAAGAAGGAAATCGAGAAGCTGGTGATCAAGCACACCGAGGCGCTCGGCAAGCGCGCCAAGGCGATCCGCTACAAGGACACGTCCAGCCGCTGGGGCTCCTGCACCTCGGAGGGCAATCTGTCCTTCTCCTGGCGCATCATGATGGCGCCGCAGCCCGTCATAAACTACCTCGTCGCGCATGAGGTGGCGCATCTCAAGGAGATGAATCACGGCCCGAAATTCTGGAAACTGTGCGAAAAACTCTGCCCCGACACCGACCGTTGCAAGGACTGGCTGAAGCGCAATGGCGGCGCGCTGCAGGCGATCGTGTTTGAGTAGTCAATCGTCGTTCGCAGCATTGAGTTCATCCGGCCGCAGCCCTTCATCGCCATGATGCGGCCACGGCAAAAAATTGCCGTCGAATTCATCGCCACCGAAATAATCCAGCGCGCGGTGCGCTTCGGCGCCGTTGAAGGCGGCCTTGTCCATCAGATGGGTGATGACCTCGCGCGCCTGGGCGATCTTCTGTCTGAGTTCGGCAACGGTTCTGTCGGCCATGATCTTTCTCCCGCCTGGCAAGCTGTCTATCCATAGGTAGCGCCTTTGGCGGTGCCGGCAAACATCATGCTTTTTCTCGACTCTTGGCGCGTTTCATGCCAATTCCCGCGCCATGGCGCTCGACATCAAGATCTGCGGCTTGAAGACCGACCAGGCAATGGCCGCGGCACTGGCCGGCGGTGCCAGCCATGTCGGCTTTATTTTCTTTGCGAAAAGCCCGCGTTACGTCGAGCCGGTGGAAGCCGGGCGTCTGCGCGAAGCGGCGCGCGGCAAGGCCTTGGCGGTTGCCGTCACCGTTGACGCCAGCGACGCCTTCCTGGATGAGATCATCGAAAAGATGCAGCCCGACATGCTGCAGCTGCACGGCTCGGAAGCACCTGAGCGCGTGGCCGAACTGAAAGCCCGCTATGGTCTGCCGGTGATGAAGGCGCTGCCGCTCGGCGAGGCCGCCGATCTCGACCGGATCAAGCCGTTCATCGGTGTCGCAGACCGGTTCCTGTTCGACGCCAAGCCGCCAAAGGGCTCAGTATTGCCGGGCGGCAATGGCGTCGCCTTCGACTGGCGCATCCTTGCCGGCCTTGACGCCGGCGTCGATTACATGCTTTCCGGTGGGCTCAACGCCGCCAACATCGGCGACGCCCTTCGGCTTGCCAACCCGCCCGGAATAGACATTTCCTCGGGCGTGGAAAGCGCGCCGGGCGTCAAGGATCCGGCGCTGATCGAACAGTTTTTCCGGGCCGTCCGGGCAGCACGCGACGACCGCGCCGCCTAAGGCCTTAAATGAGAGCATGTCCAGGAAAAGTGGGAACCGGTTTTCCGACAAGGACATGATCAGACATCAAGATGCAGGAGATCGGCGATGAACAAGCCGGCGACACCCAATTCCTTCCGCACCGGACCCGACGAGCAGGGCATGTTCGGCATTTTCGGCGGTCGTTTCGTCGCCGAAACGCTCATGCCTTTGATCCTCGACCTCGAGCGGAACTGGAACGAGGTCAAGAACGATCCGGACTTCAGGGCTGAGCTGACCGATCTTTCGACCCACTATGCCGGGCGGCCCTCAAAGCTCTATTTCGCCGAAGGCCTGACGAAGCATCTTCGTGAGGTTTCCTCGGCGAAGGGCCTCGGGGGCGGCGCAAAAGTCTATTTCAAGCGTGAGGACCTGAACCACACCGGGTCGCACAAGATCAACAACTGCCTCGGCCAGATCCTGCTCGCCAAGCGCATGGGCAAGAAGCGCATCATCGCCGAGACCGGCGCCGGCCAGCATGGCGTGGCATCCGCCACCGTCGCCGCCCGCTTCGGCTTTCCCTGCGTCGTCTATATGGGCGCCACCGACGTTGCCCGTCAGAGCCCGAACGTCTTCCGCATGAAGCTGCTCGGCGCCGAAGTGCGGCCGGTCACGGCCGGCCACGGCACGCTGAAGGACGCCATGAACGAGGCATTGCGCGACTGGGTAACCAATGTCGAGGACACCTATTATCTGATCGGCACTGCCGCCGGCCCGCATCCCTATCCGGAGCTGGTGCGCGATTTCCAGTCGGTCATCGGCATCGAGGCGCGCGCGCAGATTCTCGAGCAGGAAGGCCGGCTGCCTGACACCATCATTGCTGCTGTCGGCGGCGGCTCGAATGCCATCGGTCTGTTCCATCCCTTCCTTGACGACAAGGAGGTCAAGATCATCGGCATCGAAGCCGGCGGGCGCGGTCTCGACGGCATCGAGCATTGCGCCTCGATGAACGCCGGTGCGCCCGGCGTGCTGCACGGCAACCGCACCTATCTTCTGCAGAATGCTGACGGCCAGATCATGGACGGCCATTCGATTTCGGCCGGTCTCGACTATCCCGGCGTCGGCCCGGAGCATTCCTGGCTGCGCGACTCCGGCCGCGTCGAATATGTGCCGATCCTCGACGACGAGGCACTGGAAGCCTTCAAACTGACAACGCGCGTCGAAGGCATCATCCCGGCGCTGGAATCCGCACACGCCATCGCCCACGCGGTGAAGATCGTGCCTGAAATGGACAAGGACCAGATCGTCATCGTCAACCTGTCCGGCCGTGGCGACAAGGACGTGCACACGGTGGCCTCGATGCTGGGCATGGAGATCTAGGCCCTTTGGACAGTTTCGATTGGGAGTTGATTATGAGTAACATTCGTCCAAAGGGCCAGACATGGTGACCCGCATCGACCGCCGTATGGCGAAGCTGAAAAACGAAGGCCGCCCGGCGCTCGTCACCTATTTCATGGGCGGCGACCCCGACTATGACACCTCGCTGTCGATCATGAAGGCGCTGCCCCCGGCAGGCGCCGACATCATCGAGCTCGGCATGCCGTTTTCCGATCCGATGGCCGATGGCCCAGCGATCCAGGCTGCCGGCCTGCGCGCGCTGAAAGGCGGCCAGACGCTGGTCAAGACGCTGAAGATGGCGGCCGAATTCCGAACCAGCGACAATGAAACGCCGATCGTGCTGATGGGCTATTACAACCCGATCTACATCTACGGCGTCGACCGCTTCCTCAAGGATGCCATTGCCAGCGGCATCGATGGCCTGATCGTCGTCGACCTGCCACCGGAAATGGACGAGGAGCTCTGCATTCCGGCGCTGAAAGCCGGCATCAACTTCATCCGCCTGGCGACGCCGACCACCGACGACAAGCGTCTGCCGAAAGTGCTGCAGAACACGTCGGGCTTTGTCTACTACGTATCGATGACCGGCATCACCGGCTCGGCGCTGGCCGACACCGGCAAGGTCGCCGCCGCCGTCAAGCGCATCAAGGGCCACACCGACCTGCCGGTCTGCGTCGGCTTCGGCGTCAAGACCGCCGAGCAGGCGCGCGTGATCGGCGCCAATGCCGATGGCGTCGTCGTCGGCACCGCGATCGTCAATGCGGTCGCCAATGTGCTGGGGCCGAAGGGCGAAAAGACCGCCGACCCGGCCGAAGCCGTCGCCACCCTGGTCAGCGGCCTGGCGCAAGGCGTGCGCTCGGCTCGCCTTGCTGCTGCCGAATAGTTTCCCTACGTCTTTACCCAACTCTTCGTCAGGACAGGAGCCGAAGCGATGAACTGGATCACCAATTACGTTCGCCCGAAGATCAATTCGATGCTCGGCCGGCGCACCGACATGCCCGAGAATCTCTGGATCAAGGATCCTGAGACCGGCGAAATGGTGTTCCACAAGGATCTGGAATCCAACCAGTTCGTTATCCCGTCTTCCGGCCATCATATGAAGATCTCGGCCAAGGAGCGGCTGAAATTCTTCTTCGATGACGGCAAGTACGAGACCCTGGACAACCCCAAGGTCGTCCAGGATCCGCTGAAATTCCGCGACGAGAAGCGCTATGTCGACCGCCTGAAGGACGCCAAGGCGAAGACCGGCCTCGAAGACGCCATCATCAACGCGCTGGGCACCGTCGAGGGCCTGCCGGTGGTGGTGACGGTGCAGGATTTCGCCTTCATGGGCGGCTCGCTCGGCATGGCGGCCGGTGACGCCATCGTCCACGGTTTCGAAGCGGCCTTGCAGCGCAAGCGGCCGCTGATCCTGTTTGCCGCCTCCGGTGGCGCCCGCATGCAGGAAGGCATTTTGTCCCTCATGCAATTGCCACGCACCACGGTCGGTGTCGACCGGCTGAAGGAAGCCGGTCTGCCCTACATCGTCGTTCTGACCAACCCGACCACCGGCGGTGTCACCGCTTCCTACGCCATGCTGGGCGATGTGCACATCGCCGAGCCGGGCGCGCTGATCGGCTTTGCCGGGCCGCGCGTCATCGAACAGACCATCCGTGAGAAGCTGCCGGACGGCTTCCAGCGCTCCGAATATCTGATGGAGCACGGCATGGTCGACATGGTGGTGTCGCGGCTCGAGATGCGCGAAACGATCGCACGGCTGTTGAAGATGCTGCTCAAGATGCCGGTCGAGCAAAAGCCGCTGGAGCCGGAAATCCTGCCGCCGGCGGTGATCCCTGCCGAAGCCCGGCCGCAGGCCTGACGCGACACCAAGCGCCGCGACCGCGATTGCACGAGGGCGGTCGCGCGCTGTAGCCTTTTGATTGCCATGGCCATTCCGGGATTGATTCTGGTCCCCGGGCCATGCGCCGGGATTCTGTCATGACAACGCTTGCCGCCGACCGCGAAATCGAAGCCCTGATGGCGCTTCACCCGAAAGGCTTCGACCTTTCGCTCGACCGCATCACGCGGCTCCTGGAGCGGCTCGGCAATCCGCAGGACTTGCTGCCGCCCGTCATCCACATCGCCGGCACCAACGGCAAGGGCTCCTGCGCCGCCTTTTCGCGCGCACTGCTCGAAGCCTCCGGCCACCTTGTCCATGTCCACACCTCGCCGCATCTGGTAAACTGGCATGAGCGCTACCGGCTCGCCGCCGAGGGCGGCGGCAGGCTGGTCGACGACAAGGTATTCGCGGAAGCTATCGCCCGCGTCGCCAAGGCCAATGGCGGTCAGAAGATCACCGTTTTCGAAATCCTCTCCGCTGTCACCTTCATCCTGTTTTCCGAACATCCGGCCGCGGCCGCGATCATCGAGGTCGGTCTCGGCGGCCGTCTGGACGCCACCAATGTCATCGCCAGGCCGGCGGTGTCGGTGATCATGCCGGTGTCGCTCGACCACGAAGCCTATCTCGGCGACCGGGTCGAACTGATCGCCGTCGAAAAGGCGGGCATCATCAAGCGCGGCTGTCCGGTGGTGATCGGCGCCCAGGAAAGCGAGACGGCGCTGCAGGCGATCATCGAAACCGCCGAGAGGCTCGAGTGCCCGACCTTCGTCTACGGCCAGGATTTCCTCGCCTTCGAGGAAAACGGCCGCATGGTCTACCAGGACGAGGACGGCCTGATGGACCTGCCGCCACCGCGCCTGCCCGGACGCCACCAATTCGCCAATGCGGCCGCAGCGATCGCAGCCGTGAAGGCTGCCGGCTTCGAGATCAGCCATCGCGCCGCCGAGAAGGCAATGACCAATGTCGCGTGGCCCGGTCGCATGCAGAAGCTGTCGCAAGGCAGGCTGGTGGACCTAGCGCCCAAGGGTGCCGATATCTGGCTCGATGGCGGCCACAATCCGGGCGCCGGCGTGGTCATTGCCGAGGCATTGGCCGAGCAGGAGGAGAAGAACCCGCGTCCGCTGTTTCTCATCTCCGGCATGATCAACACCAAGGATCAGACCGGCTATTTTCGCGCCTTCAAGGGCTTGGTCCGGCATGTCTATACGGTGCCGGTGAGCACGAGCGAGGCCGGTGTGCCAAACGACGAACTGGCGATCCGTGCCACGGAAGCCGGGCTGACGGCCGAACCGGTGAGTTCCGTTGCAAGCGCGCTGATGCTGCTGCGCGACACCTGGGACGGTCCGCCGCCGCGCATCCTGATCAGCGGATCGCTCTATTTCGCCGGCGCGGTGCTGGCCGAGAACGGCACGCCGCCAACCTGAGGTGCGTGACGGCCAACAGGAGCCTGTGATGATCAAGGTAAGGCAGCTCGCCCATGTCTGCATTTTCGCGCATGATCTGGAAGCGACGCGAAGCTTCTACCGCGATGTGCTCGGGCTGGGCACGCGGTTCAATTTTCTACGCGACGACAGGATTTTTGGCTTCTACCTCGATTGCGGCGGCCGCAGCCATGTCGAAGTGTTCCAGAAGGATGCTGCCGCCTACAGCGAACTCAACCAGATCAACCATTTCTGCCTGGAAGTCGAAGACATCGACGCCGCGATCGCCCATATCAAGTCAAAGGGCATCGACGTGACCGCAAAGAAGCACGCCTGCGACGATACCTTTCAGGCCTGGATTCGCGATCCCAACGGCGTGAAGATCGAGCTGTTCGAGTACACCGAAAAAAGTGCGCAGTTCACCGGCGGTGATCGCATCGCCGACTGGTGACCGCATTCCAGGTCGCATCAGTCCGGGCACAGCTTAGGCGGATTACTTCAGCTCGATCTCGATAAAGGCGTATTCGCCTTCATTGGCGCTGATGACGTCGTGTTCGACGCCCTCCTTGCGGAAATAAGGCACGCCTTTCTTCATCTCGGCGAAGGTTTCGCCGTCCTTGGTTTCCAGCTTCAGCTTGCCGTCCATCAGCGGCACCACGACATAGTCGTGGCCATGGCGGTGCCAGCCGGTGTTGTCGCCCGGCTGGAAACGGTATTCGGTGACGATGACGCGCTCATTGTCGATGAAGACGGTGGCCTTGGCGGATCCGGTCATGTCGCTCTCCCTGTTTCTGCTTCCCAGCAGAGGATATGGCGTGTCCTTATGTGAGGGCCAGAGCGGGCCAGCAATGACGCCAACAAAAAGCCCGGCGCGAGGGCCGGGCTTTGTGATCAGGAATTCAGTTGGATCAGGCGAGGCTGCCGTTGATCCAGTGCGACAGCGCGGTCTTGGGCGCAGCACCTACCTTCATGTCGGCCACTTCGCCGCCCTTGAAGATCATCAGCGTCGGAATCGAGCGCACGCCGAACTGGGCGGCGAGCTCGGGATTCTCGTCGATGTTGAGCTTGGCGATCTTGACCTTGGCACCGAGCTCGGTGGCAATGTCCTCGAGCGCCGGCGCGATCATCTTGCACGGGCCACACCATTCAGCCCAGAAATCCACCACGACCGGTACGTTGGCGTTGAGCACGTCGGCCTGGAAATTGTTCTTGTCGACCTTGACGGTGGCACCCATGCGGAAATCCTTTCGAGAGTTCTTTGTCGCACCAAATGTGGTGGTTGTTACGCCCTTCTTCAAGCAGGTCTTGTGTCACGCTCCTGTGAGTCGGGCAAGGGCGTCATCCATGGCCCGGGCCGGCAGTTCAATCAGCCGTGGCGTTTCGGTAAACAGCAAGGCCGCCTTGACCTCGCGCCCGGGGTAAAGCGGCTGCAAGAGGGCGCGATAGAGTGCCAGCTGCAGCAGATAGGCCGGCGGAACCTCGGCCAGCGAGGCGGGCGCCGGCCGGTTGGTCTTGTAATCGACGATCGAAACCGTGTCCGCTGTCACAGCCAGCCGGTCGATCTTGCCGGAGATCGAGCGCTTTTTGCCCCTCACCTCCAGGCTGCCCATGATCGCCACCTCGGCGCGTGACGATGGCGCGAACAGCTGGCCGAGACGCGAGTCGGCAAGGATGGCGCTGACCGATGCCAGAGCCTTTTCCCGCTCTGACGCGGACCAATCTGCGCCGACCCGCGCCAGGTAGCGCTCAGCCGCGCCGTGGCGAAACTCGTCGGCAATGCCGGGCAACATCTGCAACAGTTTGTGCAAGGCGAGCCCGCGCAGCACGGCAAAGCCAGGCTCGGCGTCGGCGTCCAGCACTGGCGAAGCCTTGTCGACCACCGCTTCCTTGCCTTCGTCGATCAGCGCCGAGGCGCCGGATGGCGACAGCGGCCGCGGCAGGTCCTCAAAGGGCGGCAAGGGCCGGAACAGGGTCGCCGGCAACGGCCCGAAAGCATCGGCCTGCCGCGCCTGTTCACTGACGCCTGGGGCAACGGGCGGCAAGTTGGTGACATGGAAACGATGCACCGGCTCGCCGCCGGTGGGGTGCGGACGCTGCTCGCTTTCCGGCGCACCGATCAGCGCGCGGCTGACGATCGAATGCCAGGTGCCGGCGTTCGGCGCCCGTTTGCCATGATAGCCGCAGACGATCAGCCGGTCCTCGGCGCGGGTCATGCCGACATAGAGCAGCCGACGGTATTCGTCGTCGGCAAGTTCCCGTGCCCGCGCCGCCGCCGCCTTCGAAAAACCGTTGGCGACATCGCTGGCCGAACGCCAGAGATAACCCTTGCCGTCAAAGTTGCGGCCCGAGCCGCCGAAGGGCATCAGGCGCGGCAGGTGCTGGTCGCTGAATGGAGCGGAGCCGCCGTCGACCAGGAACACCACCGGCGCTTCCAACCCTTTGGCGGCATGCACGGTCATGACGCGAACCTCGTCGCGCGTCTGGTCCATCTCGCGCTTGATCTCGGGGCCGGCATTTTCCAGCGTCGACAGGAAGGCTTCCAGTCCGGGCAGGCCGGTCCGTTCCTCGGCCAGGCAGAAACTCAGGAACTCATCGAGAATATCGCCGGCTTCCGGCCCAAGCCTGGCGATCATTTTTCTGCGCACGCCGTCACGTGCCAGCAAGCCGGCATAGAATTCGAACACCGGCTTGAAGGCGGCCTCGTCAGCCCAGACGTCAAGCTGGGCGACGACCTTTGCGAGGGTTTCGTCGTCGGCGGCATGCTGGCGCAGCGACGCGGCCAGCGACACGCCGGGTGGCCTCTGCGCGGCGAGCGTGAACAGCGTCTCCTCCGGCAGGTCGAAGATCGGGCTGCGCAGCACGGCGGCCAGCGACAGATCGTCCTGCGGCTGGATCAGCAGATGGCCGAGCGCGATCAGGTCCTTGACCGCGATATGGCCCGGCAGGCTTAGCCGGTCGGCGCCGGCGACGGGGATTTGTCTATCCTTCAGACTACTAGACAAAGCATGCACGAAACGATCGCGTTTGCGAACCAGAACCAGAATATCGCCGGGGCGTAGCCTGCGTCCTTTGCCTTCGATAACTTCCCCGGTGCCAATCCATTTTTGGATTGTCGCCGCCACATTCTCGGCAACGCGCACCGCCGGTGCATGGGCATGGTCGATGGCCTGCGTCCAGTCGTCGGGCTCGTCCACCACATCGGCGCCGATCGACGGCCAGACCTCGACATAACCCGGCGCATCGGTGCGGATCGCCTTGTGGTTCAGCGGATCGGGATCGTGGCTGATGCCGCGCCGCACGATCGGATCGGCAAAGACGCGGTCGACGGCGGCGAGCACGTCGTCGGTCGAGCGGAACGACCAGGTCAGCTTGAGGTCGGCGAAGGAGGCCTCGGCATCGCGCACCCGGCCGGCGAACAACAGCCGGCTGTCGGCGAAGGAATCCGGGGCCGCACCCTGGAAGGAATAGATCGACTGCTTCTCGTCTCCAACGGCAAAGACCGTGCGGTGGACCCGGTCGCGTGCACCGAAGCCTGCGAAAAATTCCTCCGCCAGCCGCTTTACCACCTCCCATTGATCCGGGCTGGTGTCCTGCGCCTCGTCGAGCAGGATGTGATCGATGCCCTGGTCGAGCTTGTATTGCACCCAGGGGCCGGCATCGGGCCGCGCCAGAAGGTTGACGGTGCGGGTGATCAGATCGTTGAAGTCGAGAAAGCCGCGGCTGCGCTTCAGCACCTCGTAGCGGGCGATCAGCCAGTCGGCGATGGTCAGCGCGGCAGCCGTGCCTTCCAGCATGCGGAACAGCGCCAGGCGGTCGACGGTTTCGATGATGGCGTTCGCGGCCGAGAGGTAGCGCTCGGCCAGATCGGGCAGGCGATCGGTCAGGGCTTTCTTGAAGGCCTTTGACGGATCGTAGGGATCGCCATCGGTCTTGAGAAAAGCTCTGGCGAGCAGTTGCAGCCGGCGAACGGGATCGCTCTCGGCGAAAGCCTGGCGCGCATAGGGCAGGATGTTGTTCAGCACCGATCTGGCGTCGGTGGATTCCGCGGCCTGGGCAAAGCCGGCGAAATAGTCGGGCAGGAAGCCGGACAGTGGCCACACCGATGCCGCCAGCCCTTCAGCGGTTTGACCGGGGCGGAAATGGAATTCATCGAACAAGGGCTGGAAGCCGTCACGCCCGACCGCATCGAGGAACTGGCGCAGCCCGTCGCGCTTGCGCACGATCTCGCCGAGCAAGGCGTCGAGACCGGCTTCGCCGCCGCGTTCCAGCACAGTGGCGAAGGCTTCAGCCAGATCAGCGTTGCCGGCAGCCGTGCCCGAAATCATCTCGCGGCGCGCCGCGGCGAAGAGCGATGCCTCCATCTGGCTGTCGAGCATCTCGAAATGGGCCGGGATGTTGGCTTCCAGAGGGAACTGGTGGAGCACGGATTCGCAGAAGGCGTGGATGGTCTGAATCTTCAGCCCACCGGGCGTTTCCAGCGCCTCGGCGAACAGCCGCCGCGCCCGCCGCAAGGTGTCGCGGTCCGGTCGACGCCCCTCCAGCGCCTCGACTTTTGCCGAAAGCTCGGCGTCGCCGAGGACCGTCCAGTCCGACAGTGTGGAAAAGACCCGGTTCGACATGTTGGCGGCGGCAGCGCGCGTATAGGTCAGGCACAGGATTTTCGACGGGTCGGTGCCGTTGAGCAGCAGCCGGATGACGCGCTGCGCCAGCACATGGGTCTTGCCGGAGCCGGCATTGGCCGACACCCAGGCGGAATTCTGGGGATCGGCGGCGCGGGCCTGGCTGTTGGCGGTATCGCTCGGGATGGGATAGGCCTTCTTCATGCCTCCCCTCCCTCGTCACCGGCATCGCCGCCGGCCGACCATTCGAGCACGCGGGCGAGATGGTCGTAATCGCCATCGGTCTCGCCTTCGCGAAACGGCAGCGCGCGCGACAGATAGCCGGTCGCCGGGTCGGCATAGTGGATCAAGAGCTTTTCCAGCCGTGCCCAGGCCTCTTCGGCAAGATCGGCTGCGGTTCGCGGCTGGCGGTTGTGTTCAAGGATGGACTCTTCGAACACCTCGCCATTCGGCTTCAGCCGCACGAACGCCAGCTGCGACGGTTCGCGCACACCCAAATCCTTGAACGCACCACGCCGCAGCAGTGCGCCTTCCAGCGCCAGCTGCGGCGCCAGCAGCGTGTGCGCCTGCGCCTTGGAGGGCGAGGAACCGGTTTTGTAGTCCAAAATATCGGCCATGCCGCCGGCCAGCAGGTCGACACGGTCGGCATAACCGGACAGCGTCACGCCGGACTGGCCGACGGTGGTCTTCCCCGCTCGCTCCTCGGCATGCCGTTGGACCACCGCGTCGGCCCGGGTGCGCTCCCATTCGATGATGTTGGCAGCGAGTTTTTCGAAACGTGGCCACCATACCGCCTCGACATCGGCCGGAAGAGCGGCCTCGGCAAAACAGGTGCGACCGGCGGCAATGAGGCTGGTCAGCGCGTCCGGCGCGCGCGGGTCGGCCACGCGTGAGGAGAAAAGGTGAAGAATGGCGTGGAACAGTGTGCCGCGTTCGGCGGCACCGGGATCGCGAATGACCGGATCAAGCGCCATCAGGCCGAGGATCCGTCTGGCATAGACGGCGTAGGGATCACGGCGCAACGTTTCGATCTCGGTGACCGAGAAATGCGTTGGTCGCACCGACAGCGGCGGCTTCGGCTGCGGCCGCGGCGCGAAATCCTGCTTTGGGCCGGTATCGAGCGCGCGTGCCCAGGCGAGCAGCTCGTCGCCGCGCCGACGCAGGGCCACCGCCTGGTCGTTGCCGATGAAGGTCAATAGGCGCTGCAGCCAGCGCGACGGCACGGCGGGTGCATCGCCGGAACGCGCCGAGCGGGCCAGCACCACATGTCTCGCGCCCATCGCCATCTGGAAATCATGCGCGGCAAGGCCGATGCGCCGTTCGGGTGGTTCGAGGTCGATGCCGGTCTTCATCAGCCGTGACATGAAGCGGTCGCTCTCCGGCTTGCGCGGCCAGACACCTTCGTTGAGACCACCGATGACCAGCGTGTCGACATCCTGCAGCCGCGCTTCCAGCGCGCCCCAGATGGCGATGTTCCTGTCGGTGCCTTGTGCCGGCTTGACCGTCTCGGGCGCGATCAGCGCGTCCATCACATCTGGCCATTCGCTCGTCGCGAACGACAGCGAGGCCGAAGCCGCGACCAGCCCGCGCAGCAATTCGGCGAGCTTTTCGCCGGCGTCGCCGGCATAGAGGTCGCCCAGGCCGCCATCGGCGGATCGGCCGAGATTTTCGAGAGTCTCGACGCTGGCTTTGACCAGGGTGGCAAGGTCGGCGCCCGCCTGGCCGCGAAAGGCCGAAAGCGGCGCCAGCGCTTCTGTCAGGCGTGCAAGGAGGTTCTGCGAATTCTCTATGGAGCGCACGGTCAGCCGAGCAAACCAGAAGGGCGGCCGGCTGCCATCGCCTAGGGCTGTCAGTCGAGCCTCGAACAAGTCAGGCAGCGAAGCGATGTCGGGGCGACCGGTGCCGCCGCGCAGCGCCACCAGTTCGACAAGTTCCGCCGCATGGCGCACATCGGCCCTCTCCAGGCCAAGGCCAAGCAGGGGATGCTTAAGCAACGACAACAACCCGACCGGATCGCCCGGCCGGAACATAGCCTCCAGCGCCAGTCGGAGCAGACTGGCCGCCGGGCTGTTGGCGAGCGGCGTGCCGCCGGAATCGTCGGCAACGACGCCGAAGCGCTTGAGTTCGACCGAGACGCGCCGCGCCAGCGCCCGGTCCCCGGTGACGAGGGCGGCCCTTTGGCCCGGCTCTTCGACCGCCTGTTTGAGCGCGACGGCGATGGCGACGGCCTCATCACGCTCGCTCGCCGCTTCGAGCAGCGTCACGTCGGCAAAGGCGCCGGCAATATCGGACGCCGAAAACCCGTTGCGTGTTTCGGCCCATAGCTCAGTTGTTTCGGCCGGCCGCAGCGCTTCGCCGACAAGGGCGGCGCGTAGGGCCAGCCGCGGTTCCGCCGTGCCGATCTCTTCGACACCCGAGCGCAGCACGCCGATCTTGCCGATCAGCCTGGCCAGGCCATATTGCGGGTGGCCAAGCACGGCCGGCCGCGCGCCGGGTGCGACGAGCGCCTGGAAGGACGCTTCGTCCAGCGTCTGGTCGAGCCCGGGCAGCACGATGGCGCCGGCAGGCAAGCGGGCGATCGCGGCAAGCAGTTCAGCCGTGGCGGGTATCGAACCGGTCGATCCCGCGGCGATGACCGGCCCGGCCGGCGGATTGCGCCGCAGCCGCGCCGCCTCGGAGCGGATCAGTGCGCTGCGATGCGCGGCCGGGTTGGAGCGGTCGCTCTCGCTGAGGAATTTCGGCCAGGCATCGGTGACGATACCGAGGAATTCGAGCGTCACTTGCCACCATCCGGCAAGGCTGCCGGTCACCAGGTCCTTGAGCTTTGCCCAGTCGGTGCCTTCCGTCTCGATCTCATCCATCAGGCCGGCAAGATCGCGCGCCAGCCAGATCGCGTCGGCGGTGGAGGCGGGGATGACGATTTCCTCCGCGAAAAGCTTCGCCACATGCTCCGGCAGCCTGCGTTTCCAGGCGCGCACCAGCGGCGTCAGCAGCAACAGCCGTTCGGTTGCCGAGATCGGCGGCGCGAGATCGATTGCCGCCGATGGTTCGGCCTCGAACAGGGCTTCGTCCTCGTCGAACTCGCCGAGCGGACGGATGACCGGCAGGATCGCCGAACCGCCGCCGCCGCGTGCTCTCAGACTGTCGACGAAGACACCGCGCAAGGCGCGCGCGGCACGGCGCGTCGGCACATAGATGGTGACATCGGCCAGAGCGAGCGGGTCGCCGTCGAAACGAAATCCGGGAATCAGGCGGCCGGCAAGCAGCGCCTCGGCAAGCGTCGACAGGAACGGCGCTCCGGGGGGAATGGAAAAAACGCGGCTCGAGCCGCTCATTGCGCATTAGATCGCCGTGCGCCCGTTTGGGCGCACAAAGGACGATCTAACTCTTTGAATCTACGCATCGTGCTTTCCGAAAATCGATTCCGATTTTCGGGCCGATGCGGTGGTTAGCGCGCCTGCGACGGCTTCTTCCGCCAGCGGGATGGCATCGGGCGTGCCGACGGTGATCCAGTGGCCGTGCATCGGCATGCCGAACAGCCGGCCGGCGGCAATGGCTTTGTCGAAATAGGCGTTGAGCGAATGCGGTTCGGCCGGGGCATCCTTGAACAGGCGCGGATGGATGATCGCGGCGCCGGCATAGATCAGCCCAGCGGGATCGCCCTTTGAGCGCCGCAAGGCACCATCCGGCGCAACCAGGAAGTCGGTTGAGCCGCAGTGTCCGGTCGCCTGATGGAGATCCGCCAGCATCAGCAGAATATCCATTTTCGCGGCGTCCCATGCAAGGGCGAGGCGGCCAAGATTGAGCGGACCGTGGTCGATCCAGAAGGTGTCGGCATTGAGGATGTAGAAGGGCTGCTCGCCCAGTTCCGGCAGCGCCTTGACGATGCCGCCGGCCGAATCGAGCAGCCGGTCGCTTTCATCGGAAATGACGATCTTCGGTGCGCGGCGCGCCGCGACGTGGGCGACGATCTGTTGGGGAAGATAGTGGACATTGACCACAGCCTTGGCGACGCCGGCGGCGGCGAGGCTGTCGAGGCCCCAGTCGAGCAACGTCTTGCCGGCGATCCTGACCAGCGGCTTGGGGATGGTGTCGGTGATAGGCCGCATGCGCTTGCCAAGCCCGGCGGCGAGTACGATGGCAGTGTCCGGTCTTGCTGTCACAGCGTTCGTTCCTCAAGCAAGCCGTGCGCGCGATAGAAACCCCGCAGGCTGGCAAGCGCCGGGTGGGACAGCGCCCGGCGCAGATAGTCGCGGATGCGCGGCAGGTGCTTCAGATAACAAGGTTTGCCGTCGCGCTTTTCGAGCCGCACGAAAATGCCGAGGATCTTGGAATTGCGCTGTACGGCCATGATTGCGTAGGCTTCCAGAAAGCTTGCTTCGTCGAAAGCGCCGGCTGCATGACGCGCCGCTATATAGGCGTCGAGCGTCCGCTTTTCGATTTCGGGCGATAGGGTGACGCGGGCATCCATGGCCAGTGAAGCCACGTCATAGGCTGAAGGCCCGATCAGCGCATCCTGGAAATCGACGATGCCCAGCCGGTCATGCCCAGCGCGATTCTCGCGCCAGACAATGTTGGGCGAATGGAAGTCGCGCAGCATCAGCGTGTATTCGCTGCCATGCAGCCGGTCGAAAAGCGCGTTCCATTCCCTGGCATAGCCAGTGCGCAGATCGTCGCTGGCCGGGCCGCCCGATATCGCCGGCACATACCAGTCGACCAGCAGCTCGGCTTCGATCATCATCGCATCGCGGTCGAAGGGTGGCACCTCGTGGAAGCTGCCGGGTCCGGCTTGCAGGCGCTGCGGCCAGGTCTTGCCATGCATCATGGCCAGCAGCTCGGCCGCGGCCGCGTAGCGTTCGGCCAGCGGCTCGCCGTCCTTGCCGAGAAATCCTTCAGCACCGAGATGTTCGATCAGCAAAAAGCCCTGGTCCTGATCCTCGGCATGGATTTCCGGAACGCTGACACCACCGGCCTTCAAAGCCCGGTCGATGGCGACGAAGGCGGAGACCGACTGGGCGGTGTGGGCGATCACCGCATAGGGTTTGCCGTCGCGCACCGGTGGGCCGAGCACCAGCCGCGGCGAATTCATCAGCACGCGCGGCTCATGGCCGGCAAGCGTCACGATCTCATAGGAGCGGGCCGAGGCATCGCCGATGAAATGGCGCCGCCGCGCTTCGCCCCAGCCGGCATCTTCCAGAAAGCCGCGCATGGCCAGCGACCGCGCCGCGCGGTCGAAGGCCGCCCCCTGGCCGGACAGTCGCGCCAACCGGCCATCGCCATGCTGGAGAAGCTCGATCAAGAGCGTTGTCTTCGGCAGATAGCCCTCGGCACGCTCGGGCCATTCGACCAGGGCAGCACCTTGCGTCAGCGTTTCCTCGAAGCCAAGCTCGTCGATTTCGGCCGCCGAGGACAGGCGGTAGAGGTCGAAATGATGGACGGGGATGCGCGTGTCGTAGCTCTGCACCAAAGTGAAGGTCGGGCTTGGCACGTCGAGGCTGGTGTCGTCCGCAAGCGTTCGGATCAGGGCCCGTGCGAGAGTGGACTTGCCGGCGCCGAGATCGCCCTTGAGCGCCAGCACGTCGCCGGCGCGCAGAGACAGCGCCAGATCCTCGCCCAATCGCGCTGTCTGTGTCTCATCGGTGAGCAATCGCTCCAGCGCCAGGCCCGTCATCGAGCGCGCTACTCGGCTGCGGCGCGGATGCCCGGCATGTCGGGGAAGGTGCAGATGACGGTCGTGCCCTTGTCCTTGCCGGTTTCGATGCGAACGTGGCCGCCATGCAATTCGACAAAGCTCTTGACGATCGACAGGCCGAGGCCGGCACCGCGCCGGCGGCCGCCATTGGTACGCGGTTCGAAGCGGCGGAACACCGAATCCAGAACATCCGGCGGCATGCCGGGACCGTCGTCATGAACGGAAAATTCCACACCGTCCGCCAGATGGCGGCAGGCGAGACGGATGGTGCTGGCTTCCGGCGCGTAGTTGGCGGCGTTGCTGAGCAGATTGTAGAGGATCTGGCGGATACGGATTTCGTCGCCGTGGAACGTCTTCGGCGCAGCAGCTGCATCGACCTCGAGCCGGATCGAATGCTCCTGCAGCCGGTCGGCGACGAGTTCCGCAGCTGCCGCGATGGTGCGGTCGACATGCACCTCGGAAATGTCGAGCTGCATGATGCCGGCATCGACGGTCGCAAGGTCGAGTATATCGTTGACGATGGTGAGCAGGACCGAGGAGGACGAGCTGACATGCTCGACATACTCGCGCTGCTTTTGATTGAGCGGTCCGGTCGTCGGCACGGAAAGCAGTTCGGTGAAGCCGATGATGTTGGTCAGCGGCGAACGCAGTTCGTAGGACACGTGCTGGACGAAGTCGTTCTTGAGCTGGTCTGATTTTTCCAGCGCCTCGTTCTTGTCCTTCAGCGCGCGTTCGACATTCACGCTGTCGGTGACGTCGACGAAGGTCATCATCACTTGCCCGTTGGGCAGCGGAATCACGGCGTAGCGCAGCACGATGCCGTTGTTGAGCTCGGTCTGGCCATGGCGTTCGCGGCGCTCGTCGTCGAACCCGGTGATGGCGGCGACGAAGCCAGGCCAGGGGCTGTCGACCGCTTGTCGGTCGCTGAGATCACGGATCGTCGAGACGTGCACATTGGGTTTGGCAGCGTCGCCACTCAATCCCCAGAGCGTGGCAAAGGCCGGGTTCGACAGGCGGAGCCGACCATCGGGCCCGAACACCGCCACGCCTTCCGCGAGATTGTCGAGCGTCTCGCCCTGGACCCGCACCGCGGTGCGATAGCGGCTTTCCAGGTCCATCTTCTCGGTCAGGTTCTCGAACACCCAGGTGACGCCGCCCTTGGGCTGCGGGTTGGCGACGACGCGGATGGTCTTGCCGTCAGGCAGATGCCACCAATGTTCCTGCGATTCGACCGCGCGATAGGCGCCGAGCAGGCCTTCCTTCCAGCGGCGCCATTCGGGCTGCTCGGCGATCTTGCCTTCGCTACGCAGCCGGTCGAGCAAAAGCGCGTTGTCGGGCGCGCTGAGCAGGAAGCCGCTGTCCAGCCCCCACAGTTTCTGGAAGGCCTGGTTGAAGAAGCGGAGCTTCTCGTCGGTGTCGAAGATGGCGACGGCGGTGTTGAGCTGGTCGAGCGTGTCGGCGTGGCTGCGCACCGTGCGCTCATATTCGCCGCGAATGGTCTCGATGGCGCTGGTGTCGCAGGCAAGGCCGGCCGAGCCGTCGGCACCGGCGAAGTCGGTCACCGCGAACACCCGGCGGTCGCCTTCGATCACCGTGGAGAGCGACTGTTCGAAAACTGGATGCAGTTTGTGCTGAGCGCCGATCGCCTCGCGTGCCTGGCCGCCGAGGAATTCCTTGGCGTCGCGGACGGCGGCTTCGGCGCTTTCGGCTTCGACCGCGTCGGCATAGGCCCGGTTGACCCATTTCAGGCGTCCGTGCTCGTCGCGCAGCCATGCCGGCATCTTCAGCGCTTCGAGCAGCCCGATCATCGTGTCATGGTCGGCGGCCAGCCGCTGGTTGTCGATTTTCAGCCGGGCCTGGCTGCGCTGTGTCTCGGAAAGCGAGACAAACCGCACCAGTATATGCGCGGCGCTCTTGCGGCCATGCACCTCGAGCGGTGCGCCAGCCTGCGATTCGATGACCAGGTCGAACGGCCTGGACTTTTCGCGCAAGCCTGCAACGGCATGCTCAAGCGCCGCCGCCGAGCGCGGCATCAGCCAACGGCCGAAGGCGAGGAATGCCGCCCGCTCTTCCGGCGCGCCGCTTTCGACCGGCAATGTGCCGATGAGTTCGGGCTTCTTGTTTTCCGAGGCCCAGACGACCACACGCTGGTCGCGCAGATTGAGCAGCGCTTCCGAACGGCGCAGTGCCGCGTTGACGTCGGCGACACGGCTTCTCAGTTCGACATTCTCTGCCGAGGTGCGGCCCCTTTCGCGGATGAGAACGATGGCCGACAGCAATGCCGCGCCGGTCACGCCGACGAACACGGCAAGCTGCATGACTTCGACCGTGTTGATCGACAGCCCGGCGGTGGCGACAGTGGCGTTCTCGGCATGCGCCACAGCGCTGGCCAACGGACCGGCCAGCGCGGAGCTGGCCAGGAACAAGCCCGCGCGGGCACGCCATGAGAGGCGCCCGCCCTGGGTGGCCGAGCTTGCGGTCCCCGAATCGTCTTGGCCGCCGGAAACGGCCGATCCCGCTCCGTGCGGGTTTTGCCCCGGCATGTCTTGGTCCTCTCCGCCGCCTGAATGCAAGACCGCCCTGATACGCGCCTCTCTGATCCCCTCTCGGGCCGGAAGCGTCGCGAATCACCTGACAATAAACCCTCGCCGAATCGCCGTGAAGGCGATTGCGCGCAAAAATAAAGCCGGGCGAAAAGTCAATCGCCCGGCATCAATATCTGGTAGTAAATTTAGCTTTGGTTAATAGCGGTAGTGTTCCGGCTTGAACGGACCCTGCGGCGTGACGCCAATATAGGCGGCCTGTTCACCCGACAATTCGGTCAGACGGGCGCCGAGCTTGTCGAGGTGCAGGCGCGCGACCTTCTCGTCGAGATGCTTCGGCAGCACATAGACCTGGTTCTGGTACTGCTCGCCCTTGCTGAACAGCTCGATCTGGGCCAGCACCTGGTTGGTGAAGGACGCCGACATGACGAAGCTCGGATGGCCGGTGGCGTTGCCGAGATTGAGCAGGCGGCCTTCCGACAACAGGATCATCCGCTTGCCGTCCGGGAAGGTGATCATGTCGACCTGCGGCTTGACGTTGGTCCATTTCAGATTGCGCAGCGACGCCACCTGAATCTCGTTGTCGAAGTGGCCGATATTGCCGACGATCACCATGTCCTTCATCGACCGCATGTGGTCGAGGGTGACGACGTCCTTGTTGCCGGTGGTGGTAATGACGATGTCGGCGGTCGGAGCCGCGTCTTCCAGCGTGACGACTTCAAAGCCGTCCATCGCTGCCTGCAGGGCGCAGATCGGGTCGACCTCGGTGACCTTGACGCGGGCGCCGGCGCCCTTGAGCGAGGCCGACGAGCCCTTGCCGACGTCGCCGTAACCGCAGACGACCGCGACCTTGCCGGCCATCATCGTGTCGGTGCCGCGACGGATGCCGTCGACCAGCGATTCCTTGCAGCCATACTTGTTGTCGAACTTCGACTTGGTGACCGAGTCGTTGACGTTGATCGCCGGGAAGGGCAGCAGGCCCTTCTTCTGCAACTGGTAGAGCCGGTTGACGCCCGTGGTCGTCTCTTCGGTGACGCCGCGGATGGCAGCCTTCTGCTTGGTGAAGAAGCCGGGCGAAGCCTTCAGGCGCTTCTTGACCTGGGCATAGAAATATTCCTCTTCCTCGCTCTGCGGGTTGGACAGCACGTCCTCGCCGGCCTCGGCGCGGGCGCCGATCAGGATGTACATTGTGGCGTCGCCGCCATCGTCGAGGATCATGTTGGAGAGGCCGCCATCGGTCCACTGGAAGATGCGGTCGGTGTAGTCCCAATACTGCTCGAGGCTCTCACCCTTGACGGCAAAGACCGGAATGCCGGCTTCGGCGATCGCCGCCGCCGCATGGTCCTGCGTCGAGAAGATGTTGCAGGAGGCCCAGCGGATGTCGGCGCCGAGTTCCTTCAGCGTCTCGATCAGCACCGCGGTCTGAATGGTCATGTGCAGCGAGCCGGTGATGCGCGCGCCCTTCAGCGGCTTCTTGGTGCCGAATTCCTCGCGGCAGGCCATCAGGCCCGGCATTTCGGTTTCGGCGATATCCAGTTCCTTGCGGCCCCAGCCGGCAAGCGAGATGTCGGCGACCACATAGTCCTTGCTACCCGTCATGGCAGTGCTCCCTGCGATTTGATGTGCGTGCGAATTGTTTGCGGATGCGCCCGCGCCGGGAGGCGCGTCGAAGGGCGCGAATTGCCGGCCTGACTAGCAGATCGAGGCCGAGACGACAATGGGATATAAAGAAATCTTTATCCCTGCATGTCTCTCTGGCATGTTTTTGGCGGTGTGCGAGGTCAGCATTCCTCGCCGAAGCGGGAGGCGACAAGCTGCTCGAGCGCGTCCATGACCTCAAGCGCCTCCGGCCCGCTGGCGGTGACGCGGATCGAGTAGCCCGGGCTGGCGGCAAGCATCATCAGGCCCATGATCGAGGTGCCGCCGACCTTGACGCCGTCCTTCTCGACATGGACCGCGGCGTTGAAGCCGCTGGCGAGCTGTACGAACTTGGCCGAGGCGCGCGCATGCAGGCCGCGCTGGTTGACGATCGGAAACTCCCGGATGATCTGGTCTTTCTCCGGGGATAGCGCGTTCATTTGCTACTCAGAAGCTGGCTGGCGACATTGATGTATTTGCGGCCGGCGGCCTGCGCCTCGTCGAGCGCGGCCGCCATGTTGTCGCCTTTGCGGATCGAGGACAGCTTGATCAGCATCGGCAGGTTCATGCCGGCGATCACTTCGGTGCGGCCGGACTCCATCACCGAAATGGCAAGGTTCGACGGCGTGCCGCCGAACATGTCGGTCAGCACGATGACGCCCGTTCCGGTATCGACACGGGCGACCGCGTCGACGATGTCACGGCGACGCTGTTCCATATCGTCGTCGGCACCGATCGCCACGGTTTCGAAATTGTCTTGTGGCCCGACGACATGTTCGACGGCATGTCGGAACTCGGTGGCCAGTTGACCGTGCGTTACAAGCACGAGTCCGATCATTCTTTGGTGGCTCCCGTCATCGCCGCTTCACAGGCGCATTTTATGCTCGCCAGCCAATCCAGGCGGCGGGAGCGCTATCTTGTCGACGCGCGGCCCGTTGACAAGCCCAAAATTGCGCCGGCCCATGCCATTTTGACGCATTGCAACAAAAAAACCGGAGCGGATCATAGAAAAGGCACGATGGACAGCCGCGCCATCACGGCGGGCAGGGTCGCCTGGACATTGCGCTCGGCCAGATCGATCCGCGGTACCGCGCAGCCGGCGATCTCGTCGCTGGCGTCCTCCTGGAACCGTGCGATTTCGCCGGCCGGCAGCAGGCGTAAATGCAGGTCAACGACGCAGGCCGGTTCGAACGGCAGCTTCCGTGGCCCGAGCCCCGGCACCTCGGCGAGACCTTGTATGGTGGCCGGCGCGCGGCACACCAGCCGTCCCGCATGCGCCTCGACGAAAAGCTGATCATCGCCAACCAGCCGCGCAAACAATCCGCGCTGGCGGCCATGGTCGATCAGCGTCAGCGCCAGCGTCGTCTTGCCCGAACCGGATGCCCCGCTGACGAGAATGCCGCGTTCACCGATCAGGATTGCCGTTGCATGAATGTTTTCAGGCTGCACGGTCTGCAATCATGCTTCGGCCGGCAGCGTCACGACGAAGCGTGCGCCCTTGATCTCGCCGGGCTTGGTGCCGGGGATGTTTTCGGCGGTCAGTGTGCCGCCATGGGCCTCGACGATCTGCCTGGAGATCGAAAGGCCAAGGCCCGAATTCTGGCCGAACGCTTCGCCGGCCGGCCGGTCGGTGTAGAAGCGCTCGAAGATGCGGTCGATGTTGTCGGCGCGAATACCGGGACCATTGTCGTCGACGGTCAGGATGTTGAACTTGCCGGCGCGGGCCAGCGACAGGCTGATGTGGCCGTGGTCCTCGGGAACGAAGGAGCGGGCATTCTCGATCAAATTGGTGACGACCTGGCCGATGCGCAGGTCATGGCCCACGACGATATAGCCTTTGACGCCCTGCGGCAGCTTGGCGACCTTGAGCTCGATCTCGACCGCCTTCTTGTTGCGCGTGGCTTCACGCGACACGGCGACGAGGTCGGTGATGAATTTCTTCAGGTCCACCGTCCCGGCGTCCTCACGCGCGAGTTCGGCGTCGAGACGGGAGGCGTCGGAGATGTCGGTGATCAGCCGGTCCAGCCGCCGGACGTCGTGCTGGATGATCTCCATCAGCCGGCTGCGCGAATTGTCGTTCTTGGCCAGCGGCAAGGTTTCCACCGCACTGCGCAGCGAGGTCAGCGGGTTCTTCAACTCATGCGACACATCGGCGGCGAAGCTTTCGATCGCCTCGATGCGCGCGTAGAGGGCATTGGTCATGTCACGCACGGCGACCGACAGATTGCCGATCTCGTCCTGCCGGTCGGAAAAATCAGGGATTTCCTCGCGGCTCTTGACGCCGCGCCGCACACGCACCGCCGCCGCCGACAGCCGGCGCAGCGGATTGGCGATGGTCGAGGCCAAAAGCATCGACAGGATGGCGGTGACAAGTGCCGCGATGCCGAATACGCGCAGGATCGCCTTGCGCTCGGCGGCGACGATCTTGTCGATGTCGCCGCCTTCGGTCGACAGCATCAGCACGCCGAGAACGGCGCGGAAGCGCTGGATCGGCACCGCCACCGAAACGATCTGCTCGCCCTGTTCCGAGACGCGCACGATGGTCGACGGGCTGCCGGTCAGCGCCTTGACCACTTCCGGGAAAGCCGCGCCATTGCCGCCCGGTTGCTCACGATAGACCGGTAGGTCGGTGTTGCGGAAGAAGTCGAAGATGAATTTCTGGACACGCTCGACAAGGTCGGGCTCTTCCTCTTCGACGGGCGGCAGGTCGTAGCGCAGGATCTGGCCGCGCGAATAGAGATGACGCGAATCGAGCAGCAGATTGGCATCCCGATCATAGATGCGGGCCCGCGTCCGGGTCGGCGAGATCAGCCGCCGCAGCACCGGCGCGACACGCTCGGGGTTGATTGGAAAATCCAGATTGTCGAGCTGGTCAGAGCCAGGCCCAAGGCTCTCGCCGGCCTGCAGCTCAAGCAGCTTTTCCGGATCGATGCTGATCGAGTCGGTCTCGACCGTCGCCGATGCCGCGATCGCGCCGGCGATGATCTCGCCCTGCGTCATCAGGCTTTCGACGCGGGCGTCGATCAGCCCGTCGCGGAAGGTGTTGAGGTAGAGGATGCCGGTGACCAGGACAGCTAGGCCGGCAAGGTTGAGGAACAGGATGCGCCGCGTCAGGCTGGAAAAGATGTGGTGACCAAGGAAGCGGCGCATCGGCACCGTGATTTTCGAAACGAAGGACGGCATGATACGCGACGGCCGCCTGGCGGCGCCCGTCGGCCTGCTTCGTTGTGCTTCCACTGCCATCGAATAGCAGTCCCTGCTTAGTCTTCGGTTTGACGCATGTCGCAGCCCCTAGCCCCGGGACCGCGTTTGCTCGACATACATCAAATTACGCTTCGCGGAACCGGTATCCGACTCCGTAAAGGGTTTCGATCATCTCGAAGTCGTCGTCGACAGCCTTGAACTTCTTGCGCAACCGCTTGATGTGGCTGTCGATCGTGCGGTCATCGACATAGACCTGCTCATCATAGGCTGAATCCATCAGCGCATCACGGCTTTTTACGACACCGGGGCGCTGCGCCAGCGAATGCAGGATCAGGAATTCGGTGACGGTGAGCGTCACCGGTTCGCCTTTCCAGGTGCAGGTATGGCGTTCCTGGTCCATGACAAGCTGTCCGCGCTCGAGCGAGCGGGCCTGCTGGCTGGGCGCCTTTGCCGCAGCTTCGCGGGCACTGGCACGGCGCAGCACGGCGCGCACCCGCTCGACCAGCAGGCGCTGTGAGAACGGTTTGCGGATGAAATCATCGGCGCCCATCTTGAGGCCGAACAATTCATCGATCTCGTCGTCCTTGGAGGTCAGGAAGATCACCGGCAGGTCGGACTTCTGGCGCATCCGGCGCAAGAGCTCCATGCCGTCCATGCGCGGCATCTTGATGTCGAGAATGGCAAGATTCGGCGGACGTGCCGCCAGGCCTTCCAGCGCGGACGCACCATCCGTGTAGGTCTCGACGCGATATCCCTCGGATTCGAGGGCGATCGACACCGACGTCAGAATGTTGCGGTCGTCATCGACAAGCGCGATTGTTGCCATTTCAAGCGGCTCCCTCATGAGCTGTCCCTTCTTTCGTAGAGAAGGGGCTTTTGCAGGACAAATTAGGTACAAAATGTGGCATAGGCCTTGTCCGCTGTCACGCGCGGGGTGCCGCCGGCCACAATTCAACCTCGACATGGATTGGACGAACGAACATCGCCAATCCTTTGGGCAACCGTGAAACTTTTCGCATATATAAACGATTTAAACAACTTTCAAAATATTTAAATCGATTAATGATTTGATATCATTTGGCTTTTCTGGTTTTGACCATCTCAGCCTGCGCAGTGGGCGTGCCGGAAAGACGCCGGCAAAGATGCGGAAAATCGAAGAAGGGACACCAATGTCGGAAGTCGGCAAACGCAATCCTGCTTGCCCGATCGATCGTATCGGCCTGAAAACCACCGGCGTGGTACGCTACAATTTCGGTGCGGCCGCCCTTTACGAGGACTCGATCCGGCGCGGCGAGGCCCGGCTGACCGCACATGGCGCGCTGGTAGCCGAGACCGGCCAGCACACCGGCCGTTCGCCCAAGGACAAATTCGTCGTCCGCGACGCCGCCACCGAGGCGCATGTCTGGTGGGATAACAACAAGGCGATCTCGCCGGCCCAGTTCGAGACGCTGTTCGCCGATTTCCTTGCCCACGCTGCGGACAAGGATCTCTATGTTCAGGATCTGGTCGGCGGCGCTGATGCCGAGCTGAAACTGCCGACGCGCGTCATCACCGAGTTTGCCTGGCACTCGCTGTTCATCCGCAATCTGCTCATCCGTCCGGACAAAGCCGAGCTCGAGCAGTTCGTGCCCGAGATGACGATCATCGACTTGCCGTCCTTTCGCGCCCATCCTGCCCGCCATGGCAGCCGCACCGAAACCGTGATCGCCGTCGATCTCACCCGCAAGATCGTGCTGATCGGCGGCACCTCTTATGCCGGCGAGATGAAGAAGTCGGTGTTCACCATGCTCAACTATCTCCTGCCGCAGAAGGGCGTGATGCCGATGCACTGCTCGGCCAATGAGGGACCGGCCGGTGACGCCGCCGTCTTCTTCGGCCTGTCGGGCACCGGCAAGACGACGCTGTCGGCCGATCCGTCGCGCACGCTGATCGGCGACGACGAACATGGCTGGGGCCCGCACGGCATCTTCAACTTCGAAGGCGGCTGCTACGCCAAGACGATCAAGCTGTCGGCCGAAGCCGAGCCGGAGATCTTCGCCACCACGCAGCGTTTCGGCACGGTGCTGGAAAATGTCGTGCTCGACGCCGACGGTGTGCCGGACTTCAACGATGGCCGCCTGACCGAAAACACCCGCTGCGCCTACCCGCTCGACTTCATCCCCAACGCCTCGAAGACCGGGCGCGCCAGTCACCCCAGAAACATTATCATGCTGACCGCCGACGCTTTCGGCGTGATGCCGCCGATCGCGCGGCTGACCCCGGCGCAGGCGATGTACCATTTCCTCTCCGGCTACACGGCCAAGGTCGCCGGAACCGAAAAGGGCGTCACCGAGCCCGAAGCAACGTTCTCGACCTGCTTCGGCGCACCCTTCATGCCGCGCCATCCGTCGGAATACGGCAATCTGCTGCGCGAACTCATTGCCAGCCATGGCGCCGATTGCTGGCTGGTCAACACCGGCTGGACCGGCGGCGCCTATGGCACCGGCAAGCGCATGCCGATCAAGGCGACGCGCGCTTTGCTTGCCGCCGCACTCGACGGCTCGCTGAAGACAGGCGAATTCCGCACTGATGCCAATTTCGGCTTCAAGGTGCCGGTGGCCGTGCCTGGTGTCGACAACGCCATTCTCGATCCGCGCTCGACCTGGGCCGACAAGCCTGCCTATGACCGGCAAGCGGCAAGACTGGTCGGCATGTTCGCCGTCAATTTCGAGAAATTCGAGAGCCATGTGGACGCTGTCGTGCTCGGTGCGGCGCCGCGCATGCAGGAAGCGGCGGAGTAGTCGTCAAACCGCTTGTCATCATTGCCGCTCGGCACCAGTGAAGGCCCGGTCGCGATCGGGCCTTTTCTTTTTCACGCCGCCGCGCCATGACTGCGCCATGCCGATCGACGACGACATCATTATATCTGGCGAAGCCGTGATCCATCCGGGCGATCTGCACGAGGATTTCATCCGCTCGTCGGGTCCGGGCGGCCAGAACGTCAACAAGGTGGCGACCGCCGTGCAATTGCGCTTCGACGCGGCCAACGCGGCCGGCCTGTCGGAACGTGTGCGCGAGCGGACGATCAAGCTTGCCGGCCAGCGCGCCACCAAGGACGGCGTCATCGTCATCGAGGCCGGTCGCTTTCGCTCCCAGGAACAGAACCGGGCGGATGCCCGGGCAAGGCTCACGGCTCTGGTCGCCAAGGCCGCCGAACCGCCGCCACCGCCACGCAAGAAGACGCGTCCGTCGAAAGGCTCGGTGGAGCGGCGGCTGAAGAGCAAGGCAGGGCGCGGGACCATCAAGAAGCTGCGCGGCCGGGTAGAGGGCGATTAAGCACCACACCGATCGCGTGCTTGACCGAGTTTGACAAGAGCATTTGCGCGTCCAGCAGACGCGCAAACACCGCACGCCCTACCAGCTGCGCTTCAGCGAAGCCGTGATGTTGCGGCCCTGGCCCAAATAGCAATAGCCGCTGTTGCACACGATGGGACGCTCGTCGGCGATATTGCGGACGGCGAAGGCGGCGCTGACACCTTCATACGTCTTGTCGATGGCGCCGAAATCATAGGACGCCGAGGCGTCGAGATAGATCGCGGCATCATTCTTGGCGGTGTTGGTGGTGTCGGTGTAGGTCGCGCTCTGCAGCCTTGCACCCGCGCCGACCGAAAGGCCCGGCGCGGCACTGCCTTCGTCGAACTTGTAGTTGGCCCAGAGGCTCGCGACATGCTCGGGCGTGACGGCGGGAACCTTGCCGATCTCCGTCGAGTTGGGACCACCGCCCGTGATCTCGGCATGGTTGTAATTATAGGCGGCGATCACATCCAGCCCATCCGAGATGCCGGCACGCGCCTCGAGCTCAAAGCCGTTGCTGGTGACTTCGCCCAGCGCGCGGTACGTTCCCGCATTGGCATCGACCACGACTGGCTTGTTCTTCTCGACGAGATGATAGGCGACCGCCGACAGCAGGATGTCAGTCCCCGGGGGCTGATACTTGACCCCCAATTCGAACTGCTCGCCCTTCGTCGGCTGAAGAATGCCGCCCGACTCGGAACGGTTCGTTACCGGCTCGAACGAGGTCGCATAGCTTGCGAAGGGCGCAACGCCATTGTCGAACAGATAGAGGGCGCCTGCCTGCATGCTGAAAGCGTTCTTGTTCAAGCCCTCGGAACCGCCACCACCGTAGTCACGCGTCTGCTCGACCCAGGTCTGCCGGCCACCGAGCGTGAAGCGCCATCTGTCCAGCTCGACCTGATCCAGCGCATAAATGCCGGTCTGGCGCAGATCCGCATCGGACGTCGTGAAATTGTAGTCCGGCGTCGGTCCGGAAACACCGTAAGTCGGATTGGCTATGTCGAAATCGTAGGCAGGACCAACGGGACCTATCCCATAGCCGAAGGATGAAGTCAGGTTCGTATAGTCCAGGCCGAGAAGCACTGTATGAGCGAGCGCGCCGGTGTCGAACTTGGCTTCGACCTGGTTGTCGGCCTGGAATACGTTCATTTCGTCGCGGATAGAGTTCGCATAACGATGCGCGACCGTGCCCGTCCAACTGGCGACCGCAAGATAGCGCGACCTCAGGTCGAGGTGGGAATATCGAACGTTCTGGCGCACGGTGATGCCGTCGCCGAAATCGTGCTCGAACTTGTAGCCGATCTGCTGCTGCCGGATCTTCTGATAGTCGTAGTCTGGATCGCTTGCGCGCAGGGCGTGAACCTTTCCCAACGCGTCGGTGATTGCGCCGACATTGGTATCCGTCTCGTCGGCCTGCACCAGCCCGTAGATGGTGAAGGAGGTGGCGGCATCGGGGTTCCAGGTCAGCGACGGCTGCAGGAAATAGCGGTCGTCGGCGATGTCGAAATTGGTGTCGCCGTTCCGCGCCAAGCCGACGATCCGGTAGAGGAATTCGTCGCTGCCTTCCCTGACCGGCCCGCCGAAATCGAAGGCCGCTTGCGCCCTGTCCTTCGTGCCATAGAGCAACTGGACTTCGCGAATCCTGTCCTCGGTCGGCAGCTTGGGCACCTTGTTGACGATGCCCGCCGGTGTTCCCGCGCCGTAGAGGACCGATACCGGTCCCTTGATGACCTCGACGCGTTCGAGCGAATAGGGATCGGTGCGGAACGTGCCGTAATTGATGTAGGGCTGGCGCAGGCCGTCCTTGTAGTCGCCGAGCGTCGTGGCGTCGTAGCCCCTGATGTAGATCTGGTCGAAGCGCGGATCGAAGCCATAGGCGCCGGTGCTGACGCCCGCCGAATAGCGCACCGCCTCAATGATGTCCTGCGCGCCGCGCTCCTCGATCTCCTTGCGCGTCACCACCGAGACGGAGCGGGGCGTTTCGATGAGCGGCGTGTCCGTCTTGGTCGCACCGGAGCTGCGCTTGGCGGCCACCGTCTTGTCATCATCCCCGGACGTGACCCCGCCGCCCTTGCCGCTGACCGTGATCGGCTCGAGCGTGCCATCTTGTGGCTGGGTGGCGGCTTGCTGCGCTAGTGCTGGATGAGCACCGAGCAGCGTCACAAGGCACGTCGTGGCGAGCAATCCCCGGCACCAAACCCCGCCACCCCAGACCATGTTGGATCCCTCATTAAACGTCACGTCAATATGCCTCGCTCTTTGCCATTCGCTGCCAGCGACCTCTCCCTCTCGCCGGCATCAAAATTGTTGATTTAAACACTCAAGTTCAAAACTTGACTATGTAATTCATGTTTACTCGTCAACCGCGTTTCACCGGACCGGGGGGCGAATTCGCCATTCATCCCGACATCGGCAAGTGCGGTGATATTGGCGACGGCTTTCGGGTCGCCGTTTTCCCTTGATGGTGGCATCTTGCGGGCTCGAACTATCTCAAGGTGCGCGATCCCATGCTCGTTTTGCCCAACGGCGTCCGTCACATGCCGGCCTATCTCTCCCGCTCTGTTCAGGAGGCGCTGGTCGAGGCGGTGAGGAGCATCGTCCAGCAGGCGCCGCTGTTCGTGCCGGCCATGCCGCGCACCGGCAAGGAGATGAGCGTGCGCATGACCAATTGCGGCCCGCTCGGCTGGGTCACCGACAAGGAGCGCGGCTATCGCTACCAGCCGACGCATCCACTGACCGGAGAGCCATGGCCGCCGATCCCGGAGGGCTTGCTCGATCTTTGGCGGCAGGTGTCGGGCTATCCGAATCCGCCGCAGGCCTGCCTGATCAATTTCTACACGGCGGACGCCAAGATGGGCTTGCACCAGGATCGCGACGAGGCCGATCTCTCGGCACCCGTCGTCTCCGTCTCGCTGGGTGATGATTGCCTGTTCAGGGTCGGCCAGGCGACGCGCGAGGGCGCCACCAAGTCGTTCAGGCTGAAGAGCGGCGATGTTGTCGTGCTCGGCGGCGAGGGCCGCCTTGCCTTCCATGGCGTCGACCGCATTTACCCGTCGACTTCGGCACTGCTCAAGAACGGCGGCAGGATCAATCTGACGCTGCGGCGGGTGACGAAGCAGCACGAGAGCCCCGTATAGCCGATCTTAACGCCCATCCCTTATCAAGGCCGCCAGGGTCTTGGAAAACAGCACAATGGCACCGGTCAATCAGACTGCCCGCAATCGATCCGATTTCCGTTTCGCGGCCCTTGTGCTGTGCACCGGGATTTTGGTCGGCCTGCGCTACCACCTTGCTTTGTGGACCTTCGACGAGCACGGCTTCTCCGAACTCAGCGACCGGCTGCCCTACTGGGATTTCACCAATCTGTGGGCCGGTGGGCGCATGGCGCTCGACGGCCATGTCGCCTGGCTGTTCGACGTCGACACCTATCGCGCGGCCTTGCGGCAGATGTTCTCGCCCGATCTTCCCAATCAGGAATGGAGCTACCCGCCCAGCATCCTCATCTTCGGCGCGCCGCTGGCGCTGTTGCCGATCTTTGCCGCCTATTTCATCTGGACCTTCGGCACCGTCTTCTGCCTCTGGCTGGCGGTGCGGCCGCTGAAACTGGGCACGCTTGCCGAAGCAGCCATCTGTGTGTGTCCGGCCGTATTCGTCAACGCCATATTCGGTCAGAACGGCGCGTTGATCACCGCTCTCCTCATCGGTGGATTGGCCGTCGCGCCAAAGCGGCCGATCCTTGCCGGGCTGCTGTTCGGGTTGCTGACGGTCAAGCCGCATCTCGGTATTCTGGTCCCGTTCTGCCTGCTGGCCAGCGGCAACTGGCGCGCCATCGCCGCCGCCGCCCTGTCATCGGCCGCGCTGTTCATTTTGACCGGCGCCTCGCTCGGCTTCGACGTCTGGCACCTGTTCTGGACGCAAACCCGCCCCTTGATGACGGCGATACTGGAGGCGCCCTATCCGCAACCCTACCAGGCCAATGCCGCAACCATGTTCTTCCTGGCGCGCGCTTGCGGCGCGGGGCTGACAGTCGCCTATGCAATGCAGGCGGTTGCGACGATCGCCGCCATCGCCGCCGGCATCTGGATCTGGCTGCCCTGGCGGCAGGTCCAGCATGGCGAAAGAGTGGTTCTCACCGCGGTGCTGGCAACTGTTGCGACGCCTTATGGCTACAGCTACGACACGGTC
Source organism: Mesorhizobium sp. P3_A8 (assembly GCF_056402995.1). Lineage (NCBI taxonomy): Bacteria > Pseudomonadati > Pseudomonadota > Alphaproteobacteria > Hyphomicrobiales > Phyllobacteriaceae > Mesorhizobium > Mesorhizobium sp. P3_A8. Next base: position 309,581 of record NZ_JBFUGI010000001.1, on the reverse strand, counting down.
GGTCTTGCCGTTGCTGTCGCCTACCTGTTCTCGACGCGCGCCAACGTGCCTCGGATTTTCCTGGCGCTGGTCTGGCTCTATCCTGCCATCGCTCATCTGGTGAACTTTGTCGGGCTTGGCATCGGCATCTTGGTGCCATTGTCCCTGTCGGCATGGATGCTTGCCCAGATCAGGGCCCGTGAACGCACGGACATTGTCTCGACGGCGGCCGGCAGTCAGGCATAGCCCAGAGCCGCGCGATATCTCAGCGCAACGGCGAAAATGTCGCCGAGATCAGATGGAAGGGCAGTGCGCCATAGGCGGCCACTGTCGCGTCGTCGTCCCATTGGCGGAATTGCCGGGAAGGTCGCGCCTCCAGCGTCACGGCGTGTCCTTGCCCGTCAAGCGTCACCTTGCCGCGAAAATGCAGCACCCGTTCGCCACCGGACCGGCTGATGGCCATGGCGCGCAGGCGCGCAATATGGTCGTCATCGGCATTGATCTCCATTTCGATGCGGCGGCGGACCGGTGGAACACTGATCCTGACCGTGATGTCCAGCATCATGTCGCCCGCCGTTCGTGGGCAAGGTATGGCCTGTGAGAACACAGGTGGCGGCAGCGTCTGCGACGGCTCGTTGCGGGCTGGCTTGCCACGCCAGGCCTTGGCCGCCGGCTCCTGCCGCAGCCGACCGCTCTTGCGCCTCAGCCGCAACTGCTTGGCAAGGCCGCGCGACAGCCAGACCAGCCTGCCGAAATCGGTCCGCGGCTTGGCCTGCAGCACCGCAGACCAGCGCGAGAGGCCGGTGCGGTCGGCCATGTCAAGCACACGCGCCAGCACCCTGTCCGGCGTCGTCACGCCTGTTTCAAGCGCCAGATAGGAGAGCGCCACCGCCGCGGCGACGGCAAGGCCGCGCCTGGCGACAACATCGAGGAACACATCCCAGTCCACATCGCCGCCGCGGATAGCCACCGCGCAATCGACCAGCCAGTCGCTGTGCGTGTGGGCGTCGAGCCCGCCATGCGCGATGGCAAGCGCGATGCGGTCGGCGGGCGATGGCACCAGCACGCCGACGCCGCTGAACTCGGCGGCATTCGCCCTTTGCCAGATGGCCAGGTCGTCTTCCTCGCTTCGCTGCGAACCGTCATAGGCGAGTTGGTGCAGGTCGATGTCGCCAAGATTGCCCATGAAGAAGTTCATCGAGCGCAACGACGCCAGTCTCGTCCGCAGATATTGCGGGCTGACGCCAGTGGCGATCTGCCAGTCGCCGTCGCGCAGCACGTCGAAGGCCGTTTGCATGTCCTGCGGCAGCACCAATATGTCGATGTCGTGCGCCACCCGGCCGCGCTGTGCCGAGGCGTTCAATGCGATGCGGCTGGCGCCCTTGATCAGCATCACCCGGCATCCGGCATTGGCCATCGCCTTTAGCGCCGGTTCGGCTTCGCGCATCGCCATGCGCGATTTGGTCCACAACATTTTCTGCAGGCCGACGAGGCGCGGATAAGCGGAATGGCCGGCGAGCTTCCTGCCGAACCTGTCGGAGATCGCGGCCAGCAGCCGGTGCTCGCGGAACGAGACGTGATCGATATCGTTCTCGTCCAGCCAGCGGCCGGCGCAAGCGGCAGCAACGTCCTCGTCGGGAAGAAGTGCGGCCTTGAGCAACTGGTCGAGCCCGCCCGTCGGCCATGACCAGCCATAGTCCGGGAAGCGACGCTCAATACGGCGAATATTCACCATCAGCTCGAGCCGGCCTTGTTCTGCGCCCGCCGCAGCATGGCGAGCCGCGCCACCTGGAGATAGCCGCGGTCGCGGGCCGCATCGCGTCCATAGGACAGGCTGCCCGGCCGGATGCGGCGCAGCGCCAGCGCCTCGTCCAGCATGTCGAGGGCAAGGCCCGCCTCGCGCGCCCGGGCGATCCAGTCGATCATTTCGCCCCGGCCGCCCGGCGGATCGACGATGGGTCCAACCGTGTCGGCGACCTCACGGCGGATCATCATGGTGGTCCGCGACCAGCCGGGCACGGCCTCGGCCTCGGGCGCGTCGGGCCGGTCGTTGCGGAAATTCCGCCAGTGACAGAAAACCCCCGCTGTCGCGAGACATCTGTCGAGATGCGCCAGCTGTCTCTCGATCTTGTCCGGCAGCCAGAGGTCGTCGGAATCGAGCGTCGCGATGAGCGGCGTCGACAGCGCGGCGATGCCCCTGGTCGTGGCGCTGCCAGGCCCGGCATTTGCCTGGCTCAGCAAGCGCACCGGCAGGTCCGTTCCGGCGATCGCCGAAGCGAGATCGTCGGTCGACCCATCGTCGACGATCACCACCAGTTCAGGTCGCACCGTTTGCGCCGCGACCGATAGCAGCGTCTCGGCGATGGTGCCGCTGGCGTTGAAGGCCGGGATGACGACGCCGTATCCGCTCATCACATGAACTGCCAGTCTGCGAGATCCTTGAGCTCGAAGATGCCTTCGATCCGCCGCAAGGTCGGGTCTGCCTTGCGGCGGATCATCGACTTGTAAATGGCGCGCATGAATTCACGCGACTGGACGTCGGTCTGTCGGGTCATGTTGCCGGGATGGCGTCTGTAGTAGAGGGCCACGGTCTCCGGTGTCACATATCTTGGTCCGCTTTCGAAGGTGCGCAACAGGTAGTCGGTGTCCTCCGCCTGATTGAAGGCTTCATCGAAGACACCGATACGCTCGACAAGCCGGCGTGTGAAAATCGCCGCCGACAAATGGATGCCGCGAACCGTGATGCTGCGGCTGCCAGCTGCGGGCTCCAGGCGCTCGTCATCGATCTTGTCGACCAGCATCATCCTTGAATAGGTGAGATCCAGATCTGGGTCGTTGCGGAAGAGCTCGATATCGGCCGCAAAGCGTCCGACCGGCGAAATGTCGTCCGAATCGAGGAAGGAGACAAGGTCGGTCTCCGCTTCGACCAGTCGCAGCCCGGTGTTGCGCGTCCGGGTCACGCCCAAATTGGATTGTTGAAACAAGCGGATGCAGGGGTTCTCCGCCATCATCGAGCGCACCGCTTCAGCCGATCCATCGGTCGAGCCGTCATCGATGACGATGATGTCGAGGTCGGCGGCGTCGCGCTGCCTGAGCAGCGAACGTAGCGCCGGCCCCACAAGGGTCTCGCGGTTATGGACCGGCATGATCACGCTCAGCCTCGGCATCACATCATCCGCCAATCGGTAAATGGGCTCTTCAGTTCGAAAATACCCTGAACCTCGCGCAACGACGGATCGGCCTTGCGCCGTCGCATCGACTTGTGGATTGCGCGCAAATGGTTGCGGACCCGGCTGTCATGTCCCTTGGTAATATTCCCGGCGTGGCGCCGGTAGTAGACCGCGACGGTATCAGGCAATTCGTAGTTCGGACCCGTTTCGAAAACCCGCAGCAGATAGTCTGTGTCCTCGGCCTGCTCGAACTCCTCGTCGAATTGGCCCGTGCGCTCGACAAGGCCCCTGCGGAACAGGGCGGTGCTCAGCGAAATTCCCCGAAGCGTCATGGTGTGGCTGTCGGGCGCGGGCTCCAGCCTCTCGTCGTCAATCCGGTCAGCCAATGTCATCAGCGAATAGGTCAACTCCAGGGTGGGGTCGGCGCCGAAAAGCGCGAGATCCGTTTTGAAGCGCCCGGCCAGCGAGATGTCGTCCGAATCCAGGAACGAAACGAATTCGGCGTCTGCGGGCAGCCTTCTCAGCCCGGCATTGCGTGTCCTGGCGACGCCCATATTCTCTTGCCGGAACAGGCGGATGCAGGGGTTCTCGACCATCATCGAACGCACCGCCTCCGCCGAACCGTCGGTCGAGCCATCGTCGATGACGATGATGTCGAGATCGGCGGCATCGCGCTGGCGCAGCAGCGAGCGCAAGGCCGGAACGACATAGCGTTCGCGGTTGTAGACCGGCATGATCACGCTCAACTTCACGAAGCAACCCGTGTTAGAAAATCCGCAACAGTACCGGCAATCTCCTCGGGACGCGTTCCCAGGGACAGGCGGTAGCTTGGCAGCAGGCGGGTGAGATCGCCGAAGAAGCGGAAACCGCTTTCACGTTCCCCCGGCATCTGCATGATGCCCGACGGTGCCAGTGCAATCATCGCGTCTCGACGCGACACCGGCACGATCGAACTCGTCTCGCCACCGCCGATATGTGGCACCACCAGTGCAACGATGTCCAGCGCCGCTGGTACCGGCCGTGGCGCGATGTCGGCAATGTGAAACGTGTGCTTGCCCTGCCAGTTCAAGGGGCTCTCGATCTTCAGCCGCTGCTTCAGCCCCAGCCGTGTGAACCCTTGCGGGTCCTGCTTCAGCGTCGAAAACAGCGGCCGCGCGGTCACGCCGCCCGCGAGATCGATCAGCACGTAGTCGTCGCCGACGCTGTCCAGCCCATTGAGCAGACCGGCGGCGACCGTGCCGGATTTCCCGGCGCCGCCCGCGCCGGCGAGCAGCACGCCCTTGCCATTGGCACCCAGCGTACCGGCATGGGTCAGCCGCATGCCGCGCGCCGCATAGTCCCAGTGCAGGAAGGCCCGCAGCGGCGCTGCCGGCTCCCAGGGCGGAAAGGCATCGGCCGCAGCCATCAGTTGCACGCCAACGCGGCGTTGCGGGTCGTAGACCTGCCAGAAATCCAGATCGTGAAAATAGTGGCCACGCAGCCCGGCCTCGGCGAGCCGTTCGGCAAAGCCGTATTCGGTGAAATGCGCGTCGCCCCACCGTGCCGGCTCAGGGATGCCGCAAATGCCAGGGTGCTCGATGAAGATGCGGCATGCCGACGGTTCGGCATCATCATGCGCGGCCTCCACGAAGGCGTTGCCAAGCGCCTCCGCAAGCATACCGGGACCGACATGCGCGGTCAGCTCCAGCCGGGGCAGGCGGACCGTCCGCGTGGCCGGATAGTGTGCGGCTTCTGCGGCGGTGATGAGATACCGGGCGTAATCCGGCAAGGTTTCGAGCGTGACGCGCGGCATCATGCGCCCCTATCTCTGATGCAGCCGGCTCGTCAGGAAGCCTGCTTGACCGCCGGCCAGCCGAGGGGTTCCTCGACCTCGTGGATGGGATCCACGATGATCAGGTCGGCGAGGTCGTCGTGAATGCTCACCTTGAGAGGCTCGTTCGTGGCGGCAAGCTCGGCAGCCAAATCGCCCGGCAGGGATTGCGCCGCCGCTTCTGAGCGCACCAGCAACCCCAGTTCGAGCAATTGCGAGATGAAGTGTTCGACTTCAGCCGCGCCGAGTGTCGAACCGCCGGCGGTAAGCCCGGTCAGGGCCTGGGCATCGACCCCGGACGACAGCGCCTGCCAGATCCTGCTGCCGGAATCGGAGAAGCCGAAATACTTGCCGTTCGCAAGGTTGAGCACCACGGCCTCGCCATCGAAGGATTCGAAGACGATGTCCCTGCTCGCAACCGCATAGGCGTTGCTATCACGCATCATTGTTGCCCCGCTTTGCAAATCCCGCCCCTCAAGCAGGATCGCTTCCACCGATAACGCCTGTAAACGCTCGGTTCTTCGTTGGCAAGGTAACCTGTGCTGGCAGGCAGCTGGCCATTTCCGGGACCAATCGAGGCACAGCTCGATTTTCAGTGCCCGCGAGGCGCGCTCTCGGTGAAGGTGTCCTTCATCGCGCGCAGGATGATGACGGCCGATGCGGCGCCCGGGTCCATGTGCCCGAGCGACCGCTCTCCCAGCCGCGCCGCCCGTCCGCGCGCCGCCACCATGGACCGCGTCGCGTTGGCGCCGGCTTCCGCGGCTTCGAGGATGCTGTTCCACATATCCAGGTCACCGGCATTGCGGGCCTGTGCGTTGAGCGCGGCTTCGGTGGCGGGGATCCACACGTCCAGCATGGTCTTGTCGCCGCGCTGCCCCTTGCCGCGTTCCATGATGCCGGCCGTCATCGCCTTGATGATCGCCGCCTGGTCGGCGAGCGAGAGGCATTCATCCTGCTTGAGCGCCTGTCCGGCCCTTCGGAATGCGGTCGCATAGAGCGGTCCGGTGGAGGCGCCGACGGCGTCGAGGAAGGCCGAGGCGGCGGCCGTGAAGATCTCCGAGGGAGGCGTGTCGTCGAGATTGAGTTTGGCCAGATAGGCATTCACGGCCATGAAGCCGAGCGACATGGTGATGCCGTGGTCGGCGTCGCCGATCGCGCCGTCCAGATCGGACAGTCGATCCTTTCCCGCCTCGATGGCGATCGATATGCGGTAGAACATCCTGCTCAGGCGTCGTGCGGCGTTGTCCGACATCATGGTCCTCCCAGTTCAAGCAGGATGCGGCCTTGGTCCGTAAGACGCATCTCTTGTTGTCCTCAACCGATCCGCAGCACGGCCGTATCGCAAGGATGGCGCAAAAGCTCCGACAGCTCATTGTCGAGATGCAGGATCGAAATGGATGCACCGACCATGTCGAGCGACGTGCAATAGTGGCCGACCCAGTTCGCCTCTATCTGGATGCTCTTGGCACTCAGCCGCTGTTCGACGCGCCGGAACAGGATGTAGAGTTCCATCAATGGCGTCGCGCCGAAGGAATTGATCAGCACCGCCACGCGGTCGCCCGCCGCCGGCTTCATTTCGGAGAAGATGCGGTCCATCACCCGGTCGGTGATCGCATCGGCGCTCATCATTTTTTCGCGGATGACGCCGGGTTCTCCATGGATGCCCATGCCGATCTCGATGTCGTCGGGGCCGATCTCGAAATTGTGGCGGCGGGTCTGCGGCATCGAGCAGGGCTCCAGCGCGACGCCCATGGTGAAGGTCCGCGCATTGGCCTTGCGTGTTACCGCTTCGCAGGCATCCAACGACAGGCCACGGTCGCAAGCGGCCCCGGCGATCTTGAACATGAAGAAGTTGCCGGCGACACCGCGGCGGCCATCCCTGTCCTCCAGCGGAGAGGAGGCGATATCATCCGTGGTCACCACGGTCCGCACCTCGATGCCCTTGTCCGCCGCCATCTCGGCCGCCATGTCGAAGTTCATGACGTCGCCGGCATAATTGCCGTAGACGAAAAGCACGCCCTCGCCGCCGGATGCCGCCTGGGTGCACTCGAGGATCGGCCCGGGAGGAGGCGAGGAAAAGATGTTGCCGACAGCCACGGCGTCGGCGAGGCCCTTGCCGACATAGCTGAGAAAACACGGCTCGTGCCCCGAGCCGCCGCCGATCACCAGCCCGACCTTGCCGGGCCTCGGCCCGGTGCGGGCGACCAGGGCACGGTTGGAACCCTTGATCGGCTTGATGTAGGCGGCATGGGCCTTGACCACGCCGTCGAGCATTTCCTCGACGACATCGTCGGGGTCGTTGAGGAATTTCTTGATATGGGTCCGGTAATTGCTGGGCAGGGCAATCGTGTTGTCGACCCTCGGGCGCTGCGACAGCTTCTGGTCGAGCTCCGTGACACCGTCGGCATTGAGGATGCCGCGGCCGGTGGCGGCGTCGGTGATCAGCACATTGACGTAGCCGCCGCGCAGGCTGGCCAGGATCGCCGGCACCTTGTCGAAGCCGCCGGCCACGGCGATGCGCAGGCCGATGGCCTTCAACATGTCCAGCGATATGCCGATCGTCCGATCGTCGAGTGGGCCGGCCACCGGATGGCCCTGGCCATCGATGAAACGGCCTGCGACGACGCCGACCGCGTTCCTGGCGAGATATTGCTGCAGCGAAACGGATTCGAAGAAGCCGCTGGTGTGGATCGTCGAGTTCGGACGCAGCGACGAGATGCCGAAGAGTGCCTTGTTGGCTTTGGCAAGCGCGTCGAACTGGCTTTGAATGAGCGGCTCGCGCAAAAGCATGTCGCGGACTTCGGCGGTGGAGACGACGGCGGGCGCCGTGATGTTGATCAGCCGCGCCTTGACCGCGCCGGCGATGGCCGACGCGCAGAGCTCCGGCGTATAGGCGAAGTTGGCGGCCGTTCCACCGGTGGCCTGGACAACGGTGACGTCCTGAAGGCCGGGCACCGATGCCTGCTCGCCGATCGCCAGCACCGTGCGTCCCCAGGCAACGGCAAGCGTGTCGCCGGATTTCAACAGCTTGGCCAGTGCCTGCGCCGCTGCCCCGCCGAGGCGGTCGATCAGCGGCCGTGCGTTGTCGTCGCTCGGCACCACCAGGCAGTCATGCAGGCCGAAATGGCGTTTGAGTTCCTGGGCGATCGAAAGCGAACTCAGCCGCGACGGTTCGAGCGAGATGTTGACGATGCCGCGGGCGCGGGCGTCGGCCAGATAGCTGTTCACCGTCGCCCGCGATATGCCCATGATCTCGGCGATGTCGCCTTGCGTCATGTGGTCTTCGTAGTAGAGCCAGCAGGCCCAGACATACGGATCGTCGCCGTAGCGCAAGGGGATGGGCTCGGCCGCCGCCTCGGTTCCGTTCTTGCGCGCCGATGATGTCTTGACGGTCATGCTGCCTGGTTTCCCCGAATCCAAGATCGATCGTCAAGATGAGCGCAAACGGGAGAACTCTCAATCTTGCCGCGATCGGCCATCTAGCGCGCTCCCGGCTGCAATGTCAGCCGGGAGCCTTTGCTCGGGAGGAGCATATTCATAAATCAATGGCTGGCGGTCGCGGGCGACCGCAGCTTCTGCTTGGCGCCGGACGCCAGGGTTGTCAGGATCAACGCGCAGGATGTCGCGCCGGCGTCGAGGACACCCACCGAACGTTCGCCGAGCCGGCTGGCGCGGCCGATCTTGGCCACGAGGTTCTTCGTGCTGTCACGGCCTTCGTCGGCGGCGGCGGCCATCGCGTCGAGCGCGTCCGCAAACGGCTTGCCGGCGGCGTTGGCGCTGTTGAAGGCCTCGACGGCCGGCACAAGCGAGTCGAGCAGGGTCTTGTCGCCGACCTTGGCCGACCCGATCGTCTGGATGCCTTCGAGGCCGCTGCCCAGCATGGCGCCGAAGGTCTCGGCGCCGATCGACGGGGAGGCTTCGATCGTTTCGGCGAACTGGGTGAACATGATGCCATAGAGCGGTCCCATGGAGCCGCCGATCTCGGTCATCAGCACGGTGCCGAGCGTATCGAAGGCCGAGGCCAGCGACATGTCGTTGCCCCTGATCCTGTCCGCCGCCATGCCGAAGCCCTTGGCCATGTTGACGCCGTGGTCGCCGTCACCGATCTTGCCGTCGATCTCGCTGAGATAGGCCCGGTTTTCGATGATCCGGTCGGCGAGCGAAAGCACGATGTCGCCCGCGGAAGCATTGTCAAACTGCTGCATCTGCCTGTTTCCTAAAGCCTTGCGGGACAATCGACATCGACGTCCAGCAGCCGTTTCAGCTCGGTGTCGAGCGCCATGACCGTGAGTGTGGCGCCGACCATTTCCAAGGAGGTGAAATAGTTGCCGACATAGGTCTTGTGGATGACCAGGCCGCGTCCGCGGATCTCGGCCTCGATGGTGTCGTTGAGGATGTAGAGTTCGTTGACCGGCGTCGCGCCGAGGCCGGACACCAGCACCGCCACTTCGGTTCCCGCCGCAAGCGCATGATCGTCGAGCACGATCTTGACCATATCTCGCGCAATGTCGGCCGCTGGCTTCAGCGGCTCGACCCGCACGCCCGGCTCGCCGTGGTGACCGATGCCGACCTCCATCGTGCCCGGCTCGATCAGGAAATTCGGATGCCCGACGGCAGGCAGCGTGCAGGGGCCAAGGCCAACACCGATCGAGCGGCAATTGTCGATCGCCCTTTGCGCCGTCGCTTGCACATCCTCGAGGCTTGCGCCTTCCGCCGCCAGCGCGCCGGCGCATTTCCACATGAAGATCTCGCCGGCGACGCCGCGACGCTTTTCGCGCTCGTCCGGTCCTGCCGAGCAGACGTCGTCATTGGCGACGACAGTGGCGATCTCGATGCCTTCCTTGGCGGCCAGCTTGATGGCCATCTTCACATTCATGTTGTCGCCGGCATAATTGCCGTAGAGGCAGACGACGCCTCTGCCGCCATTGGCCTCGCGCGCCGCGTCGAGGAAGCTCTTGGCCGTCGGCGAAGAGAACAGTTCGCCGACCGCGACCGCGTCCAGCATGTTGCGGCCGGTGTAGCCGATGAAGGCCGGCTCGTGACCGGAGCCGCCGCCGGTGATCACGCCGACCTTGTCGGCGACCGGGACATGGCGGGCCGCGATGACGCGCGGGTTGCTGCTGCCGAGCCTGATGATGTCGGCATGCGCCTTGACGAAGCCCTTGACCGTGTCCTCGACGACCTCGTCGGGATTGTTGATGAAACGCTGCATTGTTGCTCCCGCCGCTCAGATGATGGTGTAGCCGCCGTCGACCAAAAGGTCGGCGCCGTTGATCATGTCGGCGCCGTTCGAGGCCAGGAACACGGCAGCGGCGGCGATTTCCTGCGGGAAGGCGAAGCGGCCGGTCGGAATGCGCAGCTTCAGCGCCTCGCCGCGCGGCCCGTCCCAGGCCTTCTTGCCGAGCTCGGTCAGAACCACGGTCGGCGAGATCGTGTTGACCGTGATGCCGTGCCTGCCCCATTCGGCGGCAAGCGTCCTGGACAGGCCGATGACGCCGAATTTCGAGGCGCAATAGGCGGCGTGCTGGTCGATCGCCACGGTGCCGGCCTGCGAGGCCATGTTGATGATCTTGCCGCCCTTGCCGGCCTTGATCATGGCGCGCCCGGCAGCCTGCGAAATCAGGAACGTTCCCTTGAGATTGATGGCGATAGTCTTGTCCCAGGCGTCGAGGCTAAGTTCCTCGGCAGGAGCAAGCATGACGACGCCGGCGCTGTTGACGACGATGTCGATATCGCCGAATGCCGCCAGCGCCGAAGCGAACACGGCGTCCACGGATTGCGTGCTGGACACGTCGCACACGAAGGCCTTCGCGCCATTGCCGAGTTCGGCGGCTTTCGCCTGCGCAACCGCTTCATTGATATCGATCACCCCGACAATTGCGCCCTTTGCGGCGAATGCCGATGCGATGGCGCTGCCGATGCCCGACGCGCCGCCGGTGACCAGGGCGACCTTGCCGCCCAGCGAAAAATTGAGATCAACATCTATTGTTTCGGTCATGGTTCTCTTCTCGGCCTGACGGAATGCGGGGCGGGCCGCAAAGCCCACCCCGCGGCTGGATCACTTGCGCGTCGCAAGCAGCTTGTCGACATTGTCAGCCGTCACCGGCGTCCACGGTACATTGTAGAGCTTCTCCTTGCCGTCCTTCCAGGGCATGTCCTTGTAGGTCTCCCAGATGTCGGACTGCGGCTTGTAGTCACCCTTCTTGGCATTGAGGATGGCAAGATCGAGCGCACCTTGCGCCTGGGCGCGCGCATCCTGCAGGATCGAGGTCATGTCGCCGTTCTTGACGGCATGCAGCGCGTCGGTGATGCCGTCGATGCCGGCAATGGAGAAGCTCTTCACGTCAAGTTTGGCTGCCTTGATCGCCTCGATGGCGCCGAGCGCCATCTCGTCGTTCTGGCCGATCACGCCATTGATCTGGTTCGGGTGAGCGGTGAGCCAATTCTCCATCAGCGTCTGGGCCTCGGCGCGCGACCAGTTTGCCGTCTGGTCCTCGAGCACCTTGACGTCGGGGCATTCGGCCAGCGCCTTCTTATTGCCTTCCAGGCGCGAGATCTGCGCGGACTGGCCGACGGGACCTTCGAGGATGACCACATTGCCCTTGCAGCCGATCTTGTCGAGCACGGTCTTGGCTTCCATGTAGCCAGAGATCGTGTCGTCCGATCCGACATAGGAGGTCAGAAGATCGGAATGGACGCGGGTGTTCGAGCCGATGACCGGAATGCCGGCGTCGGCGGCGGCCTGCACGGCGGCAGCGCCCGCGTCGACGTCGATCGGCGCAAAGATGATCGCGTTGTATTTCTGCGTGACCATCGTCTTGAACTGGTCCTGCTGCACCAGCGCGTCATAACGGCCGTCGAACACCGTCAGTTCGACCTCGCCGCTCTTGACGGCGGGATGGTCCTGCAGCGCGGCCACCCAGATCTGCATGAACTCGGCATTCAGCCCGTAGGGCGCGGCGCCGATCTTGATCTTGTCCTGTGCCATGGCCGGCGCGGCCAGCAGTGCGGTCGCGGATGCGAGCGCGATCATCCATCTTTTCATTTCGTTACCTCCACCTTGAGTGAGCGACCGACATGGTTCGCCTTGCAGCGGACGCGCTGACGCGGGTCCGGTACCGGAAAGGGGCCTAGGCCCCGTAGTTTCGCTTCTGGTCGAGCATCACGGCGCCGACGATCAAGGCGCCCTTGAGGACCTGCTGGTAGTAGGATTGGATGCCCATCAGATCGAGGCCGTTGTTCATGACGCCGATGATCAGCGCGCCGATCAGCGTGCCGGTCACCCGGCCGACGCCTCCCGACAGGCTGGTTCCGCCAATCACCACCGCCGCGATCGCGTCGAGCTCATAGGCAATCCCGGCCTGGGGGAGCGCGGATCCGGTGCGGGCGCTGAGCAGCATCCCGGCGAAGCCGGCAAGGCCGCCGGAAATGATATAGACGAGGAACTGGATGCGGGTGATGTTGATGCCCGAGGTCCGGGCCGCGTGCGGGTTGCCGCCGACGGCATAGATGTAGCGGCCAAAACGCGTCCGGTTGAGGATCCACCACGACACGGCGAACACGACGGCAAGAATGAAGACCGGCGCGGGTATGCCGAAGACGTCGCCGGTGCCGATCCAGCGGAAAGCCGGCGTCAGCGCGGGAACCGGACGGCCGCCGCCATAGATGAGGGTCATGCCGCGCGCCGCCGAAAGCATGCCGAGCGTCGTCACGAAGGCCGGCACCGAGAAGCGCGACACGATGAGGCCCGAAATCGCGCCGCAGGCAATGCCGACCAGAAGGCCGATAGCGAGGCCCAAGGCAACCGGATAGGGCGCGCCGGCGATGCCGGCGGTCGCCGAAGTGGTCATGAAACTGGCGCTGACGATACCCGCGAGCGCGACGACGGAGCCGACCGAGAGATCGATGCCGCGGGTCAGGATGACGAAAGTCATGCCGATGGCCAGGACACCGTTGATCGATGTCTGCAGCAGCACGTTGGAGATGTTGCCGGCGGTCAGGAAGAACTCGTTGGAGACCGAGAGCACCGCCACCAGGATCAGGAAGGCAAGGAAGATGCCGTACTCCTGGATCAGCAGCCGGCGCTGCTCGGAACCGAGCCAGCCTTGCATCGTCTTCTTGTCGCCAACCGACATTCCTGGCTCCTTTGCCGCCGAACCCTGTTCAGGTCGATAGGTGGACGAGTGATTGCGCATCCGTTTCCTCCCGCCTGAAGATTCCGGCGCTTCTGCCGGCCCGCATCACCATGATCCGGTCCGAAATCCCGAGAACTTCATCGATCTCGGAAGAGATCATCACCACCGTGCCGCCGGCGGCGGCGAAGTCGCAGATGATCCGGTAAATTTCACGCTTGGCGCCGACATCGACGCCACGGGTAGGCTCGTCCAGCAGCAGCACCTTCGGGTTGCGCAGGAACCACTTGCCGAGCACCACCTTCTGCTGGTTGCCGCCTGACAGGCTGGAGACCGGCATGGTGTCGCGCGCCGCCTTGATCTGAAATCGCTCCCGCATCCGGCGGCTCGCTTCCGCCTCGCGCGGCCGGTCCATGGCAAAGGCCGGGCTCATCTCGGGCAGGCTGGCCATGCAGATGTTGGCGCGCACGGAATCGGAAAGATTGAGGCCGGTCAGCTTGCGATCCTCGGTGACCAGCGCCAGACCATGCGCCATCGCATCCGCTGGCTTCGAGATGGCGACCGGTTTTCCGTCGATGGCGATGGTTCCAGCCGAAGGCCTGTCGAGCCCGAACAGGCAATTGAAGATTTCCGTCCGCCCAGCCCCCATCAGCCCGTAAATGCCGAAGATCTCGCCCTTGCGGGCTGAAAAGGAGATGTCCTCGATCTTGTTCGGGCAGCTCAGCCCGGCAATTTCGAGTCCGATTTCCTCGGTCGGCGTGTTGGTCTTGACGTATTCCTCGGACAGCTCACGGCCGACGATCATGCGGATCAGGCCGGGCCGGTCGATCTCGGCAAGCGCCCCGCTACCGACATAGGAACCGTCCCGGAAGACCGTGTAGGAATCGGCGACCTGGAATATTTCCGACAGGCGGTGCGACACGTAGACGATGCCGCGGCCCTGTCTTTGCAGGCGGCCAATCGCGGCGAACAGATGCTGCGCCTCCCGCTCGCCGATCGCCGAGGTCGGCTCGTCCATGAAGATGACCTCGGCGTCGTGGCTGAGCGCCTTGGCGATCTCGACCAGCTGCATCTGCGCGACCGAGAGGTTCATCATGTACTGGGTGGCTCGAATGTCGAATTCGAGGTCGTCCAGAAGCTTCTGCGCGGCGCGGTTCATGGCACGGAAATCGATGCCGCCAAACCGCGCCTTGGGCTCGCGGCCGAGATAGATGTTCTCGGCGACCGTCATGTGGGGAACCGGGCTCAGTTCCTGCTCGATGATGGCGATCCCCGAGGCCAGCGCGTCGGCGGGGCTGGTGAATTCGACATCCTTGCCGCGACGGCGGATTGAGCCGGCATCGCGTTTTTGGATGCCCATCAGGATCTTCAGAAAGGTCGACTTGCCGGCGCCATTGCCGCCGCAGAGCGCGTGAACCGTGCCGGCGCGAAGCTGAAAGCGACCGTCGCGCAAGGCGGCGACGCCACCAAAGGACTTCTTCAGCCCTTCCACTTCGAGCAACAGCTCCACCATCGTCCTCCCATGACTTCGGCCATCCCTGTCGGATGCCGATCGGCACGTGATCTCCCGCCCAAATGCCGATGCTGACAATAGTCAAGTTGCAATCGACAAATGTCAAGTGATGCGCGAACTTTAAAATTTGGAAGCCGGAGGCGATGTGCGGGATTTCAAAAACCCTTGAGAAAACAAATGATTATCGCGGCCGCCCCAATTCGTCGCTTGCTCGACAAGGGACGGCGTTCACGGAATTGTTCCGCCGATGATTCACGGGGGAAGGGCCAGAAGGACCAAACCGCAAGCCACGCTGCGGCTCGTGCGGGACGGTCGGTTTAACGGAGAAGACTCTGCCGAAAACAGGTGGAGGGGCACGGCGCCACGGTGACGTCGTCCCATGTCCAGGACAGGCAACAAGGTCTAGCCTTCAGCGTAGGCGCCTGCCTCGTCGTCTCATCTGGTGCCGCCTTGCCACGCGGCATGGCGTTCGTCGTCGGAGCGGCCGAGGACCATGCCGCGCTAAGCCGCCCCGATATTGTCTACGCTTCGATTTCGAGAGCCGACAACGGCTTCGAGCAACAGGCGAGGATGAAGCCGTCATCGATTTCGTGATCGAGGATGCCGCCATTGTGGCTCATCTCGACGGCGCCGGAGACTTTCCTCACCTTGCAGGTTCCGCACAGGCCGAACTCGCAGGCCGCCGGAATCCGCACGCCCGAAGAGCGCGCGGTCTGCAGCACGGTCTGGCCGGCGACGCACTCCGCGTCGACGTCCGAAAGCGCGAAGCGGATCGGTGTTGCGGCTTCGACGGCAACGGCGACGCCGTCTTGCGTCGGTGCTGCGAACGGCGCCGGGACTTCCTCCACCGCGGGTGCGGCAAAGCTTTCCTGGTGGTACTTCGTCATGTCGAAGCCGGCGGCGTCCAGCATGCCGCGCACGGCGCGCATGAAGGGATCCGGACCGCAGCAGAAGATCTCGCGTTCACGGAAATCGGGCGCCAGCAGCGGCAGCCGGATGGCGTCGATGCGGCCCATATGGCCGTACCAGCCCTCGCGGCTCGACCGCTCCTCGATCATGAAGCCGAGCGATAGGCCCGGCATATGGCCGCCGAGCAGTTCGAGCTCCTTGCGGAAGATGATCTCTTCGGCGCGCCGCGCGCAGTTGACGAAGCCGACATCGGTCCATGGCGCGCAGTCATTCAGCCAGCGCAGCATCGACATCATCGGCGTCACGCCGGAGCCGGCCGAGATGAACAGATATTTGGCCGCCGGATGGCTGTGCAGCGAAAAGTCGCCCGCCGGCCCATAGGCCTTGACGTGCGAGCCGGGCTTCAGGTGATCGAACATCCAGCGCGTGCCGATGCTGCCTGCCTGCGCCTTCACCGTCACCGCGATCGAGAACGGCCGCGACGGCGAGGACGACAGCGTATAGGTGCGCATCAGCGGCCCGTCCGGTGTCGGCAGCTCCAGCGTCACGAACTGGCCCGGCTTGTAGCGGAACCAGGTCTGGTTGTCGGAGCGGAAGGTGAAGGTCCTGACGTCAGGCGCTTCGTCGCTGACGCCGATCACTTCCAGCACCTGCAGCCTGTCGTTCCAGGGCGCCATCTGGTCGAGATGGCGATAAAGGCCAAGATCCGTCATCGCGTTCATCCCTCAACCTCTCAAGCGACACTGCGCAGCGCCGGCCGGCCGCCATCGGCAAGGCGCGGACCGATGAAGCGGGCGTACCAGTCGACGAACTGGATCACGCCGCCCTCATGCAGCTCCGAATAGGGGCCGGGTTCATAGGCTGGCGACAGGATGCCGAAGGCGTTTTCCTCGACGATGCGGCGGTCCTGGTCGTTGGTCTCGGTCCAGACATGGGTGAGTTCGGCGAGATCGTAATCGACGCCCTCGACCGCATCCTTGTGGACCAGCCATTTGGTCGTCACCGCGGTTTCCGTGGCGCTGATCGGCAGCACGCGGAAGGTGACCGCATGGTCGATCAGGATATGATTCCAGGTCGTCGGGTAGTGATAGTGCATCAACGTGCCGATACGGTCGGCCGAGACGCTGTCGGACAGGTTCTTCTTCACCGCCCGCTTGCCGTTCATCGTGTAGCTGACTGCGTCACGCAGCAGCGGCGCGCGGGTGGCGCGGTACTGCCCGGCCGGGTCGATGCGGAACTTGCTCGGCAGGCCGGCTGCCTCGCATTTGGCCCAATGCGCCAGCATCTCCGGGTCGCTGTCGGCGCCTTGCACGCCGGTCACCGTCGGGGCTTCCGGGAAGGTCTTGCACAGCTCCGGGTGATTGCCGGCGCAATGGTAGCACTCGCGGTTGTTTTCCCAGACGAGCTTCCAGTTGCCCTTCTCGACGATCGTGCTCTCGAAGGCGATCTTTGCTTCGCCCAGGCGGTGCGGCTTGAGGTAGGGCTCGATCATCGCCCGCATCGGTGCGAAGTCGGCGGGCTCCTTGGCCAGGCAGATGAAGATGTAGCCGGCCACGCTCTCGCAGGCGACCGGCTTCAGGCCGAACTGGCTCTTGTCGAAGCCGTCGGCCATCTGGCGGGCAAACAGCAGCCTTCCGTCCAGCTCGTAGGTCCACTGGTGATAAGGGCAGACCAGCTTGGCGGCCATGCCCTTGTCGGTGTTGCAGACGCGGCTGCCGCGATGGCGGCAGGAATTGTGGAAGGCGTTGATCTCGCCCTGCTGATCGCGCACCAGCACGACCGGATAGTCGCCGATCTGTACGGTGATGAAGCTGCCGGGCTTCGGCAGTTCGCAATCATGGCCGATGAACAGCCAGTCGCGATACCAGATCAGCTCCATGTCCAGTTTGAAGAAATCGGGATCCGTGTAGAAGGGCTGCTCGAGCGAGAATCCGTCCCTGCGGCTGTTCAAGAGCCTCAGCATGTCGTTGCGCGTATCCATGTCCTGTCCTCTTCGTTCAAGGACTGAACTGGTGGTGATTGAGGAAGGATCGGGCGCAGGCCGGCGAAAGCCGGGCATGCACCATCCGCCTCTTGACCGCCCACCGCGATCAGTCGAGTCTAGAAATCTCGGGCTGGTTTCCGGGCTCTGGAGTTGTCCTTGCGGACCATCGCGACACCTTCCCAGGCTTTCGCCCAGTGGTCTCCCGTTGCGACTTGAACTCCACCACCGTTGCGGGGGCAGCGCCGGATTCTGACCGGCTTCCCAATTCTCCGCTCCATCGTCACGAAGCGGCACCTGAGATGTCATGATCTAATCACGACAGCGCTTGCGACATCGGCATGAAAGCGACATCGCATCCATGTGGCGCGACACGCATGCGCAATGATCGGTCAAGGACCGTGGTCACGGAAATCATCGTGGTGCCGGCTGTGCCGGCTATCAAAATCGACCCGAAACGGGGGCAAAAAGGGTTAACGGTTTCGAAAAGTGACTATTAGCACATTCTAAAATCGAACCGAACGGTTCGTTTCTGTTGACGGTGCGTGCAGGACGGTGTGAACGCTGAGCCTCCGATACAGTTGGTGATCGCAGTGCTGGTTTCAACTAACTTTTTGATATCAATAGGAAAAATGTTCGATCAAGAGGGCCTTGGTACAATTTCAAGTGGTGGATACTTGGTCCACACGGAACAACTTCGTGATTGGAAACGGCCAGCTGGCTTTCCCACATCGGGGCTGTCCGAACGACGCGATTTTAATCCCAAGACACGCCGCTAGACGGACGGAAAAAAATACTGGAGTACCCAAAATGAAAAAGATTGTTCTCACTGCCGCCGCCCTTCTGGCCATTTCCGGCAGCGCCTTCGCTGGTAGCGACAACTACGGTTCGAATGCCTCCCCGGCAGCTGCTGCTGTCGACAGCTCGCACACCGCTTCGATCAAGAAGTCGGAACCGGCTGCTCAGACGCCTGTCCAGGGTGCTGACCACAACCTCTTCGGCAACCACTAACAGCCGATCCCGGCCAACGGCGGGGTTTTTGTCCGCCGCTCTGGCCGACCTTAAGAAATTCAGGAGACTAACATGAACAAGTTCATCATTGCTGCCGTCGCCGTCCTGGCCATCTCCGGCAGCGCCTTTGCCGGCAGCGACAACTACGGCTCCAATGGCGCCAACCAGCCTGCCGTTGCTTCGACCGACAGCTCTTACACGGCTTCGATCAAGAAGTCGGAACCGGCTGCCCAGGCACCTGTTCAGGGTGCCGATCGTAATCTTTTCGGCCGCTAACAGCCGATTCCGGGAGCGGCGGTTTGCCCCGCTGCTCCCGTGAAACTCAAAATTCAGGAGACTTGAAATGAAGAAGATCATCCTTGCTGCCGCCGCCGTTCTGGCCATCTCCGGCAGCGCCTTCGCAGGCAGCGACAACTACGGCTCCAATGGCGCCAACCAGCCTGCCGCGACTTCGGTCGACAATTCGCGTACGGCTTCGATCCGCAACAGCGGCTCGCCCGTCTACAAGCTGCTCAATTCGTCGGGCGACGTGCAGAAGTCGATCCCTCAGAGCAGTGACCGGGACCTCTTCGGCAACCACTAACAGCCGAAGCTGACCTCCAAAAAAGAGCGGCGGGCCTGGCCCGCCGCTCTTTTTTATGTGCCTTGATTCAGCGGAGCTGTTCGCCTCAGGCCGCCTTTGCTTCCGGCTTTTGGAGCGCGAAGGAATGTCCGTCCGCATCGAAGATGTGCAGGTCTTCGCCATTGGCGCTAAGCCGCAATGTCGAGCCGCGCTTGACCTCGGCATTGCCGGGCAGCTTGGTCACCAGCGGCAGGTCGGCGCGGCCGATGTCGACGTAGACCAGCTGAACCTCGCCGAGTTGTTCGACATAATCGACCGTTCCCTCGAACAGATAATCCGCGCCGGTGGCGATGATCAGGTCCTCCGGCCGCACACCGAAGCTTACCGCCGCACCCTTCGCCGAGGCAGGTGTCGTGATCGGCACCGTGGCCTTGCGCCCGCCGACATGGCTGACCACGGTCGGGTTGCCGGTCTTGTCGATCGTCGCCGGCAGGATGTTCATGGCCGGAGAGCCGATGAACTGGGCGACGAACAGATTGCCGGGCTTCTTGTAGAGATCCATCGGCGTACCGACTTGCTCGATATGGCCGTCCTTCAACACCACGATGCGGTCGGCGAGCGTCATCGCCTCGACCTGGTCGTGGGTGACGTAGATCATGGTCGTGTTGGGCATCGATTCCTTAAGCTTGGCGATCTCGATACGCGTGGCGACACGCAGCGCGGCATCAAGGTTCGACAGCGGCTCGTCGAACAGGAACACTTTCGGATTGCGCACGATGGCGCGGCCGATGGCGACACGCTGGCGCTGCCCCCCCGACATCGCCTTGGGCAGCCGGTCGAGATATTTGGTCAGCTGCAGGATTTCCGCAGCCTGGCGCACGCGCCGGTCGATCTCGGCCTTGTTCTCCTTGCCGATCTTCATCGAGAACGCCATGTTGTCGTAGACGGTCATGTGCGGATAGAGCGCGTAGGACTGGAACACCATGGCGATGCCGCGCTTCGACGGCGGCACGTCATTGACCACTTCGCCGTCGATCTTGAGCTCACCGGCCGTGATTTCCTCGAGCCCGGCGATGGAGCGCAGCAAGGTCGACTTGCCGCAGCCCGACGGACCGACGAAGACGATGAACTCGCCCGATTTGATATCGAGGTCGATGCCATGGAGAATGTTGAGATTGCCGTACGACTTCTTCACTTGTCTCAGATTGACATCGGCCATTGGTTTCCTCCCAGTGATTTCCTCAAAGATTCAGTCGATGCGCCCGAACCAGGCGCCGTAGCCGCCAAGCTCGATCGAACCGGGGCTCGCTTGCCCGGAAAACCCGTGTCCCGGCAAAGGTTGCAGTGATCGGCTGCCAAGGTCAACCTTGGCCGGCTTGGCGCCGAGGTTGAAGACACAGACGATCTGCTCGTTGCCGGCCCGGCGCGTGAAGGCGACGGTGTCGCCCTCGCTTTCGATGAAGGTGATATCGCCCTTGGCCAGTGCCGGATGGGCACGGCGGAAGGTGAGGAAGCGCCGATAGTGCTCGAGCAGCGAAGCCTGGTCGCCCTGCTGGACATTGACCGCTTGCGCCAGATGCTTGGCCGGCACCGGCAACCAGGGCTTTGCCTGGGAGAAGCCACCATTCTTGGCGCTGCCATCCCACACCATGGGCGTGCGGCAGCCGTCGCGGCCCTTGAATTCCGGCCAGAAGCGGATGCCATAGGGATCCTGCAAATCCTCGAAGCGCAATTCAGCTTCGCCGAGCCCGAGCTCTTCGCCCTGGTAGAGGCAGACAGAGCCGCGCAGCGACATCAGCAATGCCGAGATGACCTTGAGATAGGCGATCGGATCGGCTTCGCTGGCGGCCCAGCGCGAGGCCGGACGCATCACGTCATGGTTGGAAAAGGCCCAGCACGACCAGCCGTCGCTGGCGACCTTGCCGAAGGCTTCCAGCACCGAGCGGACCTTGTCCGCGCTGATCTTTTCCGGCGCCAGGAAATCGAAGGAATAGCACATGTGCACGCGCTTGCCGCCGGCGGTATAGGCCGCCACGACTTCCAGCCCGCGCTGCGAATCGCCGACCTCGCCGACAGCGGCGGTCGCCGGATATTCGTCGAGCAGGGCGCGGAAGCGTTCGAGGAAGCCGAGGTTTTCCGGTCGGCTCTTGTCGTAGATATGGTCCTGGTAGTTGTAGGGATTGACCGCCGGGGCGGTCTGGTCGTTGCGCTCTTCCGGCGGCAGCGGCGGATTGTTCTCCAGGCCCTGGCTGTGGAAGTAGAAATTGATCGTGTCGAGGCGGAAGCCGTCAACGCCGCGTTCCAGCCAGAAGCGGGTGACGTCGAGCAGCGCGTCCTGGACTTCGCGGTTGTGGAAGTTGAGGTCCGGCTGCTCGGCCAGGAAATTGTGGAGATAGTATTGCTGGCGGCTGGTGTCCCACTGCCAGGCCGACCCACCGAAGATCGACAGCCAGTTGTTGGGCGGCGTGCCGTCGGGCCTTGCGTCCGCCCAGACATACCAGTCCGCCTTCGAATTGTTGCGGCTCGCCCGGCTCTCCTTGAACCATGGGTGGCTGTCGGCGGTGTGCGACAGCACTTCGTCGATCATCACTTTGAGACCCAACCGGTGCGCCTCTGCCGTCAGCGCGTCGAAATCGGCCAGCGTGCCGAACATCGGATCGACATCGCAATAGTCCGAGACGTCGTAGCCGAAATCCTTCATCGGCGACTTGAAGAAGGGCGAGATCCAGATGGCATCTGCGCCAAGCGAGGCGATGTAGGGCAGCCGCCCGATGATACCCTTGAGGTCGCCGATACCGTCGCCGTTCGAATCCTGATAGCTGCGCGGATAGATCTGGTAGATGACAGCGCCTCGCCACCAGTCGCGGTCGATGGCGAGGTCAGGGCTCGAACTGGCTTTCAAAGCGGATTGCATTGTCTCAGCCTCCTTTCACCGAACCGGCAAGCAGTCCGCGGACGAAATAGCGCTGCAGCGAGAAGAACACGATCAGCGGCACGATGATGGTCACGAAGGCCGATGTCGTCAGGATCTCCCAATCGCCGCCGCGCGAGCCAAGCAGTGCGTTGAGCTTGGCCGTCAGCACGATCTGGTCTGCTTCCGTACCAAGGAAAACCATCGCCACCAAGAGATCGTTCCATACCCACAGGAATTGGAAGATGGCGAAGGAGGCCAGCACCGGGAACGACAGCGGCAGCACGATCTTGACGAAGATCTCGAAATCGCTGGCGCCGTCGATGCGGGCCGATTCCATGATTTCGCGTGGCAGGCCGGCAATGTAGCTCCTGAGCAGGTAGATGGCGAAAGGCAGGCCGAAGCCGGTATGCGCCAGCCAGATGCCGAGATAGGTTTTCGATGGTACGCCGAAGAAAGTGCCGACGCCGTTGTAGAGTTTCAACAGCGGGATCAGCGACATCTGCAGCGGCACCACGAGGAGACCGATGATCACCGCGATCAGCAGCGCCCGGCCGGGAAAACGCATCCAGGCCAGTGCGTAGGCGGCAAAGGCCGCGATCAGGATCGGGATGACGGTCGCCGGAATGGTGACCGTCAGCGAGTTTATGAACGAGCGGCCGATGCCTTCCGAAAGCAGCACGGTATAGTAGTTGTCGGTGGTGAATTTCGGCGGTGCCGACGAGGCATAGTAGACGCGCTGGCCGCGATCGCCTTCGAACGCCTTGGGCGACACCATGACGAAGCTGCCATCGGCATTGACCTGCAGGGAGACGCCGTCACCGAGATCGGCCGAACTGCCGACGGGATACTGTGTTGGGGCCGCCGCCTTGACGCCGAAGGCGCTGATCGCGCGCTTGGCGCCGTCGCCGAAAATGTTGCCCTCGAGGACGAACTTGCCGTCTTTCTCTTTCTGCGCCGAGGCGGGCGGCAGCCGGCCGGCTTCGGTCTGGCTGGAACTGGAGAATGAGTTCCACCAGCCCGAAGCGACGATCTGGTCCTTGTCACGCAGCGACGAGACCAGGATGCCGAGTGTCGGAATGGTCCAGATGGCAACGAAGACCAGCACCGCGATGTGGACGCCGAAACGGCTGGCGAATGATTTTCCGGTCGCGACGGCCATCTCAATGTCCTCCCGTTTCTCTGTTGGCCTGGCGGATGTTCCAGACCATGATCGGAATGACCGCGATCATGATGATGATGGCTATCGTCGCGCCGCGGCCGAAATCACCGCCGCCGCGGAACATCCAGTCGAACATCAGATTGGCCAGCACCTGGCTGTTCCACTGGCCGTTGGTCATGGTCAGCACAATGTCGAACACCTTCAGCACCAGAATGGTGATGGTGGTCCACACCACGGCGATGGTGCCCCAGATCTGCGGCACCATGATCTTCCAGAAGATCTGGAACGGGTTGGCGCCGTCGATCACGGCGGCTTCCAGCGTCTCTTCCGGAATGCCGCGCAGTGCGGAGGACAGGATGACCATGGCAAAGCCGGTCTGGATCCAGATCAGGATGATCATCAGGAAGAAATTGTTCCAGAACGGCAGCGAGATCCACACCTGCGGCTGGCCGCCGAAATGCTGGATGATGGCGTTGAGCAGGCCGATCTGCACCTGGCCCTCGCCGCGATATTCGTAAATGAACTTCCAGATCACGCTGGCGCCGACAAAGGAGATGGCCAGCGGCAGGAAGATCAGGCTCTTGGCGATCGTGCCCCACCAGATCTTGTCGGTGAGCACGGCAATGATCAGGCCAAGGAAGGTGCAGGCGGCGGGCACCACAGCCAGCCACAGCACGTTGTTGAGGATAGAGTTGCGGAAGTCGCGGTCGCCGAAGGCCCATTGATAATTGGCCAGGCCGACGAAATTGATGCCGCCGCGATCGAGGAAGGAGAGCCGCAGCGTCTCGACCACGGGGTAGATGAGATAGATGGTCAGGATGATCATCGCCGGACCGACGAACAGCCACGGCCGCACAAGGCCCTGCCGGCGCAGATTGTCGATGGCGGCGGCGCCGGCGACGCCGCGCGATGGGAATATCAGGTCGACCAGCTTGTTGGCGCCCCAGAAATAGGCGACGCAGCCGCCGACGCCGACGATGATGACGAATATGGCCGAGAAAATCTGAGACGCCATGCATTCCTCCCCCTGCGCATGATCCGGCAAGGTTTGTATCCTTGGGGGTCAGGCGCCGATTCAGTTGTTTGAAGCGTGATCGGCCGCAAAATGTCTCGCGTGCGGATTGCGCTTCATGTCGATGCGCTCATGACGAAACGGGGCGGCGTGGGCCGCCGGCGGATCCGGGCCGTCAAGGTCCGGATCCAGGGCGAAGATGAAGCGGCCGCTCGGCGACCGAGCCGATCTGTTGCTTACTTGATCCCGTCCCAGCTCTTCTGGATGTCCGTGGCGACATCCTGGGCGGACTTGCCGCCGACCAGATCGATCATCCCGGTCCAGAACGAGCCGGCGCCGATCTTGCCCGGCATCAGGTCGGAACCGTCGAAGCGCACGGTCGTCGCTCCAACCAGGATCTCGCCCTGCTTCTTCAGCGCTTCGCTGCCATAGGCGTCCTTGTTGGCGCCCTTGAAGGGGGTGACGAAGCTTTTCTGCGCCATCCACAATTCATGCGCGAGCGGCATCTGCAGGAACTTGATGAATTCGCGCGATGGCTTGGAATCCTTGGTGATCATCACCAGCGTTCCGGCCACTTCCAGCGGCGTGCCGAGCTCCGGCTTGGAGGCGTAAGGCGGATAGTTGAAGAAGTCGGCATCCTGACCGAGCTTTACGCCCTCCGGGAAGAAGGAGGGGATGAACGACGCCTGATGGTGCATGTAGCACTTGGGCGGTACCGAGAAGAGGCCCTTCGGGCTGTCGCGGAAATCGGTCGCCGCGACTGCCTTGGCGCCGCCGTCCACCATCTTGTCGTTGGTGGCGATCTTGCCGAAAATGTCTATGGCATTGACCACGGCGGGATCGTTGAACGGGATCTCGTTCTTTACCCACTTGTCGTAAACCTCAGGCGGCTGCGTGCGCAGCATGATGTCCTCGACCCAGTCGGTCGCCGGCCAGCCGGTGGCGCCGCCGGAGCCAAGCCCGATGCACCAGGGCTTGCCGCCATCGGCGATGATCTTCTTTTCGAGCTCGGCCAGTTCCTCCTGGGTCTTGGGGACCTTGTAGCCGGCTTCCTCGAAATTGTCGGGCGAGTACCAGACCAGCCCCTTCACGTCGATCTTGTAGGGAAGCGCATAGAATCCCGGCTTGCCGTCCTTGCCTGCGAAGGTGCCGAGCTTGGCCCAGGAGTCACCGGCCGCGTAGTTCTCCTTGACCCATGCGGCGACGTCGTCGCCCAGCGGGGTCAGAACGCCCTTGGAGGCAAGATCCTGGATGAGACCCGGCTGCGGCAGGATGGCGATGTTGGGCGGGCTGCCGGCCTGGGTATCGATGACGATCTGCTGTTCGTAGTTCTCGGACGAGGAATATTTGATCTCGACGCCGGTGGCTTCGGCGAAATAATCGAGCACCGAACGGGCCAGCGCCTCGTCCTCGCCGCGCCATGGCCCGAAGATCGTCAGGGTCTCGCCCTTGAGATCGACTTTCTTGAGGTCTTCGTAATTTCCCCAGTTGAAGCGCTTGTCTTCGCCCGGCTTGAACTTCAGTTCAGCATACGCGGGCGCATTCAGGGCGAACGTGGCAAACGCAACACCCAGCAAAAGCATTTTCTTCATCGGTATTCCCTCCCAGTGGGTCACATACACCGGACGGAACCTCCATTCCGCCCGCCGACGCTGCAGGACTGTGACTCAGTCGCAAGGGAACCGCAACCTTTCGAAGAGTCTTCCAAAGCGCTTTGGCTTTTCCGATCACGCCATTGATTCACTCAAGAGTCAAGAGGGAACAGTGGCTAATCGATTTAAGCTTGCACATCTATAGTCAAAAAAGTGCGCCGCAACATGCTTTTGTGGCGATGCAACAGTAATTTTTGTTTCAAACACGCGCAAACCACGCTTATGGTTCGTACTGGTATGACCACGCCCTTGTGGCGCTTGGGTCGATTCAATTTAAAAGCGCTTTGAGGAATGGAGGCCTTTTGTGAACCTCAAGCAGCTCGCACATATGCTGGCGCTTTCGCAGACCACGGTAAGCCGGGCATTGAACGGCTATCCGGAGGTCAGCGAGGAAACGCGCCGGCGCGTCATGGACGCCGCCAAGCGCCATGGCTATCGTCCCAATCCGAGCGCGCGGCGGCTGGCGACCGGCAAATCCGGCATGATCGGCTATGTCCTGCCGACGGGTGCGGCCGTCGACATCGATCCGCATTTCGTCGAGTTCCTGTCCGGCCTCGGCGACTATGCCCGCTCGCACGAGCTAGACCTTGTGCTGTCGCCGGCCGATGCCGACGACCAGGAGACGACCTACCGGCGCATCGTCGCCAACCGGCAGGTCGATGCCGTCTATATCTCTTCACCGAGGCCGCAGGACAGTCGGGTGGCGCTGGTCAGCACGCTCGGCATTCCCTTCCTCGTCCATGGCCGCAGCGAAGGCCTCGATTTCGACTATCCCTATCTCGACATCGACAATGAGGGCGCCTTCCACGAGGCGGCGCGATTGCTGGTCCAGCTCGGCCACCAGCGGTTGGCGCTGATCAATGGTGACGACCGCGAGACCTTCGCCATCCATCGCGAGCGCGGCGTGCGCCGGGCGCTCGCCGCGAGCGGACTGACCCTGGGCGAACGCCATGTCTGCTCCTTGGCGATGACCGAAGAAAACGGCTATCGCGCCACCAGGCGTCTGCTGGAGGCGAGCGACGCGCCGACGGCGATCGCCTGCTCCAGCCTGATCATGGCGCTGGGCGTCGTGCGCGCGGTGCGCGACCTCGGCCTTACCATTCCCGGTGACCTCTCGCTGATCGCCCATGACGACGTCTTCCCCTGGCTGAAGCCGGAGAATTTTTCCGTGCCGCTGTCGACGACGCGCTCATCGATCCGTCTTGCCGGCGCCCGCGTTGCCGAACGGTTGGCGGCGCGGATTTCCGGACTGGAAGAGGGCGCCCGCGGCGAGGTCTGGCCGGTCGATCTGGTGGTCCGGGGATCGGTCGCCGGGGCCCCGGCTTAGGGGGCTAGGTCCAATCACAGTGAACGACCGGGTTTGGCCGAAGCGCACCTTCTAATGCGTGTCACTCAAACGTGACTTCGGTTTTGAAGCAGTGACGATGGCCTATTAACGCCGCATTAGCCCACCTGTCCCAACATTGGTCGATGAACACCAATCAGCCCAGCGCGGTCTTCGGCCGGCGCGGGCGCGAGAATCGCGCCCCGGCGGCTGCGGTTGACCGCACTGCAAGACCAACAAGACCAACGCGGCCAATCGGGCATATCGTGGCTCTGCTTGGCTTGACGGGCCTTTTGCTGACCGTCGTCGGTGCAATCTTCTGGACGTTGCCGGGCATTGGAAGGGCAAATGCGGAAGCCGCGCGGACAGAACAGAAAGTGGTCGACCTCATCAACCAGCCGATCACCCATCTGCCCCGCTCCGGGTCATTCACGGTGTTTTCGCCAGGCTGGTTCCACCAGGGCGCCATAAAGCCGGACTTCAACAATGTCGATATCCGCACCACACAGGAACTCACCTATGAGGGCTATGTCACTTCAGACCTGAACCCCACCGAAATGTTCCTCGGACGTGAGCTCGAATTCAATGCAATGACCAAATATTTCTACACCGACCGAACGCTGCCCAAAAAGCGGCTGTCCGGCCCGGAAATGGTCGAGATCAACGGTCTCTACCGCGTCATCGGCCACGACGAGCAGGCGGTATTGATGCGATGGTTGACGATAGCCTGTCTGGTTGTCGTCGGGCTTTGTCTTGGATTGGCGTTGCTTCTGCAAATCGGCCGAACCCGGCAGCTCCCGGCAGGCTGATCTATGCGGGATTGGGGGCCGGCGTGCTGGCAAGCCCGTTCCGTGCGGCTAACGAGCCGCTTGCTGTTTCTGTTACTACGAATGCCCCACCATGTGTTCGACAAGGCGATGTGCCTCTTCGGCGACCGCCAATATTGTGCCTGACTTGCGTGTGGAGGCAAAATCCAAACCGGCGAAGTAGATGCCTGGCCGTGGGGCCACGCCATCCGCATGGATGGGCTGTCCCGCCGGGTCGAGTACTCCGGGGAGACGTACCCAACTAAAATCGCCGCGAAAGCCGGTGCACCACACCACGGTTGTGATGCCGGACCCGGCAACATCGAGTGAACCGATAGTCGGGTTGGGCAGAGACGCCACGACAGTCTCCGCCGGATCGGGTTCCGCAACAGGGGCATCGATTCCGGAACGGCTGATATACTCGTCGATATGGCGTTTGACGTTGGCGGAGGCTTCATCCGCAAAGCGAACATGCGCTTCGAGATCGTCGGCGAACGAGAGACGACGACCATCCTCGACACCTGTGAGACGCCCGAGCAGCACGATACCTTTGGCGCCAAGCGCTTGCAGGCTTATCGTGTGTTCTGCCCCGAGCACACCCCGGGGCGGAATGCGTTTCGCAACTTGTATGATCTCCTCTCGACGCACGTCGAGAAACCCGCTTTCGACGAGCCAGATCATGATGTCGCGACCCCGGTAGCGCCGTGGCAGCCGTCCGACCTGGCCGGAGGCAAGGAAGACTGTTCGCCCTGCTTCCGCCAAGTCCTCCGCGATCTGACAGCCCGACTGGCCGCTTCCGACAACCAACACCGCTCCGTCGGCGAGACCGGCGGCGTTGCGGTAATCAGAAGCGTCGATCTGGCATAGGCTGGGCGTCAACGAAGCGGCCCAAACCGGGCGCACCGGACAATTCAGGTGACCACTTGCGATCACCACGTTCCGTGCCCGAACTGTGCCGCGCGAGGTGGTTAGCCGATACTCGCCCTTCTCGTGCCCGTCGGCCAGTTCGGTCACCACTGTCTCTGGTTCGACGGGCAGTTCGTTCCGCTTGGCGAAGTCCTCAAGGAGAGCGACGAACTGGTTGCGTGTTAGGGCGCCGAACGGATCTGAACCATCATAACGGTCGCCCGGCATGACGGTCTGCACGTTCGGCGTATTCATCCGGAACGAATCCCACCGTTGTGTAAGCCAGGTCTCTCCGATGCGACCCCGCTCCAACACGCTATGGCTTAGGCCTCGCTGTGCCAACGAATGGCTGACGCCCAGACCGGCCCAGCCGGCTCCGACGACCACCGCGTCAAGGACGTTGGCGTTGCTCGTCATTTGCCGCAGGCCCCGACGCCGGCGCCATTGTAGCGTTTGGAGGCGGGCGCTTTGCGCGGTGACCGCGCCGTCTTCGCCAGCGGCCCACCATCGAGATGGCGGTCAATGCCGCCTGAACCTAGCAACACGATCCGCATAGTCCCCTCCGGTAGGAGGGAAGATAACATCTCCGTCGCCTCGCGCCACGATCAAAATCCCGCAAAGGCGTGGCGGCTTCGGGGCAGCGGCATGCGTGAAAACAGAGGCGTCTAAGCCTCAGACTTACTCTTTCGCCGCCTCTGCCGCCTTGAGGTCCAGCAGCCCATAGCCGAAATCATTGTCGCGCCCTTTGGGGCCGAGATCCTTCGCCGTTGCCGCCAAGGCTTTCTCGATGTCGTCGGCCGAGCGGCCGGGCGAAGCATGGATGAGATTGGCGATGGCGCCGGATACGATCGCCGCGGCGAACGAGGTGCCGGTCACGACGTCAGAGCCGGGGCCGCTTGGCGCGACCATCTCGACGCCCGGCGCCGAAATGAAGACATAGGCGCCACGATTGGCCTGCGGCATCAGCCCATCCTTGGCGTCGGTGGCGGTCACCGCGATCACGCCGTCGAAGGCGGCCGGATAGCCATAGGGCGCCTTCGGGCCGTTATTGCCGGCAGCGGCCACCAGCACCATGCCGAGTGCCCGTGCATTGCGGCAGGCGGCGCCGAGCAAATCGTTCTTCGGCCCGACGAAGCTCATATTGATGATGCTGACATTCTGCTCCGCGGCCCAGTCGAGCGCCGACAGGATGACATCCATGGTCGACTTGCCTCCCTCGAAGGCGCGGGCGTGATAAATCCTGGCGCCCGGCGCCATGCCCTCCAGCGCGCCGACGCCGGCGATCAGCCCGTCGATCGAAGTGCCATGGTCGCGCTTTTCGATCGGCACGTCCGGCATGGCGTCGAACTGCGCGGCGATGACGCCGGCCAGCGCCGGGTTGGTGTCGTCGATGCCGGTATCGATGACGGCGACACGAACGTTTTCGCCGCTGGCCTGTTTGGCATCGAGCGCGATGCGATCGAAGGCATAGTTGACGATGCCGGCCGCCTGCTGCAGCGAATAGATGTGGTTGGGCTCGCGCCGCTGCGTGCGGCCATCGGCGGCAAGCTGCGCCAGCACGACGCCGACGGGGCGGCCGTCGGGAATGCCGAAGCGCACCAGCGTGGTGCCAAGCAGCCGGGACTGGCGCTGCGAGCGCACCTCGAGGCCGAAGGAGGCGGCGATCTGCTGCACGGCGCCGGCATCGCCATCAACGGTCACCAGCACCTCGTCGGGCACGAAATCACCGGTCACGGCGCGCGGCGGTTGAACGGCGATGAGATCGGTCGGCGAGACGATCGCGCCGCCGGCTGGCGGGCTGACCTGGTTGTTGCCGGGCGGCGGAGTCGGTTCCGGTCGTGGCGTCGGCACCGGTGCCGGGGGCGCGACCGGATTGGGGAAGAGGTCGACGATCAAAGCGGGAAGAAAGACGGCGCCGGCCTGGGCAGGCCCAGCACCGCCGGCCTTGTCGTTGGCGCCGCTGCCGTCCTTGGCGCAGTCGGCGCCAGCAGCGTTGGTGCCGTTGCGGCAGTCGATTTTCGTCTGGTCGCCATTGGCGGCGTTGGTCTGCGCCGACGCGGGCACGGCGGCGATTGTCATCGCCACTGCCAGGATCGCCGCAAATCGAAGGGCCGCCTCAGCCGCCATCAACCGGTTTCCTTCCCTCGATCACAGTCTCAGCGAAAGGCTGGGCGGCAATAAGGCCGAGCTGCTTGGTATAGTCGGCTGCGTTGGCGGCAGGGATGGCAAGCCGGAACACGCCGTCGGCGGTCGGTCCGCCGATGATTTTCAGCCCGTTGCTGCCGAGGAATGCAGAAATATCCGACATCTTCGCATCCGGTTTGAACTTGACCAGCGCGAACGGCAGTTTCGCCAGGTCGTCTTCCGCGCCGGCGATCTCGAAATCCTTGCCCTTGCCGCCGGGTTGCACCAAAGACTGCACCGCAATCAGCGCCAGCAGGACCGCGGCCGCCGCCCAGGCGACGCCGACCGGCACCGCCATGAAGCGGCCCCAGGCCTGCGCCAGCCAGGATGAGCCTGCCGGCTTGCGCGCAGGTCCGACCTCGGCGTCGAGCGCCTTGGCGAAGCGGCTGAGTGCATCGGCGGGCGGGCGGACTGCTTCATTGGCGGCCGATGTGCCGGAGAACTCGGCCTCGGCCTCGCCAAGGGCTGCCATTGCCGCCGGATCGGTCGCCAGCCATTCCTCGACGGCTTCGAGATCGGAGCCTTCCAGCGAGCCGTTCAGATAGAACGGCAGCAGCGTTTCCATTTCGTCGCGGCGCGACATTTTTTCAGCGGCGCTCATGGCCACCCCCTGTCGTAACCGGCGGCCTTGAGGGCCTCGCCGAGTTTCTTGCGGGCGTAGAACATCCGGGTCTTGACGGTCGCGACCGGGATGCCGAGCACCTCGCCGATCTCCGTCACCGACTGTCCGTGATAATAGGCAAGGTCGATCACCGTGCGGTGCTCTTCGGGCAAGGCGTCGATGAAGCGGCGCAAGGCGGCGGCCTTGTCCTCTTTCATCGTGACGACCTCCGGCGTATCGGCACCGTCGGGCACCGCGGCGGCGGCCTCGTCGTCGATCCAGTCTTCCTTTTTCTTGCGCAGCAGCGACAGCGCCTTGAACCGGGCGATGCCGAGCAGCCATGTCGAGACTTCGGAGCGTCCTTCGAAGCCCGGCGCCTGCCGCCACAGTTCGAGGAACACCTCGTTCGCGATATCGTCAGCCATCATTTCCGATCCCGTCTGGCGCGCCACGAAGCGGTAGACCCGCGCGTGGTGGCGCATGAACAGGAGCCGCACGGCGGCACGGTCGCCCTTCGCGACCCGGTCGACAAGCGCGCGATCGGTCTCCGTCGCTGCCGTCATGGCCGGTCGAGCCGCCTGGCTCCTGTCTGTTCTGTCGCTGATCGGTCCAAAAAGGTTCATCCTCCGCCAAGGAATTTTGGGAGGCTAACCGAAGAGCGCGGAGGTTGCCAGTGGCAGGGTCTTCCCTTCTCCCACAAGGGAAGAAGGGAAGGTCGCGCTCAGCTTAGGAAAGACTTCGCCTTCATCGTCGCCGGAATAGCCACGCCGAGCCGGCTCAGCACCGTCGGCGCCAGCTGCAACTGGTCGAGCAGCGTGTCGCCCTCCGGTCCCTTGCCGGGGCCGAAATAATACAGTGCGAAATCCTGCATCTCGTCATCATGGCCGCCATGGTGGCCGCGGTCGGTCTGGCCGTGATCGGCGGTGACCATCACCTCGTAGCCGGCTTCGATCCAGCTCGGCAGGAAAGCCGCCAGCATGCCGTCCATCGCATAGACGGCATGGTCCATCTCGTGACAGTCGTGGCCGAAGCGATGGCCCATCGAGTCCAGCGTGCAGGTGTGCAAGATGCCGTAGTCGATGCCGTGGCGTTTGGTCAGCATGGTCAGCGTCGCGAACAGGTCGACATCGCTCGGCGTCATCTGGTTGCGCAAATTGTAGCCGGTCATGGTGTGGAAGCGACCGTGCGTGATCGGCCCGCTTGGCTCGTCATATTCCATGTCCTCGACCAGGTCGAAGGGGTAGGAGCGGAAGAATTCCGACCAGTAGGAATGGGTGACCGCACCCGTCTTGCCGCCGGCCTTGCTGACTTCCGAAAATATATCCGGCTGGGTCACGCGGAAGCGGTTCTCGTTGGAGAGGATGCCGTGCACCTGCGGCGACACGCCGGTGTGGATCGAGGCATAGCAGCAGGCCGAGGTCGACGGCAGCACCGAGCGCATCTTCCAGACCCGTGCTTCGCCCGATTGCACCCAGCCCTCGAGATTGCCCATCAGCCGGCGCCAGTTCCGGTAGGGCACGCCATCGAGGATGATCAGCAGAAGCTTGGATTCGAGCGCCATGGGCTGCTCCATGATGTCTGGCAGTTGAAACGGGAACGCCGCATGCCGTTTCGGGCACACGGCGTTCTTACACGTGAATCACACAGGCAGGGTTCGACTAAGCGTTGAGCCAGCACTCGGCCAGCGCGTAGCCATCCATCATCTCGCCGATCGGGCTCTTGGCAAAGCCGCCGATCTTGTTGGTGGCGGCCGCGTCGATGAACTGGTTGAAGAATGGCACGATCAGGCCACCTTCGTCGCGCATCAGCACCGCCATGTCGTGGTAGATCGCCTTGCGCTTGGCCTGGTCGAGTTCGCCGCGCGCCGCAAGCAGCATCTTGTCGAATTCCGGCCGCTTGAAGCGGGTGTCGTTCCAGTCGGCGGTCGAGACGTAGCCGGTGGAATACATCTGGTCCTGCGTGGCGCGGCCGCCCCAGTAGGAGAGCGAGAAGGGCTTTTTGTTCCAGACTTCCGACCAGTAGCCGTCGCCCGGTTCGCGCTTGATCTCGATCTTGATGCCGGCCTTGGCGGCGCTCTGCTGGTAGAGCTGGGCGGCGTCGACGGCGCCGGGGAAGGCAACGTCGGAGGTGCGCAACAGAATGGAGCCGCTGTGGCCCGACTTCTTGTAGAGAGCCGCCGCCTTGTCCGGATCGAATTTGCGCTGTTCGATGTCGGTCGAAAACAGCGGGTAGGCTTCGTTGATCGGGAAGTCGTTGCCGACCGAGCCATAGCCACGCAGGATCTTCTCCAGCATCTCCTCGCGGTCCATGGCGAGCTTCAGCGCCATGCGCAGGTCGTTGCTGTCGAAGGGGGCGGTGTCGCAGAACATGTTGAACGGGTAATAGCCCTTGCCCGACACGTTCTCGATGGTGACGCCGGGGATGCGCTTGACCAGGTCGACAACCTTGGGCTCGACGCGGTTGATCATGTGCACCTGGCCGCCTTGCAGGGCTGCCAGTCGCGCCGTCGCGTCATTGATGACGACGATCTCGACCTGGTCGGCATGGCCCATCTTGTCGCCCTGCCAGTAATTGGCGAAGCGCTCGCCGCCATGGCGCACGCCCGGCTGGTTGACGGTGACCTTGTAGGGGCCGGCACTGATGCCGGCATTCGGGTTGTCCTTGCCGCCATTCGGCTGAATGACGAGGTGGTAGTCGGCCATCAGATAGGGGAAATCGGCGTCGGCATCGCCGAGCGTGACGATGACTTCCTTGCCGCTCGCCTTGACGCCCTTGATGTTCTTGAGAATGCCGAGCGCGCCGGATTTGGACTTTTCGTCGGCATGGCGCTCGATTGTGGCGGCGATGTCTTCGGCGGCAACGGTCTTGCCATTGTGGAACTCGATGCCGTCACGCACCTTGATCGTCCAGGTCTTGGCGTCCTTGGACGCGCCGATCTCCTGCGCGATCATATTGGTCAGGCTGTTGTCGGGCATCAGCCGGACCAGATATTCGCCCCACTGCTTGCCGAAGCTGTAGGTGACCTGGCTGAGGTTCAGTGCCGGGTCGAGGCTGTTGGTCGATTCACCGCCTTGCAGGCCGGCCTTGATGATGCCGCCCTTGACCGGCGTCTGTGCGAAGGCTTTCCCGGCCAGCGTCGTTGCCAGCGCCGCCGACACACCCAGTGCCGCCGTACGGCCAAGGAAGTCGCGGCGCGATATCCGGCCCTGGCCGGCGAGATCAGCGAGATGGTCGAGTTCAGTCTTCATGTCCTACCCCTTGTTGAAAACAACGTCACGAGCAGCGCCCGTCCGCAAGGACGTGTGGCGCTTTCGTGTTGCATCTGGATGACGGCAGCCGCCCCAGGCTAACGGCTCGGGTTATTCCTTGTCTGACGCAATTCCGGACGGTTCACACCTTTCCTGGAATTGGCTCAGTTCCCCGCGCTGGCCATACGCCGCCCCTTGATCGCCTTTTCCAGCCAGCCGATTTCCATCTCCGGGACCGATGACAGGAGAAGGTCGGTGTAGTCATCGAAGGGGGGCGTCAGCACCTTGCTTTTCGCGCCATAGCGCACCACCTCGCCGCGATACATCACCGCGATCGAATCGGCGATCGATTTCACCGTCGCCAGATCGTGGGTGATGAACAGATAGGCGACATTCTCCTCCTTCTGCAGCTCGAGCAGCAGCTTCAGGATGCCGTGCGCCACCAAGGGGTCGAGCGCCGAGGTCACCTCGTCGCAAATGATCAGCTTGGGTTTTGCCGCGAGCGAGCGGGCGATGCAGACGCGCTGCTTCTGGCCGCCGGAAAGCTCGGCCGGATAGCGGTCGGAAAAGCCCTTGCCCATCTCGATCTTGTCGAGCAGTTCGGCGACGCGTTTGTCGCGCTCCTTGCCGCGTATGCCGAAATAGAATTCGAGCGGCCGGCCGATGATGGTGCCGACGGTCTGGCGTGGGTTCATCGCCACGTCGGCCATCTGGTAGATCATCTGCAACTGCCGCAGATCTTCTTTCGGCCGGTCGGCAAGCTTGTTGGCCAGTGGACGGCCGTCAAAGGTGACGGTGCCTTCTTCCGGCGGCAGCAAACCTGTGATGGCGCGCGCCAGCGTCGACTTGCCGGAGCCGGACTCGCCGACGACGGCCAGCGTCTGGCCCGGAAAAATGTCGACCGAGACGTTCTTCAACACCTTGATGTGGCTGCGGCCGTAGGCGGCGGTGACGTTTTTGACCGACAGGAACGGCGTCGTGCCGGGCTTTTGCTCGGCATGTTCGATCTCGTGCACCGAGACCAGCGCGTTGGTGTATTCCTGGCGCGGTTCCTTGATGATCTGGCGGGTGCCACCCCATTCGACCAGCCTTCCGTGCCGCAGCACCATGATCTCATCGGAGACCTGGGCGACGACGGCAAGGTCGTGGGTGATGTAGAGCGCCGCCACATGTGTGTCGCGGATGGCGTCTTTGATCGCCGCCAGCACGTCGATCTGCGTCGTCACGTCGAGCGCCGTGGTCGGCTCGTCGAAGACGATCAGGTCCGGCTCGGAGCACAGCGCCATCGCCGTCATCACGCGCTGCAGCTGGCCGCCCGAGACCTGGTGTGGGAAGCGTTCGCCGATGGTTTCGGGATTGGGCAGGCTGAGCTTCTTGAACAGCGCGACGGCGCGTTTCTCGGCCTCCGCCCGTGTCGCCGTGCCGTGCAGCAGCGTGGCTTCCACCACCTGGTCCATCAGCCTGTGCGCCGGGTTGAAGGCGGCGGCTGCCGATTGCGCGACGTAGCAGACCTCGCGACCGCGCAACTTGCGAAAGCCCTCCTTGCCGCCCTTGAGGATGTCGCGGCCGTTGAGGATCACTTCGCCGCCCGTGATGCGCACGCCGCCGCGGCCATAACCCATCGACGACAGGCCGATGGTCGACTTGCCGGCGCCGGATTCGCCGATCAGGCCGAGCACCTTGCCCTTTTCCAGCGTCAGCGAGACGTCGTGCACCAGCACGATGTTCTTTGGCGCCTCGCCGGGCGGGTAGACGGTAGCCTCGATGCGCAGATTGCGGATGTCGAGCAGCAGGCCTTGCTTGGATTGTCCGGGCTTTGCTTTGCTGTCGGCCATCACCCGCGTCCTCCCTTAAGGCTTGTCGTACGGTTAAGCACCCAGTCCGCGACCAGATTGACCGAAATCGCCAGCATGGCGATCGCCGCCGCCGGGATGAGTGCTGCTCCTATGCCGAAGACGATGCCATCCTTGTTTTCCTTGACCATGCCACCCCAATCGGCATCCGGCGGTTGCACGCCAAGGCCGAGGAAGGACAGTGTCGACAGGAACAGAACCGCATAGATGAAGCGCAGGCCGAGTTCCGAGACCAGCGGCGACAGCGCATTGGGCAGGATCTCGCGGAAGATGATCCAGGCGCTGCCTTCGCCGCGCAGCTTGGCGGCTTCAACGTAATCCATGACGTTGATGTCGACGGCGACCGCGCGCGACAGGCGGTAGACGCGCGTCGAGTCGAGAATGCCCATCACCAGGATCAGCGTCACCAAATTGGTCGGCAGTACGGAGAGCACGACCAGGCCCATGATCAGTGTCGGGATCGACATCAGGAGATCGACCAGGCGCGACAGGATCGTGTCGAACCAGCCGCCGAACACCGCTGCCGAGAACCCCAGTATGGCGCCGAGCGAGAACGACAGCGCGGTGGCCAGCACCGCGATGAACAGAGTGATGCGGGCGCCGTAGATCATCCGCGACAGCAGATCGCGGCCGAGATTGTCGGTGCCCAGCCAATGCGCCGCCGACATCGGCTCCCAGACATCGCCGACGATCTCGGCGTTGTCATGCGGTGAGATCCAGGGCGCGAAGATCGCCGCCAGCACGAACAGTGCCGTCAGGATTATGCCGATCAGCGCGGGGATGGGGATGCGTTTGATATCGAGCATGCCCGCCCCCTATTTCGGATGTCGAAGACGCGGATTGGCGATGATCGCCGCTATGTCCGCGATGATGTTGAGACTGATGTAGACGGCGGCGAAGATCAGGCCGACGGCCTGCACCACCGGCAC
Organism: Mesorhizobium sp. P3_A8; assembly: GCF_056402995.1. Lineage (NCBI taxonomy): Bacteria > Pseudomonadati > Pseudomonadota > Alphaproteobacteria > Hyphomicrobiales > Phyllobacteriaceae > Mesorhizobium > Mesorhizobium sp. P3_A8. The sequence continues at coordinate 271,926 of NZ_JBFUGI010000001.1, read as the reverse complement.
GTCGCGCTTGGTCACATGATCGACGAGATATTGTCCCATGCCGGGATAGACGAAGATCACCTCGACCACGACGACGCCGACGATGAGATAGGCGAGGTTGAGCATGACGACGTTGATGATCGGCGCGATGGCATTGGGGAATGCGTGCTTGCGGATGACGTTGAACGCCGACAGGCCTTTCAGTTCCGCCGTCTCGACATAGGCCGACTGCATGACATTGAGGATCGCCGCGCGCGTCATGCGCATCATGTGGGCGAGCACCACCAGCGTCAGTGCCGTCGCCGGCAGCGCGATCGCCTGCATCCGCTCACCGAACGGCATGCCGTCATAGACAGTCGAGATGCCGGGAAAGATCTGCCACTTCACGGCGAAGAAATAGACCAGCACATAGCCGATGAAGAATTCCGGGAACGAGGTCGAGGCGAGCGCCAGTCCGGAGATCAGCTTGTCGACCCAGCCATTGCGGTAGCGCACCGCGATCAGGCCGAGGATAATCGCCAGCGGCACCGCCACGATCGCCGCCCAGAAGGCGAGGAATAGCGTGTTCCACAGCCGGCCCTTGATCGAGGTGGCGATGTCCTGCCCGCTCGACATGGCTGTGCCGAGGTCGCCGGTCAATACGCCGCCGAGCCAGTGGAAATACCTGACATAGGCCGGATCATTCAGCCCGAGCTGCTCGCGCAGATTGGCGAGCGACTCCGGCGTCGCCGATTGTCCGAGAATGGCTTGCGCAACGTCGCCGGGCAGGATCTGGGTGCCGGCGAAGATCAGGACCGAAATGGCCAACAGAAGGAGGATGCCCAGCGCAATGCGCTGGGCGATTAGTTTCAGGATGGGTGAGGACATCTCTGCAAAGCCGGACTCAGGCCTGCAGCCAGCACTTCGCCAGGGCGTAACCGTTCATCAGTTCCTGATGCGGATCATCCACCCAGCCGTCGACCTTCGCACCGGTCGCGTCGATGAACTGGTTGAACATCGGCAGGATCAGACCGCCGTCGTCGCGCACCATGACAGCCATGTCGTGGTACATCTGCTTGCGCTTCGCCTCGTCGAGTTCGGCGCGCGCTGCCAGCACCATCTTGTCGAAATCCGGGCGCTTGAAACGCGTGTCGTTCCAGTCGGCGGTCGACAGATAGGCGGTCGAGTACATCTGGTCCTGCGTCGAGCGGCCGCCCCAATAGGAAGCGCAGAACGGCTGCTTGTTCCAGACCTCATTCCAGTAACCGTCGCCGGGCTCGCGCTTGAGCTCGATCTTGATGCCGGCCTTGGCCGCACTCTGCTGGAAGAGCTGGGAAGCATCGACCGCGCCCGGGAAGGCGACGTCCGAGGTCCGCAGCAGCACGGTGCCGTCATGGCCAGACTTCTTGTAGTGGAACTTGGCCTTGTCGGGATCATACTTGCGCTGCTCGATCTCAGTGAACAGCGGGTAGGCCGAGTTGATCGGGAAGTCGTTGCCGAGCGAACCGTAGCCGCGCAGCACCTTGGTCAGCATCTCTTCGCGGTCGATGGCGAGCTTCAGCGCCATGCGCAGATCGTTGTTGTCGAACGGCGCCGTGTTGCAATGCATGATGAAGACGTAGTGGCCCGGACCCGCGTGGTTGCGGATGGTCACGCCCGGCACGCGCTTGATCAGGTCGACGATCTTCGGCTCGACGCGGTTGATCATGTTGACCTGGCCGCCCTGCAGGGCCGCCGTGCGCGCCGTGGCGTCGTTGATGACGATGACCTCGATCTGGTCGGCATGGCCCATCTTGTCGCCCTGCCAGTAGTTGGCGAAACGCTCGCCGCCATGGCGCACGCCGGGCTCGTTGGTCTTGACCACATACGGGCCAGCCGAAATGCCGGCGTCGGGCTTGTCCTTGCCGCCGTTGGGCTGGACGATCAGGTGATAGTCACTGAGCAAATAGGGAAGGTCGGCATTGGCCTCCTTCAGCGTCAGCACGACTTCCTTGCCGTTGGCCTTGATGGTCTCGATGCCCTTCATGTAGCCGAGCGCACCGGATTTCGACTTCTCGTCGGAATGGCGTTCGAGCGTGGCGGCAACGTCCTCGGCGGTCACGGTCTTGCCGTTGTGGAATTCGACGCCGTCGCGGATTTTCAGCGTCCAGGTCTTGGCGTCTTTGGACGAGCCGATCTCCTCGGCGATGCGGTTCTCGAGCTTGCCGTCCGGCGAAAGCTCGACGATCATTTCGCCCCAGCATTTGCCGAAGGCGAACGGCACCTGCGTCATCATCAGCGCCGGATCGAGGCTGTTGGTGGATTCACCGCCGACCAGACCGGCCTTGATGGTGCCGCCCTTGACCGGGCCTGCCGCGCGCGCGGCACTTGAAAGCAGTGAGTTGGCGAAGGGTGCCGCGATGCCGAGCGCAGCCGCCCGGCCGAGAAAATCGCGACGGCTCAGCTTGCCCGCTGCAACACGCCGGCTAAGGAATTCGAGTTCATTCGACATTTTGAGTTCCTCACTCTGTTGGTTCGACTCTGCGGTCGATTTTCTTTGTTAATTCTCCCTGAATAATGAGGGTAAGCTAATGCCGTAAGCAAGACCGAATGCGACATGCCGTGGCGTAAATCGTACGTCGCATTTGGACCAACCTCTTCAGCGCTCAGACAAGCGCGCGTGGAATCTTTTCCTCGAAATTGCGCTCGAAGACGATTCTTTCACCCTCATAGGCCTCGATTCTGGCGCTGACGATGAAGTTTTGCGCGTCCGATCGCATCTCTGCCCATGTCTCGGTGCGCACCGACCATCCATTTCGCGACAGTGTCTGCGTCCAGTGTGTTTTTCCCGAGGCCGACAAGGGATTGTCGGGATGGATCGCCCAAGTCTCGCGGGCGATGCTGCCATGGCCCAGGCCGTGGTCGAGATCGCGCACTTCGCCGAAATCATCCGCTATGGAAAGCGTGACGAGTCCGGTCTTTTCGTCGCGATCGACATGGCGTTCGGAATTGGCGGGCCGAACCGTCTCGGTGGCCCAGGGCGTGGCACCTTCCGGTTCGGCGAACGTCGTTTCGTTGCCTTTCGCCAGCGGTCGCAGCGGCAAGGCCAGCGTCGCCGCCGACAAGGTCAGTTGTACCGGCTCCGGCGAGGGCCAGATGGCCGGCCAATAGGCGTTCGACACGGCAATGCGCAGGCGGTGGCCGGCCGGCACGCGGTAGGCGCATTGATCGAGCACCACGCGCGCCGATACGGTTTCATCAGGCACCAGCGCCCGCGGGAATTCGTGCGAGTCGCGATGCGTCAGGTTGAGCACGCCATAGGAGATCAGCTCCGAAGCGCCGTCGGGATGCACTTCGCACAGGCGCACCGCGATGTTGGCCTGCGGGCGATCGGAGGACAGCGTGACCTGAACTTCCGGCGCGCCGACAATGTCTATCGCCTCGGCGAGCTCCGGCTGGTCGAAACAGACCGACAGCGCATCATCGGGACGCTGGTCGCCGGGCAGTTCCGGACCGAAGGTGAACGGAAAATACTCGCCGCCGGCAAGGCCGCAGGTCTGCGGCGAGGCGACGATGGCCGGTTTGCTCCCCTTGGGCAGCAGATCGATCGTCTGGACCTTGATGGCGGGCGACGGCCATTGTTGCTCCGCCACCCAGCGGCCCGGCCGCTCCGGGTGCCAGCGGGCCGGACGCACGCTGTCCATCACATAGGCGCGGTATGCCGGATCGTCCTCGACGCCGGTCTCGGTGCCCTTCAGCCAGCGGTCCCACCAGCGTAGCGCCTCCTGCAGGAAGCCGATGGCCGGCTGAGGCCCGGCATAATGTGGGTATTTGTGGATCCAGGGGCCGACAATGCCCTTCACCGGCGCCTCGATGTTGGTGACGAGGTGCGAGATCGTGTTGCGGTAGCCGTCATGCCAGCCGCCGATCGACAGCACGGCCGCCTTGACGGCGGAAAAATCCTCGCAGATCGAACCGCGTTTCCAGTAGGCGTCGCGGTGCTGGTGGCTGAGCCAGAGCGGCAAAAGGAAGGACTGGTTCTCCAGCCGCGTCAGCCACAGATCACGCCAGCGGTTGTCGCCGGCGATCAGCGGATCCGGCGGCCGCGACGAATAGGACAGCATCGTCGATGCCCAGCCGAAATTCTCGATCAGCAGGCAGCCACCCTTGTAGTGGATGTCGTCGGCATAGCGGTCGACGGTCGAGCACAGGCTGATCACCGCCTTCAGCGCCGGCGGCTGCTTGGCCGCCACCTGCAGGCAGTTGAAGCCGCCCCAGGAAATGCCCATCATACCGACATTGCCGTTGCACCAGGGCTGGTTAGCTGCCCAGGCGATGACATCGCAGGCGTCTTGCAGTTCCTGCTCGGAATATTCGTCGTCCATCAGCCCTTCGGAATCGCCATTGCCGCGCATGTCGACGCGGATCGAGGCGTAGCCGTGCCCGGCGAAATAGGGATGGGTCAGCTGGTCGCGAAAGATGGTGCCGTCACGCTTGCGATAGGGCAGGTGCTCGAGGACGACAGGCACCGGATCGTCGCCGGCATCCTCAGGCATCCACACCCGCGCCGACAGCCGGCAGCCATCCGGCATGACGATGCCCATATCGGGGAATTCGATGACCTTGCGGGGAAATTCTGTGACGGTTTTCATGGCAGGCATAACGCCCCGCTGCGCGGCAACTTTCAATCGCCATTCGCGACTGGAGCAGCGAATTATGCGAGCTGTGCCGCTACCGCTTCATCCCCTCAGTTCAGCGGAATGTCGTTCTCGGCCTTGCTCGCCTGGTAGGCGCCGGACAATTCGTCGTAACGGGCCGAGATCTTGCCGATACGCGTCTCCAGCCGCTGACGGTCGGCCTCGGGCAGTGCTCGCACCAGTCGGCGGATGGAAAAGCTCTTCCAATAGGCATTCTCGGCATTGTAGCCGCCGGGATCGAGGGTGAAGACCTCTTTCAGGATTTTCAGATCGTGCGGGATGGCGAAACTGTCGCGCGAATCCTCATGGCTGAACAGATAGTAGAAATTGTCGAAGCCGGTCCAGGTGATCGCCGACAGGCAGAGCGAGCACGGCTCGTGCGTGGCGATGAAGATGGCGTCCTTGGTGTCGACACGTTCGGCTTTCGGCATTTCGTAAAAACGCTTCAGGCAGTGCACTTCGCCGTGCCAGAGCGGGTTCTCGATTTCGTTGTTGGTCTCGGCCAGCACCAGCGAGCGATCGTCCTTGCGCAGGATCGCGGCGCCGAACAGCTTGTTGCCGTGGGTGACGCCGTCCGCCGTCTTCGGCACGATGTCGTGCTCGATGACGTCGAGCAGGCGGTCGATCAGAGAAATGTCGGTCATTGGAAAGGGAACTCTTTAGGGAAGATGGATCTCGTAGGCGTGCGAGAAGTGGAATTCTTCGAGGTTGGAGCCGTCTCCGCCACGGTCGACGATCAGGAAATCCTGAGCCTCGCCGAGCGGCGTCAGCACGCCGTGCCAGAGATTGCGGGAATAATTGATGCCTTGTCCGGGCGCGGTGATGAACGCATGCGGCTCGCCCGGCCCCTCCTTGCCGTCATGGCAGACGACGACCAGGAATGGGCGCGGCGACAGCGGGATGAAAGCCTGGCTGCCGAAGGGGTGACGCTCGACCATGGTCAGTTTCAGCGGCAGTTCGTAAGGCGTGCCGCGCACCATCGAGATCAGCACGCGGCCGTTCGGCCCTGCGGCCTCGGCGGTGGCGAGATCGTGGTAGCGTTCGGCGCGCCCGCCATTGATCGGGTAGTGGTTGTCGCCGCCCATGTCGATGACATCGCCGAAGGGGGCAAAGGCCTCACGGGTCAGCGGTTGCGCGACGATGCGGGTCACCGCGCGCGACCGCCAATGCCCACCCCGCCAAGCTTGGCGTGCCGGTTGACGTCCTTGTAGAGCAGATAGCGGAATTTGCCGGGGCCGCCGGCATAGCAGGCCTGCGGGCAGAAGGCGCGCAGCCACATATAGTCGCCGGCCTCGACCTCGACCCAGTCCTGGTTGAGGCGATAGACCCCCTTGCCCTCCAGCACATAGAGCCCGTGCTCCATGACATGGGTCTCGGCGAAGGGAATGACGGCGCCCGGTTCGAGCGTGACGATGGTCATGTGCATGTCGTGGCGCAAATCGGCGGGATCGACGAACCGCGTCGTTGCCCAGCGGCCTTCGGTGCCTGGCATCGGCGTCGGCGCGATGTCCTGCTCGTTGGTGAAGAAGGCTTCAGGCGTGTCGAGACCGTCGACCGCCTCATAAGCCTTGCGAATCCAATGGAAGTGGACTGCGGCCTTGCTTTCGTTGCGAACGGTCCAGCCGCTGGACGGCGGCAGGAAGGCAAAGCCGCCCGGCCGCAAGACATGCTTCTTGCCGGCGAGCAGAACCGTCAGTTCGCCCTCGACCACGAAAAGGGCGCCCTCGGCGCCGGCATCGGGCTCCGGCCGCTCGCTGCCGCCGCCGGGCGCGACCTCGACGATGTATTGCGAGAAGGTCTCGGCAAAACCGGACAGCGGTCGCGACAGGATCCAGACGCGGGTCTTGTCCCAGAACGGCAAGGCGCTGGTGACGATGTCCTGCATCACGCCTCTGGGGATGACGGCATAGGCCTCGGTGAAGACGGCGCGTCCGGTCAACAGCTCGCTCTGGCCGGAATGGCCGCCATGCGGCGCATAATAGGTTCGCTCGGGCATCCTGATCGTATCCATGGGTTCAAACCTATTGCGGTAGCATGTCTTTGAGGCGAAGCAGCGCGATGCGCTCGACCTGTTTGCAGGCGGTCTCGAATTCGATGCCGCGGCTGTTGCCGATGCGCGCCTCGAATTCGGCGAGGATTTCCTCCTTCGTCTTGCCCTTCACCGCGATGATGAAGGGGAAGCCGAAGGTGGTGACGTAGGCGGCGTTGAGCTTGGAGAACAGTTCGCGTTCCTTGTCGGTCAGCGCGTCAAGGCCGGCGGAGGCCTGTTCCCGGGTCGATTCCGCCGTCAGCCGCCTGGCCTTGGCCAGCTTGCCGGCGAGGTCGGGATGGGCGTTGAGCACGCCCAGCCGCTCGGTCTCGCTGGCGGCGCGGAAAATGCGGCAAAGCGCATTGTGCAGGCCGCCTGCCGTATCGTGTGCCGGACCGAGTTCCAGCTCGTAGGCCCGCTCGGCAATCCAGGGCGAATGCTCGAACACGCCGCCGAAAGTGTGGACGAAGGTTTCGAATTCCATCTTCGACGGGCGCAGTGCCGCCGGTCTGTAGGGATGGTTCTCCTGCCAGTGCTTGGCTATGTCGATGCGCCGCGCCAGCCAGACCTTGTCGTGCGATCTGACATAGTCGACGAAGCGCTTCAGCGCCGCCACTCGGCCCGGCCGTCCGACGAGCCGGCAATGCAGGCCGATATTCATCATGCGCGGCCGCCCTGCCTGGCCCTCGGCATAGAGCGTGTCGAAACTGTCCTTGAGATAGGCAAAGAACTGGTCGCCCGAATTGAAGCCCTGCGGCGTGGCGAAGCGCATGTCGTTGGCGTCGAGCGTATAGGGGATGATGAGCTGCGTGCCGCCGCTGTGCTCGAACCAGTAGGGCAGTTCGTCGTCATAGGTGTCGGAGACGTAGTCGAAGCCGCCTTCTTCGGCGACCAGCCGCACCGTGTTGACCGATGTGCGGCCCGTATACCAGCCGTTGGGGCGCTGACCGGTCACCTCGTAATGCAGCTTGATCGCCGCTTCGAGGTCACGACGTTCATCTTCCGGCGCATGGTCGCGGTAATCGATCCACCGCAGCCCGTGCGAGGCGATTTCCCAGCCGGCATCCTGCATGGCCGCAACCTGGTCGGGTGAACGTGCCAGCGCAGTAGCAACGCCGTAGCAGGTCACCGGCACCTCGGCCTCGCTGAACAGGTGCAGCAGCCGCCAGAAGCCGGCCCGCGCGCCATACTCGTAGATCGATTCCATGTTCCAGTGGCGCTGACCCACCCAGGGTGCCGCGCCGACGATTTCAGACAGGAAGGCTTCAGACGCCTTGTCGCCGTGAAGGACGCAGTTCTCGCCGCCCTCTTCGTAATTGACGACGAACTGCACCGCGACATGCGCACCGCCAGGCCATTTCGGGTCCGGCGGGTTGGCTCCATAGCCGCGCATGTCTCTGATGTAACGCATTGTCCCTCCGGCCGGGCATCGCCCGAACTATGATCAGGATATCGAAAGGGTGCTTCTCGCATTCCCCCGAAAATTTTTGAAAGTGTTTTTGTCGCACTCCGCTCGACCGGGACTTATGCATCGCCTTTAATTGGCGCACAATTCATCACTATTGTTCTGATGTACCTGGATGGGAGGCGGCCAATGGCAGAAACGTCGAAAGCCGATGGCGGGCGCCTGACGACCCACGTGCTGGACACGGCGACCGGCAAGCCGGCGGCTGGGTTGTCGATCGTGCTTTATCACCTCGAGGGCGACGCGCGGACACATCTGAAGACCGTCGTCACCAATGCCGACGGCCGGTGCGACGCACCACTGCTCGCCGGAGCGGAATTCCGCACCGGCGAATACGAGCTGGTGTTCGCGGCCGGCGATTATCTGCGCGGCCAGGGCACAAAGCTGCCCGAGCCGGCCTTCCTCGACAGCGTGCCGATCCGCTTCGGCATGGCGGAGGCGGTGCACTATCATGTACCATTGCTGATCTCGCCCTATGGCTATTCGACCTACAGGGGGAGCTGAGGCATGGCCAAGATTTCCATCCGCAACGAGATCCGCTTTATCCTCAATGGCAGGGATGTTGCGTTGTCGTCGGTGGCGCCCGACGCGACCTTGCTCGACTGGCTGCGGCTAGACCGTTCGCTGCGCGGCACCAAGGAAGGCTGCGCCGAGGGCGATTGCGGCGCTTGCACGGTGCTCGTCGGCAAGCTCTCGGCTGGTGGCGTGGTCTATGAAAGCGTCAATGCCTGCATCCGCTTCCTCGGTTCGCTCGACGGCACCCATGTCGTGACGGTCGAGCATCTGCGCGGCGCGCCTGGCCAGTTGCACCCTGTGCAGCAGGCGATGGTCGATTTCCACGGCTCGCAATGCGGCTTCTGCACGCCGGGCTTCGTCATGTCGCTCTACGGCCTGTGGATGAAGTCGCCGGACCCGTCGAACGCGGCGATCGAAAAGGCTTTGCAAGGCAATCTCTGCCGCTGCACCGGCTATGAGGCGATCATGCGCGCCGCGCATGCCATCTCCAGCTACGGCAAGGCGGCGAAGGACCCGCTGGCCGCTGAGCGGAAAGCGATAACGGCAAGGCTCGAGGCCATGCATGACGGCGCGCGGGTCGAGATCGGTTCGGCCAAGGCGCGGCTCATCGTGCCGGCCAATGTCGACGATTTCGCCACCGTGCTCGACAAGGAACCCGGTGCCACCATCGTTGCCGGTTCGACCGATGTCGGCCTGTGGGTGACCAAGCACATGCGCGACATCTCGCCGGTGGTCTTCATCGGCAATCTCGACGGGCTGTGCACCATCTCGGAAGACAAGGGCGTCATCTCGATCGGCGCCGGCGTGACCTACACCGAAGCCTTCTCGATGCTCGCCAAACGCATCCCGTCGCTGGGGCCGTTGTTCGACCGCATCGGCGGCGAACAGGTGCGCAACATGGGCACCATCGGCGGCAACATCGCCAACGGCTCGCCGATCGGCGACACGCCGCCGCCCTTGATCGCACTCGGCGCCAGCCTGACGTTGCGCAAGGGCAAGAAGCGACGCACGATTCCGCTGGAAACCTTCTTCATTGCCTATGGCAAGCAGGACCGGCAGCCGGGCGAGTTCGTCGAGGCCGTGCACGTTCCCGTGCCGCCCAAGGACGCAAAGTTTGCCGTCTACAAGATCACCAAGCGCCGCGACGAGGACATTACCGCGGCCCTCGGCGCCTTTTTCCTGGTGCTGGCCAAGGACGGCACGGTCGCCGACGTGCGCATCGCCTATGGCGGCATGGCGGCGACACCGAAGCGGGCGTCTTCTGTCGAAAAGGCGCTGCTCGGCAAACCCTGGACCGAAGAGACGGTCGAGACGGCGATGGCCGAATACGCCAGGGATTTCACCCCGCTCACCGACATGCGGGCGTCAGCCGAATACCGGGCTCTGGCGGCGAAAAATCTGTTGCTGCGCTTCTTGGTCGAAACCACAGGCACAAAGGCGCCCTTCCAGGTGTCACGCAACGAGGCGGCATGATGAACAAGCACGCCACATCAAATCTCAAGGCCGAGAAGATCGTCGGCGGTGTCGCCACCGATCAGCGCCATGACTCCGCCCACAAGCATGTCAGCGGCACCGCCGTCTATATAGACGACATGCCGGAACCGGCAGGCACGCTGCATGTTGGCCTCGGCCTGTCGAAAATCGCACATGGCACGCTGAAGAGTGTCGACCTTTCGGCCGTGCGGACAGCCCCCGGCGTCGTCGATGTGCTTACCTATGCCGACGTGCCCGGCGAGAACGACGTCTCGCCCAGCAACATGCATGACGACCCGGTGCTGGCGGAAGGCAAGGTGCAGTTCTTCGGCCAGCCGATCTTCGCGGTCATCGCCGAGACGCGCGAGGCCGCACGGCGTGCGGCGCGCCTGGCCAAGATCGAATATGACGAGCTTCCCGCCATCCTCGGCATCTGGCCTCTGGACCCGCTCAAGGACAGGCTGGTCACCACGCCGCTGACCTTGCGGCGCGGCGACGCGGCTGCCGCGATCACTGCCGCGCCCCGTCGGGTAAAGGGGCGGATGAAGCTCGGCGGACAGGACCACTTCTACCTCGAGGGCCAGGTATCGTTGGCGGTGCCGGGCGAGGACGACGAGGTCACGGTCTATTGCTCGACCCAGGGGCCGAGCGAGACCCAGCACCTCGTTTCCCATGTGCTCGGCGTGCCGAGCCATGCGGTGACGGTCGAGGTTCGCCGCATGGGCGGCGGCTTCGGCGGCAAGGAAACGCAGGCCAACCAGTGCGCGGCAATCGCCGCGATTGCGGCCAAGAAGCACAAACGGGCGGTGAAGGTCAGGCTCGACCGCGACGAGGATATGACCGCCACCGGCAAGCGGCACGACTTCGCCATCGATTATGAGGTCGGCTTCGACAATGAGGGCAATATCCTCGGCGTCGACTTCATGTTCGCACTCAATGCCGGCTTCTCGGCCGACTTGTCCGGTCCGGTCGGCGACCGCGCGCTGTTCCACTGCGACAACGCCTATTTCTATCCGAACGTCCACGCCAAGTCGGCGCCGCTCTACACCAACACTGTTTCCAACACGGCCTTCCGCGGCTTCGGCGGTCCGCAAGGCATGATCGGCGCCGAGCGCGTCATCGACGAGGTCGCCTTCGCCGTCGGCAAGGACCCGCTCGAGATACGCAAGCTGAATTTCTACGACCCGATGGAGGCCATCGGCAGCCGTAATGTCACGCCCTACCATCAGAAGGTCGAGGACAACATCATCCAGCGCATCGTCGCCGAGCTCGAGGAAAGTGCCTCCTATGCGCGGCGTCGCCGAGAGATTTCGGCTTTCAACGCTAACAGCCGTTTCATCAAGCGTGGCTTGGCGCTGACGCCGGTGAAGTTCGGCATCTCCTTCACCAAGACCGAGTCCAATCAGGCCGGTGCGCTGGTGCATGTCTATGCCGATGGTTCCGTGCACATGAACCATGGCGGCACCGAAATGGGGCAGGGCCTGCACCTCAAGGTGGCGCAGGTCGTGGCCGAAGAATTCCAGATCGATCTCGAGCGGGTCAAGATCACCGCCACCACCACCGCCAAAGTGCCGAACACGGCGCCGACAGCGGCATCCTCCGGCGCCGACCTCAACGGCATGGCGGCGCAGAATGCCGCGCGCCAGATCCGCCAGCGGCTGACCGATTTCGCCGCCGAAAAGTATCAGATTCCGGTCGACCAGGTGGTGTTCCTGCCCAACCGCGTGCGTGTCGGCAACCAGGAGGTCAGCTTCAACGACCTGGTCAAACAGGCCTATATCGCGCGCGTCCAGCTTTCGGCCGCCGGTTTCTACAAGACGCCGAAAATCCATTGGGACCGCGGCAAGGGCCAGGGCCACGCCTTCTACTATTACGCCTATGGCGCGGCCTGCTCTGAAGTGTCTGTCGATACGCTGACCGGCGAATATGTCGTCGAGCGCGCCGATATCCTGCACGATTGCGGCCGCTCGCTGAACCGCGCGATCGACATCGGCCAGGTCGAGGGCGGCTTCATCCAGGGCATGGGCTGGCTGACGACGGAGGAACTGTGGTGGGACGACAAGGGCCGGCTGCGCACCCACGCGCCGTCGACCTACAAGATCCCGCTGGCGTCCGACCGCCCGAAGATTTTCAACGTGGCGCTGACCGACTGGTCGCAAGCCTACGAGCCGACCATCCATCGCTCCAAGGCGGTCGGCGAGCCGCCGTTGCCGCACGGCATGTCGGTGCTGCATGCGCTGTCGGATGCGGTGGCGAGCGTGGCCGATCACAAGATCTGCCCGCGCCTTGATGCGCCGGCGACGCCAGAACGCGTGCTGATGGCAATCGAGCGGCTGAAGCGGGAGGCCGCAAAACCGGCCTGATCGAGCCTAAACGTGCAAATCGCGCCTGAAAACGCTATATTTCTCGGGTGGGAATACAGACGATGAACTCGAAAGTGCAAAGCCTGAAAGCCTTTCTTGCCAGCGCCGGCCGGGTCGCCCTGGTCGAAGTGGCCGGCACCAAAGGCTCGACGCCGCGCGAGAAGGGCGCCTTCATGCTCGTCTCGCAAGCGGCGATCTTTGGCACGATCGGCGGCGGCCAGCTCGAGTACATGGCGATCGACAAGGCCCGGCAGATGGTGGCGCCATCCGGCCGGCTTGGGTCGGTCAACCGTCTTCAGTCGAGTTCCCGCATCGAGATCGATGAAGTCTGCGCCACGCTCGACGTGCCGCTCGGGCCGGAGATCGGCCAATGCTGTGGCGGGCGCGTCGAAGTCTTGATCCGCCTTGTCGATGCCGCGCTCGCTGCCGAACTGGTTGCCACGGCGGAAGCTGAAGAGGCGCATCTGCCGCATGTCTACATCTTCGGTGGCGGCCATGTCGGCCAGGCGCTGGCGTCGACGATTGCGCTGCTTCCGGTGCACGGCGTCGTCATCGAGACGCGGGCCGAGGCACTGGAAGGCATGCCGGAAACCGTCGAGACGCGTTTGACGCCAATGCCGGAAGCCGAGATTCGCAAAGCTCCGCCCGGCACCGCCTTCGCCATCCTGACCCACGACCATGCGCTGGATTTCCTGATCGTCACCGAAGCGCTGAAGCGCGACGATGCGGCCTATGTCGGCATGATCGGCTCTAAGACCAAAAAGGCGACCTTCAAGAACTGGTTCCTGAAGTCAGGGGACGGAACGGAAGCGGAATTTGCCCGTCTCGTCTCGCCGATCGGCGGCGATGCCGTCAAGGACAAGCGGCCGCCCGTCATCGCCGCACTTGCCGCCGCCGAGATCATGACGGCGCTGGTCGTTCACGCCGCTGCGTCAAATGCCGGCCATCAGGTCCAGCAGCACAAGGTGATGGCCGGTTAGCCAAGACTGCCCGTCGGCCTGTCCGTTTTCCAATCGCAGGAAAGATGCATTTGCGGTATCCACCCGGCATTGCTGCATGAGGTGAGGATAAATGAACGTTCTGAAAATCGCGGCTTTTTCGGATGGCAACACCGGCGGCAATCCTGCCGGGGTGTTGATCGGCGATGCCTTGCCCGATGCCGTCGAAATGCAGCGTCTGGCGGCAGAGGTTGGATTCTCGGAAACTGCCTTTGCCGCGCCGGATGGGGACGACTGGCGGGTGCGCTATTTCTCGCCGGAATCCGAAGTTCCCTTCTGCGGTCATGCCACTATCGCCTTGGGAGCCGCTCTTGTCGGGCAATTCGGCGATGGCATTTTCCCGCTGACCCTCAACCAGGCCAGCATCACCGTCGAAGGGTTCCGGGATGGGGCGAATGTCGCTGCCGCGTTGCAGTCGCCGCCGACACGCAGCAAGCCTGCTCCTCCGCAGTTGATCGCCGAGGCGCTGGCGCTGTTCGGCTATGCCGCGACCGATCTCGATCCAGCCATTCCGCCGGCGCTGATCCATGGCGGCGCCGACCACCTCGTGCTGGTCCTCAAATCGCGCGAGGCGCTGGCCGCCATGCGCTACGAGTTGAAAGCCGGGCAGGCCCTGATGCGGCGCGATGGGCTGGTGACGATCCTGCTCGCTTATGCCGAGACGCCGCAGCTTTTCCACACCCGCAACCCCTTTGCCTCCGGCGGCGTCTATGAGGATTCGGCGACAGGAGCTTCGACGGCTGCCTTCGCCGGCTATTTGCGTGACATTGGTTGGCCGCATGGCGGCGCGATCGATGTCGTGCAGGGTGAGGACATGGGCATGCGTTCGCGCCTGCACGCCGATATTGCGCCCGAGATCGGCAGCTCGATCAGGGTTTCGGGCACCGCGCGGATGATGGACTGAGCTAGCCGCGACCGGCCTCAGGCCGGCCGTTTCAAGCCCAGATGGTCGCGCAGCGTTCGGCCTTCATAATCCCGGCGGAACAGGCCGCGCCGCTGCAGCTCCGGCACAACCAGCGTCGCAAAGGCATCGAGTTCGCCAGGGAAGTAAGACGGCATGACATTGTAGCCGTCGGCCGCACCGCCCTCGAACCGCGCCTGCAATTCGTCGGCGACCTGCGCCGGCGTGCCGACGATGCGCCAATGGCCGCGCGCTCCGGCGAAGTGGCGGGCAAGCTGGCGGATGGAAAGGCCGTCGCGGCGCGATTGCTCGACGACCAGCGCCTGTCGGCTTTTCATCCCTTCGCTCTCCGGCAGTTCGGGCAGTGGCCCGTCGATCGGATAGCGTCCGAGATCGGAGATGCTGAGGTAGCTGGACAGCAGCGCCACGCCGACATCGTCGGGGATCAGCGCCTGCAACTCCTCATGCTTCTCGCGCGCTTCGGCCTCGGTTTCCGCTACCACGGGTGAAACGCCGGGCATGATCTTGATGTCGTCAGGCTCACGCCCATAGGTGGCCATGCGCCCTTTGAGATCGTCGTAAAAGGCCTTCGCTTCCTCGAATGTTTGCGCTGCTGTGAACACCACATCGGCGGTGCGGGCGGCAAGGTCGCGGCCGACATCCGAGGCACCGGCCTGGACCATGACCGGTGCGCCCTGCGGTGAACGCGGCAGGTCGAGCGGGTCCCGCACCGAAAAGCTCTGGCCATCATGGCCGGGAGCCCTGCCGTGCCAAAGATCAGTGACCACCTCGGCGAATTCGCGTGCCCGTTCATAGCGGTCGGCATGAGGCTTGAGCCCGGTCGCGCCGAAATTCGCGGCTTCGATGGGGCTGGCCGAGGTGACCAGGTTCCAACCGGCCCTGCCGCCGCTCAGATGGTCGAGTGACAGGAAAGTCCGCGCCAGCCCGTAAGGCTCGTTGTAGCTTGTCGAAGCAGTCGAAACGAGGCCGATGCAGCTGGTCTGCACCGCCAGCGCCGAAAGCAGGCTGATCGGCTCGAAGCCGATCGAACGCGAGGTCTGGCTGGCGATGCCGACATTGGCCTCGCGCAGACCGGCGGCGTCCTCGCAGAAGATCATGTCGAACTTGGCCGCTTCCGCCGTGTGCGCCAGCTGGATGTAATGGTCGATGTCGATGCCGGCGGTGACATGCGCCTTGGGATGCCGCCAGGCGGCAATGTGGTGGCCGGTCGCCCAAAGGAAGGCGCCGAGCTTCATCTGCGCGCTCATGACCCGCCATCCCCACTAAAGCCAAGACGGTCGCGTAGAGTCCTACCCGGGGATGCCTCCACGGGTCCGTGACGCCAGAGTTGCGGCAGCAGGCGTTTGACAAAATCCTCGAGGGCCGGGGGATGAGGCTGCACAGCCAGAACGACACCGTCGCAGCCAGATGAGAAGCACTGCGCTTCCAGACTGGCGTCATCAAGTTCCTGCCGCGCATCCATGACCGTCAGCACCTTTATCGACATCGGATCGCGCCCTGCTTCGCGCGCCCAGTGTCTGAGTTCATCGCAGGCCGCTTTCGCTTCCGGCGGTTCAAGCTCATTCAGCAGCACGACATCCGCGCGGCGGCTGGCGAAATCGAGGTCGGCCTTTCTCAGATCCGACAACAAGAGCAGTGGCCTGTCCTGCGGCGAGCGCGCGACATTGAGCGGCCCGCGCACCGAAAAGAATTCGCCGGTGTAATTCAGAGGGTGCATCTTGTCCGGATCGTGGAAGCGGCCGGCTGCCTTGTCGAACAGCAGCGCGTCCGGTTCCCAGCCGACCCACAATCCTCGCACGATATTGATGAACTCCTTGGCGCGGCGGCGAAAGTCGTCCTCCGAGAACCCTTTGGGCCGGCTGAAATTCGCTGCTTCGCGAGGGTTCTGCCTCATCGTCGCGTTCCAGCCGATGCGGCCGTGGCTGATGATATCGAGCGAAGCAAACCGGCGTGCCAGATTGTAGGGCTGATGCGCGAGCGTCGAGGCGCTGGCCACGAGCCCGATCCTGTCGGTGACGGTCGCCAGCGCCGCCAG
This sequence comes from Mesorhizobium sp. P3_A8, assembly GCF_056402995.1. Lineage (NCBI taxonomy): Bacteria > Pseudomonadati > Pseudomonadota > Alphaproteobacteria > Hyphomicrobiales > Phyllobacteriaceae > Mesorhizobium > Mesorhizobium sp. P3_A8. Next base: position 255,491 of record NZ_JBFUGI010000001.1, on the reverse strand, counting down.
CAGCGTTGTCGCTTCAAACGGGCTGCTCGATGGCTTATCGGCGGAGTCGGAAATGATGACCATGTCCACGCCAGCCGCTTCCGCCTTGCGCACGAAGCTGCTGATCTGGCTGAAATCCAGAGCGGGCTGTCCGTTGGTGGCAGCGATGTTGAGCGAAATGGCGAGATGCATGGCACCAACCTACGTTCGCCGCTGCGCAAGGCAAGCCCGGCGAATGGACCAGAAGGCCGGCACTTGCCGGCCAGTCCCGGTTGCCACCGGCCCTCACTTGCCGGCCAGAAGATCCTTGATCAGACGCTGGCAGCGCTCGGCCATGAAGTCGAGCAACAGCCGCACCTTTGGGTCCTGCAGCTTCTTGTGCGGATAGACGGCGGCGAATTGCACCGGCGTCGGCGGCGTGTTGGCTAGGATCACCTGCAGCCGCCTGTCGCGGATGAACGGCTCGACCTCGAAACGCGGCTTGTTGATGATGCCGCGCCCGGACAACGCCCAGCCGGTCAGCACGTCGCCGTCGTCGGTGTCGTAGGGCCCGTGCACCTCGAATTTCTGCGGACCGGTGGGGGTCTGCAATGTCCAGACATATTCGCGCGCGCCGGAATAGCGCAGCATCAGGCAGTCATGCTTCTTGCCGATCAGTTCCTGCGGCTCTATCGGTTCGCCGCGCGCTTCCAGATATTTTGGCGCAGCCACCAACACGCGCTCACATTCCATGATGCCGCGCATCCTGAGACTGGAATCCTCGATGATGCCGAGCTTGAAGGCTACGTCGATGCCTTCCTTCATGATATCGATATTGTGGTCCGAGAGCCTCAGCCGCACCTCGATATCTGGATACTTGTCGTGGAAATCGGGAATGCCCGAGGCGACCAGCCGACGGCCGAGGCCAAGCGGTGCGGTCACTTTGATAGTGCCGCGCGGCTGGCCGGATAATGCCGAGACCGCGGCTTCCGCTTCGGTGATCGCCTCCAGCACCTGCTTGGCGCCCGAGTAGAAAACCGTGCCATGCTCGGTCGGCATCAACTGCCGCGTGGTGCGGTTGAACAGCCTGACGCCCAGATGTTTTTCCAGTTCCTTGATGCGGTTGGAGGCGACCGCCGGCGAAATGCGCATGTCGCGGCCCGCCGCCGACAGATTGCCGAGTTCGACGACGCGAACGAAGACGGCGATGTTGTCGAGATAGGCCATGCGGTTCCGTGGCTTTCCTGAGCTCGCCTTCGGGCGGCTCCCTTCCTGCTGCGTGTGACCACCCTAGTATTTTCCATTTTTTTTTGAAAGTCATCGTACACCTCGCCTCTTTCCGTTTGCGTGCGACACCGTAAAGTCGCGTCATCGGCAGGGACGACTTCAATGATGGATTTCGCGATTTTCTGGGAATGGCTGAGCTTCGCCGTGCGCTGGCTGCACGTCATCACCGGCATCGCCTGGATCGGCTCGTCGTTCTATTTCGTCGCGCTCGATCTCGGCTTGCGCCAGCGGCCGGGCATGCCTGTCGGCGCCTTCGGCGAGGAATGGCAGGTGCATGGCGGCGGCTTCTACCACATCCAGAAATATCTGGTGGCGCCGGCCGAGATGCCCGAACACCTGACCTGGTTCAAATGGGAATCCTACGCCACCTGGCTGTCCGGCTTCGCCATGCTGTGCGTCGTCTACTACGCCGGCGCCGATCTGTTCCTGATCGATCCCAACGTGCTGCCGATGTCGGTGCCGGTCGGAATCCTTTTGTCGATGGCCACGATTGGCGTCGGCTGGGTGGTCTACGATCTGCTCTGCCGCTCGCCGCTTGGCAAAAGCGACACCGGCCTGATGCTGGTGCTCTATGGCGTGCTGGTGTTCATCGCCTGGGGGCTGACACATCTGTTCACCGGCCGCGCCGCCTTCCTGCATCTGGGCGCCATCACCGCCACGATCATGTCGGCCAATGTCTTCATGGTCATCATCCCCAACCAGAAGATCGTCGTCGCCGACCTGATTGCCGGCCGCAAGCCTGACCCGAAATACGGCAAGATCGCCAAGCAGCGCTCGCTTCACAACAATTATCTGACGCTGCCGGTGCTGTTCCTGATGCTGTCGAACCACTACCCCCTGGCGTTCGCCACGCAGTTCAACTGGGTCATCGCCTCGCTGGTGTTCATCATCGGCGTGCTGATCCGGCACTATTTCAACACCGTGCACAAGCGTGCAGGCAACCCGCACTGGACGTGGCTGGGCGCCCTGGTCCTGTTCATCATCATCATCTGGCTGTCGACGGTGCCGAAGGTGCTGACCGGGGAGTCCAAGGCGTCCGCCTCGGCGGACATCTATATCGCCTCCGCCCATTTCCCGGCGGTGCGCGACACCGTGCTCGGCCGCTGCTCCATGTGCCACACGGCAGAACCGGTCTATGAGGGTATCTACCACGCACCCAAGGGGGTGATGTTGGATAGCGACGCGGCAATCGCCAACCACGCCCGCGAGATCTATCTGCAGGCCGGCCGCAGCCACGCCATGCCGCCCGCCAATGTCAGCCAAATCACCGACAAGGAGCGGGCGCTGCTGGTGGCCTGGTTCGAAGGCGCGGGGAAATAGCATGACCTCGACACTTCTGCGCGGCCGCACGCTGTCCTTCGTGCGTTGGCCGCAAACCATCGACGACCATTCGGCCTGGCGCTACGAGGAGGATGGCGGCCTGCTGATCAGCGATGGCAGGATCGTTGCATCGGGCGCTTATAGCGATGTCGAAAAACAGGCCGGTGAGGGGACAAAAAAGATCGATCACCGGCCGCACCTGCTGTTGCCGGGCTTTATCGATACCCATGTGCATTTCCCGCAGATGCAGATCATCGCTTCCTACGGTGCCGAACTGCTCGACTGGCTGAACACCTACACTTTTCCTGAAGAGACGAAGTTCGCCAACGCGCAGCATGGCCGCCGTATCGCCAGGCTGTTCCTCGACGAAATGGTGCGCCACGGCACGACGACGGTGGTCGCCTACTGCTCCGTGCACAAGGCCTCCGCCGAAGCCTTTTTCGCGGAGTCGCATGATCGCAACATGCTCAACATCGCCGGCAAGGTGATGATGGACCGCAATGCGCCTGAAGGCGTGCTCGACACGCCGCAATCCGGCTATGACGACACGAAGGCGCTGATCGCGGAGTGGCACGGCAAGGGCCGCCAGCACTACGCCATCACGCCGCGCTTCGCCATCACCTCGTCGCCGGAGCAGATGGAGATGGCCGGTGCGCTCTGCCGCGAATATCCCGACCTGCACATGCAGACGCATCTCTCGGAAAACCACGCCGAGATCGCCTTCACGCAACAGCTTTACCCCTGGTCGCGCGACTACACCGATGTCTACGAACATTACGGGCTGCTGGGCAAAAAGAGCCTGTTCGGCCATTGCATCCATTTGTCGGAACGCGAGGCGGACGCGCTTTCGGAGAGTGGCTCGGTGGCGGTGTTCTGCCCGACCTCGAACCTGTTCCTCGGTTCCGGCCTGTTCGACTATCAGCGCTTTCGCCGCCGCGACAAGCCGCTGCGTATCGCCGCCGCCACCGATGTCGGCGGTGGCACCAACTATTCCATGCTGCGCACCATGGACGAAGGCTACAAGGTGATCGCGCTGAACGGCGAGAAGCTGAACCCGTTCCAGTCCTTCTGGCAGATCACGCGCGGCAATGCCGAGGCGCTCTCGGTGGCCGACAAGATCGGCACGCTGGAGGAAGGCACCGACGCCGACATCGTCGTGCTCGACGCCAGGGCAACACCGGCGATGCGGCTCAGGATGGAAACGGCGCAGACGCTGGCGCAGGAATTGTTTCTGCTGCAGACGCTTGGCGACGACCGCGCCGTGCGCGAGGTCTATGTCGCGGGGCGGGCCGCCAAGAGCGACATGATCGCAGGGTAGACCCCCCTCACCCGGATTGCCAACCGAATTGCGAAGGGCAATTCGGGGCAATCCGACCTCTCCCCGAGGGGAGAGGAGGGAGCCGGCACGAGCGCCAGTCTCTTCTCCCCAGCGGGGAGAAGGTGGCCGCGAAGCGGCCGGATGAGGGGGCGGTCTCGACGGGAGCTTGACCCGGCAGTCCTTGTCGTACAAACGACGTGTGACGATTTTCGGAGAAAGAAAATGGCCGCTGCGGACGACATCGCCCTGATCCGGAAACAGGAAGAGACGCTGGTCTTTCTCGCCTTCGATGAGGCCGTCGCCTTCAAGATCGGTTCAGCCATTCGCGACCGCGCAATCGCCGAAAACCTCCCCATCATCGTCGATATCAGGCTGTGGGACCGGCCGCTGTTCTATGCGGCCTTTCCGGGGTCGAACGCCTCCAATCCCGACTGGGCGCGGCGCAAGATCAATGTCGTCAGGCGGTTCCTCAGAAGCACCTATGGCATGGTGCTGGAACAGCAGCGCCCCGACCGCACTTTCAAGGTCGGCGAGGGGCTCGACATCTCGGACTATGTGCTCGCTGGCGGCGGTTTTCCGGTGACTGTCAAAGGCGCCGGCGTGATTGGCGTGATCGCCGTTTCCGGCCTGCCGGAACGTGAGGATCACGGCGTCGTGGTCGATGCGCTCTGCGATCATCTGGGCATCGACAAGCGTAGGCTGGCGCTGTCGTCGGAAGCTGAATGACCGTGCTCGACCCCAAGGCTTTCCTCATCTCCATCTTCAACGCCGCCGTGGCCGCCGCCGATCCGGAGCTAACCATCCGGGATCATTTGCCGGCGAAGCCGAAGGGCCGCACCATCGTCATCGGTGCCGGCAAGGGCTCGGCGCAGATGGCGGCGGCCTTCGAGAAGGTCTGGGACGGTCCGATCGAAGGGCTGGTCGTCACCCGCTATGGCTATGGTGCCAAATGCGAGCGCATCGAGATCATCGAGGCGGCGCATCCGGTGCCGGATGCCGCTGGCCTCGAGGCCTCGCGGCGCCTGCTGGCAAAAGTCCAGGGCCTCACCGAGGATGATCTGGTCGTGGCGTTGATTTCCGGTGGCGGCTCGGCGCTGCTGCCGTCGCCCGCCAGTAGCCTGACGCTGGCCGACGAGATCGCCGTCAACGAGGCGCTGCTTGCCTCCGGCGCGCCGATCGCGGCGATGAACACCATCCGCAAGCATGTCTCGACCATCAAGGGCGGCCGGCTGGCCGCAGCCGCTTGGCCGGCCAAGGTGGTGTCGCTGGTTGTGTCAGACATTCCCGGCGACAATCCGGCCCTTGTCGCCTCCGGGCCGACGGTCCCCGATACCGGCAGCCGCGAAGACGCATTGGCCTCGATATCAGCCTATGGCATGAAGCTGCCGGCCTCGGTGATGGCGCACATCAATTCGCCGGCGGCCGATGCGCCAGATCCCGACGATCAGCGCTTTTCGCGCAATGAGGTGCACCTGATCGCCTCGGCTGGGGTATCGTTGGAAGCAGCAGCGGGAGAAGCCCGGCGACAGGGGATCGAAGCCATCATCCTCTCCGATGCCATTGAAGGCGAAGCGCGTGAAGTCGGCGGCGTCCACGCCGCAATCGCGCGCGAAGTGGCGACCCGCAATCGTCCATTTTCGAAGCCGGTGTTGATCCTGTCCGGCGGCGAAACCACGGTGACCTTGCGGGCAAAAGGCAAGGGCGGCCGCAATTCGGAATTCCTGCTCGCCTTCGCCATCGGCATCAATGGCGTGCAATGTATTCACGCCCTGGCCGCCGACACGGACGGCATCGACGGTTCGGAAAACAATGCCGGCGCTTTTGCCGATGGCTCGACAGTGTCGCGCATGCGCGCGTCGGGTGTCGACGCAAAGGCCATGCTGGCGGGGAACAATGCCTGGACGGCGTTTAATGCGGTTGGCGATCTTTTCGTGCCTGGTCCGACCGGAACAAATGTCAACGACCTCAGGGCGATCCTTATCCGCTAGGCAAACAACTTACGCTGCCATCAGCCGCTTCACCTCTCTCATATCCCTTAGAAACCGTTGGCGTTCGGCTTCCTTCTCCGCGGGCTCATGGATGCGCAGGATGAAGGAGGGGTGGATGGTGATGAAAACCCTCAAACCATCCTCGCGCTCGATCACCTGGCCGCGCATTTTCGTCACTGGGATCGCCTTGCCCAGCAGCGACAGTGCCGCCGTGGCGCCGAGTGCCACCGCAAGGTCCGGCTTGATCAGCGCGAACTCCCGATCGATCCACCAGCGGCAGGCCTGGACCTCGCCGGCATTGGGCTTGGAATGGATGCGGCGCTTGCCGCGCGGCTCGAACTTGAAGTGCTTGACCGCATTGGTGACGTAGACCTTTTGTCTGTCGACCTCAGCGTCGGCCAGTATGGCGTCAAACACCTTGCCCGCCGGGCCGACGAAAGGTTTGCCGGCGAGATCCTCCTGATCACCCGGCTGTTCGCCGACGAAAATCACCTTGGCATTGTGAGGGCCTTCGCCGAATACGGTCTGGGTCGCATCGCGCCAAAGCGGGCAGCGGCGACAGCCTTTTGCGGCCTCGCGCAATTCGGAAATCGTACCGGCGTCGTCGTCTTGCGGCGACTTGGCCGGCTGCTTCGGCCAATGCCTGGCCTGCACCTTGGCGTGGTGCGGCGCCGGCGTCGTTGGTATCTTCGCAATCATGTCCTTGGCGGCCTTGTCAGCTCCTGCGATCAGTTCTGGAATGAGCGAGGCCTCGGGAAGGTTCCGCCAGTATTTCTTCGGCATTTCCTTCTGCATGGCCTTCACCTTCAGCCGTGCCGGGTTGAAGATATTCTCGAAATAGGTGCGCCACAGCGCCTCGGTGTCGTCTTGATCAGGCGCATCGCCCTTGGCGGCACCCGGCCCGATCGCCAGTCTTTCGCCATCCCAGTCGGCGGAGGCGTGCGGCGTCAGGATCGTCCAGCGCATGCCGGTGAAGCGCCTGACAAAGAAATCCGCATTGCGCTCGACAATGAAATGATCGGGCTCGAACCAGGCGACATAACGCTCCTCGTCGCCGTCGCCGATCTTCCGGAAGCGCACGAAGGCATGCATCTTGTGGCTGTCGCGCCGCACCGCTTTTTCCATCGCCTCGAGCCGCCTGGTGTCGGGATCCGATGCGATCGCCAGCAGCTTGGGTTCGCCGCGCAGTCGCCACAGCAATCGGTAGAGAAAAGCAAAGCGAGTGGGATCTGACTGGCAGAAGGCGGTTTCAGCGTGCTCGATAAAGTCGCGCGGCACCACGAGTTGCGCCCCCGCAGGCACGGCTGGCAAATCGCTCGGCGGTTGGTCGGAGCCGGCCGCGACATGCCAGCTGATGTCCTCGGGCTTGATCTCGTTCAATGCCAGCCGCCGTGCCGCGTCGCGCCAGCCTGAAAAGTCGGTCTCGCTGTCGAGCCGAACACTGTATCGGGCAAGGTTGAGCTCGGCCGATAGCATGGTCAAAACAGCGACAGCTGTTCGCAGGAGCGTACGATCGTGTTGCGCAAGCCCTGCTTGTCGGTGAGCGCTCCCGGCGACCAGCCCTCGGCGATGATGAACGGCCTGAGCTTGGCGATCGACTGGCAAATCCGCCCGACATCTTCGAGCCGCAGCCGCCGGTGGCGGCGTGTCTCCAGGATTTTCGCCACCACCTTGGTGCCGAGACCGGGGACGCGCAGCAGCGCCTCGCGGTCGGCGCGGTTAATGTCGACGGGAAACTGTCCCCTGTTGCGCAGCGCCCAGGCCAACTTCGGGTCGATGGCGAGGTCGAGCATGCCATCGCTGCTGCCGGCCAGGATTTCCGGCTGCGAGAATCCATAGAACCGCATCAGCCAGTCGGCTTGATAAAGCCGATGCTCGCGCATCAGCGGCGGCTTCCGCAGCGGCAGGGACGACGAGGAATCCGGTATCGGGCTGAAGGCGGAATAATAGACGCGCCGCAGATGGTAGCTGCCATAAAGCCGGGCGCTGGTGTGCAATATGCCGTCGTCGGAGGTCTTGTCGGCGCCGACGATCATCTGCGTCGACTGACCACCGGGCGCGAAGCGTTCGCGCTTTTTGGTCCTTAGCGTCGGCTCGGCCTTTTCTTCCATCTTCTGACGTAGCCTGGCCATGGAAAGCCGGATCGTCTCCGGCTTCTTTTCTGGCGCCAGCTTCTTCACGCCCTCGTCAGTTGGCAGCTCGACGTTGATCGACAGCCGGTCGGCGTAGAGACCGGCCTGCTCGACCAATTCCGCCGAGCTTTCCGGAATGGTTTTGAGATGGATATAGCCGGAGAACTTTTCCTCCAGCCGCAGCCGTCGCGCCACCTCGACCATTTCGCCCATGGTCTCATCAGGCGAGCGGATAACCCCCGAGGACAGGAACAGGCCTTCGATGTAATTGCGCCGATAGAAATCCATGGTCAGCTTCACCACCTCGTCGATGCTGAAGCGGGCACGCCGCACATTCGAGGACGAGCGGTTGATGCAATAGCTGCAATCGTAGATGCAGAAATTGGTGAGCAGGATTTTCAACAGCGAAATGCAGCGGCCGTCCGGCGCATAGGAATGGCATATGCCCATGCCTTCGGTGGAGCCGATGCCGCCGGATTTCAGCGAATCCTTTTTCGCCGAGCCTGACGAGGCGCAGGAAGCGTCATACTTGGCGGCGTCGGACAGGATTGCCAGCTTTTCACGGACGGTGAGAGCGCTCATAAGTTCATGATATGTTCTGAACGGCTGCCGCGCTACCTCATTTGACATAGGCGACGAAAAAAGTGATCGCCGCCTATGTCAGGTCGTCAAACCTCGTGCAGGTAGAGATGATAATCCAGTTCGCTGACCGTGCGTGCCACGCGCAGATATTCGGACTGTTTGATCGCCACGAAGGTGCGGTGCAGGTCCTCGCCAAGCGCGCCTTTCAGGAAGCTGGAGGCCTTGGCCGCTTCGATGGCAGCGCGCCAATCCGCCGGCATCGTTGTGCGGGTGACCGCTCCCTCATAGCCATTGCCCGTGGTCTCAGGACCGGGGTCGAGCCCTTCGTCGAGGCCTTTGATGATGCCCGCCAGCACCGTCGCCGCGATCAGATAGGGATTGGCGTCGACGCCCGACGGCCGATGCTCGATGCGCCGGTTCTTGGCATCGCCCGCCGGCACGCGCAACGCCACAGAACGGTTGTTGACGCCCCAGGTCGGCGCCACCGGCGCATAGGATTGCGAGACGAAGCGCCGCCAGGAATTGGCGTGCGGCGCAAACACCAGCATCGATTCCGCCATCGTCTGGATCAGGCCGCCAAGCCCTTGCAATAGGGGCAGCGACCAGCTCTCGCCACCGGCTTCGGCAAAGACGTTGCGGCCGGCCTTGTCCTGCAGCGAGACGTGGAAATGCATGCCCGAGCCAGCATATTTCTCGATCGGCTTGGCCATGAAGCAGGCGGTCACGCCATGGCGGCGCGCCTGTGCCCGCACCAGCCGCTTCAACATGACGAGGTCGTCTGCCGCCCGCATCACATCCTTGCGGTAGTTCAGCGTCAATTCGTACTGGCCCGGCGCATATTCGGAAATCACCGTCTCGGCCGGAATGCCTTGCGCCTTGGCCGCGGCGTAGATGTCGGAGAACAGCGGTTCCATGCCGTGCAGATGGTCGACGGAATAGACTTCCGTCTTGCCCGAAACCCGGCCATCGAGTACGGCGCGCGCCGGCTGCACCTTGCCATCGGCATCACGTTCATTGGCAAGCAGAAAAAATTCCAGCTCGAAGGCACCGGCCGGGTAAAGCCCCTTGGCCGCCAATATGTCGACCTGCCGGGCCAGCGCCAGCCGCGGATCCGACGACATGGGCTGGCCATCGAGATGATACATCGCCATCAGCACCTGGCCGCGTGCCGGGTTGGTGCCGTAGAGCGGCACCAGCGTGCCGGGGATCGGCCATGCCCTGAGATCGCCGTCGCCGGTGGTCCAGATCAGCCCGGTCTCGTGCACATCCTCGCCGGTGATGTCGAGGCCGAGGATCGAGATCGGCATATGCCGGCCGCCCTCGAAAATGCTTTTCAGCTCATGCCGGCGCACGATCTTGCCGCGGCCGACGCCATTGGCATCGGTCAGCACGATATCGAAGGCTTCGATCTCGGGATGGGCGTCGAGAAAGGCTTGCGCTTCGGTGGGCGAGGACCCCGAAGGTGAGGTCACGATGGCATTGTCCATGGCCGCTTGTCTCATGCCGCAAGCTTTGCCGCAACCGCAGCGAAGGCGCTGATCAGGCGGTTGACCTGGGCACCTGACGTCGCCGGCGAGATCAGCATCATATTGTGGAAGGGCGCGATCAGCACGCCGCGATTGACCAGCGCGACATGGATGGCGGCCTCCAGTTCCGGCGCATGCGCCGTCTCCGCCTCGGCGCCGTTGCGCAACGGGCCGGGTGCACAGATGAACTCGACGCGGGCGCCGACACGGGCGACATGCCAGGGCAGATTATAGCGCTCGATCACGCCGGTCAGTCCGGCATCCAGACGCTGCGCCAGATGGTCCATTCGGTCATAGTTCTCCGGCGTCATCACCTCTTCCAGCGTGGCGCGCATCGTCGCGAACTGCAGCGGGTTGGCCGACAGCGTCGTGCCCATGCCGGAATAGCCGGGCTCCTTGGTCCTGTTGTAGTCGGCGTAGCGCGAGGCGAGCTCATCGCTCATGCCCCAGACACTTGCCGGCACGCCACCGGCAATCGGCTTGCCCAGCACGAAGAGGTCCGGGTCGAGCCCGTATTTCCGGGTGTAACCGCCTGGCCCGGTCGAGATCGTGTGTGTCTCGTCGATCAGGAGCAGCGTGCCGGCTGCGCGGGTCAGCCGGCGCAGCGCGTCATGGAAGCCCGGATCGGCCAGCACCATGCAGGAATTGGTCAGCACCGGCTCGGCGATGACGCAGGCCACATCCCTGTCCTTGAGCGCTGCTTCCAGTGCGGCAACATCGTTGAACTCGATCACCTTGGCCGTGCGGGTCAGGTCGCGGAATTCGCCCGCCAGTCCCGGCCGGTTGACTGGCTTGCCGTCGATCAGCCGCACCATCGTCTCGTCGACCGAGCCGTGGTAGCAGCCGTTGAAGACGAGAATTTTTTCCCGCCCTGTGACGGCGCGGGCGATGCGCAACGCAAAGCGATTGGCGTCGGTCGCCGTCGTCGCGATCTGCCAGAACGGCAGGCCGAAGCGTTGTTGCAGCAACGGCCCGATGGCAAGCGCGTCTTCCGAGGGCAGCATATAGGTCAGGCCGCGTCCGGCCTGGCGGCGGATGGCGCGCGCCACCGGCGGCGGCGAATGGCCGAACATCGAGCCGGTGTCGCCGAGGCAGAAATCGTCGAGCCGGTTGCCGTCGATGTCGGTGATCGCAGCACCCCTGGCGCTGTCGACCAGGATTGGAAACGGCGTCGGCCAGTCGTTCATCCAGTGCATCGGCACGCCACCGAAGAAGCCGGGCAGACCGTTGCCGACCTTGGCTTGCGATTTAGGCCGTGCTGCGCGGAAGGCCGCCCCTTCGGTCTCGCGCAATTGCGCGATGCGGTCACGGCTGATGCCGCCGATGGTCTTTGAACTGTGGCTGCTGTGCATGGAAACCCCTCTCGTAGGTACCTCTTAGCCAATCCATGTCCGCAACCGCAATTGGCCGCGCGTCGGCCCTGCATTGGCTCAGCCCTTGGCAGCAGCGCTTGACCGGGCTGGCGAAGTCAGCGCCAATATGAGCGGGAATTTGAGGTGGGGGAACAAAAATGCGCATGATCATCTCTGCGGCAATGCTGCTGTCGACGGCCAGCACGGCCTTCGCCTCAGGCGGCATCTGGTGCAACGTCGACGATACGGCGGTGACATTCGACGTCGGCGCCGGCGTCACCAGAGGCATGGGCGGCCCGACCTTCAACTTTCGCGGCGATCTCGAAATCAAGGCGAGGCCGGTTGGCGATGGATTGCGCAAGACGGTGTTCGAGGATTCCAACCTGACCCAATACTGGCTGGACGACAAGGATCTGCGGCTGAACATCTACCGCGAATACGAGGCGGCAAGCACCTTCAATTCGGTCGAACTGACGATCCTGACCAAGGCCAGCGATGAAGGCGTCTATGATGGGCAGTACACGCTTGCCGTCTATGACAATGCCGCCGACACGGAAAAGGACGGTAAGCCGGCGGAGTTGACGGGCAAGGTGTCGTGCGGGGCTGAGTAGTCCGCTATTTCCAGGCTACGCCGTGATGTCGATGACGCCGCAGTCCCCGGCGGCGCTGCCGAAGGCGACGCGACGTTCTTCCTTGTCCCACATCATCGAGGTGATGGCGCCCTTGCCCGGCCTGCGCAACAGCACTTCCTTGGCGTCGGAAAAGCGCACAGCCATCACCATGCCGTCATCATAGCCGACGGCGACGACATCCTGGCTTGGGTGGCAGGCGACCGCCGTCACCATGGCGTTGCCGCGTGTGCCGAGTTCCAGCGGCGCCTTGCCCATCGGGCCGTCCTTGCCCGAGAACGGCCAGAGGATCGCCGCCGGCGCGCCGGAACTCGCCAGCCACTTGCCCTTCACGCTCCATGACAGGCTTTTGACCTTGCCGGGATAGCCGGTCATGCGCATGTGCTTGCCGTCCGCCAGTTTCCAGCCATGCAGCGCGTTTTCCTGCATGGTGGTGACGAGGAAGGCGCCCTCCGGCGAGAAGGTGATGCCGGTATGGGCGCCGGCCCATTCGAGCTCCACCGGCTTGCCATCGGCGGCCGGGAAATGCAGCGTCGCGCCATTGTAGCGGGCGACGCCAAAGCGCATGCCCTTGGGCGAAAACGCCAGCCCCTCGACCGAGCGCGGATGGACAAATTCCCTTGTCTTGCCATCGGCGAAACGCACGAAGGCGGTCTTGCCGGTCGCATAGGCGATGGCGCCTTGCGGCCCGGCGGCGACGCTGGTGATCCATTTCTTGCCGGCGCTTGCCAGTTCGGCGACTTCGCCGCCGGTTTTCACGGCAAACACCTTGCCGTCCTCGCCGCCGGTGATCAGGCGGTCGTTGGCTGCATCATGGAAAGCCGCGAGCAGCCCGTCATTGGCCTGCACCGTCTTGTGGCCATTGTCGAGCCGGTGGATGGCACCGTCGGCCAGCGCGAAATGCGGCACGTTGCCGAGGAAGACGGCGGCGACGCAATGGCCTTCGAGATCAAGCGGGGCGACGGTTGGCATGGGCTAGTTCAATTTCCTGCTTTTGGCGAACAGAGGTGAGTAGGTTTCCAGATAGGCTTCATGCATGACGACATAGAACTTCGTCCAAAAGTCCGAGATGTCGATGAAGTTGACGATGCGCTGATCGTCATCACCATCGAGGGAACCCCAGGAAACCACGATGTTCTCGCCGGACCTGGCCAGTGCGGGAGCAATGTCACCAAGACGAAAGAAGCGTCCTCTTTCTCTCGAAAAAAGTTGGATAACGTAAGGATAGTATTCTATCTCGGTCGCGAAATTGGCGCACAAGTCCGACCTACGCACTCGCTTTGTCATTGATTTGCCGGGCATCCGGCATGCAGTTCAGCCCAAGAGGGGATGGAGCTATCGGCCTTCGAGCCGACAGCCCCTTTTCCACACTACCTTGCTTGGCGTCAAGCCGCCTGGCAGGCGTCAAAACTCTTCTTCAGCCGCTCGGCATCGAGTTCGCGGCCGATGAACACCAGCCGGCTCTCATGTTTCTCGCCGTCCTTCCAGGCGCGCTGATGGTCGCCTTCGATGATCATGTGCACGCCCTGGATGACATAGCGCTCATCATCGCCCTTCAAGGCAATAATGCCTTTCAGCCGCAGGATGTTGGGGCCTTCCATCTGGGTGATCTTCTCGATCCACGGGAAGAACTTCTTCGGATCCATCTCGCCACCGCGCAGCGACACCGACTGCACCGTCACATCATGGATGTCGGAAGGATGCGCGTGATGGTGATGATCATGCCCGTCATGATCATGGTGGTCGTGGCCATCATGGTCGTGATGATCGTGGTCATGATGATCATGATCGTCATGCGCCTCGAGGAAATGCGGGTCGTTTTCCAGCGCCCGCGACAGGTCGAAGGCGCCGCGGTCGAGCACTTCCGACAGGGCAACACCGGCGCGCGTCGTGCGGTGGATCCTGGCCGCTGGGTTGATGGCGCGGATCGTCGCCTCGACCTTGGCCAGCTCTTCGGGGGTGACCAGATCGGTCTTGTTGAGCACGACGACGTCGGCAAAAGCGATCTGGTCCTCGGCTTCCTTGGAATCCTTGAGCCTGAGCGGCAGGTGCTTGGCGTCGACCAGCGCCACCACCGCATCGAGCCTGGTCTTTGAGCGCACGTCGTCATCCATGAAGAAGGTCTGCGCCACCGGCACCGGATCGGCGAGACCGGTGGTCTCGACCACGATGGCATCGAAACGGCCGGGCCGGCGCATCAGGCCCTCGACGACGCGGATCAGGTCGCCGCGCACCGTGCAGCAGACGCAGCCATTGTTCATCTCGTAGATTTCCTCGTCGGATTCCACGATCAGGTCGTTGTCGATGCCGATTTCGCCGAATTCATTGACGATGACCGCGTAACGCTTGCCGTGGTTTTCCGACAGGATGCGGTTGAGCAGCGTCGTCTTGCCGGCGCCGAGATAGCCGGTGAGAACGGTTACGGGGATCTGCGTCTGTGCGTCGCTCATGGCTTGCCTCGAAATGTCTGGGCCTTGAAAAACTCGGCCGCGAAAAGGGATTGTCGGCTCCATATAGGATGTGTGCCGGGCTTTTGCACGGGGCAAACCAATGGTCCAAAGCGGCCGGCTGGGTTTGTTCCGTGGTCATGGCGGCGGAAAGGATCGTCGGCCCGGCGATGGGACGACAGAACAGGGCACCTTGCCAGACGCTGCCCGTCGGCGCATTGCATCCGCATGGCGGTTCCTGTGAATCCGGCGCCGTCGAAACTCGTTTGTCATCTAACTGAAATAAACATCTGGCATTAGCCACGGCGGACACCGCAATGCTTGCCGGCAAAGCTGTTTGGAGCGCCGGAATCTTTTCGATCGTCGATTGCCAACCGGCCGGCTGCGTCTATGCTGTACGCACCGGTACGGCCGAAGAGGGATGACCATGGCCAAGGCGGACAAGACTGCAACAATGAGCCGGCTGCATTCGGCGGCAAGGCTGGCAAGAACCGCGCTGGCGGCCCGGCTTCTGGCGCACGGCTTCTATGCCGGCCAGGACCAGATCATGCTGGCGCTCGACCGCGAGGACGGCCAGACGCCGGGCAATCTTGCCGGCCGCCTCGGCGTGCGCCCGCCGACCATCACCAAGACCATCAACCGGCTGCAGGCGCAGGGTTTTCTGGAAAAGCGCGCCTCCGAGTCCGATGCCCGCCAGGCGCACATCTTCCTCACCGAGACCGGCCGCGAAACCATCCGCGCCATCGAGAAATCGGTGAAGAAGACCGAAAAGCAGGCGCTGAAGGGCCTCGACAAGAAGGACCAGAAGGCGCTGTTCAAGCTGCTCGCCCGCATCGAAGCCAACCTCTCCAATGAGGAACTGGTGTTGATGGACGACGACGCCGAGTCGGACGACTGATCGTAACGATCAGGCCGCTGCCGGGGCCGAGTCCCTAATCAGCGACGACCAGCGTCCCGGCGTCATGCCGAACGCCTTCTTGAATTGCCTGTTGAAGTGGCTCTGGTCGGTGAAGCCGGCCTCGACCGCGATCTGCGCCAGCGGTTCGCCGGCGGTGATCATCCGCCGCGCACGCTGAAGCCGGCGCATCACCAGGAAACGATGCGGGCTGGTCGAGAACGCAGCGCGGAAATGCCGTGACAGCGCGTAGCGGTCGAGCCCGGTGATGGCTTCCAGCTCGCCGGAGCGCACGGCGCGCATTGCGTTCTCCGTGAGATAGTCACGCGCCAGCGCGGCCGCCCGCCACGCCGTTCTGGCCATAGGCTTCGCCGGCTGGCCGGCATGCCGCGCCAGGCTTTGCATCAGTTGCGCCAGGAAGTCGTCGACGAACAGCTCGTCGAGTTCCTGCTCCAATGGTCCCAGCGCTGAAAGCAGCGTTGTGCAGAAAGTGTCATCCCTCACCACGGCATCCCTGACGAAGGGCAGCGATGCGCCGCCCAGGCAGTCCAGCATCAGCGACGGCTCGAGATAGAGCATCCTGTAGCGCAACCCGTCCTCGGTGCCGGCGCCGCCATCATGCAATTCGTCGGGATGCAGCACGATGATCTGGCCGGGCAGGCTTAGCCGCGTCGCGCCGCGGTAGCGAAAGGTCTGCACGCCTTGCAGCGTCACCCCGATCGCGTAGGTGTCATGGCGATGCAGATCGAAGGCGCTGCCGTGGAACCGCGCCTCGATCCGCTCCATCCCCACAGGGTCGGGAGCCGAGATGATGCAGTTTTCCGCTGCATCGGCGCACAAACGTCCAAGACCCTCGAAGGCCTGGCTGCCTACATCGTGCGACATCGTCTCCTTCAGCCCCGACATCGGGGCACAACCTCGAATGGTCCATTTTCTCATGTTCGATACGAAATTTGCAATCGTTCTGCGGGAAGACTTGCCCGTCTGGCAGAAACTCAACGTCACCGCTTTCCTGACCAGCGGCATCGTCGCGCAGTTTCCCGACATCATTGGCGAGCCCTATCGTGACCGCTCCGGCAATCTTTACAATCCGCTGTCGATCCAGCCGGTCATCGTGCTCTCGGCCGACCAGGCGACGCTCGCCACGATCCACCGGCGCGCGCTGGAGCGCGGCGTGACAACCTCGCTCTATGTCGAGGAGATGTTCTCGACCGGCTTCGACGCCGCCAACCGCGCCGTCTTCGCCGAGTTCGCGCCTGAAGACGCCAAGGTGGTCGGCATCGCGCTCCGTGCCGAGAAGAAGCTCGTCGACAAAATCACCAAGGGCGCCCGCATGCATGCATAGGGATCAATCGGCAGGCTGCCGCCGGTCGAGGCGGGCGGCGTACAGCGCCGCCAACAAGGCGAGTACCGCCGGTATCAGCATCATGACGAACAGCGCAGGGATCGAAACTGCCAGGAACAGGCCGGCGATGGACGCGATGAGTGCCCCGCCGCCGATCCGCATTGCGGCGGTCAGTCCCGCGGCGGTGCCAACCAGATCCGATCGTACCGACAAGGCGCCGCTGTTGGCGGCAGGCATGGTCAATCCATTACCGATGCCGATGAACAGGCAAGGTCCAAAGAAGGCCAGGACGTGAGTGATGCCAAAGCTTGACAGGACCAGACCGGCCAGCAGGCCGGCGCAGGTCAGGAGGCGCGCAAAAACAAGCATGGCAGCCAGCGAGGTCTTCGAGGCGTAACGCCCGGCCAGATAGCTGCCGAGAATGAAGCCGGTAGGGACCAATCCCATGTAAAGCCCGAGCTTGGCGCTTGACCCGCCGAGCGCGTTACCGACGGCCAATGGGGCTCCGCCCAGAAAGACATAAAGCACGCCCATCGAGGAGGCCATGCACAGTGTGTAGGCCCAAAACCGCGCCGAACTCAGGAGCAGCCTGTAGGAGGCAAGGTAATTCCTGTGCGATCTCGACAATGGAGTTCTTCTGATCTCGCGCGCGGATAGGGCGTAGGCGGCCATACCGAGGATCGCGAAGACAACGAAGCTTGACCGCCATCCGAACAGTTCGTCCAGTGACCCGCCAAACAGAGGACCGACCATGGGCGCGAGTGCCCAGCCCATGGCGAGATAACCAAATTTGCTGGCGGTTTCGCGTTCATCCGATGTCTCCTTGATGATGACCAGAGCGACGGAATAGCAGGGGCCGATGCACGCCTGCATCGCGCGAAACAGAAGGAAAATGCCGATATTGGGAGCCAGAGCGCAGCCAATGGACGCGATGACGAAGATCGAGAGAGATATCAAGACGACCGGCCGGCGCCCAAATCGGTCCGATATTGCGCCTCCGATGGCCTCGATGACGGCGGTGATGATCGCAAAGCCGGCGACCGACAGATTGACCAATGCGAAATCAGCCCGGAACGTTGCGGCAATGTTCGGCAGCGACGGCAAGATCATGTTCACCGGCAATACGGCAAGAGCCGAAAGCAGGATAAGGGTAATCAGTCGGGGTGGAGCAGCGGGTTCGGAGACTGTCGCTCTCCCGGATATGTCTGTGCCCGGGCTTCGGATGGGGTTATCGCTTGCCATGATCTCGCTCGCCTTGTCGGTGGGATTGAAGTCTGACGAGGCGGCCCAAATTCCGGGCATAAAAAAAGGCCCCGTCAGGAGCCTGCTTACTGCGCATGGGTGCTTCCGCCGGATGGTTACACCATCCTGCCCATGCGCTCCCTTACGACGATCAAAGCCATTGCGATGTTCATGACATCAGAGCTAGGCGGAAAGCCGGATGTCGTCAAGGCAGCAAGCTTTCGACGTTGATCGGCAACAGAGACCATGCATGTAGCCTGTCCTCACGCTTGGCCCGAGCGAGGGCAGCGGTTTGGGCCGCGAGACGAGGGCGGCTAAGCCTGCCGACGCGTCTTGTTGTGCCAGGCGCTTTTGGCTTGCCGGCAAGCGACAATTCCCGCAAAGGTGGGCTTCAGCCCAGCTTTCCCCCGGCCTGCAAGTGAATGCTTCCCAAAAATATCCAGAAAGCGCGACGCCGCCGGTGGCGATCCTGTGCATGCTGACCACCTATGTCTTCTTCACCTTCCTCGACACCTCAAGCAAATATCTCGTCCTAGCCGGCGTTTCCGCGCTGATCGTCGCCTGGGTGCGCTTTGCCGTGCATGTCGTGCTGGTCGGCACGCTGCTGCGCGGTTGGCGCCAACCGATGCGATTTCGCCCGGTTAACCTGCCGGCACATGTGCTGCGCGGTGTGTTCCTGTTTGGCTCGACCATGTGCAACATCATGGCGCTGCGCTCCCTGCAGCTGGCCGAGACGACATCGATCTATTTCTTCGGGCCGATGGTGATCACCGCACTTGCCGGCCCGCTGCTCGGCGAATGGGCCGGCTGGCGGCGCTGGCTGGCCATCCTGGCTGCTTTCGCCGGGGTTCTGATCATCACAAGGCCAGGCGTCGGCGTTTTCGGCATCGGCCATCTCTTCGCGCTCGGCTCGATGCTGTCGAACAGCTTCTACGTCATCATGACGCGCCGCATGTCGGCGACCGAGACCTCGGAAAGCTTGATCCTGTTCTCGGCGCTGGCGCCGGCGGTGCTGCTTTTGCCGATGCTGCCGTTTTCCTTCTCGTTGCCGCATGATGGTTGGCACTGGTTCGTGCTGCTTATGCTTGGCGTCTTCGGCGGTGTCGGGCATTGGCTGCTGGTGCAGGCCTATCGGCTGGCGACGACCACGGCATTGGCACCCTATCCCTATTCGCAGATGGTGTGGATGATCATTTCCGGCTGGATCGTCTTCAACCAGTTCCCCGACCGCTGGACGCTGGTCGGTGCCGCCATCATCGTTGCCAGCGGCCTCTATATCGTCCACCGCGAGCACCGGCTTCGGCTGCGGAGCCGCGCGGCATCCGATGTCGAGGCCGAGGCGCTGGCAAAAAAACTTTGATTTGCCCCCGATCGGTGGCATAACGCCGCCTTTAAACAGTTTAGGTCGGAATTCAGGTCGTTCGGGGAGCGCAAGGCGCTGGCACAAAAAATCAAGCTTTCGACGATCGCCGATGCACTCGGCGTGTCCACGGCCACCGTGTCACTGGCGCTGCGCGACAGCCCGCTGGTTGCCGGCTCGACGCGCGACCGCATCAAGGAACATGCGCGCGCCATCGGCTATATTTACAACCGCCGCGCCGCCAGCCTGCGTACCTCGCGTTCGGGCATTGTCGGTGTCGTCGTGCACGACATCATGAACCCGTTCTTCGCCGAGATCCTGCGCTCGATCGAAAGCGAACTCGACCGCAGCCGGCAGACCTTCATCCTGTCCAATCACTACGACCAGCTCGAGAAACAGCGCACCTTCATCGATACGCTGCTGCAGCTCGGCGCCGACGGTGTCATCATGTCGCCGGCCATCGGCACGCCGGCTTCCGACATCCTGATGGCCGAGGAGAACGGCCTGCCAGCGGTGCTGATCGCGCGCACCGTCGAGGGCGCCGACGTGCCGGTGTTTCGCGGCGACGACTCCTACGGAACAGGCCTCGCCACCAACCATCTCATCTCGCTTGGTCACAAGCGCATCGCCATGATCGGCGGCACCGACCAGACCTCGACCGGCCGCGACCGCTACCAGGGCTATGTCAACGCCATGGAAGCGGCCGGGCTCGAAGTCAGGCCGTCCTGGCGCATTGCCGGCCCGCGCACCAAGCAGGCGGGCTTCGAGGCCGCCGGGCAGTTCCTGGCGCTGAAGGACAAGCCGACCGCCGCCTGCTGCTGGAACGATCTTGTGGCTATCGGCCTGATGAATGGCATTGCCCGTGCCGGCCTGGTACCGGGCATCGACATCTCCGTCACCGGCTATGACGATCTCGAGGAGGCGGCGATCGCCACGCCGGCGCTGACCACCGTCTGGAACGGCCAGCGCGAGGTCGGCCGCCGCGCCGCCAGCGCGCTGCTCGACAAGCTCAACGGGCAGACGGTGCGGCCCTCGCAGGAACTGATCAAGCCGGAACTGCATGTCCGCCAGTCGACCGGCAAGCCGGTGGAGCGTGCATGACCAAGGCCGAACAACTGCAAGCCGTTGCCATTCTGGTGCCGGCGGACTTCAGCGACCATGCCGTCAGGCGTATCGACCGTACCTTCAACCAGGTCAGGATCGAACGCGCCGATCCGGCGCTGGTCACCGACGAGATGCGCCGCGCGGTGCGCGGCATTGCCTCTTTTGCCGGCATCAGCGCCGCGATGATGGATGCCTTGCCCAATCTCGAACTCATCGCCTCCTTCGGCGTCGGCTATGACTCGGTCGATGTCGGCCATGCCGCGGCGAAGAACATCATGGTCACCAACACGCCCGACGTGCTGACCGAGGAGGTCGCCGACACCGCGATCGGGCTGCTGATCAACACGATCCGTGACCTGCCGCGCGCGGAAAACTGGCTGCGCGATGGCAGCTGGGTGCGCATGGGCAACTATCCGCTGAGCCGGCTGACCTTGCGTGCGCGCCGTGTCGGCATTTTCGGCATGGGTCGCATCGGGCAGGCCATTGCCCGGCGGCTTGAGGCGTTTGGCCTGCCGGTCGCCTACCACAACCGGCGCCGTGTCGAAGGCCTTTCCTACCAGTACCACCCGACGCTGAAGGGCCTTGCTGAAGCGGTCGACACGCTGATTTCGGTAGCGCCGGGCGGGGCTTCGACGCAGAAGGCGGTCAATGCCGAGATTCTGTCGGCACTCGGCGCCAACGGCGTTTTCGTCAACATCGGCCGCGGCAGCACGGTCGATGAGGCCGCTCTTGCGGCAGCCCTTGCCGACGGCACCATCGCCGCCGCCGGGCTCGATGTCTTCGCCGACGAACCGAATGTGCCCAAGGCGCTGCTCGATGCGCCCAACACCTCGCTGTTGCCGCATGTCGGCTCGGCATCGGAGCACACGCGCCGCGCCATGGCCGATCTCTGCGTCGACAATCTGGTGTCATGGTTCACCGAGCGCCGACCGCTGACACCGGTGCCGGAGACAGCGCATGTGAAGGTCAGGACTTAGCAAGATTGGCCGAATAGGCCGCGAAACGTGGCCGATCTGCAACCATAGGTCGGAAATCGGGCGCTTCTGACACCTCTGTATCCTGATACGCGCTTGCTACGCGGCTGAAGCAAGGTAGTTTGCCGACAGTCAACGAGCGGGGCGCTACGTGAAGTTGGCTGAAGCAAGGTAGTTTGCCGACAGTCAACGAGCGGGGCGCTACGTGAAGTTTCTTCTTCTAGCATCGACAATGCTGGTCGTCGTTTCAGGCAGCGCTTTCGCTGCCGATTCGCTCGTCTCGGCTCCCGTTGCCTATGACTGGACAGGCGCCTATGTCGGCGCCCAGATCGGGTATGGCTGGGGAGATGTCGACAGCCATGATTCAGAGATAGGAAGCGGCGCTTCCGATTGGTCCGATTCGTGGAAATCCAACGGCGTGCTCGGTGGTATTCACCTCGGCTACAATCAGGCCTTCGATTCGTATGTTCTCGGCGTTGAAGGCGATATCGAGGGGTCGGGAGCGAGCGGTTCAGTGGATTCGGCGTTTGCTGGCACCATCAAGACCAAAATCGACGTTCAGGGTTCGCTGAGGGCTCGCCTTGGCTACGCAACCGGACCGGCCTTGCTCTACGCTACGGGTGGCCTGGCCGTAGCCCATTTCCACACCAATTACGATGACGGGGTAACAACCGACAATACATCCAACACCAAGGCGGGTTGGACCGTGGGCGCCGGCGTCGAATATGCCCTCTCGCCAAAATGGACGACCCGCGTTGAGTATCGCTACAGTGATTTCGGCACCTTCACCGATAATCCGGCGACCGACAGCGGCTACAATTATCCGACCGATGTAAAGACCCAGGCTGTCCGCGTCGGCTTCAGCTACAAGTTTTGATGTGAAGTAGTCGCGGCGGCTCATCGGGCACCGGAGCCATGTTGCTCCGTTCCCTGATTGCGGAATGCACGCCCTGTTCGTGGTGCCGATGGCAGTTTGCCATACTTATTAACGCCAGCTTAACCCTTTGAAATCATTCTTCATCCTGTCCGCGTGCATGGATGAAGAATGATGAGAGTGCTTTCCGCGTTAATCGCTGCCGCAGCCCTGGTTGGTGGCGTTCAGCTGTTTCATGACGGCAATGGCGAAAGCGTTGCCAAAGAGGCCACGCCGTCCAACGCTTACAGGCTGGTCGCCAATGGCGATGAGGCGGCCTGCGCGGTGAGCCGCGGGGCCGAAATTTCGGATGGCTTGTCCCGGCTTAACGTTGCTCCGGCATGCCGTCGTCTGCTGCCCGGCATAGAACGGGCAAAGTTTTGGCGCGAACAAAATGACGGCACGGTTGCCTTCAGCGCCAACGGCACCGATCCGATTGTCACCTTCAGCGTTGCCGACGGAGATGGCTACGAGTCCTACGCCCCGGCCACGCCCTTGCTGTCACTGGCGAGCGATCGGAAGGCTGGCGACTGACTATTCCGCGGCGGCCCGCGCACCGGCCTTCGCGACGGCATGAAGGCGCACCGCATCGCCGAAGGCGCGGAAAATCTTGGCCGAGTTGCTGTCCGATTTGACCCAGTATTCCGGGTGCCACTGGACGCCGACTGCGAAGGCGCGGGCGCCTTTGACCGAAACCGCTTCGACCGTGCCGTCCGTGGCGACAGCTTCGATCTCAAGCTTCGATCCCAGCCGGTCGATCGCCTGGCGATGCAAGGAATTGACCTTGATATCGCCGGCGCCGAACACGCCGGCCAGGCAGCTGCCTTGCTTGATCGAAATCGTCTGGTGGATGGCGAAGCGTTCGTCCTGTTTGTCGCTCACCGGCGCGCGGTGGTCGAGCGAACCTTCGCGCTCCTGGATCTCGGTGCCCAGCGTGCCGCCGAGCGCGACGTTCAATTCCTGGATGCCACGGCAAATGGCGAGCAGCGGCACGCCGCGCTCGATCGCCCGGCGGATCAGCGGCAGCGTGGTGGCATCACGCGCCGGGTCGTAGGGACCGTTGGCTTCGCTGGCATCGCCACCATAAAGCGAGGGGTGCACGTTGGATTTCGAGCCGGTGACCATGACGCCGTCGACAGAAGACAAAAGTTCGTCGAAGTCGAGCCTGTCGCCGAACGATGGCACCAGCAGTGGGAACACGCCGGCGCCGGTAATCGCTGCTTCCAGATATTGCTGCGGGGCGGCATGCCAGGTGTAGTTGTCGAACTGACGGACGTCGGTCGATATGGCGACGAGCGGTTGGTGCATTTTGGCTCTGTTTTCCATCGGGCAAGGGATGTCCTGCCTTCAAAATAGGCGATCTCCGGGCATTTTTCCATGCCAAGTTTCAGCGTGTCGCATGGGCCACGAAACCGCCTGTTAGACTATAGTTGCAGGGTCGCATGGCTTGGTTACCAAATCAGGCCGCCGTGCTGGACTAGACCTCTTGCCCGTGTATTGTTTCGGCCAACCGATGCGGGAGCCGAGGATTCCTGAAAATCGGTCTGTTGATCCAAAAGGGAGGAACTGCATGGATCGTCGTTCATTCATTCGCAAGGCCGGCGTAACCGGCGTCGGTGCCGCCGCCGCGGCGGCCACGCTTGCGGCACCAGCAATAGCCCAGTCAAATCCCAAGGTGACATGGCGGCTGGCGTCGTCCTTCCCGAAATCGCTCGACACCATCTATGGCGGCGCCGAGGTGTTCTCCAAGATGCTGTCGGAAGCCACCGACGGCAATTTCCAGATTCAGGTCTTTGCCGCCGGCGAGCTTGTCCCCGGCCTGCAGGCCGCCGACGCCACCACGGCCGGCACGGTCGAGGCCTGCCATACGGTGGCATATTATTACTGGGGCAAGGACCCGACATGGGCGCTCGGCGCGGCGGTTCCCTTTTCGCTCAACGCACGCGGCATGAATGCCTGGCACTACCATGGCGGCGGCATTGATCTGTTCAACGAGTTCCTCGCCACGCAAGGCTTGTTCGGCCTGCCGGGCGGCAACACCGGCGTGCAGATGGGCGGCTGGTTCCGCAAGGAGATCAACACGGTCGCCGACCTCTCGGGCCTCAAGATGCGCATCGGCGGCTTTGCCGGCAAGGTGGTGCAGAAGCTCGGCGTCGTGCCGCAGCAGATCGCCGGCGGCGACATCTATCCGGCGCTGGAAAAAGGCACGATCGACGCCGCCGAATGGGTCGGCCCCTATGACGACGAGAAGCTCGGCTTCTATAAGGTCGCGCCCTATTACTACTATCCAGGCTGGTGGGAGGGCGGTCCGACCGTCCATTTGATGTTCAACAAGGCGAAATACGACGAGCTTTCGCCGGCTTACAAATCGCTGTTGCGCACTGCCGCGCAAGCCACCGACGCCGACATGCTGCAGAAATACGATTATGTGAACCCCGCGGCGGTAAAGCGGCTGGTGGCCGGTGGCGCCAAACTGCGTCCGTTCAGCCAGGAGATCATGGCCGCCTGCTTCGAAAAGGCCAACGAGGTCTATGCCGAAATGGAGGCCTCTAATGCGCCGTTCAAGAAGATCTGGGAATCCATCAAGGGCTTCCGCAAGGAGCACTATCTCTGGGCACAGGTGGCCGAGTACAATTACGACACCTTCATGATGGTCCAGCAGCGCAACGGCAAGCTGTAAACCGTCCCGTCGCATTCATTGAGGAGACCCCGGGCGTACTCGTCCGGGGTCTCTCGTTTTCAGGTCGGCGAGGAGCCGACCTCGACCAGAATTCCGCCAGGCGCAATGCAATAGAAGGTCGTTGAGTTGAAGCCGCCGCGTGTCAGCTCCTCGACCTTGCCCGGCGCGACGCCTGCCTCAGTCAGTTCGGCCTGCTTGGCGTGCACAAGCTCTGGTTTGTCGAAGAAGAAGCCGACGTGAAAGCCGTCCGGGTAAGCGGCGGGTTCTCCCTTGCCTGGCATCATCAGGTTGAGGGCAAATCCATCGGCTCCGCGCAGGATCGCGAAGGCTTGCCTGCCGCGCATGGCGACGAGTTCGAAGCCGAAATGGCTGGTGAAGAAGCCGGCAAGAGCCGCGACTTCTGATGTGATGAGGTTGAGGTGGTTCAGTTTCATGGTCTTGGTCCTGTCACGGTTGAAACGCGGACAGGCTTAGCTGCAGACCGAGAACCGGCGGGACTGGCATCAGGAAATCCGGACATGACCCAACCGGCCCGCGGGCTTTCGCCTCGCTTGCCGGCCGCGGGTTCTCCCGCACGTTCATGCGGCGAACAGGCCTCCGCCAAGCATGATCCCCAGAAGTGGCGCCCGGTTTTCACGGGCAAACGGCTTCCGTTTGTCCAGAGATCATGCTCGAAAA
Source organism: Mesorhizobium sp. P3_A8 (assembly GCF_056402995.1). Classification (NCBI taxonomy): domain Bacteria; kingdom Pseudomonadati; phylum Pseudomonadota; class Alphaproteobacteria; order Hyphomicrobiales; family Phyllobacteriaceae; genus Mesorhizobium; species Mesorhizobium sp. P3_A8. The sequence continues at coordinate 229,761 of NZ_JBFUGI010000001.1, read as the reverse complement.
GATAGGAATGGAAGAGACCGGACTACCGAACCGGCCATGTCTTTTTCGGCGCCGGCTGAATAGCCGATAGGCGGCGTGACGGCAAGCGGTCCCCAGCGCGGCTGGCTTTGACTCAAGCCCGGCCTGGCATCACCAGCACCTTGACCTCGCCGGGCGCCGGCGGATTGGCGATCACATCAGCCGCATCTTCGAGCGGCACCTGCCTGGAGATCAGCCGGTCGATCTCGATCGTGCCCGACGCGATAAGCTCGGCGGCGCGGCGATGCGTGTAGGGATTGAGGAAAGAGCCAACCACCTTCAATTCCCTGAACAGCAGGTCGAAGGGCTCGAATTCCGCCTTCACGCCTTGTGGCGTCACGCCGACGATGACGACCGTGCCGCCGGCCCTTGCCAGCCGCATCGACTGCTCGACGGTCTCGCGCACGCCGGCGCATTCGAACACCACGTCGGCGCCGCCCGGCATCAAGCCAGCTGGTCCGGCGACGGCATCGATGACATCGCCGGCGGTGGGGTCGACCGTCGCTGTCGCGCCAAGCTCCTCCGCAAGCGCGCGCCGCGAAGCCTGTCTGGTCGACAGGATGATGGTCGTGGCGCCGGCCAGCCGCGCCAGCTGTACGGTAAGCAGGCCGATCACGCCGCCGCCCAGCACGACCACCGAACTGCCAGGTCTGATCTCGGCCAGATCCACGCCATGCAGGCAGCAGCCAAGCGGCTCGCAGAATGCGCCATGCGTCGGCGGCAGATCGGCGGGCAGGATGAAAGCCTGTTTCTGCGGCAGTACGACATAGTCGGCAAAGCCGCCGTCGCGATGGATGCCGATTGCATTGAGATTGCGGCAGAGATTGACCCGGCCGGCATGGCAATGCGGGCAGCGCCCGCAGGCGATGTTGGGATCGCCGGTGACACGCTCGCCGACGGCAAAGCCGGAGACGGCGTTGCCGATCGCCTCGATGATGCCCGAAAACTCATGCCCGGGCGTCACTGGTGGCCTGCACGGGAACTCGCCATGGAAAAGGTGGCGGTCGGTGCCGCAGACGCCGCAGGCCTCGACACGGACCAGAATATCGTCCGGGCCGGGGACAGGTTTGTCGACCTCGCGCAGCGCAATGCTGCCCACCGCCTCCAGCCGCACTGCTTTCATGGCGTGGTCCCCATCAGTTGAAGCTCGGCGGCTGCGAGAGGTCTGGCGTCGGTGTCGCCGGCTTGGCTGGCGGCGCATCGCCGAAACTCGGCGGTTGCGACAGGTCCGGCGTGCCGGGCGCGGCCGGTGCGCCATTGGCAGGAGCCGTGCCACCAGCCGGTGGCGTGCCGAGCGGCGACAGGCCAGGCACTTCCGGCACCTTGTAGTCGATCGTGCCCGGATCGATCGCGGTGCCCTTGTAGCGCATCACCATTTGCGGGAAGGCGATGGTCAGTCCGATCATCACCACCTGGATCAGGACGAAGGGCACCGCGCCCCAATAGATCTGCCCGGTCGTCACCGGCGCGATCTGCTTGCCGGTCAGGCGGTCGAGATAGGGCACGCGGGCGGCCACCGAACGCAGGTAGAACAGGGCGAAGCCGAAGGGCGGGTGCATGAAGCTGGTCTGCATGTTGACGCCGAGCAGCACGCCGAACCAGATCAAATCGATGCCGAGCTTGTCGGCTGCCGGCGCCAGCAGCGGCACGATGATGAAGGCCAGTTCGAAGAAATCGAGGAAGAAGGCCAGGAAGAAGACGAGGATGTTGACGCCGATCAGGAAGCCGACTTCGCCGCCAGGCAGCGAGGTCAGCAAATGCTCGACCCAGATCTGGCCGTTGACGCCGTAGAAGGTGAGCGAGAACACGCGCGCGCCGATCAGGATGAACAGCACGAAGGACGACAGCCGCGTCGTCGAGGCCAGCGCCTGTTTGATCACGTCCAGCGACAGCCGGCCCTTTGCCGCGGCCATTGCCAGTGCGCCGACCGCGCCCATGGCGCCGCCTTCCGTTGGCGTGGCGATGCCGAGGAAGATGGTGCCCAGCACCAGGAAGATCAGCGCCAGCGGCGGGATCAGCACGATGACGACCTGCTGCGCCAGCCGTGACATCATGTTGATGTTCAGCCTTCTGTCGGCAATGGCGACGACGTAGATCAGGATCACGCCGACGCAGGCGCCAAGAATGTCGGCATTGTCGCCATGCGCCGGTGCCAGGTAGCGGTACGCGCCATAGGAGATGGCCATCGACACCGCCAGCGCCACCAGCAGCGAAATCACGCCATGGCCGAGCGTGCGCGCTTCGAGCGGCAGCGCCGGCACCATTTTCGGCCGGAAGATCGAGACGATGAGAATGTAAAGCGCATAGAGACCGGTCAGGACCAGGCCCGGGATCAACGCGCCGGCATACATGTCGCCGACCGAGCGGCCGAGCTGGTCGGCGAGCACGATCAGCACCAGCGAGGGTGGGATGATCTGGGCAAGCGTACCGGAGGCGGCGATGACGCCGGATGCCAGCCGGCGGTCATAGCCGTAGCGCAGCATGATCGGCAGTGAGATCAGCCCCATGGCGATCACGGACGCCGCCACCACACCTGTGGTCGCGGCCAACAATGCGCCGACGAAGATAACCGCATAGGCGAGGCCGCCACGGATAGGCCCGAACAGCTGGCCGATCGTGTCGAGCAGGTCCTCGGCCATGCCCGATCGTTCGAGCACGATGCCCATGAAGGTGAAGAATGGGATGGCCAGCAGCGTGTCGTTTGACATCACCCGGCTGCCGTAGAAATTGTCCGGAAGCGCGTAGAGCAGCGGCCAGGCGAGGTTGATCGCGCCGCCCGAATAGGGCGTCAAAAGCACGCCGATAAAGAAGAACATCAATCCGTTCGCGGCCAGCGAGAAGGCGACGGGATAGCCGATCAGCATGAACAGGATCAGCGAGGCGAACATGATCGGCGCCATGTTCTGGGCGATGAATTCCATCACGAGCGCACCTCGTCGGCGAGCGCCTTGGCTTCGAGCTCGGCCTGTTCGTGCACGGAGATGAAGGGGTTGGGGTCGTCCATGTCGCCGCGCATGATGGCGATCTTCTTGATGATTTCGGAAATGCCCTGCAGCGCCAGCAGGAAAAAGCCAACCAGCAGGATGGCCTTGGCCGGCCAGACGATCAGCCCGCCGGAATTGTTGGACATCTCGCCGCTGCGAATCGACAGCGACACATAGGGGACGAAATAGATGACCATCAGCGTCACGAACGGCATCAGGAAGAGGATATGGCCGAGAAGGTCGATCCAGTGCTGCACGCGGCGTGAAAACATACCGTAGACGATGTCGATGCGGATATGCTCGTTCTGCTTCAGCGTATAGGCGGCGGCCAGCATGAAGGCGGCGCCGAACAGATACCATTGCAGCTCCAGCCACGCATTCGACGAGATGTCGAAGATCTTGCGGATGACGGCGTTGCCGGCGCTCACCAGGATCGCCAGCAGGATCAGCCAGGACACCGATTTGCCAATGAATTCGTTGAGGCGGTCGATACCCCGCGATAGAGCGAGCGGCCCTTCCATGCAGTCCTCCCTTGTATAGCAAGCGTGCCGGCACCCCCCGTCGTCACGCCGCGTGGCCCAACGGTATGCCGCGCGTGGCTGGACGGGTCAACATCGATGGAGGCAGCAAAACGGGATCGGATGAAGAGTCGGGCCGGACAAGGGCGGTCTGCCCTCGCGTCATGCAACCAAAGTCTGATGACTCAGACGATCTTGCTGGTGTCGCGGCCGGCGCCGATCAAGATCAGCATGGCCACCAGCAACAGATACATCCAGGCGTCGCGCCATTCGACCGGGAAATAGCCGGCCCACAGTGATTCGGCCATGCCGAAGGCGGCGGCACCCAGGGCTGCCCGTGGCGGCGAGAGATAGCCGCCGACCGCCGTCACGAACAGGATCTTCAGACCGTAGACGAGGCCGGAACCAAAGCTGACATTGCCATAGTAAAGGCTTGCCATGACGCCGGCCAGGGCGGCGCAGAAGCCACCGAGCAGCACGGCATGCCGGAACACGCGGCGCACATCGACGCCGCACAGGGCCGCGGCGCGTGGGTCGTCGGAGACAGCGCGCCAGGATCGGCCGAAGTTCGAGCGGGCAAACCCCCGGGTGGCGAGTGCGACTGCCGCCAGCACCACCACGCAGTCGAGCACCTGGATCAGTGTCAGCGTCGCTTTGAAGCCGGCGCCTTCAGCGAAGACGATGGGCTGGGCAAGCATTGGCGGCAGCCACAGATCATGGGTATCGGCCGCGATGCGGCTTGATTCCGACAGGACGATCAGGATGCCCAGCGTCGTCACCACGATGGCATTAGGCGTGCGGTCGGCCAACGGTTCGAAGACGCTGCGCGACAGGACATGGCTGATCAGCGCGGCATAGAGCAATGCCGCGACGACGCCGAACAGCACCGACGCCAACAGCGTCAGCCACAGCACTTGGTAGCCGAAGGCGACGCTCAGGATCATGACCTGGCCGCAGAAGGCGAACAGCGCGCCATAGGCGAGGTTGGTGCGGTGCAGGATGCCGTTGGTCAGCACGTAGCCGAAGGCGAGCAGCGCATAAAGCGCGCCCGAATGCAGCCCGTTCAGCACCTGCTGGAAAAAGTAGAGCATGCAAAACCCCAGGAGCAGGTCGATCAAAACAGCGCGGCGGCTTTGGGACAACGACATGCGCAAGACAAGGCTGCGGTGACCGCGCCGATTGTGAAGGTTTGCATTCCAGAATCTAACTTGTCAAATGCGATTTATCGGTTAGATTTCTGACATGACGGTATCCTGGACCCCACACCGCTTCACCGGCGGTATGCTTGCGCTCGACACGGCCAACACCGTCGTGCTGCGCGGCGATCCGGAGAAAACATTCGACCGCTTCGACGATCCGGCCGAGATTGCCCGCTTCGCCGATGCGGCCACCGGCTTTCGCGCCGCCGAGCTTGGCGACAGGCGGCTTACGGTATCCTCGCCCACGGCAATCGCGCCCGTCGTGCTGTCGATCCGCGAGACGACCGACTGGCTGTTTCGCGGCGCGGTGTCGAAAGGCGCGGTCGCCACCGCTGACCTGCCCGAGTTCCTGCGCGCCTGTGCCGAGGGCCTGGCCGGCAGCCGGACCGAGATCCGCGCGCCGGGAAGGCCGTTCGGCGATCCCTCGGCGCCGATCGCCTTCGAGGCGGCGCTGGCGGTATCAGCCCTTTCACTGTTGCGCGACGACACCGTCGCGAGGCTCAGGATCTGTCCCAACTGCACCTGGCTGTTCGTCGACAGGAGCCGCAATTCCAGCCGCCTTTGGTGCGACATGGCGGTGTGCGGCAACCGTCAGAAGGCAAGTCGTCACTATCGCCGCCGCCGCCTGGCGGCCAATGAGGTCAAAGATGCTTAAAAGGTTTTCCCGTTCGATCGTTGTCGGCGCCGCATTGATTGCTGCTGCTGCGCTCGGCGCCTGCCGCGACACCGGCAAGGAAAGCGAAGGCAAGCTGTTCGAAATCTCCGGCAAGATATTCATCTTCAACTACCGTCTCGCCAGGGCAACCTATGTCGTGACATTGCGGCCCCTGCAGCCGATGGGGGAGGGCCAGGTCGCGGTCGCCAGCTTCCAGGATCCCGCCGGCGGCGCGCCGCTGGTGGTCGAGCAGAAGGTCTGGCCGAAGCTCGACAAGGTGACCCTGGAAAGCCCGGCGCTGACCTGCGTCGTCAAGAACAAGCCTTATGCCATCGCCATCAGCATCAAGGGCTCCGACGGTTCGGTCCTGCAGAAGATCGACACCACATTGATGTCGACGGAGGATCAGTCGGTGCTGCCCGACCGGCCGCTGGTCATCGACCAGCTCTACACGGCCAATCCCGACCTGGTCGGCCATCCCGACGGCAAGCTGCCGGGTGAGCCGAAGCCGGATTGCTCGAAAGCCATCTAGGCGCAGCGGCAACGGCTGAAATTTTCGTGCGTCGGGCAACGTCCGCAGGTCGGTTTCGTACCGGTTCGGGATGGCGGCGGACTGTTCGTTTCGCGTTGCCTGGCACCTGCGATTTTGTTTGACCTGCCTTGCAAGGGGAGAAAGGATGCGTCATCCGACTCCGACGTTGGCTGCCTGCCCCCGCGCGGCCTCCGCAGAGGAAATGCCTGATGACGCTGCATGATGTCGCGCTCGACGACAAGTTCGACCTCGGAAAGGAGCGCATCTTCCTGTCCGGCGCGCAGGCGGTCATCCGCATGCTCCTGATGCAGCGCGAGCGCGACCGCCGTGCTGGTCTGAACACGGCCGGCTTCGTCTCCGGCTATCGCGGCTCGCCGCTCGGCGGCCTCGACATGCAGCTGTGGAAGGCGAAGAAGCAGCTTGCCGGGGCCGACATCGTCTTCCAGCCGGGCCTCAACGAGGAGCTTGCCGCCACCGCCTGCTGGGGATCGCAGCAGACGGAATTGCTGGGCGAGGGTACCCATGACGGTGTCTTTTCGGTCTGGTACGGCAAGGGACCGGGCGTCGATCGTTCAGGCGACGTGTTCCGCCACGCCAATCTCGCCGGCTCGTCGAAGCATGGCGGCGTCCTTGCGCTCATGGGCGACGACCATATGGCCGAATCCTCGACCAATGCGCATGCCACCGAATTCCTGTTCGTCGACACCATGGTGCCGATCCTCAACCCGGCCGGTGTCCAGGAGATCATCGACTACGGCCTGTACGGCTTTGCCATGTCGCGTTTCGCCGGCACCTGGGCGGCGATCAAATGCGTCAAGGACAACATCGAATCGACGGCCTCGGTCGATGCCGCGCTCGAACGGCTCAACATTGTCGTGCCGGAATTCGACATGCCGCCGGGCGGCCTCAACATCCGCCACGAGATCGACATGCTCGGCCAGGAGGAGCGGCTGCACGAGTACAAGCGTGCCGCAGCCTCTGCCTTCATCCATGCCAACGGGCTGAACCACATCGTCTATTCCGGCGGTCGCAACCCGAAGCTCGGCATCATTACGCTGGGCAAGAGCTACCTCGATGTACGCCAGGCGCTGGAGGATATCGGTATCGACGAGGCGGCAGCCAACCGCATCGGCGTGCGGCTGTTCAAGGTCGGTTGCCCGTGGCCGCTCGACCTGCATCACATCGCCGACTTTGCCCGCGGCCTCGACACCATCGTCGTCGTCGAGGAGAAGCGCTCGCTGATCGAGGTGCAGCTGCGCGAAAGCCTCTACGGCACCGCCATGCAGCCGGTCATCGTCGGCAAGAAGGACGAGCGCGGCGACTGGCTATTCCCGGCCAAGGGCGCGCTCGACCCCAACGAGATCGCCATTGCCCTTGGCGAAAGGATCGTCAAAACCATCGGCCCGTCGGAGGATATCTCGGCGCGGGTGGGCAAGCTGCGCCAGTTTCAGGCGATGCTGGCGGATGCCACCGACATCGGTTCGCGCACGCCCTTCTTCTGTTCGGGTTGCCCGCACAATTCCTCGACCAAGGTGCCGGATGGCTCGATCGCCGCCGCTGGCATCGGCTGCCATTTCATGGCGCTTTGGATGGACCGCAACACGCTGGGCTTCACCGCCATGGGCGGCGAAGGCGCGCAATGGGTCGGCCAGGCGCCGTTCTCGAAGCGCGGTCACATCTTCCAGAATCTCGGTGACGGCACCTACAACCATTCCGGCACGCTGGCGATCCGCTTCGCCCTGTCGAGCGATGCCAACATCACCTACAAGATCCTTTACAACGACGCCGTGGCGATGACCGGCGGCCAGCCGCATGAGGGCGGCCTGACGGTGGACATGATCGCCAGGCAGGTGCGGGCCGAGGGCGTCGACCGCATCGCCATCGTCACCGACGAACCGGACAAATATGCTGGGAAGGCCGAATTCCCGTCCGGCGCCACCATCCACCACCGCGATGACCTCGATCTCGTCCAGCGCGAGCTGCGCGACGTCAAGGGCGTCTCGATCCTGCTCTACGACCAGACCTGTGCCGCCGAAAAGCGCCGGCGCCGCAAGCGCGGCACTTTTCCTGATCCCGACAAGCGCGTCTTCATCAACGAACTGGTCTGCGAAGGCTGCGGCGATTGCGGCGTGCAGTCGAACTGCGTCTCCATCCAGCCGGTCGAGACCGAATTCGGCCGCAAGCGCAAGATCGATCAGTCGAGCTGCAACAAGGATTTCTCCTGCGTCAACGGCTTCTGCCCGTCCTTCGTCACCGTGCACGGCGCCAAGATCCGCAAGGCTGAAGGCCTGGCCGGCAAGACCGATCCGCTCGATGGCGTGCCGACGCCTGCCGAATTCCCGCTCGGCGAGCAGGGCTGGGCGGCGATCATCGACGGCGTCGGCGGCACCGGCGTCGTCACCGTCGGTGCCGTGCTTGGCATGGCGGCCCATCTCGAGGACAAGGGCTGCGGCATGATCGACATGGCCGGCCTCGCCCAGAAGGGCGGCTCGGTGTTCACCCATGTCCGCATTGCCCGCACGCCGGACGATATCCACGCCATCCGCGTTTCGGCGGGGAAGGCCGATCTCGTGCTTGGCTGCGACCTCGTCGTGTCGGGTGCCAAGAAGGTGCTGACGGCAGTGCGCGAGGGCCACACCATCTTCCTCGCCAACACCGCCGAGATCATGCCTGGGGAGTTTGCCCGGTCGGCGGATTTCTCCTTGCCGATCGAACGCCTGAAGAAGGCGATCCGCACCGCCGCCGGCGACGACAAGGCGCATTTCTTCGACGCCACCCGCACCGCTACATCACTGTTCGGCAATTCGCTCGGCGCCAATATGTTCATGCTCGGCTTTGCCTTCCAGCATGGCGGGTTGCCGCTGTCGGCAGAAGCCGTTGAAAAGGCTATCGAATTGAACGGCGAAGCGGTGGCGATGAACATCGCCGCCTTCCGTTGGGGCCGCCGTGCGGCGCACGAACCGGATTTCGTGCGCGGCCTCGTCGCCCAGCCGGGCAAGGCGGGACAAACCGCCCCGGTCGCGCAGACGCTGGACGAGATCATTGCCCGCCGTGTCGCCTTCCTGACCGCCTATCAGAACGCCGCCTACGGCAAGCGCTATGCCGACAGGCTGGCGCTGCTGCGCACTGCCGAAGCCAAGGCCGTGCCCGGCTCGACCGCCGTGACCGAGGCGGCGGCCAGGAACCTGTTCAAGCTGATGGCGATCAAGGACGAATACGAGGTGGCGCGGCTCTATACCGACGGCTCCTTCGTCGCCGAGCTGGGCAAGCAGTTCCAAAGCTACGAGAAACTCGAATTTCATCTCGCGCCGCCGATCATGGGACGTCGCGGAAATGACGGAAGCCCTCGGAAATCGAGCTTCGGGCCCTGGATGATGAAGGGTTTTCGCCTGCTGGCGGCACTGAAGGGCCTGCGCGGCACCGTTTTCGACCTGTTCGGCTATGCCGCCGAACGACGCATGGAACGGCAGCTTTTGGCACAATATGAGGCGGATCTCGAGCTCGTCGCCAAGTCGCTGGCGCCTGATAGAGCTGATGCGGCGGTCGCTCTCGTCTCGGTCCCCGCGCTCATCCGTGGTTATGGCCATGTCCGGCAGGCCAGTGCTGAAAAGGCCGCGGGCGAGCGCTCCCGGTTGCTCCAGCGCCTCGCAAACGCACCGGTAGGGCCCGCACTTCAGGCCGCCGAGTGAAGGCCTTGTTTACCTGAAGCTCGATTTCCCGGCCGATCCTGCCTTTGCGCGCCTTCGGCAACCGAGCCGAAACCACTGTTCTAAGCCTTTCTTAAGGCGGATGTGGGATGACGAGGCCTAGCGTTGGGCCGACGACATGGGCAGAACAAAGACCGAAAACATCCCGGCGGATGTTTACATCCAGTTTGTGCGGTCGTTGTTCGACAACGCCCACATGCTGGTGATTGGCGGCGTCTGCTACTGGATCCTCGGATTCATGATCTACTTCCGCACGCACAATCCATTGTTCCTGGCTTTCTCTTTTACTCTGCTGTCCATCAGCCTTTTCCGCTACTTCGGCATTCGTGACTTCCGAAAGGCGGGCGGTGTAATAGCCAATGTTCAAGAGGCGCAACGGTGGGAGCGCAACTACATCCTCAAGGGCAGCCTGCAAGGCCTCGGGTTGGGCGCGCTGTGCTTCATATCGATCTATGTCTATCCCGATCCCTTTGCCGAACTGGCCGCGACGTCGCTGGCCATCGCAACCTTGGTGACGGTTGTCGGCCGGAACTACGGGTCTCCGATCATGGTGCGGATTTTTTCCGTGACCTTCATTGGTCCGGCGGCACTTGCACTCTTGCTGCGCATGGATGTCCCTTCGGTGGTCCTGGGCTTGATGATCATCCCGTTGACGTTCATCACGATCAACAGCGCCGACCACGTCCGCAACGTGCTTTTCTCGGCGGTCATCGGCCACAAGGAAGCGAGGAAGCTGGCGCACAGGTTCGATCGCGCCCTCAACACCATGTCGCACGGCCTTGTCATGCTCGGCCCCAACGGCCGCGTGGCGGTCGCCAATGCCGAAGCCGCCCATCTGATGTCGCTCAAGTCCGGGGATGCCCTGCTCGGGCGGTCTATTCACGGTCTTTTGATGCGCGGTGTCGCCGGTGGCATGCTGGCACCGAAGGATTGCCGCTACATCGAGGCCCAGCTGACGCGTGCCCTGCGCGAGGGTCGCGACCGCAAGGTTCTGGTGTCACTCGCCAATGGCCAGCACTACGAATTCTCGGCCCGCGAAGGCAGCCAGGAACTGGGCGTCATCACCTTCGAAGACGTGACGGCGCGTGTCGAGGCGGAAGACAAGATCCGCTTCATGGCGCGCTACGACAATCTCACCGGCCTGCCCAATCGCGCCTATTTCCATGAACTCATCGGCGAGGCGATGGCGTCCGGAGACCGCGACCGTCTCTGCGGTCTGGCCGTGCTCGACCTCGATGATTTCAAGAGTGTCAACGACACGCTCGGGCATCCGATCGGCGACGGGTTGATCTACGCGGTTGCCGAGCGGCTCGCCGCCGTTGCCGGGCAAGGCATCACCGTCAGCCGTTTCGGCGGCGACGAATTCATGGTCTTCTTCGACCGCATCGAGGATGAGAGCCATCTGACCACGCAGATCGACGGGATCTTTGCGGCACTGCAGGGCGAGGTGGACGTCGCCGGCCACGGGCTGCGCATCCAGGCCAGCGGCGGCGCGGTATTGGCACGGGTGGGGGACAGCGATGTCGACGCCATGATCGTCAAGGCGGATCTGGCGCTTTACAAGGCCAAGGAGCTTGGCAAGAACGGCTGGCGGCTGTTCGAGGCGGCAATGGACGCTGCGTTCCGCAACCGCCAGCTGATGAAGGCGGATCTGCGCAGCGCGGTGGAAAGCAAGAGCCTGCGGGTCGTTTATCAGCCGATCGTGTCGATGAGCACCATGCGCATCGCCAGCTGCGAGGCGCTGTGCCGTTGGGATCATCCCGACCTCGGACCGATTTCGCCCGGCATCTTCATTCCGCTCGCCGAGGAAATGGGCATCATTTCCGAGATCAGCAGCTTCGTGTTGCAGGCAGCCTGCACCGAATGCGCCAAATGGCCGGATCAGACCAGTGTCTCGGTCAACCTCTCAGCCAAGGATTTCCGCAACCGCGACGTCATCCAGAAGGTTCGCGATGCACTGGCCAGTTCCGGTCTCGCCGCCGCTCGGCTGGAGATCGAGGTCACTGAAACCGCGTTGCTCGACGATAAGTCGCTGACGCGGCAGTACATCGAGGAGTTGAAGCAGATTGGCGTTCGCATCGCGCTGGACGATTTCGGCACCGGTTATTCGAGCCTGAGCTACCTGCACAAGCTGCCGCTCGACAAGATCAAGATCGACCGCTCGTTCCTGATAGATGTCACCCAGAACCCGCGTTCGTTGGAACTGCTCAAGGGCATCGTCAACCTGTCGCGGCCACTGGGACTGTCAGTGACCGTCGAAGGCGTCGAGACCTTTGAGCAGCTCAAGATCCTGGCCTTGCAGGTCAAACCCGATCTCGTGCAAGGCTTCCTGTTCGGTGCCGCGCTCAGTGCATCGGGTATCGAAACGATGTCGAATGTCACCTGGCCCTTCGCCGCTGACCTGCGTCCCTCCGGCAAGCGGACAGCCCAATTGGTGCCGTGATTTCAAGCACTGCCAGGCGCGGGCTCCAAGATGACCCTCAGCCCACGTTGGCCCAGCTCACGCGCCTTTTTGTCGATTGAGGTGCCATGTGCCGGAGGCCATTACCCCCATCCTTCTCCGACGCTTTGTTCATTAGGGTATTCTAAGATAATCGTTCAGCCGTTAAGGTTAACATAAGGTAAATCAACAACATCTAAATTTCAGCTTGTGTCTCATTTTGACTCGAATAGCCTATGGATAGGCGGAATTTCGAGGACAGATAATGGAAGCTGCAAGGCCTGCAAGGGATGCGTCTGGCGTGGTCAGGGCAGCCGGGGATTCGGTGCTGAACCGATCGATGATGCAATTGCTGGAGCATGTCGATTATCGCCTTATCACCGGAGGCGAGGATTTGGAGGCGATTTACCGGCTTCGCTACAAATCCTATCTGCGCTCAGGCATGTGCGGCCCAATCGCCAGCGGGATGTTCGAGGATCGCTGGGACAATCTGCCCAATTCCTACCGGTTCGGTGTCTATTTCTACGGCGAATTGGTCAGCACGATCCGCTTCCACTACATTTCCAGAGAGCACCCGAATTCGCCCTCCGTCGATGCCTATCCGGAAATATTGCTCGAGCGACTTGCCCGCGGAGAAACCTTTATCGACGGAACCCGGTTTGCAACCGATCCCGACAGCGCGCCGGCACCCGGAGTGCTGCCGTTCCTGACACTCAGGCTTGCCATGGTGGCCTCGCTCTATTTTGGCCAGAACTCGGTGCTAACGCCGGTCAAGGTCGAGCATTCCAATTTTTATTCACGTTATTTCAATGCCGTACAGCGGACCGAGGCCAAGGAATTTCCGGGCGTTCTTACCCGGATCGCCCTGTTCGAAATCCCTGCCGGCGAAAATATGCACCAGACACTCGAACGGTTCCCATTCTTCAGGTCGACGCCGACGGAACAGCGGCTGATGTTCGCCAATCCGGCCATCAACCGACTGACACCCTTGTCCATCGTGCCGACAGCGAAATATTATCGCGCCGCTGCCTGAGGCTCGATTTTTGCAAAGCACCCGGAGCCTTACGGCCAGATCCGCGTTCTGGTGATTGCGGCGCGTCGCCGCTTCATACCAACTGATCTGCCAAAAGGACCCCGACATGCACATTTCCCAGCTCGCGCTGACGCCGCTTATCTCGCTGATCGCCGGCGTGCTGATCCTCGTCATGCCACGACTGCTGAACTACATCGTCGCGCTCTATCTGATCGTCGTTGGTCTGCTCGGGCTTTTCCCGCATCTCGCCGGCTGAAGCCGGCGCATTAACTGTCAGCCGGCGAAGAAGCGCAGCGCCGCGGCGACGATCGCCTCCGGCGCGTCTTCCTGCATCAGATGGCCGGAGCCCGGAACGAGCGTCAGGCCGCAATTCGGCAGCATGGCCGCGAGCTTTTGGCCGCTTTGCGGCGGTATCCAGCGATCTTCCTCCCCCCACAGCAGCGCGACTGGGCAGCGGAATTCGCCGTAGAGCGGTTCGACCTCGTCGGTGAAACGTTGATCCATCTGGGCGATCTGCCGATAGAAAGCCGGCTGGCCAACGGGTCCAGTCCATGGCGTGATATAGGGTTCCAGATCGCTGTCCGACAAAGATCGGGCCGCGGCGCCCGAGACATACGCTTTCAGGATTGCGACCTGTATGTAGTCCGGCATGCCGGCGAAGGCGGCCTCATGCTGACGGACATGCTGGACAAAGGGCGAACCCCACGGCCGCACCGCCACAGGGTCGATCAGCAGCAGCCTGTCATAGTCGCAGCCGTCGATGAGATGCGCGCGCAACGCCGTGGCGCCGCCGAAATCATGGGCAATGATCTTGGGTCGGTCGAGTTTCCAGAAGGCCAGCATCGCCGTCAGCGCCTTGTTCTGGATGCCCAGCGAAACGTCCTGGCCTTCCCGTTTGCCGGATCGCCCATACCCGGGAAGATCGTAGAAATACAGCATATGGTCGCGCGCCAGTTCCGGTGCGACGCGATGCCAGACATGCGAGGAGAACGGCGTACCGTGCACGAGCACGATCGGCGGGCCTGAGCCGGCGGTTCCCCATGCGATGGTCGTGCCGTTCCAGTCAAATGTCTGTGTGGGTATGATCATGGCGCTTCACCAACCGGCTGTTCGTCCGGCGACGATAATCCCCCGCGATGTCGTCCAGAACCGCCAAATTCTCACAGCAGCTTCAACGGAACTCACGCAGGACCCCCTGTGATCGCACCGCCAACAGGCTGGAGGTCGACCGGCAGTTTCAATTTTCCCTTGAGGCAGTTGTCGGCCCCAATGCGGCAATAGCGCCATTGCTCTCGGCCCGGCTTTTCGGTATGTGCCTGAAAGATGTCTTCGAAGGGGTATTCCTATGGCTGATCACTCGCCGACCGGTCCTGTCGAACTGGGCGCGAAGATGGACTATGCGGAGCATGACCGCACCTATTCGGGCTTTCTCGCGCTGGCCAAATACGGGTCGCTTTTCTGCGGCGCGCTGCTCATCGCGATGGCGTTTGGCTTCTTTGCGGCTGGTTTCTTCTCGGCGCTTATCCTGTTCGTCCTGATACTGGCCGTCGGCGCCTTCATTCTGCGATAGACCTTCCAAAACCCTGTTGCCATTGACGTCGCCGGATATTCCGGCCGACACTTTGCGCAAACAGGTTCCAGCCGAAAGGATCATGCGGTGGGACAGACGGTTTTCATCCCTCGTGAGCTTGATGCGAACGAGCCGCGCGTCGCGGCCTCGCCCGATACGGTCAAGCGGCTGGCGGGGCTGGGCCTCGACGTGATTGTCGAAACCGGCGCCGGCACAAGGTCGCGCATTCCCGACGAAGAGTTTGCCAAGGCAGGTGCTGCCATCGGCAAGGCTTCCGATGTCGCCAAGGCCGATGTCGTGCTGAAGGTCCGCCGGCCGACGGACGCCGAGCTGAAGAGCTACAAATCCGGCGCGGCGGTGATCGCCATCATGGATCCCTACGGCAATGATGCCGCAGTAGCGGCTCTGGCCAAGGCCGGGGTCACCGCGTTCTCGATGGAATTCATGCCGCGCATCACCCGCGCTCAATCGATGGACGTGCTGTCCAGCCAGGCAAACCTTGCCGGCTATCAGGCGGTGATCGACGGCGCTTCGGAATATGATCGCGCGCTGCCGATGATGATGACGGCGGCGGGCACGGTGCCGGCGGCGAAGGTTTTCATCATGGGTGTCGGCGTCGCCGGCCTGCAGGCGATCGCCACGGCACGCCGGCTCGGCGCGGTCGTCACAGCCACCGACGTGCGCCCCGCCGCCAAGGAACAGGTCGCCTCGCTCGGCGCAAAGTTCCTGGCCGTCGAGGACGACGAGTTCAAGGCCGCCGAAACCGCCGGCGGCTACGCCAAGGAAATGTCGAAGGAATACCAGGCAAAGCAGGCCGCACTGACCGCCGAGCACATCGCCAAGCAGGACATCGTCATCACCACGGCGCTGATTCCCGGCCGGCCAGCGCCGAAGCTGGTGTCGGCGGCGATGGTCGCCTCTATGAAGCCGGGTTCGGTGCTCATCGATCTGGCAGTAGAGCGTGGCGGCAATGTCGAGGGCGCTGAAGCCGGCAAGGTCGTCACCACGGCCAACAATGTGAAGATCGTCGGCCACCTCAACGTGCCTGGCCGTGTCGCCGCATCCGCCTCGCTGCTCTATGCCAGGAACCTGTTCGCTTTCCTCGAGACGCTGGTCGACAAGACCACCAAGACGCTTGCCATCAACCGCGAGGACGATCTGGTCAAGGCGACGATGCTGACCGATGGCGGCAAGGTCGTTCATCCCGCTTTCGCCAAGGCCGACCAGCAGCCGCATGTCGAACCGGCTGCGATCCCGGCCACGACGATGGTTGCCGATGCCTCTACTGCACCCAAGAAAGCTGCGACCAAGAAAACAGCCGCATCCAAGTCGCCCGCGTCCAAGTCGAAAGGCACAGCGTGATGGATCAGACCCTGCAGAAAGCCCTCGACCAACTCGACCAGGCAAGTGCTGCCGTCAGGCTTGCGGTGCAGAACCTGGCCAACGCCCCAGGCGGCGCCGATGCTGCGGGTGGTGCCGCGCACGCACTCTCCGGCGGCGCCATCGATCCCTTTATCTTCCAATTCGCCATCTTCGTGCTGGCGATCTTCGTCGGCTACTACGTCGTCTGGTCGGTGACCCCGGCTCTGCACACGCCGCTGATGGCGGTCACCAACGCCATCTCCTCGGTCATCGTCGTCGGTGCGCTGCTCGCTGTCGGCATCGCCGCTTCCGGTGTCGCCGCAGGCTTCGGCTTCGTCGCGCTGATGCTGGTTTCCGTCAACATCTTCGGCGGCTTCCTGGTCACCCAGCGCATGCTGGCCATGTACAAGAAGAAGGACAAGTAGAGCGCCATGAACGCCAACTTCGCGTCCTTCCTCTATCTGGTTTCCGGCGTCCTGTTCATCATGGCGCTGCGCGGCCTGTCGCATCCGACGACCAGCCGCCAGGGCAATATGTACGGCATGATCGGCATGGGCATCGCCATCGCCACCACGCTGGCGCTGGCGATCCCGTCGGTCCCGTCGGCCGGCCGCTACGGCCTGATCGTGCTTGGCCTCGCCATTGGCGGTAGCGTCGGCGCCGTCACCGCGCGCCGCATCGCCATGACCTCGATGCCGCAGCTGGTCGCCGCCTTCCACAGCCTCGTCGGCCTTGCCGCCGTCATGGTGGCGGCAGCGGCCATCTACGCGCCGGAAAGCTTCGGCATTGGCACGGCGGGCGACATCCATGCCCAGGCGCTGATCGAGATGAGCCTTGGCGTTGCCATCGGCGCCATCACCTTCACCGGCTCGGTCATCGCCTTCTTGAAGCTCGACGGCCGCATGTCGGGCAAGCCGATCATGATCGGCGGCCGCCACTTCATCAACGCAGCCCTTGGTATAGCCCTCATCGTGCTGATCGTTCTGCTGGTCACCACCGAGGCCAAGCTGGTGTTCTGGCTGATCGTCGCCGCCTCGCTGGCGCTCGGCATCCTGCTGATCATCCCGATCGGCGGCGCCGACATGCCGGTCGTCGTCTCCATGCTCAACTCCTACTCCGGTTGGGCAGCGGCTGCCCTCGGCTTCACGCTTGGCAATCTGGCTCTGATCATCACCGGCGCGCTGGTCGGCTCGTCCGGCGCGATCCTGTCCTACATCATGTGCAAGGGCATGAACCGAAGCTTCATCTCGGTCATCCTCGGCGGCTTCGGTGGAGAGACCGCTGCTGCGGCCGATGACGGCATCGAGCGCACGGTCAAGCAGGGTTCGGCCGATGACGCCGCCTATCTGATGATGAACGCGCAGAAGGTCATCATCGTGCCCGGCTACGGCATGGCGGTTGCGCAGGCGCAGCACGCGCTGCGTGAAATGGCCGACAAGCTCAAGGCCAATGGCGTCGATGTGAAGTACGCGATCCATCCTGTCGCCGGCCGCATGCCT
This sequence comes from Mesorhizobium sp. P3_A8, assembly GCF_056402995.1. Lineage (NCBI taxonomy): Bacteria > Pseudomonadati > Pseudomonadota > Alphaproteobacteria > Hyphomicrobiales > Phyllobacteriaceae > Mesorhizobium > Mesorhizobium sp. P3_A8. Next base: position 212,244 of record NZ_JBFUGI010000001.1, on the reverse strand, counting down.
GGCCACATGAACGTGCTGCTGGCCGAAGCCAACGTGCCCTATGACGAAGTGTTCGAGCTCGAGGACATCAACTCCGAATTCGCGCAGGCCGACGTCGCCTATGTCATCGGCGCCAACGATGTCACCAACCCTTCGGCCCGTGACGACAAGTCCTCGCCGATCTACGGCATGCCGATCCTCGACGTCGACAAGGCCCGTACCTGCCTGTTCGTCAAGCGCTCGCTCGGCTCCGGCTATGCCGGCATCGACAACACGCTGTTCTACAAGGACGGCACCATGATGCTGCTCGGCGACGCCAAGAAGATGACCGAGGAAATCGTCAAGGCCATGGATCACTGATCCGGCCGAAGGGCGGAAGTATCACCATCCAAATGAAAGAGCCCGGCTTCGAAGCCGGGCTCTTTCATTTCTGGGGCGATGCCGGTTCAGCGGGTGCTCAGGAAAACCGCTTCCTCTTCGTCGCGCTGCCTGCCGCCGAGAGCGGCCGCGGCACTGGCGATGAAGGCGCCGATGACCAGCGACAAGGCTCCGAGCAGGGCAAAGGTCGCGCTGCCCTTCCGGGCGGTATCGGCAGCCTGCTTGGCCTTGACCTTGGCGTCCTCGACCTTGGCGACCAGGGCATCGACACGCGCCTTGGCGTCGGCCTCGGAAAGGCCGGTACGGGCGGCAACCAGTTGCGACAGATAGGTCTTGTCGTCGGCCGAAATCTCGCCCGACGCCGCACTGGCGATCAGGATACGCGAAGCCTGACCAACCGCGGCGGCATTGCCGTCCGGACCAGCCGCCGCGAGCTTGCTCGGATCGGCAGGGCGGAACAGTGAATCCACCAGATAGGAGGTCGCATTATCGGCCGATACGCCTCCGGCATTTGACGAGGCTCCGGCCGACGCACCCATGGCGGCACCCGACGCTACGGTGGAGACAGCCTGCACGCCTGTACCAAGTGCTGCGGAAAGCGCTGAACCCAGGACGCCGACGACAATCAGCGTTGCCAACGCCCAGGCAAGGAAGCCATGAGCGGTGTCGCGGAAATACACTTCGTCAGTGTGGATCCCGACCCATTTGGTGCGCAGGCGTCCGGCAAGGTAACCGCCGACGCCGGAGGACAGCCATTGCACGATGACCAGCCAGATGGCGGTCGACACCGCGAAGGTGGTGATCGACGCGCCGGACCCTGACCATGGCGAAACCATGCTGAGCCCAAGCCCTGAGCCGAGCAGCATGAGGATGAAGGTCAGCGTCGAGGCCGCGAAGGCGCCGGCGATGATCGGCCCCCAACTGACGGCTGTGGCGGATGATTCTTCTGAAGCGGACAGGTCGATAGCCGATACGGTGGGCTGCATCAAAGCCCCCTACCGTACGAAAAGCATGATGAGGATGATGATCGGTATCGGAATACCGAGCAACCAGAGCAAAATGCCACGTCCCATGAAAAGCCTCCTGTGAGAAATTGTGATCGATGTGGTCACAATGTCCCGAGGGGGCTTCTGTTCCTGCAGGCTACAAAATGATTTTGTTTGCCGGCGATGGAACAATTCGGAGCGCCGCTTCGCGTCACTGCCTCGAGCGATGATGTTGTTGTGATTTGACCCATGGGTCGAGTCGGGCAAAAGCGGAAAGCCGGGGCTGTCTCTGCCTTGTGGTTCACAAATCGGGCTGGACCCGACCCGTCAGCCCGACAGATTTTCTTCGAGGCCCCTGGCTGAGTAGGAAGACAAATGACTCCAAGGAAATTCCAGGAGAAGCAAAAAGCAAAAGCCCAGCGGATTTCGGCCCCAACCGGCGGCTCGCGCTCAGCAATTTTCGCCAGCCTGGTCTTGCTCTCTGGTCTGTTCACCGGAGCCTTGACCCCGGCGGCTACAGCCGGTCCGGCGATTGGCGCGACATCGGTCAGTCCAGTTGCTGAAGACCTCGCGCATTCCCCCGTGGGCTTCGAAGCCGTTCGCGTTCCAAATGGTAGCGAACCGCCGCTGGCCGCCGGTATCTGGTACCCGACCTCGGCCGAGCCGCGCGATGTGCCGCTGGAAAGCTTCACCCAGCGCGTCGCGCCTTCCGGCCCGGTAAAAGGCAGTGCGCTGCCGCTTGTCGTGATCTCGCATGGCGGCGGCGGATCCTACGCCGGGCATTATGATACGGCGATCGCACTGGCGAGTGCTGGGTTCATCGTCGCCGCGGTCAGCCATGCCGGCGATACCTACGACGACCAGAGCAAGGTGCTGATGCCGTGGCGCCGGCCTGCCCAGCTAAGCCGGCTGATCGATTTCATGCTGAAGGACTGGCAAGGACATGCCGACATCGATCCGCAGCGCATCGGCGCCTTCGGATTCTCGAATGGCGGCTTCACCGTGCTCGTCGAAGCGGGCGGAATACCCGACCTCGGCAAGATCGACTCATACTGCGCGGCAAATCCCCAGCACGATCTTTGCACCGCGCTTGCGAAAGCCGGGGTCCATTCCGTTGCAGAAGCCGTCCAACCACCGTCCGGGGCGTGGAAGCCTGATCGGCGAATCCGCGCCGTCGCAGCCGCCGCGCCGGCGTTCGGCTTCACCTTTGACCGCGCCGGCCTTGCTTCGGTTCAGATCCCGGTGCTGCTATGGCGCGCGGCCAACGACCAGCATCAGCCCGACCCCTGGTATGAAGAACAAATCCGTTCAGCGCTGCCTCGACCACCGGAGTACCGTGTCGAACCCGTGGCGGGTCACTATGCGTTCTTGCCGCCATGCAGCGCGCAAATGCGCCGTGCTGCCCCCGAGATTTGCATCGATGCACCCGGCTTCGATCGGGCCGCGTTCCATCAGCGTCTGAACGCCGCCCTGGCAAGCTTTTTCAGCGCAGCACTACAGCCTTAGAGCGTGTCGCTTCGAAACGGAATCAGGCGCTGCGCTTTAAGCTCTTGTAGGCATCTCGTTCGCCCAAAACCGTTGCGCAGTTTTGGGCGACATGCCTCAGATATCCAGATTGGCGACCGACAATGCGTTGTCCTGGATGAATTCGCGCCGTGGCTCGACCTCGTCGCCCATCAGCCGCGAGAACAGGCTGTCGGCATCGGTCGCATCGTTGACCTTGACCTGCAGCAGCGAACGCACATTCGGGTCGAGCGTGGTTTCCCACAGCTGTTCGGCATTCATCTCGCCGAGACCCTTGTAGCGCTGCATGGTCAGCCCCTTGCGGCCGGTCGCAAAGACGGCGTTGAGCAGCGCCAGCGGCCCCGAGACGGTTTCGGCCACATCCTTGCGGCGCAGCACCGGCGGTTCGCCATAGACCTCTGTCAGGCGCGGCGCATAGCGGTCGAGCTGGCGCGCATCGGCCGAATTGATCAGCCCCATGTCGAGATGGGCGTATTCCTTGACGCTGCGCACGGTGCGCTCGAAGACATAGCCTCCGCTGCCGTCATTCGAGGTCGACATGTGGCCGGTCCAGCCGCGCTCGGTGTCCTCGGCGATGATGTCGAGGCGTCGCGCAATCCGCTCCGCCATGGCGTTGGCGCCGCCAAGATCGTTGAAGACGTCGGGGTTGAGCCCGCCGGCGATCGCCGCTTGCTCGACCACGCCTCTGTTGTAGCGCGTGTGCAGGCCGTTGATGAGCTGGCGCACAGCCAGCGCGTCTTCGACGGCACCGCGCAGATCCTGTCCGATCCGCACCTCGCCCGAACCGAGCGAAAGCGACGCCTCTTCCAGCCCCGAGCCGATCAGGAACTCCTCGAACGCGCTCTCGTCCTTGATGTATTGCGAGCTCTTACCGCGCGTCACTTTGTAGAGCGGCGGCTGGGCGATGTAGAGATGGCCGCGCTCGATCAGCTCCGGCATTTGCCGGAAGAAGAAGGTGAGCAGCAAGGTGCGGATATGGGCGCCGTCGACGTCGGCGTCGGTCATCAGGATGATCTTGTGGTAGCGCAGCTTGTCGGCGTTGAATTCGTCCTTGCCGATCGAGGTGCCCAGTGCGGTGATCAGCGTGCCGATCATCTCGGAGCCGAGCATGCGGTCGAAGCGGGCACGTTCGACATTGAGGATCTTGCCGCGCAGCGGCAGGATCGCCTGGTTCTGGCGCGAACGGCCGCCCTTGGCCGAGCCGCCGGCCGAGTCACCCTCGACGATGAAGATTTCGGATTTCGCAGGGTCGCGTTCTTGGCAGTCGGCCAGCTTCCCGGGCAGCGAAGTGACGCCGAGCGAGCTCTTGCGGGTGATGTCGCGCGCCTTGCGCGCCGCTTCGCGCGCGGCGGCCGCCTGGATGACCTTGTCGATGACCACCTTGCCTTCGGACGGGTGTTCCTCGAGCCAGGTGCCGAGCGCCTCGTTGACGAGACCTTCGACCACGGGGCGCACCTCGGACGAGACCAGCTTGTCCTTGGTCTGCGAGGAGAATTTCGGGTCGGGAACCTTGACCGACAGCACCGCCGTCAGCCCCTCGCGGCAATCGTCGCCGATCAGCGCCACCTTTTCCTTCTTGGTCAGGCCCGAGGATTCACCATAACCGGTGATCTGGCGCGTCAGCGCGCCACGGAAACCGGCGAGGTGGGTGCCGCCATCGCGCTGCGGGATGTTGTTGGTGAAGGCCAGCACGTTCTCGTGGTAGCTGTCGTTCCACCACATCGCCACTTCGACGGTGATGCCGTCTCGCTCGGCCTTGATGGCGATCGGCTTGTCGATCAGCGGCTTCTTGACCCGGTCGAGATATTTGACGAACTCTTCCAGGCCGCCATCATAGTGCAACTCATGCCGCACGATGTCGGCGTGGCGGGCGTCGGTCAGAATGATGCGGACGCCGGAATTGAGGAAGGCGAGCTCGCGCAGCCGGTGCTCCAGCGTGCCGAAGTCGAATTCGACCATGGTGAAGGTCTCGGACGACGGAAAGAAGGTGATCTGGCTGCCGCTGCGGCCCTCATAGGTGCCTGGCTGCTTGTTCTGCTCATAGCTGCCCGTCGCCTTCAGCGGTGCGTCGGCATTGCCGTGCGTGAAGCTCATCTCGAAGATCTGGCCGTTGCGGCGGATCTTCAGCTTCAGCCACGCCGAAAGGGCGTTGACCACCGAGACGCCGACGCCATGCAGGCCGCCCGACACCTTGTAGGAGTTCTGGTCGAATTTGCCGCCGGCATGCAACTGCGTCATGATCACTTCGGCCGCGGAAATGCCTTCGCCAGTGTGGATATCGGTCGGAATGCCGCGGCCATTGTCGATCACCGTCACCGAACCATCGGGGTTGAGCGTCACGGTGACGAGGTCGGCGTGGCCGGCCAGGGCCTCATCGATGGCGTTGTCGACCACCTCATAGACCATGTGATGCAGGCCTGAACCGTCGTCGGTGTCGCCGATATACATGCCGGGGCGTTTGCGGACGGCGTCCAACCCCTTCAAAACCTTGATGGAATCGGCGCCGTATTCGGCTTCGGCGCCGTTGGTGTTCTCGGTCTGGTCGCTCATGAAAACCTATTGTCTAGATGCCGCTTGTACAGCGCGAAAAATCGGCCCCGAATCGCGCGTCTGATATCGTGTAGATATAGGCGCTAAAGGCGGTTTTTCCAAGGTTTGCGGGCATTTCCGGCCCAAATCCCGAGCCGGCAGCCGGCTATTTTCTTCGAGCGTTGAGTTTGGCGAGAAGGCCGCGCAAATATTTGATCATGGATTTGTCTCTGGGCGCCAGCCGACCCGTGCGGTCGAGCTCCAGTGTCAGGTTCAGCGCCTTCGTTAGCACCGCCCTCGGATCCTTGGCCACATACGCATAGTTGATGTAGGCCTGCACCAGATCAAATTGCCAGATCGCATTGTTCGGATCGGACTGGGCCAGCTTCTGGCGGATGGCGAGGCTGGCTTCGAAAGCCTTCTTGGAGCCCTCGAAATGGCGCTGCTTGGTCTCCAGCATGCCGATTTCCGACAGAGTGATCGACAGGTCGCGCTGCCAGTCCGAATTGCCTGGATCGAGCTTCGCCAGCCGGTCGGCAATGGCAAGACTGTCCTGGTAATTTTGCAGTGCGTCGCCGACATTGCCCTGGGCATCAAGCACACCGGCAACCTTTTCCAGACAGACCGACAGGTCGCGCTGCCATTCGGTGTTGCCGGGGTCATCAGCGGCAAGTTCACGCGTCACGGCCAGTGCTTGCTGATAGGAAGCCAGCGCTGCCGGCCAGTTTTCCTGGTCGTTGAGCGCGTTGCCGATCTTGGCGTAACTGATCGACAGGTCGCGCTTCAAGTCGGTATCGCCGGGGTCGCGACGCACCAGGTCTTCGGCGATCGTCTGGCTCTTGGCATAGGCCACGAGCGCACCGGCGGGGTCGCCGCGCAGGCGCAGTACGTCACCGAGCCTGTCATGGCTGACAGCGACAGCGCGCTGACGCTCCGGGTCACCGGGTTTGTCCTCGGCCAGCACCAGCCGAATTCTCAAGCTCTCTTCAAAGGCCGTCTGGGCGCCGTCCAACTGGCCGGCGGTACGGGCAAGGTCGCCGATTTCATCATAGGTTATGGTCAGGTCTCGCAGCACATAGGCGCTGTTCGGCTCGGCATCGGCCAATTTCTGCTTGATCGACAGGCTTTGCTGATAGGCCTGGGCCGCCGCAGCCACATCGCCTTGCGTCGCCAGCACGTTGCCGATCTTGTCATGGGCCATGGCAAGGTCGCCCAGCCAATCTTTCTTGTCCGGCACGCCTGCGGTCAGGTCCTGCAGCATGTCCCTGGCCGCCTCATAGTTCTCCAGCGAGGTCGGCAGGTCGCCTTGCGCCATCTCAGTGTTGGCGAGCTTGATATGGCTGATAGCGAGATCGCGCTTGACGCTGGTGTCGGTTTCCTGACGCGACCGCTGCTCGAGATTGGCCACCAGCGCGGTAAAGGCGCGGCTGGCCGCCTCGACCTTGCCGACCGTCGTATAGAGAATACCGAGTTCCTCCAGCGTGCGGCTCTGGCGGTCGGCCTGTTCCAGGTTCAGCGAGGTCTGCCCGGCCTCGCCATACAGCGCCAGCACCGATTCATAGCCCTTGATGGCCGCCGCATAGTTGAGGTCGGCGCGCGCCGCGCCCGCCGACAGGAACAGTGTTGCGGCCTGCGACAGCGTGCGGTCGACGAAATTCACCTTCAGCGCCTTGCGCGATACCTCGTCGATATCGGCCGCTTCCGCCAGCTTCGCCTGCGCCGCGCCGAAGGCGCCCAGGGCCAGCTGCTCCTCGGCCTGCCGGCGCAGTTCCGTCACACGCGGATCGTCGGCAGCCAGCGTCTTCATCTCGGCGCGCACCTTGACGAAGGCGTCCGCCGCCTCGCGCAGCCGGGCATTCAGGCTATCCGCCGACAGATGGCTGGTGTCGGAACTGATCAGCGCGCCATAGAGCGGCGCCAGCGGCATGTCGGCGTCGCTGGCGATCTGCTCGACCTCGCCGCGCATTTCCGGTGTCACATCGGCCATCGCCAGCAGCAGCCGTTCGCGCTCCGGCAATTGCTCCTTGGCGGCGGCGGCAAAGAACAGTTTCGGCAGGCCGCTCTCGACATAGGGCAGCTGCTTGCCGCGCGACAGGTCGTAAACCTCCTGCTGCACCAGCGTCAGCACCGAGCGGATTTCCAGCCCGTCTGTGCCGAGATATTTGGTCAGCGCCGTTGTGAAAGGCGAGTTCTGGCCGGTGCCGTCAGCGGCCGTCTCGCCGGGTGCGGCCGAAAAGGCGAACAGGATGTTTTCCGCCCGCCCGATGCGGCCAAGGCCTGGCTTGACCTTGTCGGCGACATCCTTGGCCAGCGAAGTCGCGCCGCGTCCGTCGCCGCTGCCTCCCGAGAAGGGGTCACTGCGGCAGGCGTCGAGCACGATCAGTCCGACCTTGGCGGTGGCGGCCACCGCAGCGCGCACCTCTTCCAGCGGCAGGCTGGTCTTGTCCAGCGCATCGAGCGAGGAGGCGTCCGCATCGACCGGCAGCAGCCGGTTGTCGCCTGATATCTCAACGCCATGGCCGGAGAAATAGACCAGCGCCACATCGGCGCCCTTGGCGTCTTCGCGAAAATCGTCGAGCGCGCGCCGCATGCGTCTGAGATCGCGGTTGGTCTCAAGCACAACCTCGAAGCCGAGCTTCTTCAGTGCCGCTTCCATCGCCTCGCCGTCGTGGATGGGATTGGCCAGTGGCCGCATCAGCCGGTAGTCGTCTTCGGCCATGACCAATGCCACGCGCCGCTCAGCCGCCGCCGCGGCGGTGGTCGCAATCATCAGCAGCAAGGCAAACAGCAAGCGCAAGTCGAACCGCCCCCGGCTCAGTTCATTTGCCGACAATTCCACCTCTTTATGGCGCGAGCAAGCCGGGGACCCGGCTACAACCGGCTCCTTCAGGCAGCGCGCATCGGTTTCAACGCTTCGCTCCAGCGCAACAGCTCGTCCAGCATGGTCCTGGCGCCACCGGTCACCTGTTCGCTGGCGCTGAAGGCGCCGTTCTCATCGAGCAGTTTCTGGTACATCGGCAGCGCGACGCCTTCAGAGATCGGCATGACACCCACCGCGGTCAGCAGCGGCTTCAGCGCCTGCGCCGCGCGCAGGCCGCCGGAGACGCCGCCATAGCTGAAAATTGCGGCCGGCTTGTACTTCCATTCGCGCGAGAGATAGTCGATCGCGTTGACGATCGCGGGTGCGGCGAAATAATTATACTCCGGCGCGACGAAGACGAAGGCGTCGGCCGCGTCGATTGCCTTCGACCAGGCCTTGGTGTGGTCCTTTTGATAGTTGCCAAGCCTCGGATGATGCGGCTCGTCCAGCACCGGCAGTTTGAACGCTGCGATGTCGGTCAGCACCGGCTCGAATTTCCCGTGCTCGCGCGCGAATGTCTCCAGCCACTCGGCAAAAACCGGGCCGGCGCGGCCGGGCCGGGTGCTGCCGATGATGATGTTCAACTGGTGCTTCAAGTCTGGCTCCTTCGTCAGGCGGTATCTGTTGGTGACTGTGACTACGGCAGAGTGTCCCGGCGGACAAGGCGGGACGCCTGACGGAGCGGTCACGATCGGATGAACAGACTGTCTGTCTTCGCGGGTTCTGCTGTCGTGGTTTGGTCTGCCGTTCGGTCACATGGACGTCCGAGGTGCCAGCCACTACATTGATGCAACAGCGGAGCACTTCATGGACATTCAGCCCGCCCCCTTTGTTCCCCCCGCACCGAAGCCGCGCACGACGCCGCCTTCGACGCTGGAGATGATCCGCATCGTCTACCGCAATCCGCTCGAACTGTGGGGGGAGCATACCTACAACGAGCCGTGGATTTCTGCGAATGGGGTTGGTGGCCATCTGATCGTCGCCAACGATCCCGGCCTCATCCGCCATGTGCTGGTCGACAACGCCAAGAACTACAAGATGGCGACGGTACGCCAGAAGATCCTGCGGCCGATCCTGCGCGATGGTCTGCTGACCGCCGAGGGCGAGGTCTGGAAGCGGTCGCGCAAGGCGATGGCGCCGGTGTTCACGCCGCGCCACATCTTCGGCTTCGCCCAGCCGATGCTGAAACGCACCAAGGAGTTCGTCGCCCGCTACGAAGCGGGCGGCATATCCGACATCGCCCATGACATGACGCTGCTCACCTACGACATCCTCGCCGAGACGCTGTTCTCCGGTGAGATCGCGGGCGAACCGGGTAGTTTCGCCAATGAGATCGACCGCCTGTTCGAGACCATGGGCCGTGTCGACCCGCTCGACCTGTTGCGCGCGCCCGACTGGCTGCCGCGGCTCACCCGCATCCGCGGCCGCAAGACCATGGCCTATTTCCGCAAGATCGTCACCGATACGGTCAAGATGCGCGAAGAGCGGGTCAGGCTTGACCCCGATGGCGTGCCGCAGGATTTCCTGACGCTGCTGCTCAAGGCAGAAGGTCCCGACGGGCTGACGCGCGCCGAGGTCGAAGACAACATCATCACCTTCATCGGCGCCGGCCATGAGACCACCGCGCGGGCGCTGGGCTGGACGCTCTATTGCCTGGCCGAATCGCCATGGGAGCGCAACCGGGTCGAGCAGGAGATCGACCAGGTGCTGGCGCGCGAGCCGGATCCGACGAAGTGGCTGGACGCGATGCCATTGACCCGCGCCGCTTTCGACGAGGCGCTCCGGCTCTATCCGCCGGCACCGTCGATCAACCGCGAGCCGATCGAGGCGGAGATGTGGAAGGACCTTTATATCCCCAAGCACGCCGCCGTGCTGGTCATGCCGTGGGTCGTCCACCGCCACAGGAAATTATGGGACCGGCCGGATGCCTATCTGCCGGAACGGTTCCATCCGGGGAACCGTGAGAAGATCGACCGCTTCCAGTATCTGCCGTTCGGCGCGGGGCCGCGCGTCTGCATCGGCGCCAGTTTCGCCATGCAGGAGGCGATCATTGCGCTCGCCATCCTGCTGTCGCGCTTCCGCTTCGATACGACCGCTGAAACGAAACCCTGGCCGGTGCAGAAACTGACGACACAGCCGCAAGGCGGGTTGCCGATGCAGGTCACACCTCGCTAGGCGCGCTGATATTCAGGTGATGCCGGTCTGCGAACGATGGCTTCCTGCGCTTCCGGTGCTCACGTACTTGAGTACGCTCCGCTCCGGTTCTCGTAACCCACCATTCTCGACACGGCCTGACCTGAATCTCAACACGTCTAGGGTTTACGCCGCGGGCTTGCGCTGCTGGAACTGGCCGGCGGCGCGGAAGCGCCAGAGGTAGCTGGGCAGGATCGTCGCGATCGATTGCGGCTGGATGCCAAGCCCGGCGAGTGTCCGGTTGGCCTTGGTGGCGGCCTCCGAAACGATGTTGTGCTCGCGCAGCTGCATCACCTGGTCCTTGGTCAGCAGCGGATTGGGCAACAGGCCGAGGATCGAAGCCTGGATGTTGGCCACCCACCACGGCACCGGTACAAGCAGGCGCTTGCGCTCGATGACAGTGAGCAGTTCCTCCATGCACTCCTTGAAGGTGAGCACGTTGGGGCCGCCAAGCTCGTAGGTCTGGCCGCCACCGATCTTGCCGTCGACCGAGCGCGCCACCGCCTCGGCGACATCGCCGACATAGACCGGCTGGAACTTGGTCTGGCCGCCGCCGATCAGCGGCAGCACCGGTGAATAGCGCGCCATGTTGGCGAAGCGGTTGAAGAACTCGTCCTCGGGTCCGAAATTGATCGACGGCCGGAAGATCACCGCGTCGGCGATCGTCTCCAGCACGGCCTTCTCGCCAAGCGCCTTGGTGCGTGCGTAATTCGATTCGGAGTCCGCATCGGCACCGAGCGCCGAAATATGGGTGAGGCCGGCACCGACCGAGCGCGCGGCCTCGGCAACGGCGCGGGCGCCGAATTCGTGCACTGTGTTGAATTTCTGCCGACCGGTCTCATGCAGGATGGCAACAAGGTTGACGACGTGGTCGGCGCCTTGCACGGCACGGTCGACCGACCAGCGCATGCGCACATTGGCCTGCACCGGTTGGATTTGGCCGACATTGCCGAGCGGCTGCAGATGGCCGGCAAGATCGGGCCGCCGGCAGGCGACCCGGATGCGATAACCGCGCTTGGCCAGCGCGCGCACGACATGGCGGCCGACAAAGCCTGATCCGCCAAAGACGACGACGAGCTTTGGGGTCTGCAGGATTTCGGTCATGGCTGGCTCCGGCGCACGTTCCAGATGGCTTGGCTGAAGCCGTTTCATAGTCGGTTTTGCGCCAAAGGCAAAGGGTGACGCGTCGTCGCTGCCACCCCCCTCGAAAGCTTGTTAGAATGCCTTGCCGATGCGGGCGTCAACCGAGTGCCGGTTGCCGCCGCGAATGACGAAGAACAGCAGAATCGCCGCCCACAAAAGCGACTTTTCGGCCCCTGAAAAACCCTGGCCCATGGTCACCCAGTGGAACCAGACGGTGACCAGCAGCACGAATAGGCCGGCAAAAGCGGCCGGGCGCGTCAAAAACCCGAGGGCGATCAAAATGCCGCCGAAAAACTCGGTGCAGGCCAGAAGCAGCGACCAGAAGGCGCCGGGATAGAAGCCGAGGCCTTCGACCATCTCGGCGGCGCCGAAAGGATTGGTGATCTTCTGCGAGCCATGGATGGTGAGGAACGCGCCGGCGACGATGCGCAGCAGGGTTTCGCCGGCGTCATGCAGCGACGAATACAGGCGGCCGAGTGCGGGAATGATCAGTCTGCCGCGGGAAGCGTCGGTGGTTACGGACATCGTAGCTCCTGTGTTGTGAACATCCCCGCAAACGCCCGATGGCTTCCATCAAGTCAAGTTAACAAAAGTTAACTTTCACAATCATGTTTATACAATGCGCAAAACGAACGCAGAAAACCCCGCCGAAGCGGGGTTTTCCGGGTGAGGTTCATGTCGAAACCAGGGTCCAACGAGGCGGCCTGACCTGAGACGGTATCAGCGTGGCGTGAAGCAAGTACGCCCGCCCCAGCCCTGGACGCATCCGACAGAAGACACCGACCGGGCAAACCCGACCCGGACAGCTATTCGTCGTCGTGACGCGCGGTAAGGTTCACCGAGTCGCGGAAAAAATCTCTTCAGGCGGAATAGCGCTCGGCGAATTCGGAAATGCGCTGCACCACCGCCTTGGGCGCGGTGATACCGCGTGCCTGTGCCTTCTCGGCGGCTTCGGCTCGGGCACGGCCCGGCACATGCACGCCGTAGCGGCGGCGCAGACGGTCGAGCTGGTCCTTCATCCGCTGTTCGAAATCCGGATCGAGCAGCTTGGGCTCGACAGCAAGCACGAACAGGCCGGTCCCGGGGCTGTCCGGGCCGCCGCTGAACCACGGCGCATCGAGCGACCAGTTGGCGCCCGACAGGCCGGCCGCCAGCACTTCGACCATCAGTGCGATGTTGGCGCCGCGCTGGCCGCCGAAGGCAAGCATGGCACCCTTCATGGCGGCCCCGGGATCGGTGGTCGGGTTGCCGCTGGCGTCCAGCGCCCAGCCTTCGGGGATTTTCTTGCCGTCCTCGGCCGCTTTGCGGATGTTGACGAAGGCGGTGGCGCTCGACGACTGGTCGATGACCAGCGGCGCGCCGTCGGCGGCGGGGGCGGCAAACGACATCGGGTTGGTGCAATAGACCGGCTTGACCGAGCCCGAGCCGGCCAGCACGGCCGGACCGTTGGTGGCGGCGAACGATACCAGCCCCTGTGCCGCCAGCCTTCCGGTGAAATAGCCGAGCGCACCGCACGTATAGGCGTTCTTCTGCGAGAAGATGGCGACGCCGAACAGCTTTGCCGCCTTGGCGAGGTCGTCGATCGTCCGGTCGAAGCCGATATGCGCCAGCCCGCCGCGTGCGTCGGAGAGATAGACGGCCAGCGCCGGCCTTGTGATCACCGGATCGGCATTGCCGTCGATGCGGCCGGCCTCGAGGGCCTCGAGATAATCGATGAAATGCGACAGCCCGACGGTCGAAAGCCCTTCCGCCTCGGCTGCTATGATCGAGGCGGTCAGCGATTGCGCCGCTTCCTCATTGGCGCCGGCGCCGAGTGCCGCCATCCGGCACAATCCTCTTGCCTGGTCGAGACTGAGTTGCATCATGGCCGTCCTGCGATTTCTGTCATTGGTTGGTTGGGTCTAACAGCACATGAGGCGGCGTTTGTGTTGAAAATCGTCCGCAACTGCAAGAAAAACGGCGGACACGTCCGCCGTTGCAAGTCCGCGCTATGAGCCTGGCGACTCCAGGCCAATTCCAGGAAAAGCTTCAGCCGATCTTGTTTGGGATTCGCGCTTCGATCCTGCTGAAGGCGAAGACCAGGATGCCGGTGATCGTCATGTAGATCAACGCCAGCAGCAGCAAGGGTTCGTAGGTGAGGTAGGTGTCCTGCCGCACCTTGGACGAGACGGCGAAGATGTCGATGACGCTGATGGTCGCCACCAGCGGCGTCGACTTCAGCTGCAGCACGGTTTCGCCGGTCAGCGTCGGCAGCGCCCGGTAGATGGCCTGCGGCAGCCAGATGCGCCGGAATGCCTTCCAGCGGCTCATGCCGAAGGCGCGCGCGGCCTCGAGTTGCCCTTTGGGCACGCCGGCGAAGGCGCCGCGCATCACCTCGCCCTCGTAACCGGCGAAGGACAAGGTCAGTGCCAGGACACCATAAGGCCAGGCTTGCCTGAGATACGGCCACATCCAGGACTCGCGAATCCACGGATATTGCGGAAACAAGGAGCCCAAGCCGTAATAGAGCAGCCACAACTGGATCAGCAGTGGCGTGCCCCGGATGACGGTACAGAAGACCTTGGCGGGTGCCGCGAACCAGAACGAGCCTGTCGCCTGCGCCAACCCCAAGGGCACGGCGAGCAGGAAACCCAGCACGCAGGTGACGGCCAGGATCCACAGTGAGCGCCAGATGCCGAGCAGGCCCATCTCGTAATATTGCGGCAGCCAGTCCCAGCGCATGAAGAATATGGCGCCCAGAACCAGCCCCAGCGCGATCAGGATCAGCACGATGCGGTGCGGCTGCAGCCACAGCGACGTTCGCGCGACAACGTTGATGATGGCCGCTTCGTTGGCCATCAGCGCGCTTCCTTGAGCGAAGGCATGCCGCGCCGCGACCAGCCCTCGACACGGCCGATCAGGAAGTTGGAAAGCAGCGACAGCAGCAGGTACAGCACGCCTGCGGCGAAGAAGAAGGTGAAATAGGCTTTGGTCACGCCCGCGGCCTGCCGTGTTGCCAGCGCCAGTTCATAGAAACCGACGACCGCCAGCAGGGCGGTGTCCTTGGTGGCGATCAGCCAAAGATTGGCGAGGCCCGGTATGGCAAACGGCAGCATGGCCGGCAGAGTGATGCGCCGCAGCATCAGGCCAGGCGACATGCCATAGGCACGGGCGGCTTCGATCTGGCCCTGCGGAATGGCCAGGATCGCGCCGCGTATGACTTCTGTCGAATAGGCGCCCTGGACGAAACCGAGCACGGCAATGCCGGCGGCAAGTCCGCTGATGTCGATGCGCTGATAGCCCATTGCCGCAAGCGCCTGGTTGATCAGGTCGGTTCCGGCATAATAGAGCAGCAGGATCAGCACCAGTTCGGGGACGGCGCGCACGATGGTGGTGTAGACGGCCAGCAGATCGCGCACCACCGGGCCGCCATAGAGCTTGCCATAGGCGCCGCCGGTACCGATCAGGAGACCAAGGCAGGTCGCGCCGAGCGCAATTTCGATCGAGTGGAGCAGCCCGAGCAGCAGGGTTCCGCCCCAGCCCGGCGGATAGGGCGAGAGAAGGTCGATGATGCCGGCCGCCGAGGCCGAAAGGAATGCGTCGATCAGCTTTGCCCCCGGATTGCTGGCGTCAGCCGCTGGCCATTTTCGTCAGCGAAAAGCGTGCTTGGACAGGTTCAGGCGAAACCGCACGGCGCACGATGCGCCGCGCGGTCACAAGCCCAGGCTTGCCGATCAGTTCGACTGCGCGCCGCCGCCGCCGTAAATGTCGAAATCGAAGTATTTCTTCGAGATCTCGTCATATTTGCCGTTGGACCGGATCGCCTTGATGCCGGCGTTGATCTTTGCCTTCAGGTCGGTGTCCTCCTTGCGCACGCCGGCGCCGACGCCCGGTCCAAGCACCTCGTCGTCCGGAGCCACCATGCCCTTCAGGTCGCAGCAGGCCTTGCCCTGGTCGGACTTGAGGAACTCGCCAAGCGCGATGGAATCGGCCTGCACCGCGTCGAGGCGGCCGGCGGCAAGGTCGTTGTTGGCTTCGTCCTGGGTCTGGTATTCCTTGATCTCGGAAGCCGTGGCGCCGAAGTGCTTCTTGGCGTAGACGGCGTGCACGGTCGACACCTGGACGCCGATGACCTTGCCCTTGAGGTCGTCGGGCCCGGGGCCGAATTTCTGGTCCTTCGGTCCGATGATCGCCGTCGGCGTGTTATAATATTTGTCCGAGAAGTCGATCGTCTTCTCGCGTTCGGCGGTGATCGACATCGACGAGACGATGAGGTCGATCTTCTTGGTGGTCAGCGCCGGGATGATGCCGTCCCAGGCAACAGGCGTGATGACGCAGTCGAGCTTCTCCTCGGCGCATACGGCGTCGATGAAGTCGATTTCCCAGCCGACCCACTTGCCCGAAGCGTCCGGCGAGGTGAAGGGCGGATAGGGTTCGGCGGCGACGCCGATCTTGACCGGATCGGCCTTGGCCACGCCCATGGCGGCGACGCCGAGCAGCAGCGCTGCGGCGAATGTCTTCAGAACAGTCTTCATTTCAAAACTCCCAGTTTGTTGTTGGTTCCCGGTTTTCTTCCGTCTCGGCCTGTCCCTAGCCGATGTTGCGGATGAACTGCTTCAGCCTTTCGGATTTCGGCGCGCCGAAGATCTGCTCCGGCGGGCCCTCTTCCTCGACCAGCCCGTTGTAGAGATAGACGACATGGGTCGCGACCTCGCGGGCGAACTTCATTTCGTGGGTGACCAGCACCATGGTGCGGCCCTCGCGCGCCAGGTCGCCGATCACCTTCAGCACCTCGCCGACCAGTTCCGGGTCGAGCGCCGAGGTCGGCTCGTCGAACAGCATGACGCGCGGATTGATGGCGAGCGCGCGGGCAATCGCGGCGCGCTGCTGCTGGCCGCCGGACAGATAGGCGGGATAGACGTCGCGCTTTTCGGCAAGCCCGACGCGCACCAGCAGCTTTTCGGCCTGGGCAATCGCCTCGTCGCGCTTCACGCCGAGCACATGCACGGGAACCTCGATGACGTTCTCGAGCAGCGTCATGTGGCTCCACAGGTTGAAATTCTGGAACACCATGCCGAGCTTGGAACGGATGCGCTCGATCTGCCTTCGGTCGGCGGGAATGGTGTGGCCGTGGCTATCGGCCTTCAGTTTGATCTCTTCGCCGTTGACGCGGATGATGCCGCTGGTCGGGTTTTCCAGGCAGTTGATGCAGCGCAGCAGCGTCGATTTACCTGAACCCGAGCCGCCGATGATGGCGATCACCTCGCCGTCGCGCGCCGACAGCGACACGCCCTTCAGCACATGCAACTGGCCGAATTTCTTGTGAAGGTTTTCGACATGGATGGCTTCGGCGGCGCCGTCCTGCGCCTTGCCGGATTGGGATGCGGCAGCTTCCACCGCGCTCACCGGGTGACCTCTGTATGGGAGGCGGCAGTTCGTCGAACGTCCATTCGGCTAATCAACATATACGCTGTACTGCCCCGCTCCAGACTTCAGCATGGACCCAACGGCGCGAGCCCGTCAATCCCACTCATTACGGCACTTGCGAGCTTGTTGTGCAAGTGTATAAATAGGCTTCCATGAAATTTTCTCGGTTTTTTTCAGCTAAAAAAGGGCTTCGATGAGCGCTTTCGGATCACAGTCCATGGCGGCGCCGCTGCGGCGCGTGCTGATGCGGTCGGCAGCCAACGCCATGCGCAACGCCGACAGGGCTGCCTGGCACTATGGCCCAGGATTCAATCCGGCGAAAGCAGCATCGCAGCACGCGCTCCTTGCTGAACTGGTGGCGGCTTCCGGCGCCGAAATCGAATGGATCGAGGACAAGGCCGATGGACTTTCGGATTCGGTGTTCACGCACGACCCATCGCTGATGACCGACCGCGGCGCGCTGATTCTGTCCATGGGCAAGCCCTTGCGCGCAAGCGAACCCTCGCTGCATGAGGAAACCTATAGAAGGCTGGGCATTCCGATCCTCGGCCGCGTCGAGGCTCCTGGCCAAGTCGAAGGTGGTGATTGTGTATGGTTGGATGCCCGCACGCTGGTGATCGGCCGCGGTGTCCGCTCCAACCAGGAAGGCATTCAGCAGGTTTCCAATCTGCTGACGCCGCTGGGCGTTTCCGTCTACGGCTTTGACCTGCCGCTGTGGCAGGGCGAAGAGGCCTGCCTGCATCTGATGTCGGTGATCAGCCCGTTGGCCGACGACCTCGCACTGGTCTATTCGCCGCTTTTGCCGGCCGCGTTCTACCAGATGCTGAAGGCGCGTAACATCCGGCTGGTCGAAGGCGATGCCGAAGAGTTCGCGGCTTCCAACGGCCTCAGCCTGAACGTGCTGCCGACCAGCCCACATAAGGTCATTGCCGTTGCAGGCTTTCCAAAGACCAAAGCCGCGATGGAAGCCGCCGGCTGCACGGTCGAAATTTTCGAGGCCGATGCGCTCTGCATCGCCTGCGAGGGTGGGCCGACATGCCTGACGCGGCCGATCCTGCGCCAATGAATGCGCCATCCCGCCGCAGGTTCCGTCGCGAGGGCGAGGAGCGGCGGCGGCAAGATCTGATCGAGGCAACTCTGGACAGCGTGGCGGAACATGGCCTGCAGGGCGCCACATTGCGCACCATCGCGTTGCGCGCCGGTGTCACCGCCGGGCTCATCCGGCACTATTTCCCGGGCAAGGAAGAATTGCTGCAGGGAGCCTATGCAGCGCTCATGGGCCGCATGACCGAGCAGGCGAAAGCGGCGTTGGTCATGGAAGATGCCTCTCCGCGCCAGCGCCTTGCGGCCTTCGTCACCGCCAACCTCAACGTGCCGATCATCGACGCGCGGGTGTTTTCGCTCTGGGCAACCTTCATCGGCCGCGCCGGTGCGGATCCGAGCCTGGCTCGCGCCCACCGCGAAGGCTACCTTGGCTTTCGCAATGAGGTGGAAGCGGTCGTGGCCGAGGTGCTCGCCGCCGAACGGCGTACGCCAGACGCAAGCCAATTGCGCCACCACGCCATTGCGATCAATGCGATCATCGACGGGCTCTGGATCGAAGGCTGCCTGGCCGGCGAGATGTTCTCCCCCGGCGAATTGGCGGCGATTGGCATCAAGACTGTCGAGGCCGAACTGGGCCTCGCGCCGCTACAGCAATTCCAGGAAAAGTGACATGCGGTTTTCCCACAGGGATTGCGTTGAAAACAAAGGGACCGAGCCGATCATTGTTCCGAACAGTGATCGGCTCTAAGGGAGGAAAAACCAATGGCAACACTCGGCGAAGCCCTCATCACGCTGCTCGAAGCCCATGGCGTCGACACCGTTTTCGGCATTCCGGGCGTGCACACGGTCGAGCTCTACCGTGGCCTGGCACGCTCGAAAATCCGCCATGTCACGCCGCGCCACGAACAGGGCGCCGGCTTCATGGCCGACGGCTATGCCCGCGCCAGCGGCAAGCCCGGCGTCGCCTTCGTCATCACCGGGCCGGGGCTGACCAACACCATCACCGCCATGGGCCAGGCACGCGCCGATTCGGTGCCGATGCTGGTCATATCGGGCGTCAACGCCATGCCGACGCTGGGCAAGGGGCTGGGCTTCCTGCATGAATTGCCGGACCAGCGCGGCATGATGGAAAAGGTGGCGCTGCTGTCGCGGCGCGTCACCGAGGCCAGCGAATTGCCGGGTGCATTGGCGCAGGCCTTCGCCCTGTTTTCATCCTCGCGGCCCGGCCCGGTGCATATCGAGATCCCGACCGATGTCATGGTCAAGCCGGCTGGCGGTATCGTTGCGCTGCTGAGCAACGCGGCACCGCCGGCGCCGGACGGTGCGGCAATTGAAAGCGCAGCCGAACTCATCGCCACTGCCCGCCGTCCGCTGATCCTGGCCGGCGGTGGCGCCAAGCGTGCCGAAGCGTCCTTGCGGCGCCTGGCCGAGAGATTGGGCGCGCCGGTCGTCGAGACCACCAATGCGCGCGGCCTGCTGCACCGCCACACGCTCTGCGTGCCGGCAAGTCCGAGCCTGAAGGCGGTCCGCGCGCTGATGGCCGAGGCCGATCTGGTGATTGCCGCCGGCACCGAATTCGGCCCGACCGACTATGACGGCTATGGCGATGGTGGTTTTGTGCTGCCTTCCAACCTGATCCGCATCGACATCGGCGCCGACCAGATCGCGCGCCGCCCGGTGACGGTTGGCATC
This sequence comes from Mesorhizobium sp. P3_A8, assembly GCF_056402995.1. Classification (NCBI taxonomy): domain Bacteria; kingdom Pseudomonadati; phylum Pseudomonadota; class Alphaproteobacteria; order Hyphomicrobiales; family Phyllobacteriaceae; genus Mesorhizobium; species Mesorhizobium sp. P3_A8. The sequence continues at coordinate 192,510 of NZ_JBFUGI010000001.1, read as the reverse complement.
CAGGCCGACTGCGCCGAGGCAATCGAAGCCCTGCTCGCCGCCATCGGCTCCGCTCATGTGGCCGCGCCAGACGGCGAGGCGCGCGCCGCCGCGTCGCGGAAAGCGGCGATCGCCGAGCTGAGCCCGGCCTATCTGGCACAGGTGCATGCCGTGGAAATGATCCGCGACACGCTGCCGGGCGCGATCATCGTCGGCGACTCGACGCAGCCGATCTACGCCGCGAACCTCTACTATGATCACGACCGGCCGGCCGGCTGGTTCAATGCCGCCACCGGCTTCGGCGCGCTTGGCTACGGCCCGCCGGCGGCGATCGGCGCGGCGCTTGCCATGCCCGACGTGCCGGTCGTCTGCCTGACCGGCGACGGCGGCTTCCAGTTCACGTTGCCGGAACTGGGTGTCGCGCTTGATTCCGACGCGCCGGTCATTTTCGTGGTCTGGAACAACAGGGGCTATCGCGAGATCGAGACCTCGATGCTCGATGTCGGCGTCGAACCCGTCGGGGTCTCGCCGGCGCCGCCGGATTTCTGCAAGCTGGCCGAAGCCTATGGTATCGGCGCCGAACGGCTGGCCGATATCGGCGCCTTGCCACAGGCGCTGAAGCGCGCCCGGGCAACCGGCTTGCCCTGCGTCATCGAAATCACGGTCGATTGAAGCCTTCAGGCCGGCGTTGATTTTCCAACCTGCATCGGATCTTTCGCCGGCTCGGCTGTTGTACCGCAACAGCCGCATGGCTGACGGCATTGCCATTATATGCGTCCTGACGCATGCAAAGACGCGACAGCTGCCATGTCGAGATATCAATTGAGTGATCGCCCGAAAGGCGCGACGCTCTGCGTCGGGCGGCACAGCAAGCGACATAATCATAAAAATACGACAGGAGCGGTCCAGGATGACGGAAACACTTCAAGGCAGGCATATCGTTGTGACCGGTGGAACCGGCGCGCTCGGCGGTGCGGTGGTTGGCCGGCTGCTGGAGCAGGGCGCGATCTGCCACGTGCCGAACGCGCACGCAGCGGCACCCCAGCATTTTCCTTTCGCCGCGCACGAGAACGTCAAGCTGGCGCACAATGTGGACCTGTCGGACTCCGCCAAGGTTGAAGGTTTCTATGCTCAGGTTCCTGCCTTGTGGGGATCGATCCATCTTGCCGGCGGCTTCGCCATGGCGCCGGTGGAAAAGATCGAATCGGCATCCTTTGCCGAGATGATGGACACCAACGCCCGCACCACCTTCCTGTGCAGCCGTGCGGCCGTTCGCTCGATGCTGGCGTCGGGCACATCAGGCCGCATCGTCAATGTCACCGCGCGCGCCGGGCTCGACCCCAGGCGCGGCGCCGGCATGGTCGCCTACACGGCCAGCAAGGCGGCGGTGGCGGCCATGACGGTGGCGATGGCCGAAGAACTCAAGGCCAAGGGCATCCTGGTCAATGCCGTGGCCCCGTCGACGCTCGACACGCCGGCAAACCGCGCCGACATGCCTGATGCCGATTTCACCAAATGGGTGAGCCTGGAAGCAGCGGCCGAGGCAATCGCCTATCTCGCTTCGCCGGCCAACCAGGCGATGAGCGGAACGCTGGTGCCGCTCTACAGCCGGGCCTGAGATACGTTTCAACCCTGAGCTTTCGTGGCAGGCCTGGTAGGGCCTGCCGCCGGCCAATATCAGAAACGCATCGCGACTATGCGAGGTTAGAGGCGCCCGCCTCCACGACCTCGACCGTGTCGCCGATGGAGATTGTGCCGGCGTTGTTTGGAATCGCATTCTGGCCGAAGATGATACCGCCTTTGGCGGAGCGGTGGAGTCTACCAAGTGTCTGCAACGGCTCGCGCGGGTCCGGTTGCTCGCCGCTATACGGATCGCGGGTGGTGATGACACAGCGCGCGCAGGGCTTTGCGATCCGCAACTCGACAGAGCCGATGCGGATCGTCTTCCAATTGTCTTCCGGCCACACGCCCGCTGCGTCGAGGACGATGTTTGGCCGAAACCGCGCCATCTCGATGGGCTTGGCGAGATGGCTGTTCAGATGGTCCAGCGAGCCCGTCGTGGTCACCAGCAGCGGAAAGCCATCGGCAAAGCCGACGTAGTCGCCATGCTGGCCGAATTCCGGGTCAACCGGCCGGCTTCGCGGATCGTCGAAAAAGACGAGATCGGCGGGCCGGTCAAGAACCGCGGATAGATAGGCGCCGGCGGCTGGATGGCATGGCCGCGCGATAACCATATCCTTCCAGACCTTGACCTGGCGGAGCGCGCTGCCTGGGCTTGGCGCCTCGACGGCGTGCGAGCCATGCCTGTCATGTTTCAACAGGATGCCGGTGCCGTGATGCTCGACATCGATCGTCGTCATTGCCGGGATCTGTCGAATGGTGAGGAAGTGTCCATCCTTGTCGACGACCATCCAGCGGCGGTCCCTAGCCATGCCCATGGCTTCGATGTCAGCGCTCTCCACGGCATGGCCGCGTAGGCTCTTGACCGGATAGCGATAGAGTTCGACGACCTTCATGCCCAATGCTTCTCTGTTGCCCGAAGGGGCGTGAGTTCCCGTGTTTCATGCCGGCCGTGTTTCATGCCGGCAAACGACATGAGCCCGAGCCTACAGCCGCAAGTGTGAAATTGAAGGGCGTGCACCGTCTTTGTCTTGTGCCAACCGCGTCGTGAGACCATCGGCGCCCAGCTCCCAACTGAGCATGAAAAAACCCGCGAGCCTTGCGGCTCGCGGGTTTGCTTGTTCAGTCCGCGCGCGTCGCGCGCGCGCGCGGCGGCCTTAGCTGCCCTGCTTCTTCAGCGCGGCACCCAGGATGTCGCCCAGCGAAGCGCCGGAGTCGGTCGAGCCGTACTGGGCGACCGCTTCCTTCTCTTCGGCGATTTCCAGCGCCTTGATCGAGACCTGCAGCTTGCGGGTCTTCTTGTCGAAGGCGATGACGCGGGCGTCGACCTTCTGGCCGACGGTGAAGCGCTCGGGGCGCTGCTCGTCGCGGTCGCGGCTGAGGTCGGAACGCTTGATGAAGGTCTCGATGCCGCTGTCGACCAGCCGCACTTCCAGACCGCCATCCTTGACGCCGATGACTTCACAGGTGACGACGGCGTTCTTGCGCAGTTCGCCCGAAGTCGCCGCTTCACCGACCGTATCCTTGGCCAGCTGCTTGATGCCGAGCGAGATTCGCTCCTTCTCGATGTCGACGTCGAGCACCTGCGCCTTGACCATGTCGCCGCGATTGTACTCTTCGATGACCTGCTCGCCCGGACGGGTCCAGTCGAGGTCGGAGAGGTGCACCATGCCGTCCACGTCGCCTTCCAGGCCGATGAACAGGCCGAACTCGGTCTTGTTCTTGACCTCGCCCTCGACCTGGCTGCCGACCGGATGGCTGCGCGCGAACGCTTCCCAAGGATTCTCAAGCGTCTGCTTGAGGCCGAGCGAGATGCGGCGCTTGGCCGGATCGACCTCGAGCACGACAACGTCGACTTCCTGCGTCGTCGACAGGATCTTGCCGGGATGCACGTTCTTCTTGGTCCACGACATTTCCGAAACGTGGATGAGGCCTTCGATGCCCGGCTCCAGCTCGACGAACGCGCCGTAGTCGGTGATGTTGGTGACGGTACCCTTGATCTTCTTGCCGATCGGGAACTTGGTGCCGATCTCGGACCACGGATCGCTCTCGAGCTGCTTCATGCCGAGCGAGATGCGGTGGGTTTCCTGGTTGATGCGGATGATCTGCACCTTGACCGTCTGACCGATGTTGAGGATTTCGGTCGGATGGTTGACGCGGCGCCATGCCATGTCGGTGACATGCAGCAGGCCGTCGATGCCACCGAGGTCGACGAACGCACCGTAATCGGTGATGTTCTTGACGACGCCTTCGACAACCTGACCTTCTTCGAGGTTCTGCACGATTTCCGAACGCTGTTCGGCGCGGCTCTCCTCGAGCACGGTGCGGCGCGACACCACGATGTTGCCGCGGCGGCGGTCCATCTTGAGGATCTCGAAGGGCTGCGGGTTGTGCATCAGCGGGGAGACGTCGCGGATTGGGCGGATATCGACCTGGCTGCGCGGCAGGAAGGCCACGGCGCCGTCGAGGTCGACGGTGAAGCCGCCCTTGACCTGGTTGAAGATAACGCCTTCGACGCGCTCACCCTTGGTGAACTTCTCTTCGAGACGGACCCAGCTCTCTTCGCGGCGGGCCTTTTCACGGGAAAGCATCGCTTCGCCAAGCGCGTTCTCGATGCGCTCGACATAGACTTCGACGGTGTCACCGACCTTGAGGGTGGTGTCCTTGCCCTTGACGCCGAATTCCTTCAGCGGCACGCGGCCTTCGACCTTGAGGCCGACGTCGATGATGGCCATGTCTTTTTCAATGGCGGTGATGATGCCCTTGACGACCTGACCTTCGCCGGAATGGCCGGCGGTAAAAGATTCTTCGAGCAGGCTCGCGAAATCATCGCGAGTGGGATTTGCAGCTGACATATTTTCTCCTGGAGTGCCCCGCATCTCGAGCGGGACTGGCGCCGTGGGTTAGCGTTGCGTTGGCCTGCCGGCGTTCCGGGCTAAAAAAGCCCTGGGCCGCTTTTAAGCGGCAATTCCGGCGCATGAAGAATGCTGGCAGGCTGGTTCGTGCCCGATATGGGTATTTTCTTCGCTTCCGGCAACGGAAACGCGGGAGAAAACCCGGATCAGGCCTTGTCTCTCCTGGCCATGACCTCGTCGATGATCGCCATGGCCGCGAGAAACGCGGCTTCTATAGCCATTTCGCTGGTATCAAGCAAGTGCGCGTCGGCGGCCGGCTTCAAGGGCGAGTCGGCGCGGCCCATGTCGCGCTCGTCACGGCGCACGATATCGGCGAGGATTTCAGCGAAATTGGCGGTGCCGCCGATGCTTTCGATCTCCGCCAGCCGGCGCCTTGCCCGCACCTCCGCACTCGCTGTCACGTAGAGTTTGATGTCGGCATCGGGGCATACGACAGTGCCGATGTCACGACCGTCCAGCACCGCGCCCGGCGGCGTCTTGGCAAACTCGCGCTGCTTTTCGACGAGGATGCGCCGCACGGTCGGATACACCGCGACTTTCGAGGCGGCCTCGCCGACCGCATGCGCCGACAGCACCGCACGGTCGAGCTTTGCCATATCGACCTGGCGCGCTGCGGTCTCGGCCGCCGAGACATTGTCGAGCGGCAGCGCGTGCTGGATCAGGGCATAGGCGACCGCCCGATAGGTGAGGCCGGTGTCGAGCAGATTCAGTCGGTAGTGGTCGGCGAGCCGCCGGGCCAGCGTGCCTTTGCCGGCACCGGCGGGACCGTCAATGGCCAAAATCATGCCGCTGCCCGGTCATCTTCGACTGCGGCCAAGATCGCAGTCCCCAACTTCTCTAGAAACACCAATGAGCCCAAGACATCATCTCGATCGATGGGATAACTTTGAGGTGTTGCAAATTGTGGGTCAAGGTCGGCTTCGTGAGCTATGCGATTCCTTAAGGAGACTATTAGCCCGAGACGAACCTTTATTGCATCGTCACCTTCTCCAAAATGCGTCGCGATCGATGGCCATGGCGCATTCATTATGGACCTTAACCCTTCCGATATCTTTGAAGGCGCAACAAAACTCTTATAGCTATTAGACTCGCGAACATGGCCTCTGACCCCTCTCGCAAGTTCATTCAATGGGAGTCCAAATAAATTGACAGGCGCGGTGACTCCAAAAATGGGAGAAGAGCGGTAGACTCTGTATTCTATTTCCTGAAGTATCACCTGATGCACCAAATGATCGAGCGCACTTACACCTAATACGATTGCCGACCTAAGCATGTCCGTAGCGTCGAGCGCGGCCGGAGCCGCCGCAGCTAGATAGTCATAAAGTGAGCAAAGAGTACGCCCTCGATCGAGTGCGTACTTAAAATGAATCGAAAGCTGGCTTCGGTATGGCACTATGGTTCCAAGAACGAAGCAATTTTCTTTGCGCCACCCTTATAAATGGCATCGAAGTGGTCTCTATTTTGCAGCTGAACGTCGGCCACAATTCCTCTAGCCTCGATATCCTGCTTAGTTAGCGCGAAAACCGGTTTCTGAAGATTCTGGGCTATCGCGATCAGGCTGTTAAAATCCGGTATTTCCATCAGGAAACTGTCCAACTTAGCGTTGGCTGCAACATAGCGGTCGTTCTTCTCAAGCATCCCTGCTTGCCTGAGTGATGGAATTAGTATGTCGGCCTTAACAGATGCCAGTTCGTCGAACCATTTCTGATAGGCTTGGGTGGGCTTTGGTTCTCCCCCGCCTCTTGAGCGCTTGCGATAATTTTGAACTATGGAGCCTACATATTTAGGAGTAAGTTCCGGCCATGGATATGCTGCTTCCTTCAAAATTTGCTGTTGGGACGCGGATTTGGACCATGCCATCCACCTAGGAAGGACTCGCGCAAGGGAGCGTAGCGCCATTGCCGAGAAAAAGTCTGGCGCCATCGGTATAACGAAATATTCACTGGTGGTAAGAAGGTTTTGATTAATTGCACCTAAGCTTGGAGACATATCCACGATAATAATGTCAGCAGATATACTCTCGGCAGTTATTTGAAGGAGATACCTGAGTGATCCCGGTATATTTTGCATGACTGTCAGGCTGGCAGATAACTCGTGAGCAATCGCCAGAGAGCTTTCATTCTCCGAAAAGGCAACGTGACCGGGTAGTATAAATAGGCCAGGTCTGTTTGGAACTTGATGTGTCTTTACAGGTTTTAATGCAACGGGACGGCCGTCAAAAGCTGGGGAGAGGCCATGACGGATATTTTTCGGTTCTTCGTTTCCACTGCTCTCATACGGATAGTCGTTATCATGATTATACTTTAAAACAAGGCCAGTTAAATTGCACTGAGGATCGCAATCTACCATCAAAACGCGAAGCCCTAGCTCAGCGAGCTTCCAGCTCACATGAAAAACGCTGGTAGTTTTGGAGACGCCGCCCTTGTGATTAAAAAACGCTATTTGCGTCGTCATATTTTCTCCCCCAAAAATCAAAAAATAAACTAGATCGAAAGTAGACGATCAGTCCGCGCTATTCAATCTCCGCGCCCAGCCCCGTCATCAGCCCCATGAACTCTGGAAAGCTGGTTGCGATCATGGCGGCGTCGTCGATGGTTACCGGCTTTTCCGTCGCCAGTCCCATCACCAGAAAGCTCATGGCGATGCGGTGGTCGAGATGGGTCTGGACGACGGTGCTCTGTCCATTGGGATGCTGGCCCAGCCCCTTGCCGCCGGGCTTGCCGCGCACGGCCAGCGATGCCTCGCCCTCTGTACAGCCGACGCCGTTGAGCTTCAGCCCGTTGGCGACGGCCGACAGCCGGTCGGATTCCTTCACCCGCAGCTCTTCCAGCCCCTGCATCAGCGTCTCGCCTTCGGCAAAGCTCGCGGCGACGGCCAGCACCGGGTATTCGTCGATCATCGACGGCGCCCGCTCGGGCGGCACGGTGACACCCTTGAGCTCGGAATAACGCACGCGCAGGTCGGCGACATCCTCGCCGCCGGCATTGCGCGGGTTCAAGATGTCGATCTGGCCGCCCATTTCCTGCAACGTCAGAAGCAGCCCGGTGCGGGTCGGGTTCATCAGCACATTTTCGATGACAATGTCGGAACCCGGCACGATCAGCGCGGCGACCAGCGGGAAGCCGGCCGAGGACGGGTCGCCCGGCACGGCGATCGTCTGGCCGGTGAGTTTGCCCTGGCCCTCGATGAAGATGTGGCGCACGCCGCGCTCGTCGGTCTCGACCGACAGGTTGGCGCCGAAGCCTTTCAGCATCTTTTCTGTATGGTCGCGTGTCATCACCGGCTCGATGACGGTGGTGATTCCCGGCGTGTTGAGGCCGGCGAGCAGCACCGCCGACTTCACCTGTGCCGAGGCCATCGGCACGCGGTAGGTGATCGGGGCGGCGTGCTTGGGGCCGTGCAGCGTGATCGGCATGCGGTCGCCGGGCGTCGCCTTCAGCACCTGCACGCCCATCTGGCGCAAGGGTTCGAGTACGCGGCCCATCGGCCGGCCCGACAGCGAGGCGTCGCCGATGAAGGTGGTTTCCATGTCGTAGGTGCCGACCAGCCCCATGGTGAGGCGCGAGCCGGTGCCGGCATTGCCGAAGTCGAGCGGACCTTCCGGCTGCAGCAGGGCGCCATTGCCAGTGCCGCGGATGACCCACTCGGTGCCGCGCTTCTCTATATGCGCGCCCATCGCCTTCATGGCGGCAGCCGTGCGCATCACGTCCTCGCCTTCGAGCAGGCCGGTGACGCGGGTTTCGCCGGAGGCGAGACCGCCGAACATCATGGAGCGGTGTGAGATCGACTTGTCGCCCGGCACGCGTGCCGTGCCGGAAAGGGCTGACGATTTACGGGCGGTGGCCGGCTTGGAGGCGGCGGCGTGAGACATGGAATTTCCCTGGACGGATTGCCGGCGGGCCGGCGCTTTTCATTTGTTGCGGCGGTCTCGTATCACGGCGGGGCGAAATGGTCATCCCCATGGTCGTCACTTGACGCGAGGCCTTTCAATGCATGGTTTTGTGACGCCGGCTTTTCGCTTTGACAGCGCTGCAAACTGTGGTTAAGGGGACCACTCTTTTATTGACGAGGCTCGCCGTGGCAAAAAACGAACTTGGCACAAAACGCATCGACCCGGAAACGGGCCGAAAATTCTATGACCTGAACAAGGATCCGATCGTCTCGCCCTATACCAACAAGACCTATCCGCGTTCCTATTTCGAAGAAGGCAAGATCGCCGCCATCGAAGAGGAAGAGGAAGTGGCCGAGAAGGAAGTGGACAGCGAGGAAGAGGAAGGCGTCGAGGTCGTGTCGCTCGAAGAGGCCGACGAGGACGTCAAGGGTGACGACCTGCCGGATCTCGGCGACGACGAGGACGATGTCGACCTGGGCGACGACGAGGATGACACCTTCCTTGCCGACGAAGAGGAAGAAGACGACGACGTTGCCGACATGATCGGCGTCGGCGACGACGACGACGAGGTCTGATCGGCCTTTGGCGAAAGGCGTTTGCCGGCTTTCGCAACGTTGGAATAAAAAGCCGGTGTTCAGGCTTGATATTGATGAAGGGCGGGGTTAGAAGCCGCCTGCACTAACGGCGCGGTGTTCCAACCCGCGCTGATCTCTTCGCCGGAAACGGCGCCGGCTGACTGCCGGAAGTGGGGCCATAGCTCAGTTGGGAGAGCGCTTGAATGGCATTCAAGAGGTCGTCGGTTCGATCCCGATTGGCTCCACCAAACAGTCCTCTTCCGTTTTGCAACGTCAAGCGCCGCTACGAAGTCGGCTTGGAACCAAGGCTGACGTAACGGCGGCGCGGCGTGTCTGTTAACCAGCCCGGGTTCGGGCTGTTTCTGTGTCCGGCAGCTTTCCCGCCTATTCCGAAGTCCCCGACCAGGTGTTGAAGCGCTCGCTGAGCTCTTCCAGATGGTCGAGCCAGAAGGCGCGGGCCTCCTCGCTGCCGATATGCAGGCCGGTCTTGAGGTTGTCGCCGGCCGGCAGCAGGGCGATGCGCTCGGGCTTGATGAACTTGTCGGCGCCGTTGATCGTCGTGCCGTAGGCGAAGATGTTGGTGAAGTCGGCCTGCCGCTTGGGGTCGGAAGCGTATTTGATGAATTGGTGGGCGAGATCGATGTAGGGCGACTTGGCGGGAATGGCCCAGGCGTCGACATCATACTGGGTGTTCTGCCAGACGATGCCGAAATGCTTGCCCTCGTCCAGCGCGGCGGAAACCCGGCCATTATAGGCGAGCGCCATGGCGACGTCGCCCGAAGCCAGCCACTGCGTCGGCTGCGCGCCGGCCTTCCACCACTGAATCTGCGGCTTGATGGTGTCGAGCTTGGCGAAGGCGCGATCGATGCCTGCCGGCGTCGACAGCACCTTGTAGACATCGGCGGGCGCCACACCATCGGCCATCAGGGCAAATTCGAGATTGATCTTCGGCCCCCGGCGCATGGCGCGCTTGCCCGGCCATTTCTGAAGATCGAAGAAGTCCTGCACCGTCGCCGGGCCTTCCTTCACGCTGTCCTTGTTGTAGGCGATGACGATCGACCAGGCCGTGGTGCCGACGCCGCATTCCGAAACCGCGTAGGGCACGAAATCCTTCTTGTCGCCGATCTTCGACCAGTCGAGCGGTGCAAAAATGCCTTCCTCGCAGCCGCGCACCAGCTCGGCGGTCTCGACCTGGACCACATCCCAGGGCACGACGCCGGTGTCCTGCATGGCCTTGAACGGCGCCCAGCCACCTTCATAGACGTCATCGAGAACTTTGATGCCTTTCTCCATGCCGAAAGGCGTGAAATAGATGTTGCGCTTGGCGTCCTGCACCGCACCGCCCCATGCCGTCACGGTGAAGTCGCGCGCCTGCGCCAGCCCTTGCGCGCCGATGCCGAGCACGGCCGCCAGCAGCACACTCCCGATAATGCCCTTCATGCCGATCCCCCTATGTTGCCAAGCCTTCAGTCGCCCTGGATTTGATAGCGCATAGCGGCTGAAACAGCGTGACGATTTTTGGGATGATATTCGCGCCAGCCGATCATGGATATGTGCGCCCCAGACCGCGCATGGCGCGTCGCCGCAGCAGCTCGAACAACGCCACAAAGACCAGTGTGGAGACGACCAGCAAGGCGGCGACCGCGACGATCGACGGTTCGAGCTGGTCGCGCAGGCCGGCAAAGAGCTGGCGCGGCAGCGTGAACTGCGCCGGCGAGGCGACGAACAGCGCCACAACGACCTCGTCGAAGGAGGTGATGAAGGCAAAGACGGCTCCAGACAGAACCCCCGGCGCGATGATCGGCAGGGTGATCATGCGAAAGGTGGTCAGCGGCGTCGCGCCGCAGCTCTGCGAGGCGCGCAGCAGCTGGCGGTCAAAGGCGCGCAGCGTGGCCATCACGGTGACCACCACGAAAGGAGCGCCAAGCATGGTGTGCGCCAGGATCAGGCCCGTGAAGGTGCCTGACATACCGATGCGGGCATAGAGAAAGTAGACGCCGAGCGCGATGATGATCGGCGGAACGACCAATGGCGACATGAAGATCGCGATCACGATCCCACGCCCCGGAAACTTCGCCAGCATCAGCCCGCAGGCGGCCATGGTGCCCAGCACCGTGGCGAGGATGGTCGCGGCACTGGCCACGATCAGGCTGTTCTTCAGCGCCGTGAGCCATGGAAACGGTTGCAGCACCTGTTCATACCAGCGCAGCGACAGCCCCGGCAGCGGATAGCTGAGGAACGTGCCCGAGCTGAACGAGATCGGGATGATGGCGACGATCGGCAGCACCAGGAAGGCGCAGGTCAGCAACACCAAGAGGCGCAGCACGATGCCGCCGAACCGCTGCTGCCAGGTCAGGAAACCAGGCGAGGCGTTGACGGTCCTCATATCGGCAGACCGCGCGCTCGAAACAGTCTGGCGAATATGACATAGCTGAGCAGCGTCGAGACGAGCAGCAATGTCGCGACCGCGCTCGCCATGCCCCAATTGCCGATCTCAAGCGCGAACTCGGTCACCAGCGAGCTCAGCATCTGGTCGCCGGCGCCGCCGACCAGCACCGGCGTGGTGTAGTAGCCGAGCGACAGGATGAAGACGAGCAGGGCGCCGGCGCCGAGCCCGGGCAGCGATTGCGGCAGGTAGACGCCGAGGAAAGCCGACAGCGGCGTCGCGCCAAGCGAGCTGGCGGCTCGCATATGCAGCGCCGGTATCGTCCTCATCACGCTGTAGAGCGGCAGCACCAGGAACGGCAGCAGCACATGCACCATGACGACATAGACGCCGAAGCGGTCGAAGATGAGCTGGAGCGGCTGGTCGACGACGCCAAGCCGGACGAGCAGGCTGTTGATGATGCCGTTCTTCTGCAGCATGACGATCCAGGCGGCCGTCCGCACCAGCACGGAAACCAGGAATGGCAGCAGCACCGCCGCGAGCACCAGGCGCCTGGCGAGCGGCCGGCAATGCGCGGCGTAAAAAGCCAGGGGATAGCCGATGGCGACGCAAAGCAGCGTGACGACGAGGCTGATCCAGAAAGTGCGCGTGAGATAGGTGATGTAGACCGCGCGATCGGGTGGCACGCCAATGATGCTGCCATCCCATTCCCGTTCGAGATCGAGCACCTGCAGCAGATAGCGCGGCGTCAATGCGGCTGAGGCCGAGCGCATGGCGCGCCAGGTGGCGAGATCGTCCCAGCGCGGATCGACGGCCGCGAAGGCCGCCCGGTAAGGCGGGGTCAATGTCTCGGCCTTGCGCGCGGTCTGCATCACCAGGCTGCGAAAGCCCGGTATCTCCTGGTTGAGCCGCGTTGCGATTCCGGCGACGGTTTTCGCCGCATAGCCCCGAGCCAGGTCGTCGGCGAGCGCGGCATAGGCGGTCTCCGCGGGCAGGGCGTCGCCAGTCCAGCCGGCCAGTGCCGCGGTCGTTCGCGGCAGTGCCGTGCGCATCTCCGGGCTCCAAACCGAAAACAGCAGCATCGAGGCGATCGGCAGCACGAAGATCACCAGCAGGAAAACAAGCAGTGGAGTCACCAGTGCGAAGGCGCGCAGCTGGCGCCGCCGCTCGGCACGGCGCAGGCCGGCGCGAAGGTCGGCCATCGGCGCCGCGTTGGTGGTCGTCATTGTCTTGCGTCCAGCACACGGGCACTGCCCGCTGCCCAGCTCAGTGCAACGCGTGCGCCGGCTGAAAACCGCTCCGGCCCCGCGATCGTCGTCCATGCCATGAAGCCGGTGCGGCCATCGACCTCGATTTCGTAGCGCAGATGATCGCCATGGTAGATCGTCGAGCGCACGGTTGCCGGTATAGAGCCGGTTCCGCCTGTGTCGAATTGGCTGAGAATTGTCCGTTCCGGCCGCACCGCGACGTTGACATGCATGCCGGGCCTGGCAGCGATCGCATTGATGGCTTGCACGGTGACGCCGCAGTCGAGTTCGACCATGCACCCGTCCTTGTCTTCGCGTACCGTGCCGGGGAAATTGTTCATCTCGCCAATGAAGTTGGCGACGAAGGAGGAGTTCGGCATTTCGTAGATCTGCTCGGGCGTGCCGAACTGCCGGATCACACCTTTGTCGAGCACCGCGATCCTGTCCGACAGGGTCAGGGCCTCCGACTGGTCGTGCGTGACATAGAGAACCGTCACGCCGAGTGCGGCATGAAGATGTTTGATCTCGATCTGCATCTCTTCGCGCAATTGCTTGTCCAGCGCCCCGAGCGGCTCGTCCATCAGCACGATCTCCGGCTTGAAGACGAGCGCGCGGGCGAGCGCCACGCGTTGCTGCTGGCCGCCGGAAAGCTGCGCCGGCAGCCGTTCGCCGAAGCCGTCGAGGTGGATCATGCCCAGAGCCTCGTCGACCCGCCGTGCGATCTCTGCCTTGGCCATGCCGCGTTGCAGCAGCGGATAGCCGATGTTGCGGCGCACGTTCATATGCGGAAACAGCGCGTAGCTTTGGAACACGATCCCCATGTTGCGCCGATAAGCCGGGACGCGGTCGAGCGGCCGGCCGTCGAGCAGCAACTCACCGCCGGTCGGGCTCTCAAACCCGGCCAGCATCATCAGCAGCGTCGTTTTGCCCGAGCCGGAGGGCCCAAGCAGCGTCAGGAACTCGCCGCGACCGATGTCGAGGTTGAGGTTTTCGACGACGTTGGCCAGCCCATCATAGGTCTTGCTGATGTTGCGGAATTCGACGATCGGTGCAGGCGCGGCATCGTGGGCTTGGTGTGCCAAGGCATCCTGGGGCGGCCGCTGTCCGGCATCCAAATGGCCAGCAAGGGCCGAAGGCTGCTCGTTCATGATCCCCCTCTGGAACGAAGTCGCTGCGGATGTTGCCGGTCCAGGTTGAAATAGCAAGCTGTTGACCAGCTGGCGCCGTCAACTTGTCGGTGCGGAGCGGCGGTGCTTAGTTGCGCGAGGGTTCGGGCAGAGGGCGTGACGGTGATCAAGCGATTCGAATGGCTGGGGGAGCGTCAACCCCGATTGGCCAGCATGAAGGCCAACGCCGAGCTTTCGCCAAAACATCGGCTCGTGCTGGCATTGGCGCGGCTGGCGATCACGCTTCGGCATCCGCAGCTTGTCGCGCGCTTTACGAGGAAGCTGGGCTATCTGCCCAATCCCGCCGCGCCGCAGCGGTACAATGAGTGCATGCTCTGGCGCAGGCTGATCGACCACAACCCGTTGTTTGTTACGCTGTCGGACAAGCTTGCAGCGAAGGATTACATCAACAAGGTCTGCCCCGATCTGCCGGTGCCCAAAACCTTGTGGCGCGGCCATGATCCCGATGAAATTCCGTCCGCGCTGCTTGCGGGTGATGTGATCGTCAAGGCCAACCATGGCTGCGACATGAATATCGTCATCTCAAACGGCCAGCCGGATCGCACCACCATCATTGAAGCCGCGAGGGGGTGGCTCGGCAAACGCCAGGGACGCTACAACAGCGAATGGGGCTATTGGCCGATCGTGCCGGAAATACTGGTCGAGGAGTTGCTGCCGCTCGCCGGCGGCGAGATCGCCACCGAGATCAAGGTTCAGGTCTGTAGCGGTGTCGTCTGCCACGTCAGGGCCGAGGACAAGAAGATCCTGATGTCGCACCTGTTTGACCCCGACGGCAATCCGTTGCCGGGCCGCGATATCGATTATCCCAGAGAGGACCAGGCGCTCGCAGTGACGCCGCGCCTGCTCGAACTCATTCGCCAGGCAGCCACGATCGCCCCGCGCATTGCCGGCGATCTCGATTATGTCCGCGTCGATTTCCTGGTCACCAATGAGCGGCTGTTTGCCGGCGAGGTCACCGTCTACACGGCGGGTGGCTATTCCACCTGGAGCAATCCCGCCATCATGGCTGGCATCGAGCAGCACTGGCGGCTCGAGCACGCTGGTTTCCTGCGGCGGCGCCACACCGGCTTCACCAGGCTCTACGCCGAGGCGCTTCTGGCAAAATGCGGCGCTTCAGCGCCATTTCCCGTGGAAGAGGTACCTTTGCAAAGTTTGCCGGGCTGAACCCGCTCATCACCACTCGGCGAAGGAGCCGTCCTTGTGGCGCCAGATCGGGTTGCGCCAGCGGTGGCCTTCCTTGGCTCGCTCCTTGACGTACTCTTCGTCGATTTCGACACCCAGTCCCGGCCCATCGGGAATGGCGACATAGCCATCTTCGTAACGGAAGACATCCTTGTTGGCGGCGTAGTCGAGCAGGTCGTTGGCGGCGTTGTAGTGGATGCCGAGGCTCTGCTCCTGGATGAAGCAATTGTAGCTCACGGCGTCGAGCTGCAGGCAGGCGGCGAGTGCGATCGGTCCGAGCGGGCAGTGCGGCGCGACCGCAATGTCATAGGCCTCGGCCATTGCCGCGATCTTGCGGCATTCGGTGATGCCGCCGGCATGCGACAGATCGGGCTGGATGATGTCGACCGCGCCTTGCTCGAACACCGACTTGAAATCCCAGCGGCTGTAAAGCCGTTCGCCAAGCGCGATCGGCGTCGAGCCAAGGGCGGCGATCTCCTTCAGCGCCTCGCGGTTTTCGCTGAGCACCGGTTCCTCAATGAACATCAGGCGGTAGGGCTCGAGCTCCTTGACTAGAATGCGCGCCATCGGCCGGTGCACGCGGCCGTGGAAATCGACGGCGATGCCGATATTGGGGCCGACCGCCTCGCGCACCATCGCGACACGCTCGATCGCGGCATCGATCTTGTCGTGGCTGTCGACGATCTGTAGTTCTTCGGTGCCGTTCATCTTGAGCGCCAGGAAGCCTCGCGAAACCACCTCCTTGGCGCCCGCCGCCACTTCCGCCGGCCGGTCGCCGCCGATCCAGGAATAGACCTTGATGGTGTCGCGCAATTTGCCGCCGAGCAGCTCGTGCACCGGCACACCGAGCGCCTTGCCCTTGATGTCCCACAGCGCCTGGTCGATGCCGGCGATGGCGCTCATCAGGATCGGGCCGCCGCGGTAGAAGCCGCCGCGATGCATCACCGTCCAGTGGTCCTCGATCAGGCGAGGGTCCTTGCCGATGAGATAATCGCCAAGCTCCTTGACCGCTGCCTCGACAGTCAGCGCTCGGCCTTCCACTACCGGCTCGCCCCAGCCGGTGACGCCGGCATCGGTCTCGATCTTCAGGAACAGCCAGCGCGGCGGAACGATGTAGGTGGTGAGCGAAATGATTTTCATGCTGGTCTCAGTTGTTCTTGAGTTTCTTGGCGCTGACGAGGTCGCGCGCCGCAAGGTCGAGAATCCGGTTTGCAGCACCTCGTGCCGCTTCTGCATCGCGCATGCGCAGCGCCTCTACCACCTCACGGTGCGCCGCCACCGCTTCCATGCGCCGGTCGAGTGAAATCACCGCTGTTGCCTCCAGCGAGAATTTCAGCCCGGTGTCGATCAGATTGCCGATCTGGCGAAAGATCGGGTTGTGGCTCGCGGCATAGACGATCTGGTGAAAGGCGATGTCGCTGCGCGAGAAGGCGGCGAGATCCTCGCCGGCGCCGGCCATCCCACGCCACGCCGCTTCGAGATTGGCGATCTCCTGCAGGGTCGCTCTCGTGGCGGCAAGCTCGGCGACCAGAGGCTCGATGGCGCGGCGCGTTTCGAGGATGGCGTCGAACAGCTTGTCGTCGAGCGCATGCGGCGCGTGCCAGGCCAGCACTTGCGGATCGATGATGTTCCAGTCGTCCTCATTGCAGACGATGGTGCCGACGCGCGGCCGCGACAGCACCAGCCCCTTGGCGGCCAGCACCTTCAGCGCCTCGCGGATGACGGTGCGACTGACGCCATATTCGACGCCGAGTTCGTTTTCGGTCGGCAAGGAGGAGCCGGCCGGATAGCGGCCGGAAAAGATGTCGGAAGCGATTGCCTTGGTCACATCGGGCATGACGCGCGGGCGGCGGGTGGCCGTGTCTCCTGAAGCCTTCTTAGAAGTTTCGGTCACCTCAGCCCTCCTCCAAGGCGGCGAACCCGCTGATTTCGCACAACCGGCCCGGCCTTACCGGATGCGAATGATTTGCGCCAGCGATCCCTGCTCAGAGCATGTATCTTAATTATCATACCAGATCAATTGACGAGTATGATAAAAGCGAATACAGACTCCGGCATCCGGGCTGAGCGCCCGGCCATCGCTGGGAGGTAATCATGCGACTTTTGAAGACCGCGCTCGTCGCGGGCGCACTTGCCGTGCTGTCCGTCACGACCATCGCTGCATATGCTCAGGACACCAAGATCGGTTTCATCGTCAAGCAGCCCGAGGAGCCGTGGTTCCAGGACGAATGGAAGTTCGCCGACCAGGCCGCCAAGGAAAAGGGTTTTACCCTGGTCAAGATCGGCGCCGAGGACGGTGAGAAGCTGATGTCGGCGATCGACAATCTCGGCGCCCAGGGCGCGCAGGGCTTCATCGTCTGCACGCCTGACGTCAAGCTTGGCCCCGGCATCGTCGCCAAGGCCGCCGCCAACAACCTCAAGCTGATGACCGTCGACGACCGCCTGGTCGGCGCCGACGGCAAGGCGCTCGAAGACGTGCCGCATATGGGCATTTCGGCGACCAAGATCGGTGAGGCCGTCGGCCAGGCGATCGTCGACGAAATGAAGGCACGCGGCTGGAAGGCCGACGAGGTCGGCGCCATTCGGGTCTCCTATGACCAGCTGCCGACCGCCGTCGACCGTGTCGAGGGCGCCATTTCGGTGCTGAAGGCGAACGGCTTCAAGGCCGAAAACATTTTTGACGCGCCGCAGGCCAAGACCGACACCGAGGCTGCGCTCAATGCCGCAACGGTTGTGCTCAACGCCCATGCCGACATCAAGAAGTGGGTCTCCCTCGGTCTCAATGACGAGGCGGTTCTGGGCGCAGTGCGCGCTTCCGAAAGCGTCGGCATTCCGGCCGAAAACGTGATCGGCGTCGGCATTGGCGGCGCGGACTCGGCGATCAACGAGTTCAAGAAGCCGACCGCCACCGGCTTCGTCGGCACGGTGATCATCTCGCCAAAGCGCCATGGCTACGAGACGGCGCTCAACATGTATGACTGGGTCGCCAACAACAAGGAACCGGCGAAGCTGACCTTGACCTCCGGTGCGCTGGCCAAGCGCGACGACTACCAGAAGGTCCGCCAGGGCCTCGGCATCGAATAATCCTCCCTGTACAACAGGCGGCAGCTCATCCCGCCGCCTGTTTGTCATGGCTCAACAAGGGCCGCACCAGAAGGATCGACGTCGGTGTCCTTTCTCGACTTCTCGCACATCACCAAGACCTATCCGGGCGTCAAGGCGCTGTCGGACGTCTCGTTCGGCGTCGACAAGGGCGCCGTGCATGGCCTGATGGGTGAGAACGGCGCCGGCAAATCCACCCTGATCAAGATCCTGTCGGGCGACCAGCATGCCGACGAAGGCGAGATCCGCATCGACGGCAAGGTCCAGGCCTATTCATCGACCCGGGATGCCTTTGACAATGGCGTCATCGTCATTCACCAGGAATTGCAGCTCGTCCCTGAGCTCACCGTTGCCGAAAATCTCAGCCTCGGCCGCTTCCCCGCCAGCGCCGGCATCATCGCCGGCCGCCGGATGCTGGACGACGTTGGCGCCAAGCTGAAATCGGCCGGCATCGACATCGACATCCGCCGCAAGGTCAAGACGCTGTCCATCGGCGAACGCCAGATGGTCGAGATCGCCAAGGCGATCATGCTCGACGCGCGTGTCATCGCCCTGGATGAGCCGACCTCGTCGCTGTCCTCGCGCGAAAGCGAAATCCTGTTTGCCCTGATCGACCGCCTGCGCGGCGAGGGCAAGGTGATCATCTATGTCTCGCATCGGCTGGACGAGGTGTTCCGGCTCTGCGACAGCCTGACCGTGCTGCGTGACGGCAAGCTCGCGGCGCACCATGCATCGCTGAAAGGCGTCACTCGCGACCAGGTCGTCGCCGAAATGGTCGGCCGCGAAATCTCCGACATCTGGGGTTTTCGCCCCCGCAAATCAGGCGATGTCAGGCTGAAGGTCGAAGGCCTCTCCGGCGCAAAGTTGAAGACGCCGGCCAGCTTCGAGGCGAGGGCGGGCGAGATCGTCGGTTTCTTCGGCCTGATCGGCGCCGGGCGCTCGGAGCTGATGCGGCTGGTCTTCGGCGCCGACCCGCGCTCGGGCGGCACCATCACCGTCGACGGCAAGATCGTTCGTGCCACTGATCCCCATGACGCGATCCGCGCCGGCATCGTGCTGTGTTCGGAAGACCGCAAGCACGACGGCATCATCCAGGGTCGCTCGATCGAGGAGAACATCAATATCTCGTCGCGGCGTCATCACACCCGCTTCGGTGTGCTCAACCGCGCCAGCGAGATCGCCACGGCGGAAACCTTCATCAAGAAGCTCAAGGTTCGCACGCCTTCGCGCAAGCAGGACATCATCAACCTCTCCGGCGGCAACCAGCAGAAGGTCATCCTGGGCCGCTGGCTGTCGGAGCAGGGCGTACGCGTCCTCATCGTCGACGAGCCGACGCGCGGCATCGATGTCGGCGCCAAAGCCGAAATCTACGAACTGCTCTACCAACTCGCCGAAGACGGCATGGCGATCGTCGTCGTCTCGTCCGAACTGCCGGAGGTGATGGGCATCTGCGACCGCATCCTGGTGATGTGCGGCGGACGCGTCAGCGCCGAACTTGACCGGGACCAGTTCGCCGAAAGAGCGATCCTGGCCGCAGCCCTTCCCGACCAGAAAACCCCCGACGCGATCGCATCCTGAGGATTTTGCCATGACCGACCAGTTGAAGAAGCTCCTGCTCGGCGAACAGGGTCTCGTCGTCATCTTCATCGTCGCCTTCGCGCTGGTGTCGCTCCTGGTGCCGAACTTCCTGACCGACCGCAACATGCTTGGCCTGCTGCAATCGGTGGTCACCGTTGGCATCGTCGCCTGCACCATGATGTTCTGCCTGGCCGCCCGCGACTTCGACCTGTCGGTCGGCTCGATCGTCGCCTTTGCCGGCATGGTCGCGGTGATGGCGTCGAATTATACCGGTTCGATTCTGCTCGGCCTCCTGGCCGCGATCGCCTGTGGCGCCTTTGTCGGCTTCATCAATGGCGTCGTCATCGCCAAATTCCGCATCAACGCGCTGATCACGACATTAGCCACCATGCAGATCGTGCGTGGGTTTGCGCTGATTGCCTCCGACGGCCGCGCTGTCGGCATAAACAGCCCGGATTTCTACCAGTTGGCGCTTTCCAAACTGCTCGGCATCCCGACGCCGGTCTGGGTGCTCGCCATCCTGTTTTGCATTTTCGGCTTCGTGCTCAACCGCACCGTCTTCGGCAAGAACACGCTGGCCATCGGCGGCAATCCCGAAGCGTCGCGGCTGGCCGGCGTCAATGTCGACAGGACGCGCATCTGGATCTTCGCGCTGCAGGGCGTCGTCTGCGGCATCGCCGGCATCCTGCTTGCTTCGCGCATCACGTCCGGCCAGCCCAACGCGGCGGTCGGGCTCGAGCTCTCGGTCATCTCGGCCTGCGTGCTCGGCGGCGTCTCGCTCGCTGGCGGCCGCGCCACCATGTCGGGCGTCATCGTCGGCGTGCTGATCATGGGCATTGCCGAAAATGCCATGAACCTGCTCAACATCCCGGCCTTCTACCAGTACATCGTGCGCGGCGTGATCCTGCTGCTCGCCGTGCTGCTCGACAATCTGCGCTCGTCGGCACTCGGCCGCCGTTGATCCGTATTCCAGGGGAGTGACAGCGATGGCTGAGCGTCTGTCCGGCAAACGCATCTTTCTGACCGGTGCCGCGCAAGGCATCGGGCTGGCCATCGCCGAGGCCTGTCTGGCCGAAGGGGCAAGGCTGTTTCTGGTTGATCAGGATGGTGAGCTTCTGAACAAGACCGTTGCCGGCCTGGCCGCGTCGAAGGGTGATGTCGGCCATGCAACAGCCGACATCAGCGACGGGGCCGCGATCCATGCTGCCGTCCAGCAGGCAATCGCCGAGATCGGGCCGATCAACGCGCTGATCAACAATGCCGGGATGAACGTGTTCTCGACGCCGCTCAAGGCGACCGAGGAGGAGTGGAACCGCAATTTCGACGTCAACGTCAAGGGTGCGTGGAACTGCAGCAAGGCGGTGTTGCCGGGCATGATCGCCAGCAGCGGCGGTGCCATCCTCAACATCGCCTCGACGCACAGCTTCACCATCATCCCGCACACCTTTCCCTATCCGGTTGCCAAGCACGCGCTGCTCGGCCTGACCAAATCGCTGGCGCTCGAATATGCGGCGCAAGGCGTGCGGGTGAACGCGCTGGCGCCCGGCTATGTCGAGACGCAGAAGGCGATCGACTACTGGGACAGTTTTCCTGATCCGGCGGCGGCGCGCGCCAACACTATGGCGCTGCATCCAGGCGGCCGCATCGCCTCAGTGCGCGAGATCGCGCTTGCCGCTGTCTTCATGATTTCCGACGAGTGCCCGTTCATGAACGCGGCCACTCTCGTCGTCGATGGCGGCCTCAGCCAGCTGCAGCATCCCGCCTGAACGCCGGAAAAAACCATGACCAAGAGACGATCGCAGCACTGGTTCGGCGGGCTGGGCAAGGATGCCTTCATCCACCGCAGCTGGATGAAGAACAACGGCCTGCCCGACGATGCCTTCGATGGCCGACCGGTGATCGGCATCTGCAACACCTTCTCCGAATTCACGCCGTGCCATGTCCATTTCCGCGGCCTGATCGAGCACATCAAGGCCGGCGTGCTGGAGGCCGGCGGCCTGCCACTGGAATTCCCGGTGTTCTCCTGCGGTGAATCCAATCTTCGGCCGACAGCGATGCTGTTCCGCAACCTGGCCTCCATGGATGTCGAAGAGGCGATCCGCGGCAACCCTATGGACGGTGTCGTGCTGATGGCCGGCTGCGACAAGACCACGCCGTCGCTGGTCATGGGCGCGGCCTCCTGCGACCTGCCGTCGATCGTCATCTCCGGCGGGCCGATGCTCAACGGCCGTTTCCAGGGTCGCGAGATCGGCTCCGGCACCGATGTCTGGAAATTCTCGGAGGATGTGCGCGCAGGCGTGATGAGCGAGCAGGATTTTGCCAATGCCGAAAGCGCCATGTCGCGCTCGCCGGGCCACTGCATGACGATGGGGACGGCCTCGACCATGGCCTCGATGGTCGAGGCGCTCGGCCTGGCACTGCCTGGCAATGCGGCCTATCCGGCGGTCGACGCACGCCGCAGCCGAATCGCCCGCATGACGGGGCGGCGCATCGTCGAGATGGTCAATGAGAATCTCTGCCCATCGGCTATCCTCACGAGACAGGCCTTTGCCAACGCCATCCGCGTCAATGGCGCGATTGGAGGCTCGACCAATGCGGTCGTGCATCTGCTGGCAATCGCCGGCCGTGTCGGCACAGAGCTGACACTGGATGACTGGGATCAGTTTGGCCGCGACGTGCCGACCATCCTCGACCTGATGCCGTCGGGTCGCTTCCTGATGGAGGACTTTTGCTATGCCGGCGGCATCCCGGCTGTGATGAAAGAGGTCGCCGACATGCTCGATCTCGACGCGCTGACGGTGACCGGCAAGAGCGTGCGCGACAACATCGCCGAAGCCCAAAACTACAATCCGGAAGTGATCCGCCCGCGCGACAAGGCGCTGACACCGCATGGCGGCATCGCCGTGCTGCGCGGCAATCTGGCGCCTGATGGCGCCATCATCAAGCCGTCGGCCGCTTCGCCAAGCTTGATGAAACATCGTGGCCGTGCCGTCGTCTTCGAGGACATCGATGACTACAAGGCACGCGTCGACGATCCCGCGCTCGACATCGACGAGCGCTCGATCATGGTGCTGAAAAATTGCGGGCCGAAGGGTTATCCGGGGATGGCCGAGGTCGGCAACATGGCGCTGCCGCAGAAGCTGCTGAAGCAGGGCGTCCGCGACATGATCCGCATTTCCGACGCCCGCATGTCCGGCACCGCCTTCGGCACGGTCGTGCTGCATGCCGCGCCCGAAGCAGCTGTCGGTGGTCCGCTGGCGCTGGTCAAAAGCGGCGACATCATCGAACTCGACGTCGAGGCGCGGAGGCTGCATCTCGACGTATCTGAGCAGGAGCTCGCGGAACGGCGGACGTCCTGGGTTGCGCCGGAGCCGGCGATGCACGGTGGCTATCAAGGTCTCTACACCGACCATGTCCTGCAGGCAGACCGTGGCGCTGACCTTGATTTCCTCGTCGGCAGCCGCGGCCACGCCATTCCGCGCGAAAGCCATTGAGGGCGAACGGGATGCCAAAGTTCCGGCCCGATGATTTCCACGGCATCCACGCCATCCTCTACGCCCTGTTCGACGGCGAGGAAAAACTCGACCGCGCGGCAATGCGCAGGCAGGTCGAGATATGCCTTGCGAACGGCGTGCATGGCATGGCGGCACTCGGCCTCGCGACGGAAGTTGCCAAACTGACCGAGGCCGAGCGCCGAACAATCATGGACTGGACGGCTGAAGACACCGCCGGGAGAGTGCCGCTCGCCTTCACCATCTTCGGCGCGTCCGTCGCCGAGCAGGTCGCACAGGTGCGCCACGCCGAAAGCGTCGGCGCCGATTGGGTGATCCTGCAGCCGCCGCCTGGGGGATCTTACGGGGCGCCGGAATACATCCGCTTCTTCGGCCGTGTGGCGGAGGCGACCGACCTGCCGGTAGCGATCCAGAATGCGCCGGCCTTTTTCGGCCGTGGGCTGACATCGGATGAAATCCGCGACCTCGTTACGCTTCACCCCAACATCAGGCTGATCAAGGGTGAAGGTCCGGTCACCGACATTGCCGGCCTGATCGAGCGCACCGAGGGCCGAATCCCGGTCCTCAACGGGCGTGGCGGTCTCGAACTGATCGACAATTTCCGCATCGGCTGCCGTGGCATGATCCTGGCGCCCGATTGCATCGACCTCGCCGTGCGCGCCTATGAGGCGTTCCGCGCCGGCGATGAAGCCGCAGCCGAGGCCGCGTATGCCAGAATGCTGCCGGCAGCGGTCTTCGTCATGCAAGGCATCGAGAACCTGATCTGCTACGGCAAGCGGCTGTTCGGCGCCCGCGCCGGCATTGCCATACAGGATCGGGCGCCGGCGATGCGGCCCAATGAGATTGGGCTCGCAATGGCCCGGCGCTTCGCCGACAATCTCGGGCGATTGCAGGGATAGAGCCAGGCTCGACGTAGGCGTCACCGCCTCACTGCCGCGCCGACCTCATCGAACAGGTTCTTGCCCATTCCGGTGAACTGTGATCCCTGTCCCGGAAACATGAAGACGCGCATCGCACTCCTCCGCTCCTGGATCGTCATCGGGCCGCGATCGGCGCGGCGGATTTGCCTGGAACAATCGTGATGTCGTCACCCGTGCCAGGCCGGCTCCGGCCATGAAAGAAGGCGATCCACGACGCGGCCAGGTCGATCTGTGGTACGTGCCCCTCGACGACTTCGGCGCCGACGATCAAGCCGCTTGCCTGCGGCTTCTGAACGCGCCCGAACGCGATCGGCATGACGCCTTCAAGTCCGAACCGGCCCGTCTTCAGCATCTCGCGGTTCGCGGCCTGGTCAGGACGACGCTGTCGCGTTACCGCGACATTGCCCCGGAACACTGGCGCTTTGACACCAACCGGTATGGCCGCCCGTTCATCGACGATAGCCTGGGCGTCAGCGGCCTCCATTTCAGCCTGTCTCACACCCATGGCCTGGTGGCCTGCGCGGTTGCCGCTTTCGCGGAAATCGGCATTGACGTCGAGCCGTGCGACCGCGACGTCGGTCTCGACGAACTGGCGCCGGCGGTCTTTTCGCCCCGGGAACGCGCACGCTTCGAGGCGATGAGCGGGCAGGCGAGACAGGATTTCTTTTTCACTCTGTGGACGCTCAAGGAAGCCTATGTGAAAGCGCGCGGCATTGGCCTCTCCTTGCCGGTGAAGAAGGTTGAGCTGGACCTGCAGGTCTCTCCGCCCATTGCCCATTTCGGCGACGAGATCGATGACGATGCCTCGCGTTGGGCATTCCGCAGCCTGCATCTGACGGGCCGGCACATTGTCGGCGTCGCAGCCGTCGTGCCCGATGGCGAACTCGAGATCGTGCCGAGGCGGACACGCGCCATCAATCCGCCTTTGCATGTATGATCAATCCAGTGCGGCCGGCTTCAGCCGAGAAGTTCGGCGGCGACTTCGAGCGTGTTGCGGAACGACGTTTCGAGATGGTGCTCCATCGCCTGCGCAGCGCCCTCGGCATCATTGCGCCTCAGCGCATCGAGGATGGCCCCGTGCTGCTCGATCGTCTGTTCACCATAGCCGGGCTTCGGGATGACGAGGGTGCGGCCCCGATCCATCTGCGCCTTGGAGATGTCGACGGCGCGCCAGATTCCCGGCAGGCCGCAGATCTCGGCGATGGTGCGGTGGAAGACATCGTCGAGCTGGATCGCGGTGGCATATCGGCCGCGCGCTATGGCGAGCCGGTGCGCCGCCATATTGTCCTCCAGAAGTTCGCCGGCTGATGGCGTGAATTTGACTGCCGCGCGCCTGGTGCTCTCCATCTCCAAGGCGCGGCGGATGACATAGGCTTCTTCCAGGTCGACGCGGTTGATCGGAGCGACATAGGTGCCGGTCTGCGCCAGGATCGTGACGAGGCCCTCGTCACTGATGCGCTTGACCGCTTCGCGCACCGGTGTGCGTGAGACGCCGAGCGCTTCGGCGATGGCCACCTCGTTGATGACTTCCCCCGGCTTCATCTGTCCGGTGACAATCAGATTGCGGATCTGGTGATAGATCTGATCTCGCAGCGGCAGCGCCCGATTGAGCGTTGAAGGATCCAGGTCCATGGCAAATCCACGTCGTCGTTCAGCAGAAGTGGTCAGATTATATTGGAATGCCGCGTGTTCGATAGGCAGGCGCGAAGGCGGCCGAACTGCGCTTGATCTGGCCGCATTGGGGCCGCTGACAGCGATTGCCGGGGAAACGTTCAGGAGAAATCGAGCTGGACCTTCAACGTCCGCTGCGGCTCCCTTTCGATCAGGTCGAAGGCCGCCTTGGCGTCCACTGCGGCAAAGACCTGGGTGATCATCGCCTCCGGCTCGAGGCGCTTGTTCGCCAGCCATTCCACAACCTTGGGCAGCAATTGTCGGTTAAGACGCGAGCCGACAACAGTCAGTTCCTTGCGTACCACCTCTTGCTGGCTGAGGCTGGACGGTGTCGCCGAGAACCCAAGCAGACCGATGCGGCCGGCCGGGCTGGCGATGCGGCATGCCTCGTCGAGAAGCGCCGGCACGCCGGCGCCGTCGATGATCACCGTCGGACCAAGGCCGTCATTTTCGTCCCGCACGGCGTCAGCGACCGGCTGGCGCAGCGAATGGATCACCGCATCCGCGCCAAAGCCCGATGCGCGCTCAAGCCGGGCCTCGTCGATGTCGGCAACGATGCAGCGCGCGCCAAGCAGCTTGGCCACCTGCAGCACGGTGACGCCGACGGTGCCGGCGCCGTAGACCAGCACCGTGTCCTGCGGCCCGCAGCCGGTTCTGTCCAGCACATTGGCCGCGATCGAGAACGGCTCGGCAAGCGCCGCCAGACCGAACGGCATATCGGCGGGAACGGCAACGACATTGCGGGCCGGCACGGCGACGAGATCGCGGAAGCCGCCGTCACGATGAACGCCCATGACCTCGAGATTGGCGCAGACATTCGGCCGCCCGACACGGCAGGGATAGCAATGACCGCATGAGACCACCGGATCGACCACGACATGGTCGCCCGCGCGCACCGAGACAACACCCGCGCCGAGCGCGGTGACGACACCGGCAAACTCATGGCCGATGATGCGCGGATAGACGGCAAACGGGTTCGATCCGTGCAGGATATGCATGTCTGACCCGCAGATGCCGGCGCGCTGCACACGCACGACGACTTCTCCGGCATCAGGCTGTGGCTCGGTGCCAGCCTGAACGGCGAGTGCCCCCGGTTTGCGGACGACGATATCAACCACGGCAGCACACCTTTCAGGACTTCGAGACGAGGGCGACGGCGCGCAGGGGCGATCCTGATCCGCCTTCGATCGCCAACGGCAAGCTGACCAGGGTGCAGACGGGCGGCAGCAGGCCGAGATTGGCGAAATTCTCGCCGACCAGGATATCGGCGCCGAGCAGAATGTTGTGGGCGGGGAAATCGCTCGAGCCGAAGCGGTCGATCGACAGGCAATCGGTGCCGACGATCCGGACACCACGTTCGACCAGCAGCAGGCTGGTCTCGCGCGACAGCCCCGGCCAGTCCTCCAGCACCCGGTGGCTTTGCTGCGGATCGCTCCAGAACTGGTCCCAGCCGAAGTGGAAAAACACGGCGTCACCGGGCGCGATCGCGCCGTGCCGGTCTTCGAAATCCCGGATTTTCTCTGGCCCGACCATCGTTGCCGGCGCCATGTCGCGGGCGTCGATCGTCACCATGCGGCCGAAGAAGCGATCGACCGGGACGTCGGCGATCGAGCGTGCGCCGGGGACGAAATGCAGCGGCGCGTCGAAATGCGTGCCGGTATGCTCGCTCATGCAAAGCGCATGATTGCAGGCGACGTCGCCGCGATCGAACGATTCCACCACTTCCTGGCAATAGTGCGGATGTGTTGGCCAGACCGGCATGCCGGCGCGCATGCGGTGGGTGAGGTCTACATAATCGAGGTCATCGTCAAACAGCATTGTGGATCCATCCATCCTCAGGCGGCGCTTCGCCGCGGCACGATCGCCACGATGAGGATGATCAGCACGCCCGTCAAAAGAAAGCGCACGCCGGCCTCGATGCGAAACGTGTTCAGCATCGTGGCCATCAGGTTGAAGAACAGTGCCGCGCCCCAGATGCCGATCGCATTGGCCTGCCCGCCGGCGACGCTGGTGCCGCCGAGCACCACGACGGCGATCGATTCCATCAGATAGGCGTCGCCCATGTTGAGCGCAGCGCCGCCGGTGAAGCCCGACAAGAGGAACCCGGCCAGCGCCGCTGCCGTGCCGCACAGCACATAGGCCGCCAGCCGCACCCTCCCGACCTCGATGCCCGCCAGCTTCGCGGCCGGCTCGCTCTGTCCACTAGCCAGGAGATGGCGGCCCCAGACGCTGCGCTGCAGGACCAGCGCGGTCAGCAGCGTCAGCGCCATCACGGCAATCGGCATGAACTGGATGCCGGCGATCCGCCACGAGGTGAACCAGGACAGCATCGCCGGTGGCTTCAGGGTCGCCTCGCCGCCGAGATTGAAGGCGAGCGACTGGAAGACGAAGCTCCAGGCCAGCGTGGCGATGATCGGCGGCAGCCGCAACGCTTTGATGGCTAGGAAATTGAGCCCGCCGGCGGTCGCGCCGACGGCGAGCGCCACCAGCAATCCGGGCAGGATCATCGTATCATTGCCGTTCATCACCGCCATCGACACATAGGCCGCGAGCGTCAGCACCGACGGCACGGAGAGATCAATGTTGCCTGGCCCCGAAGCGACCACCAGCATCTGTCCGGTGCCCACGACGACGCTGAAGGCGCCAAAGGCTAGTGCTGCGGAAATCGTCGCGCCGGCACTGCCCCAGCCGGAATAGGCAGTGGTTGCCAGCCACATCGCCAGCGCGACAATGAAGCCGTAAGTCCAGGGCGCGAGGAACAGCCGGCGGCGGATCATGAAACCCGCTCCGCCAAGAGGACGCGTCCGGCCAGCACCAGGAACAGGATCACGCCTTGCGCACCGATCTGCCAGGTCGGCGGTACCGCGAGAAAGGAGAGCAGCGATCCCGCCAGCGATAGCGTAAGCGCGCCGATGACCGTTCCCACCGGTGACACGATACCGCCGGTGAAGGTACCGCCGCCGAGGATGACCGCGCCGACCCCCAGCAGCGTGTAGGCAGGCGCGACATTGGGATCGCCGGAGGTGGTAAGGCCGGTCAGCGTAATTCCGGCCACGCAAGCGAGAAGCCCGGCGCCGGCATAGGTGGCGATGCGAAGGCCGACGATCGACCATCCGGCGCGCTCGACCGCGCGCGGATTGGCGCCGGCGCCACGCAGCACCGCGCCATAGGACGAGCGCGTGATGACAAGATGTCCGATGGCCGCGGCGAAGGCGGCCAGCCACACCGGCAACGGCAGCAGAGGCGGCTGCCAGCTCATGAAGCCAATGAGCCAGTCCGGCGCTGTGCCGCCGGGTGCCGGAAGCAGCAGGATCGCGGTGCCAAGCCAGATGAAGGACATACCGAGTGTCACAATGATCGAAGGCAGTTGCCTGACATGGATCAGCAGGCCGAAGCCGGCATAGGCGGCGATCGTCACCAGGTAGATCAGCACCGCGAGCACCGGAAAATCCGCGAGATAGAGCGCGGTGACGCAGGTGATCAGGCCGACAAAGGCGCCGTTGGACAGGTCGATGTCGCCCAGCATGATGACCATCATCTGCGCCAGGGCGGCGAACACCAGCGGCACGGCGAGCTTGAACAGCAGCGTGAAGCCGAAGTAGCTCATCGCCGCAGGGCGGATCCAGAAGATGACGGCCAGCATCACCAGCAGCGCTATCGCCGGCAGGCCGATCTGCACGGCGCCGACAAGCCATGCCGGCCGGGCAGAGCGGCGGGAGGAGAGGACCGCGTTAGCCATGCGCGCCCCCGAAGGAGGCCTGCAGGATGCGAGCCGGTTCGATGTCGTTACCGTCGAGCTGCACCTCCGCCCGGCCTTCGCGGAAGACGTAGAGCCGGTCGCAATTGCTCAGCTCCTCTAGTTCGGTCGTGTACCAGACAAAGCAGCGTCCGTTCTCGGCCTCGCTTCGGATCAGCTGGTAGACCTCATGCTTGGTGCCGACATCGACGCCGCGCATCGGATCGTCGAGGAAGATCACACGCGCATCGGACGCCAGCGCGCGGGCGAACAGCACTTTCTGCTGGTTGCCGCCGCTCAGGCTGAGGATCGGCGTGTCGATGGAAGGGGCCTTGACCTTCAGGCGCGTCGACCATGTCTGCGCCAGGTCGCGGGCAGCCCTGGTCGAGATCAGCCCGTTGCGCCGCAGCGCCTTCAAGCTCCGGATGGTCAGGTTTTCCGCGATCGACCACAGCGTGAAGACGCCCTCGCCCTGCCGGTCGCCGGCCACATAGGCGACGGGCGTGGTCGGACCGCTTCGGCGGTTCTGCTTGCGGGCCGCGGAAAACAGCGCGCGCAGCCGCTCGCGCTGGCCGTGGCCGTCAAGGCCGGCAAAGCCGATGATCTCTCCCGCCGCTGCCTGGATCGACAGGTCGTCGCCTCCGTTCCCGGGATGGTCGACCACCAGCGGCTTTCCCAACGCGGCAATCTTGCGGTTGGAGCGGTCGCGCGGCGCCTCGATGCTGCCCATCAGTTCGACCAGCGCCGAGCGCGTCAGCCCTGCCGTCGGCCGTGCGGCCACCACTTTGCCGTCGACCATGACCACGGCCCGGTCGCAGACCGCGAGAATCTCGTTGAGGCGATGGGTGATCAGGATGCAGGCGATGCCGCGCGCCGCCGCGCGGCGGATATGGTCGAGCAACTGCTGGGTGGCTTCATGTCCGAGCGCCGATGTCGGTTCGTCGAGGATGACGCAGCGCACCGGCGTGTCGGTTTCACTGAAAGCGCGCGCGATCTCCACCATTTGCCTTGGACCGATCGCCAGGTCGGCCACCCGGGTTTCGGGGTCGATGCCGTGGCCCGGGAAAATCTCGCCCAATGTTTTCCCGATGACAGCGCGGGCGCGCTTGCGCCAGCCGAGGCCGCGCAGGGTGCGATGAACGATGCGCGTGTTCTCGGCCAGCGATAGATTGGCGCACAGCGACAATTCCTGGAAGACGCAGCGCAGTCCACCGGTCTGCGCTGCGAACGCGCTCCATTTGCCGACCGGCACGCCGTCGAGATCGAAGGCGCCGCTGCTTCGCTCGACGGTGCCGGCAAGCACGTTCATCAGCGTCGATTTGCCGGCTCCATTATGGCCGACGAGGCCGACGACCTCGCCGGGCAGGATGCTGAAGTCGACACCGCCCAGCGCATGAACCGCGCCGTAGCTCTTGCGGACGTCGCGCACCGCCAGATAGGGGCGCGCGGCGTCCGCCGAGGCGACAGGCTGGTCGGACGTCGCGGCGCTGTTCAAGGCTCAGGCTCTCATTTGGGGGCGGGAACGCCCGGCAGCGGCTTCTTGTTCACATTGGCGTCGATGATATCCGCCACCAGGGCCTGCGGATACTCGGCATTCACCACGCCGCCTTTCGGCACGGTAGCGAGCCACGCGCCGAGGTCGGGCTGGTTGATCTGCAGAAGCGGCACCTCGACGAATTTCGGCACCTCCTTGCCAGCCAGGATCTGCTGCGCCACCCAGAAGGCCACTTGCGATACGCTGGGCGTGGCGCCGAGCGAGAAGGTTTCGTAGCCATTGGCGTCGTGCTCCTGCTTCCAGAGCCCGAGTTCGTCCTCGCGATTGCCCATGATGATGATCGGCAGCTTGCGGCCGGCATCCTTGAAGGCCATGGCGGCGCCATAGCCGTCGCCACCCTGGGTCAGCACCGCGTCGATCTGCGGCAGCGACGGCAGCACGCCCGACACTTCCTTCTGCGCAACCGTGGCCGTCCACTGGCCATAGACCTCGCCGACGGCCTTGTAGCTCGGATGCGCCTTCATCGCCTTTTCGACGCCTTCATGAAGCCGCTTGTCGAAGCCGTCGCCGGCCATGCCGCGGATCTCGAAGATGTTTGCCGGCTTGTCGCCCAGCTTGCTCTGGATGTAGTCGAGTTCCGCCTTGGCGTAGGAATCGAGATCATAGTCGACCCGGTAGGCGCAAGGCTCGGTGACGCCGCTGGCGAAGGCGACCACGACGATGCCGGCGTTGCAGGCATCCTTGACCGCGCCGTTGAGCGCCGTGTCGGAGCCGGCCAGCACGATGATGGCGTTGTAGCCCTGCAGGATCAGGTTCTGGATCTGGGCCGCCTGTTCGGTGACCGAATTGTTGGAGCTGACAGCCGTGACCCCGCTGACCAGTCCGTCCTTGACCGCTTGCGCGCCCATGGTCTCGAAGCTCTTGATCATCACCTGGCGGAAGGAATTTCCTGCGTAGGAATTGCTGAACGCGATCTTCTTGCCGCTTGTGTCCCCCTTGGCGATGCCGTCCTGCGCAAAGGCGCCGGTGCAAGCCAGCATCGCCGATGTGGCGAGCATGGCGCCCAGCATTGTTTTTCCAGCTTGATTCTTCAGTCTCATTTCCGTCTCCTCCGGTTGACTGTCCCGCGGTGGTTCCACCGCACGGTTCATGCACGCATAAGGCTCATTTCCCGCCGGTCTCCGGCACGATGCTGACGGAGTGGTCGGCGAAATCCGAATTGGGCAGCAGCGGATACCAGCCCGGCCGGCCAGGATCCCGGTCATAGGGGTAGCCGCCGAGCGAGCGGTAGAGTTCGGCATAGGTCTGCAGCTTGTCGCGGTCGAGCGTAACTCCGAGCCCCGGACCGTCGGGCACGGCAATGCAGCCCTTGGCGTAGCGCATCTTGCCGCCGACGATGACGTCGTCGGCAAGATGGTGATAGTGCGCGTCTGCGGTGAAGGTCAGGTTGGGCAGCACCGCGCCCAGATGCAGCATGGTGGCGAGCTGGATGCCGAGCTCGCCGGAAGAGTGCACCGCGACGCCCAGCCCGAACGTGTCGCAGATCTGCGCCGCCTTCACGCAGGCCCGGATGCCGCCCCAGAATGTGGTGTCGAGCAGGATGACGTCGACGGCCGGGTCGCGCACATTTGTCGCCAACTGCTCGAAGTCGACGACGATGGTGTTGGTGGCGAGCGGAATGGCGAGCTTTTCCCGCAGCCGGCGCATCCCAGCAAACCCCCAGGTCGGGTCCTCGAAATAATCGTTGCGCAGGTCCGAGATGGCCTGTCCGAAGCGCAGCGCCTGTTCGACCGACAGCGCAGCATTGGGGTCGTAGCGCAGCGTGTCGTCGGGAAAGGCGGCAGCCAGCGCGCGATAGCATTCGAGCTCGTAGTCGGGGTGGAACACGCCGGCTTTCAGCTTGTGGGCGGTGAAGCCGTGCTCGGCTTTCAGCGCCCTGGCATGCGCGACCAGCTGGTCGATGGTGCGGACTTCACCTTCGCGCGTCCAGGCATCGGCATAGCGGAAGAACAGATAGCTGGCGAAGCCGACTTCGTTGCGGACCCGGCCGCCGAGCAGTTGATAGACCGGCACATTGAGTTTCTTGCCGATAATGTCGAGGCAGGCGAATTCCAGCGCGGCATGCAGCTGTGTGCGGTTGTTGTAGAGCGACGCCGTCGGGTTGCAGATCGCATACCGCATGCGGTTGAGATCGAAGGGATCGTGGCCGACCAGATAGGCTTTCAGCCCGGCGAAGGCGAGCTCGGCACTTTCGCCGCCGCCACCCATCTCGCCAAGGCCGACGATCCCCTCGTCGGTTTCCACTTCGACGACCGTCCTGACGAACCGGCCCCAATGAGCGCCGTTGCTGTGCCTGAGCGGCGCCTGCAGCGGAACCGTCACCGTGGTCGCACGGATATCCGTTATTTTCACCGCGCAGCCTCCCGAAGCACGAAACCGGCGCAAGATCAGCGGCGCCGACAGTCGATTTACAACTGGTATGGTACCATGTCAATTGCATTTGCGTGTGTGCATGCTAGGCGTTACAACGAAACGAATCCGTTGGAGAGGCCGAGGCTCTTGAACACCGAAGCGAAGTCCCGCGGTGCTGAGCTGCGCGAACCGGCGAAGCTTCTCGGCTCCGTCAACAACCGGCTGCCGATCTCGCCGCAGATCTACGAACTGCTGCGGCGCGCCATCACCACGCTTGCGATACTGCCGTCGGAGGGCCTGAGCGAAAAGGACCTCGCCCAACAGCTTGGCGTCAGTCGCACGCCGGTTCGGGAAGCGCTGATCCGTCTGGCCGACGAGGGCTTGATCGATATCCTGCCGCAGCGCGGAAGCTTCGTCGCCCCGATCCGGCTCGAGGATGTAGAAGAAGCGCAGTTCATCCGTGAAGCCCTCGAGGTCTCGGTCGTATCGCGCCTGGCGAAAAAGCCTTCCCCCGGTTTCCTTGAGGCCGGACGGGCAAACCTGGCTCGCCAGAAGCTGGCGGTGGCCGGCAAGGACAGGGAGCTGTTCCTGGAGCTTGACGAGGCGTTTCATCGCAATTTCTGCGAGGCGGCCGGGTTGCCGAAGAGCTGGCGCGTCATCCAGGTGGTCAAGCTGCAGATGGATCGCGTGCGCTATCTCAGCCTGCCGGAGCAGGGCCACCTTGAAACACTTCTCACACAGCACACCGCCATTCTCGATGCCATCGAACAGGGTCTGTCCGACGAGGCCGGCGCGCATATGGCCACCCATCTGCAGGAAGTGCTGCGCACCGTCCGGCGGCTGAGCGTCGAGAGGCCCGATCTTTTCAGGAATTGACCGCAACCCGCATCGGTTCGAGCTGGCGGAGAGAATTTCCAATTTCAGCGATGGATTTGGAATAAACTAACTCTACAGAGTTTATAGAATAAGCAAAGTGCGCTGGCGATCTGGTTTTCCCGGACAGGACCACGCTATGCCCGCCTCTCTGCGCCCGCTTCCAACCCCATCAGGCACAGGCCGCCGCCGAATTGCGGGAGGCCAGCCATGACCAAGGATGTTCCCGAGCGCATCAAGGTTCTCTGGTTCCTGCCGACGCATGGCGACAGCCGCTATCTCGGCACCACCGAAGGCGGCAGGGCCGTCGACCTGCCCTATCTGACACAGGTGGCCAAGGCCGCCGACACGCTGGGCTATTATGGCGTGCTGCTGCCGACCGGCCGGGCCTGCGAAGATTCCTGGGTGATCGCCTCGGCGCTGGCGCCGCTGACCGAGCGGCTGCGCTTCCTCGTCGCCGTGCGGCCCGGCCTGCAGTCGCCGACGCTCGCCGCGCGCATGACAGCGACGCTCGACCGCATCTCCAATGGCCGCCTGCTGATCAATGTCGTCACCGGCGGCGATCCCTTGGAGAACAAGGGCGACGGCATCTTCCTCTCGCATGCCGAGCGCTACGAGGTGACGCAGGAATTCCTGCAGATCTACAAGCGCGTGCTGAGCGGCGAGACGGTCGAGCACCAGGGCAAGCATTTCCACATCGAGGACGGCAGGCTGCTGTTCCCGCCGGTGCAGACGCCCTATCCGCCGCTCTATTTCGGCGGCTCGTCGGATGTCGGATCGGTGGTGGCGGCGCAGGAGATCGACAAATACCTGACCTGGGGCGAACCGCCCGCCGATGTCGAGCGCAAGCTGGATACCGTGCGTGAACTGGCCGAGAAGGCCGGCCGCAAACTCTCCTTCGGCATCCGCCTGCATGTCATCGCGCGCGAAACCACCGAACAGGCCTGGGCCGCGGCGGAGAGCCTGATCAGCCGGCTCGACGACGCGACGGTCGCTTCGGCGCAAAAAGTCTTTGCCCGCATGGACTCGGTCGGCCAGGCTCGGATGAGCGCGCTGCATGGCGGTAGCCGTGACAAGCTCGAGATCGCGCCCAATCTCTGGGCCGGTGTCGGCCTGGTGCGCGGCGGTGCTGGCACGGCCCTCGTCGGCGATCCCGACACCGTCGCCGAGCGGATCGACGAGTACCGCCGCCTCGGCATCGATACCTTCATCCTGTCCGGCTACCCGCATCTGGAAGAAGCCTATCGCTTTGGCGAACTGGTGTTGCCGAAACTGCCGACCGATCATCCGGTCAAGGCGGCCGGCACGTCGGTCAACACCGGGCCGTTCGGCGAAACCATCGCCGGCGACCATCGGCCGAAGTCGCTCGCCAGCGCCTCGTGAACGCGCTGCCTCCGGCCCGCCGATTGCGCGTCGCCATCATCGGCGGCGGCTTTTCTGGCGCTGCCCTAGCCTGGCATCTGGCGCAAGCGCATCGGCCGGAGCGCCTGTCGGTCTGCGTGATCGAGCCGCGCCCGGCGCTCGGCGGCGGCCTGGCCTATTCCAGCGAGGAACCATCGCATCGGGTCAATGTCCCGGCTGTCAGAATGAGCATGGCTCCCGACGATCCGCAACATTTTGCCCGCTGGTTGGCCGGGAGCGGTGAACTCGAACACGACCCGGATGCGCTCTGGAAGAATGGCGACGCCTATCCGCGCAGGCGTGTGTTCGGCCGCTATGTCGCCGAGCACCTTGCGCCTCATCTCGAGACCGGCGCTATCCGCCACGTCGAAGGTGAGGCCACGCGGGTGATACGAGAAGCCAACGGCGCCGGCTGGACTGTGCAGACATCCGCCGGGCCCGTCGCCGCCGACATCGTCATCCTGGCGGCGACGCATCCTCAGCCTGGAATTCCCAATGCGCTGGAATCACTTGCCGAAGCGCCGGGCTTCATCGCCGATCCCTACGCCGCGTCGGCACTTGCCGGGATCGGTCCGGACGCCTCGATATTGATCGTCGGCTCCGGGCTGACCTCGTCCGACATGGTGGCCGAGCTTGATCGCCGCGGCCATAGCGGCCGGATCCTGGCGCTGTCGCGCAGAGGACTGCGCTCGCGCGGTCATCCAGATGTCAGAGGTGAGCCCTTCGGCGATTTTGCATCGGCGCCGGCCACATCGGCGCTTGGCCTGCTGAAGACCATCCGCGCCACGCTCGCCGCAGCGCGCGCGACCAACGTCAACTGGCAGTCGGTCTTCGACCAACTGCGCCTGCAGGGGCCGGTGCTGTGGGCCGCCCTTGCTCCGTCCGAACGGGCAAGGCTGGTCCGCAAGCTGCGCGTGTTCTGGGATGTCCATCGCTTCAGGATCGCACCGCAGGTCGCTGCCGTGCTCGACCGCCGCCAGAGCGCCGGAACGTTCGAGACCATTGCCGCCAGGCTTGTCGCGTCGAACGATGAGGGCGACAGCCTCGCGGTCAGCTTTCAACGGCGCGGTGAGACACGGATCGAGACGGCACGCTTCGATGCCGTCATCAACACGACCGGGCCGGCTCATGGGCAGGCCCTCCAGCTCAATCCGGCACTGCGCTCCCTGGCCGACGCTGGGCTGATCAAGGTCGACGCCTACGGGCTCGGCATCGCGACCAGTCTGGATAGCCGTGCCATAGGCCGGGATGACAGAGCGGTCGCCGGGCTTTTCGTCGCCGGTCCGCTGGCGCGCGGCACCTTTGGCGAACTCATGGGCCTGCCGGAGGTTGCTCGTCATGCCCAAACTGTCGCGGTCGAAATTGCAAGGCTGGTCGACAGGCTCCCGTCCGCCGAGGCGGTTGGCGCCAATGCCGGGGACGTTGCGGTCGCGCGCTGACAAGCCAAAGCCGGCCTGGCTGGGAAAAATTGGTATTTCCGTCCCAAGAAGGCGCCAAAAACGGAAAATCCTACTTTGTATATATAATCAGTAGACATAATAAATGTTGGCGAAAACCGGCCAAGCCGGACCGATCAACGACACGGCCTGAATGGGAGACATTTCATGGCACACGCAGAGACCGACGCGGTCAAGTTCGCCTACTGGGTGCCGAATGTTTCGGGCGGCCTGGTGATTTCCAACATCGAGCAGCGCACCAGCCATTCGGCCGAGTATAATCGCAAGCTGGCACAGATCGCCGAGAACGCCGGCTTCGACTATGCGCTGAGCCAGATTCGTTTCACCGCCGGCTACGGCGCCGACGAGCAGCATGAATCGGTGGCGTTCAGCCATGACCTGCTGGCGGCGACCACGACGCTCAAGGTGATCGCGGCGATCCTGCCCGGCCCGTGGAATCCGGCGCTGGCGGCCAAGCAGCTCGCCACCATCAGCTACCTGACCAACGGCCGCGTCGCCATCAACCTCGTCTCCGGCTGGTTCCGTGGCGAGTTCCACGCCATCGGCGAACATTGGCTCGACCATGACGAGCGCTACCGCCGCTCGGAGGAATTCATCCGTGCGCTGCGCGGAATCTGGACGGAAGACAGCTTCACCTTCCGTGGCGATTTCTACCGCTTCAACGAATACTCTTTGAAGCCGAAGCCGCCACAACTGCCCGAAATCTTCCAGGGCGGTTCCTCGCGCGCCGCACGTGACATGGCATCGCGCGTTTCAGACTGGTACTTCACCAACGGCAACACGCCGGCCGAGATCGCCAAGCAGGTCGACGACCTCAAGTCCAAGGCCAAGGCCAATCACCATTCCGTCAAGGTCGGCGTCAACGCCTTCGCCATCGTCCGCGAGACCGAGGAAGAGGCCAAGGCGGTGCTTGCCGAGATCATCGGCAAGGCCAATCCCGATGCCGTCAACGCTTTCGGCCACGAGGTCAAGAATGCCGGCAAGGCTTCGCCGGAAGGTGAGGGCAATTGGGCGAAATCCTCCTTCGAGGATCTGGTTCAGTACAATGACGGCTTCCGCTCCAACCTGATCGGCACGCCAAGGCAGGTCGCCGAGCGCATCGTCGACCTGAAGCGCGCCGGCGCCGACCTCATCCTGCTCGGCTTCCTGCATTTCCAGGAAGAGGTCGAGTATTTCGGCAAGCACGTCATCCCGCTCGTTCGCGAGCTGGAGGGCGCCGAGCAGGCAGCGTCACTGGCAGCGGAATAGCCATTTTCAAAAAAGGCAGGCCGGGCAGTCCGGCCTGCGACAGATGAAGGTTCCCGGGCGCTCGATCCATCGAGCGTCAACGAGGTTTTGTGCGCCTGCTGAAGCAAGCGAGGACGATTGGAATGCCGTTGGCCAGTTATGCCCTTGGAATGATGGAGGCCTCGGTCTATGCGCCGGAAGTCTTCGCGCGTGGCTTGCCGTCGGCAGCCCGTCCCGCGCAGTCATCGGAAGGCCAGGCAGAGCCCACGGAGGCGGTCACGGCCGCCGCCGCTCCGATGCTCTCGCTGCACGGCATCGGCCTGTCGTTCGGCGGCGTCGTCGCACTGGCCGATATCGACCTGTCGGTTCTATCAGGCGAAATCCGCGCCATTATCGGCCCGAACGGCGCCGGCAAGAGTTCGCTGATCAACGTCATCAGCGGCGTCTACCGGCCGGATCGCGGCCATGTCCAGCTCGATGGCGTCAGTTATGCCCAGGTCCCGACGCAGCGGCTGGCGCATCTCGGCGTCGCCAGGACCTTTCAGAACCTTGCTCTGTTCAAGGGCCTCAGCGTCCTCGACAATGTAGCGTCAGGCCTCGCCTACAAGGTTCGTTCCAATTTCGCTGGCCAGGTGCTCGGCATCGGCCGCTCGCGTGGCGAGCAGCGCGACTTTCTCAGCCGCGCCGACCAGATCCTCGAATTCCTCGACCTTACCGCTGTTCGTGATCGCCTCGTCGGCACGCTGCCTTACGGGCTGCAGAAGCGTGTGGAGCTGGCCCGTGCATTGGTCGCAGAGCCGCGCCTGCTTTTGCTCGACGAACCGATGGCCGGCATGACGGCAAGCGAGAAGAACGAGATGGCAAGTTTCGTGCGCGCCGCGCGCGACCGTTTCGCCACCACCGTCGTTTTGATCGAGCATGATGTCGGCGTCGTCATGGGCCTGTCCGACCGCATCGCCGTTCTCGACTATGGCCGCAAGATTGCCGACGCCACGCCCGACGAAGTTCGCAACGATCAGCGCGTCATCGACGCCTATCTCGGCGTTGCCCCCGACAATGAGGACGGGGCAGGCATATGATCGCCGATTTCGACTACCAGTTCTTCATCGAAGTGCTCGTCGGCGGCCTGCTCTCCGGCGTCATGTATTCGCTGGTCGCGATCGGCTTCGTGCTGATCTACAAGACCTCGGGCGTGCTCAATTTCGCGCAGGGCGCGATGCTGCTGTTCGCCGCCCTCACCTTCGTCAGCCTTGTCGAGCGCGGCATCCCGTTCGCGCTGGCGCTGGTGATCACCTTCGCCATCATGGTGGCGATGGGGCTTGCGATCGAGCGCACGGTGCTCAGGCCCCTGACCAACAAGCCGCCGATCACTTTGTTCATGGCGACACTCGGCCTGTCCTACATCATCGAGGGCGCCGCCCAGCTGATCTGGGGCACGCAGGTCCACGGCCTCGACCTCGGCATCGAGGACGTGCCGCTGGAAGTCGGCGGCGTGCTGATCAGCCAGTTCGACATTTTCGCCGCGGTGGTTGCCGCCGGCATGGTTCTGCTGCTGTCGCTGTTCTTCCGCTACACCCGCATCGGCCTCTCCTTCCGCGCTGTCGCCGACGACCAGTTCGCCGCACTCGCTGTCGGGCTGCGGCTGCCGTTGATCTGGGGCACCGTCTGGGCCGCGGCCGGTCTCGTCGCCCTGGTCGCCGGGCTGCTCTGGGGCGCTCGCCTTGGCGTGCAGTTCTCGCTGTCGCTAGTGGTGCTCAAGGCGCTGCCGGTGCTGGTGCTTGGCGGCTTCGATTCCATCCTTGGCGCCATTGTCGGCGGGCTCTTGATCGGCGCCAGTGAGAAGCTCGCCGAGGTCTATATCGGCGACTATTTCGGCGGCGGCATCGAGAGCTGGTTCGCCTACGTCGTCGCGCTCGTCTTCCTGCTGATCCGTCCCTCCGGCCTGTTCGGCCAGAAGCTCGTGGAAAGGGTCTGAGCCATGGCCGCGATCACAAGCGATTTCTCCTCCGCGCCGGCCCTGCCGAAATGGATCGCGCCCGTTCTGCTGCTCGCCATCGCCTATGGCGTTATCCCGCTCATCGGCTCAAGCTATCTGTTCGAGGCCATCCTGCTGCCGTTCCTGGCGCTCAGCCTTGCCGGCGTGGGCTTGAACATCCTCACCGGCTATGCCGGCCAGGTTTCGCTTGGCAGTGCTGCCTTCATGGCGGCGGGTGCCTTTGCCGCCTACAATTTCAACCTGCGCGTCGAAGGCCTGCCGCTGGTCGGCAGCATCTTTCTGGCCGGCATTGTCGCCGCCGCGATCGGCATCGTCTTCGGCCTGCCCAGCCTGCGGTTGAAGGGTTTTTATCTCGCGGTGTCCACGCTCGCCGCGCAGTTCTTCGTGCAATGGGCACTGACCAAGTTCAGCTGGTTCTCCAACGACTCGGCGTCCGGCGTCATCGACGCGCCGAAGCTGTCGATTTCAGGCTTCGCTTTCGACGGCGCCGTCGGCCGCTATCTCTTTGCGCTGACCATCGTCAGCATCCTCACCTTCCTCGCCTATCGGCTGATGTCGTCGCAGACCGGGCGCAACTTCATCGCCATCCGCGACAATGAAACCGCAGCCCGCATCATCGGCATACCGGTGCTGAAGACCAAGCTTCTGGCCTTCGCCATCTCGTCCTTCATTATCGGCGTCGCCGGCGTCATCTGGGCCTTCGCCTATCTGAGAACCGTCGAGCCGGACGGCTTCGATCTCGACCGTTCGTTCCAGATCCTGTTCATCATCATCATCGGCGGCCTGGCCTCGATCCGTGGCGCCTTCTTCGGCGCGGCCTTGATCGTTGTGTTTCCGCTTGGCTTGTCTCGCCTCGGCGGTTTCCTGCTCGGCGATGTCTTCGACTCGGGCGTGCTCGACATGAGCCAGCGTATCGTGCTTGGCGCCCTCATCATCCTGTTTCTGATCCTTGAACCCGACGGGCTGGTGGCCCTGTGGGACAGGGTCCGAAGACGGCTCCTGTTCGCCTGGCAGTCGACCTGAGCCCCGCATTCGCATTTGGAAATGAACCAGAGGCCGAACCAAGACGGCCCATACCGGGAGTACCCTAGCAATGACTTTCCTCAGCACCATCAAGGCGGCGGCGCTGTCCGCGGCGATGATCGTGTCGGTGGCCTTGCCCGCCGCCCACGCCGACGAACAATATTTTCCGCTGCAAAGCTATCGCGTCGGACCCTATGCGGCCGGCGGCACCGGCTTCTTCGGCGGCTTCATCGACTATCTCAACCTCATCAACATCCGCGACGGCGGCGTCAACGGCGTCAAGCTGACCTGGGATGAATGCGAGACCCAGTACGAGGTCGAACGCGGCGTCGAATGCTACGAGCGCCAGAAGAGCCATGCCGCCGCTGCCGCCTGGAACCCGCTCTCGGTCGGCATTGCCTATGCCATGATCGACCGCATCACCGCCGACAAGGTGCCGCTGATCACGGTCAACCACGGCCGCACCGATTCCACCGACGGACGCGTTTTCCCTTACGTCTTCCCGCTGCTGCTCAACCCCTACAGCGAGACCTCGGGCATCGTGAACTACATCGCCGCCAAGGAAGGCGGCATCGACAAGCTCAAGGGCAAGAAGATCGTCGTGCTCTATCACGGCTCGCCCTACGGCAAGGAGACCATCCCGATCTATGAATTGCTGGCGCAGAAATACGGCTTCACCGTGCAGCAGATCGAGGTGCCGCATCCCGGCAACGAGCAGCAGTCGCAGTGGCTGACCATCCGCCGCGCCAAGCCGGACTTCGTCGTCCTGCGCGGCTGGGGCGTGATGAACCCGGTGGCGCTGAAGACGGCGGTCAAGGTCGGCTATCCCGTCGACCATATCGTCGGCAATGTCTGGTCGAATTCGGAAGAGGATGTCATCCCCGCCGGCGACGCAGCCAAGGGCTACACCGCCATCACCACCCAGGCCTCGGGCAACTCCTATCCGGTGGTGCAGGAGATCGTGAAGACGGTCTACGGCGCCGGCAAGGGTAACCTTGAAGACAAGTCGCGCATCGGCTCGGTCTACCACAATCTCGGCATCGTCAACGGCATCCTCAATGTCGAGGCGATCCGTGTCGCGCAGGAGAAGTTCGGCCATCGCACGCTGACCGGCGACGAGGTCCGCTGGGGCTTCGAACACCTCAAGCTCGATCCGGCCAAGGTCGAGGCGCTCGGCGCCAAGGACCTGTTCCACTCGATCAATGTCAGCTGGGACAACCACGAGGGCGAAGGCTACGTGACCTTCCAGCAGTGGGACGGCAAGAAGTGGAACGTCGTCTCCGACTGGATCGCCCCGGACTGGGCGCTGTTGCGGCCGATCATCGAGAAGTCCGCCGAGGCCTATGCCAAGGAGAAGGGCATCAAGCTGCGCACCGCCGACGATGCCAACGCCGTGACCACCAACTGATCAGCCAGCGCCGGGCGTCGCGGACCAGTTTCCGCAGCGCCCGGCCTTTCGGTTCCTCGAACCACGGAAGGATAGCCCATGCCGGACGATGACGTCATTCTTGCCGTGGACGCGGTCCATGCCACCTACAACCACGCCATCACGGCGCTGCACGGCGTCAGCTTCAAGCTTCGGCGCGGCGAGATCCTGGCGCTGCTTGGCGCCAACGGCGCCGGCAAGACCACGACGCTGAAGGCTGTCTCCAACCTGCTGCCGGCCGAGCGCGGCCAGGTCAACGCCGGCACCATCCGCTATGATGGCGCGGATGTCTCGCGCCGCAAGCCGGGCGACCTCGTGCGCGCCG
Organism: Mesorhizobium sp. P3_A8; assembly: GCF_056402995.1. Taxonomy (NCBI): domain Bacteria; kingdom Pseudomonadati; phylum Pseudomonadota; class Alphaproteobacteria; order Hyphomicrobiales; family Phyllobacteriaceae; genus Mesorhizobium; species Mesorhizobium sp. P3_A8. The sequence continues at coordinate 149,373 of NZ_JBFUGI010000001.1, read as the reverse complement.
GCCTGGTGCCGGTGCTCGAGGGTCGCCACTGCTTCAAGAGCCTCACCGTCGAGGAGAACCTGGTCGCCGGCGGCATCGGCCGCAGCGGCCGCCGTGCCGAGATCAATGACGATCTCGAACGGATCTATGGCTATTTCCCACGTCTCCAGGAAAAGCGTCGGACGTTGTCCGGCCTGACCTCCGGCGGCGAACAGCAGATGACGGCGATTGGCCGGGCGCTGATGTCGCGACCGCGCCTGCTGGTCCTCGACGAACCGTCGATGGGGCTAGCCCCGCTCATCGTTCAGGACATTTTCCAGACGCTGAGGAAACTGAACCGCGAGACCGGCCTGTCGATCCTGGTCGCCGAACAGAATTCGGCGGTCGCGCTTCGTTATGCCGACCACGCCACGGTGCTCGAAAACGGCGTCTCCGTTCTCTCCGGCGCGGCTGCCGATCTTCGCCAGCGCGAGGACGTGCGCGCCTTCTATCTTGGTCAATCGACCACCGGGCAACAGCCATCGCCGGCGGCCAAGCCAAATTATCTCCATGCCGTCGCCTGAAACCAGATATCAAGGAGCAGTGAAATGACCGTCTCGACCGTCAAGACAGACCACGCCTCCGCCGCCGTGCCGCCGGTCGCAAGGCCGTCGGCACCTGCCCACATCATCAAGGACGATGCCGAAGCGATTGCAGTCGCTCATGCGCTCGCCGCCGAATTCGTCAAGGAGTCCTCAAAGCGCGACCGCGAACGCATCTGGCCGGTTGCCGAGCTCGACGCCTTTTCGCAAAGCGGCCTGTGGTCGATCAATGTGCCCAAGGCCTTCGGTGGGCCGGAAGTGTCCTACGTCACGCTGGCCAAGGTGATCGAGATCATCTCGGCGGCGGATTCCTCGATCGGCCAGATCGCGCAGAACCATCTCGGTGTCGTCGCGGCCATCCGCACCGTGTCGGATGCGGATCAGCAGAAATTGCTGTTTGCCGAAGCGCTGAAGGGCACGCGGTTCGGCAACGCCTTTTCCGAGTTCGGTTCCAAGCGCGCCGCCGATTTCGAGACCCGCTTCACCGATGCCGGCGACCATGTCGTCGTCAACGGCCGCAAATTCTATTCCTCCGGCGCGCTGCTTGCCCATCTGGTGCCGATTGTGGCGCTCGATGACGAGGGCCGTGCCTGGTATGCGATCGCCGACCGTGGCGCGCCCGGCCTGACCGTCATCGACGACTGGTCGAGCTTCGGCCAGCGCACGACTTTGTCGGGCACCGTCATCATCGACAACGTCAAGGTGCCGAAGACGCATCTGGTGCCCGGCTACAAGGGCTATGACAAACCGACCGCCGACGGCGCCATCTTCCAGATCATCCAGGTCGCGGTCGACACCGGCATCGCCCAGGCGGCGATCGACGAGACGGTTCACTTCGTCAGGACCAGGAGCCGCGCCTGGATCGACAGCGGCGTCGACAATGCCTGGGACGATCCCTACACCATCCAGGCGGTCGGCGACCTGACGCTGCGCCTGCACGCCGCGCAGGCGCTGCTGGAAAAGGCCGGCCAGGCAATCGACCGGGCGGTAGCCGAGCCGACCGCCGAGACAGTGGCGCATGCGCAGATCGTCACCGCCGAGGCGAAGATCCTGTCGACGGAGGTTGCCATCGCCGCGACCAACAAACTGTTCGAACTGGCCGGCACGCGCTCGACACTGGCCGAGCACAATCTCGACAGGCATTGGCGCAATGCCCGCACCCACACGCTGCACGATCCGGTACGCTGGAAGTACTCGATCCTCGGAAAATATTTCCTCAACGGCGAAAACCCGCCGCTGCACGCCTGGAGCTGATTCCCCACCGGCGGGCGGGCGGCCCGCCCTTCAAGATTTCGACCATCATGACCAAAGAGAGCCCAGTCACCATGTCAAATCCAACAGTCGTCGGCTTTTCCGGCAACATCACCCGACCGTCAAAGACGCGCGCCTTCGTCGATCTCGTCACCAGGGACATCGCCGCGCGCCATGGCCTGTCGGCAAGCACCTACGATATCGAGGATGTCGGCCCGTCGCTGGGTACGGCAAGATGGGCGCGCGACCTCGACAGCCAGGCGCAACCGATCCTGGCCCAGATCCTCGCGGCTGACGTGCTGGTGGTCGGCTCGCCGACCTACAAGGGCAGCTATACCGGCCTGTTCAAGCACTTCTTCGACCTGATCGATCCGGCAGCACTGCGGGGCAAGCCCATCCTGTTGACCGCGACCGGCGGCGGTGAGCGCCACGCCCTGATCGTCGAGCATCAACTGCGGCCGCTGTTCGGCTTCTTCGAGGCCTTCACGCTGCCGACCGCCGTCTACGCCACCGACAAGGATTTCACCGACGGCGTGCTGCGCTCCGATGCGATCCTGAAGCGCGCGGCGCAGGCTGTGGACGAAGTCGGCTTCGTGCTGGCCAATCGCTCGTCGGGCAGGGTCGCCGCCGAGTAGCAGCCGACCGAAATCCGCACGGGCGGCACCTTCGCTTACGTGCAATTTACGACCGCCCGATACAAAGTTCCTGTCTGATTCGTCCGGGACAGGAACACCATGAGCAAAGCCCTCACGACCTTCGCACTCGTCGCGGTGCTGACCGCCTTGCTTATGGCGCTGAGCCTTGCTGTGGCCCGGCACGGCTATCCCTATGGCGCGATCGGCGCCAGGCGGCTCGACGGCATCGCCGATGCCGGAACCTTCATTCCGCTTGCGGCGGTCTTTTTCTTCAGCGCGCTGTTGATGATGATCCTGCCGATCCGCGCGGCCAGCATCGTCCTGACCCATGCCGCCGACGCGATCTTCTGGGCGGTGATCGTGCTGTTTGCCACCATTGTCGGTGGTCTTCTTGCCCGGTGGGCTTTTGGCCAAGGCAGCGCTATGGGGGCATTGCTGAACTGGCGCTTCCTGTTTGCCGTGGCGGTCGTCGGCTGTCACTTCGTCATGAACGAACTGCGCCGCAACGTGCTCTTGCGCAGCCTGTTCTTCGTGATCTTCGCCGCTGCGACGCTGGCTTGCCTGTTCTGGTCGTTCACGCTCTGAGCGTGCTGGCCAGACTCTTTGTTTAACGCAATTCCGGACGGAAAACCGTTCACACTTTTCCTGGAATTGCTCTAGTTTCCGGCCGCGATGTGGCCGGCAGCCTGCTCCATCCACGTCCAGAGATGGGCTGCAAGGCCGCGATCGACATGGATGCGCAGCTTGCTTTCATGGCGATAGGCAATGGCGCTGATGCCGGCGAAGGCAAGTGCGGCGCTGGGGCTTGGTTGTCTGGGATCAAGCGTTGTTCCACGTGCGATAAAGGCATCGAGCGCGGGGCCTTCGACCTCGAACACCTGCAGCCCCGCGCTGATCTCCGTCACCGCAAAACCCTCCGCGTGCCAACCCGTCGCGATGACGAGGGGAGTGTTCGACACGATGAGCAGCCGGTCACGCGCTAGCCGCGCCGCATAGCGGTCGCCCTGCGCCGCGCCAAAAGCGCCTACGCCGTCGCCGTGCATGCCCGATGTCTTCGCCCACGCGTCGAGGCTGCCACTGACCAACATCTGGCTGAGGCCAGGAATCGCGCGCACCGAAAGGCCTGACGTGGTGATGACCGCCGACTGCCAGTCCGGTGCGACGGACCATTTTTCCGCGAGATCACGCATGCAGCCGGTCTCCTGCCGGGTCGAAGGCGCAAGGCGGGGCGATCGTCGCCTTGCTGGCCTTGCCGAGGTGCTGGATGTCGATCGTCTCGCCATGGCGCGCCGCGCCCCGCTCGATCAGGCCAAGTGCAACCGGTCGGCCAAGCGTCGGGCTCTGGTAGCTCGAGGTGACAAAGCCCTGGCTGTGTAGTTTGCCGTCGCTCCGCTTGATGCCATGCGCGCCCGTTGGCAGCGGCGCTTCGCCTTGCGGCACCGTGAGGCCGACAAGCTGCAGGCGGTTGTTTCGCGCAGCCTCCTCGGTGAACAGCGAACGGCGGCCGACATATTCGGTTTGGCGCTTGGCGCGCGGCCCTTCGCTGCCGAGGTCGTGCGGCAGCGTGGTGCCGTCCGTGTCCTTGCCGATGACGATAAAGCCCTTTTCGGCACGCAGGATCATCAGCGCTTCGAGGCCGATGACGACGGCATCGAACGCCTGGCCCGCTTGACGCAGGTGCGCCCACAAGGGTTCGGCGCGATCGGCGCGGATCGAGATTTCGTAACTCCTGTCGCCGGTGAAGCTGACACGGGCGATGCGAACCTCGTCACCGCTATAGCTGCCATGGCCGATCGCCATATGCGGCAGGTCGGCATCGTCGAGCGAGAGGCCCAGACCAAGAGTTTCGAGTAGCTTCCGGGCATTCGGCCCCGAAACGGTCAGCGTCGCCATGTCCGCTGTGGCGTTGTGGATATAGACCGCGTCGCGGCCAAAGCGGTCCTGGCGCCATTCCTCCAGCCGCGCATGCACCGCTGCGACATGCGAGGATGAACACGAGACGACGAAGCGATGCTCGTCCAGCCGCACCAGCACGCCGTCGTCGAAGACCACGCCGTTCTCCGACAGCATGAAGCCATAGCGGCAGCGGCCCGGCTTCAGCGTCGACATGGTGTTGTAGTAGAGGAAATCGACGAACGCGGCCGCCTTCGGGCCGATCACCTCGATCTTGCCGAGCGTCGAACCGTCTAACAGCGCCACCGACTGGCGGGCGCGCCGCGCCTCGTCCTGGATCGCGCGGTCCGCATCGGCGTCGCGGCCGCCATAGTGAGCCGGGCGCAGCCAGCCGCCATATTCCTGGAAGACGGCGCCGCTGGCGCGGTGGATAGTCTCCAGCGGCAGGCGGCGCACCGGCGCCATCAATTCGCCGACGCGCGCGCCGGCAAAGCTTGCCAGCGGCACCGGCGTGAACGGTGGACGGTAGGTTGTGGTGCCGACCTCCGGCACAGTGCGGCCGGTAATGCCGGCCATCAGCGCCAGGCCGGGCAGGTTGGAGGTCTTGCCCTGGTCGGTCGCCATGCCGAGCGTGGTGTAGCGCTTCAGGTGTTCGACCGAGACGAAGTTTTCGCGTGCCGCCAGTTCGACGTCCTTCACCGTCACGTCGTTCTGGTAGTCGATCCAGATGCGCCCCTTCGAACCGGGCACCGGCCACGCCGCTGTTATGCCGCTCGTTGCCTCCGGTCCGGTGCTGCGCGGCGCTGCTGCCTTTGTCTCGCCGAGCGACGCGACCGCTTGCTGCGCGTCGGAAAACACCTCCGGCAAGGAGACCGCGCCTGCTGCCGCACCGGCAACAGCAATGCCATCCACCGGATCGCCCGGCAGGAAGGCTGCACGTGCCTCGCTCCAGGCAAGCTTGCCCCTGGCCTGGCCGAAAAGGTGAATGGTCGGCGTCCAGCCGCCGGAGACCAGCACGCAATCGGCATCGAGCCTGGTGCCGTCATCGAGCGTCACGCCTTTGACGCGAAGCTTGCCGCTCGCGGAGGCGATGGCGCGTCCTTTGATGGCCCGCACCTTGGCCGGCGTTGCGGGCATGCCGTCACGCCTGATATCGACAAGCGTGACATCAGCCCCAGCTTCGGCCAATGCTGCGGCAACCTCGTAGGCGCTGTCATTGTTGGTGGCGACGATGATGCGATGGCCGACCAGCACCGCATGGCGCCTGAGATAGGTGAGCGCCGCATCCGCCGACAGGATGCCCGGCAGGTCATTGTTGGCGAAGGGCAAGGGCCGCTCGATGGCGCCGGTCGCCAGCACGATCTGGCGCGGCCGGACCCGCCACAGCGTGTCGCGCCGGCCATCGAAATGACGCTGGTTCAGCCCCACCAGATTGTGGTCGTAGATGCCGAAGGCGGTGGTCGAAGGCAGGATCAGGTGACCGCCGGCGGCCAACTCGGCAACCGTCTCCTCGACCCAGACGACCGCCGGTTTGCCGTCGATCTCGCCGACGCGGTGGCCAAGCGAACCACCGGGCTTCTGCTGGTCGTCGACCAGCGTGACGGACAGACCCGCGCCGGCCGCCAGCCTTGCCGCCGCCAACCCGGCCGGGCCAGCGCCCACCACCAGCACGTCGCAGTGGTGATTGATCTGGTCCGCAGTGCCCGGCGAGGTCCAGTCTGCATCGACCTTGCCCAGCCCGGCCATGGCGCGGATACGCGGCTCGAACATGTGCCAGTCCGGCCACATGAAGGTCTTGTAGTAGAACGCCGCAGGAATGAAGCGCGAGAAGCGGTCGAGGAAAGCGTTGCGGTCGGCCAGTGCACTGGGTATCGCGTTGACGCTTTTCGCCACCAGCCCGTCGCGTGCCGGCTCGGTCGTGGCGCGCGTGTTCGGCGTCGCCTGCGGGCCGCCGACATCGACCAGCGCGTTCGGCTCCTCGACGCCGGCGCCCCAAATGCCACGCGGCCGGTGGTATTTGAAGCTGCGGCCGACGACCGCGACGTCATTGGCCAGCAACGCCGAAGCGATGGTGTCGCCGGCAAAGCCGTCGACGGTCGTGCCGTCGAAGCTGAAGCGGATCGGCCTCGATCGGTCGATGGCGTTGCCGCCTGTGGCAAGACGCGAGGCGGTCACGCCGCGTGCTCCCCGCCAAGCGCGGTCGAGGACAGCACCTTATGCGAGACCGTGTCGCGTTCCATGACGAAGAATTCGCCGCAGTTCATGTGCACCCAGATCTCGCGCGCCGTACCCTTCGGATTGCCGCGCATGTAGAGATATCCGGCCCAGCGCTCGATCGGCACATCGGCGCCATCCGGTCGGACATTGCCGGCATCGCCGCCATAGTGGAACTCGGTCTCGTCGCGCGGGCCGCAGAACGGGCAAGGGAAAAGCTGCATAAGTACCTCTAATGCGCGATGCCGGAGCCGGCCGCTTCGTCGATCAACCGGCCGCTGGCAAAGCGGTCGAGATCGAAGGGACGGCTAATGTCATTGTGCTTGCCCGTCGCCAGCAAGTTCGCCAGCAGTGTGCCGCCGGCGGGAATGGCCTTGAAGCCGCCTGTGCCCCAGCCGCAGTTGAGGAACAGATTGGGCAATGGCGAGGGACCGATGATTGGTGAGGAGTCCGGCACGACATCGACAATACCGGCCCATTGCCGCATCAGCTTCAGCTGGCCGAAGACCGGGAACATTTCCAACAGGCCGGCGATCACCGCCTCCAGCGTCGGCAGATTGCCGCGCTGCGCGTATGAAGGAATCCGGTCGAGCCCGCCACCGATGACGATCTCGCCCTTGTCGGATTGGCTGACATAGACACCGCAACCGGGCGACAGCACCACTGTGTCGAGGATCGGCTTTACCGGTTCGGAAACGCAGGCCTGCAGCGCATAGGAGTTGATCGGCAGCCGGAAGCCGGCCTTGGCCGCCAGCACCGAGGAATGCCCGGCCACCGCCATGCCGATGCGTTCGGAGCGGATGGCGCCACGGCTCGTCTGGACGCCGCGGCAGCGGCCGCCCTCGATGATGAAATCAGTGATCTCGCAGTTCTGGATGATGTCGACGCCGAGCCGGCTCGCCGCCCGCGCATAGCCCCAGGCAACCGCGTCGTGGCGGGCGGTGCCGGCGCGGCCTTGCCAGATGCCGCCGAAGACGGGGAAACGCGCGTCAGGCGAAAAATTGTAGATCGGCGCCACGCGGCGCACATCCTCGGGCGAAAACAGCTCGGCATCGATGCCGTTGATCTGCATGGCATTGACGGTGCGCGCGCCGATTTCCATTTCGGCGGTCGAGTGGCAGAGATTGACCATGCCGCGCTGCGACAGCATGACGTTGTAGTTCAAATCCTTCGACAAGCCTTCATAGAGCCTGTGCGCCAGCCCGTAGAGCTCGACGCTCTCCGGATAATAATAGTTGGAGCGCACCACGGTGGTGTTGCGGCCAGTGTTGCCGCCGCCGATCCAGCCTTTTTCCAATACTGCGACCCGGGTGATGCCGTGGTTCTTGGCCAGATAATACGCCGTCGCCAGCCCGTGGCCGCCGCCGCCGATGACGATCGCGTCGTAAGACGGCTTCGGCTCGGGCGAGCGCCATGCCTGCTTCCAGCCGGTCTGGCCAGCCAGGCCCTCCTTGAACAGCGACAGAGCGGAATAGCGTCTGGTCATGGTGTGCCGGACAGGCCTGTTTTCGAGGAAAGGGCGTTGATCATGGCATGGTCTTCCGCAGGGATGGCAGCGGTACGATCGGTCATGCTCGCATCGCCTTGCCCAGCGGATCGTAGGGCGACGAAGCGATGACGCGCGCACCTCTTTCGACGCCGACGATGTGGGTTGTCAACTCGGTATCGATACCGACCGCATCTCGATCGACAAGCGCCATGGCGAGGCTCTTGCCGACCGTATGGCCATAGCCGCCCGAGGTGACGAAGCCGGCAAGCTTGCCCTTGCTCCAGACCGGTTCGTAGCCGCTGGCGTCGGCATCCACCGCGTCGATTTCGAGCGTCACCAGTGTTCGCCTGGCACCGGCCTTCTGCTCTTTCAGCACCGCCTCGCGGCCGATGAAGTCGCCCTTGTCGAAAGCAATCCAGCGGTCCATGCCGGTCTCGGCAGGCGTATAATTCTGCGTGAATTCGCGCGACCAGATGCCGAAACTCTTTTCGAGCCGCAGCGAATTGACGGCGCCGAAGCCATATTCGGTGACGCCGAGGTCGCTGCCTGCCGCCAGCAGCGCGCGGCGCAGCCCGGCATGCTCATTGGCCTGGCAATGGATCTCGTAGCCGAGCTCGCCGATGACCGACAGCCGCCCGACTTTGGCCCGCACCAGGCCGACATCCAGCGTCTTGCAGGCGAGGAAGCCAAAGCCCTCATGCGAAACATCCTGGTGCGTCAGCCGCTCAAGCAGGCGGCGCGCTTTGGGGCCGGCCAGCGAAAAGCCAACCACCGCGTCCGAAATGTCGCGCACGCTAACGCCGTCGGCGAGGTGCTGTTCGAACCAGCGCATGTGCCATTGCCGAAGATAGTAGGACCCCATGATCCACCAGCAGCCGTCGCCCCAGTTGAAGACGGTGAGGTCGCCCTTGAGCTTGCCGTTCTCGCCCAGCATCGGCGCGAGTTTCGCCCGGCCGGGCTTGGGCAAGGCGCAGGCAAGCAGCCGGTCGAGCCAGGCTTCCGCTTGCGGCCCGCTGACCTCGTAGCGCGAGAAGGCGGTGATATCGAGCAGGCCGACGCCCTCGCGCACCTCACGACATTCCCGTGCGACGATGTCGAAGGCGTTGGAGCGCTTCAGCGTCGGTGTCTCGACGAAGCCTTGCGGGGCGAAATACAGCGGCACTTCCATGCCCCACGAATTGCCCCAGCGCGCGCCGGCTGCATCCATGGCGTCATGCGCGCCGGCCGTCTTCAAGGGTCGTCCTGCCGGCAATTGCTCGTTGGGATAGCTCATGACGAAGCGGCGCGAATAGAACTGCCCGGTCGTCTGCTTGATGTATTCGCGGTTGGAGGCGAAATCGCCGTAGCGGGCGATGTCCATGCCGTAGACGTCCGCTTCCGGCTCGCCATGGATCATCCATTCGGCGAGCGACTTGCCGACGCCGCCGCCTTGCAGGAAGCCGGCCATGACGCCGCAGGCCACCCAGTAATTGGCGACGCCGCGCACTGGGCCGACCAGCGGATTGCCGTCGGGCGAGAAGGTGAAGGCGCCGTTCACCCAGCGCTTGATGCCGGCCGTCTCCAGGCAGGGGTAGCGGCTGAAGCCGAGCGCCAGTTCGTTGGCGATGCGGTCGGTGTCCTCCTGGATCAGTTCGATGCCGTAGTCCCACGGCGCACCGTCCATGTTCCAGTGCTTGTGGTTGATCTCGTAGATGCCGAGCAGCAGGCCCTTCTGCTCCTGACGCATATAGGTGAAGCCTTCGAGGTCAACGATCAGCGGCAGTTCCCGGTCAAGCGCCTGGATTTCGGGCAGCGCCTCGGTGACGAGGTAGTGATGCTCCATTGGGGACACCGGCAGGTCGATGCCGGCCATCCGGCCGACCTGCTTGGCCCACAGGCCGCCGGCATTAACGACGTGCTCGGCAACGACAGTGCCTTTCTCGGTGACCACGTCCCAACTGCCGTCGGCGCGGCGGTTGAGCTCCAGCATGCGGTTGTGCTCGATGATATCGGCGCCGCGCTTCCGTGCCGCCTTGGCATAGGCGTGCACGACGCCCGACGGGTCGATATGGCCTTCGCGCGCGGCATAAAGGCCGCCCAGCATGCCGTCGGTGTTGAGGATCGGGCAGCGCTGCTTGATCTCGTCGACGCCGACCAGATGGACATCGTCGATACCCATGGTCTGGAAGATACGATAGGAGGCCTTCAGCCATTCCCAGCGCTCCGGTGCCGAGGCGACCGAGATGCCACCGGTCATATGCATGCCGATGTTCTGGCCCGATTCCTTCTCGACCTCTGACAGCAGATCGATCGTATAGGCCTGCAGCGCGGCGATGTTGGGATCGGCGTTCAGCGCATGGAAGCCGCCGGCCGCGTGCCAGCTCGACCCAGCGGTCAGCACCTCGCGTTCGATCAGCGCGACATCGCTCCAGCCGAACTTCGCCAGGTGATAGAGCACCGAGGCTCCAACCACGCCGCCGCCGATAACGATCGCCCTGTATTGCGATTTCATGCTGCTGCACTCCGTCAGGTCATGACGGTGCATCCTATCGGCATTGTACACATGTGTCTAGTGCGTTGCCAGTGACGGGCAGGATGGTCGAACGACGAGGACGTTTCTACTGCTCGGATGTGTCTGCACTGAGGGGACGACGATTAGCAGGAACGTCCGTCCCTTCGTCATCCTGGGGCGGAGCAAGGAGCGCAGCGACGCAGCGCAGACCCCAGGATCCATGCCGGGACTCCGAAGCGCCGCTACGGTGCAGAATTCCGCTCCGCTGCACTCTATGACCAAGGTCACGGAATGGATCCCAGGGTCTCCGCGACGGAGCTTCGCTTCTGCTTCGCCCAGGGATGACGACGTTGGGGATGCTTCAGCCTATGGCTGTGTCTACCGTTTGCCGGAAAGCGTCTTCTCGACATAGCGCGCGAAGTCCTCGACATCTTCTGCCGGAGGCTCCTGGCCGGTGAAGCTGCGCAGATACGAGGCGACCTGGGCCAGGCGGGTGCTCATCGGCTCGTTGAGCTCGAGCGAGTAATAGCCGATCTGCATGAAATAGAGCACACGGGCGCGCACGAACGCGTCCTCTTCCTCATAGCCATGGCGCATGTACATGTCGCGTATGGCATTGACGCGCTCTTCGTCGGCCTCGTCGAGTGCGCGCCGGATTGCGGGCGAGCGGCGAGCCCAGGCCCTGATCGCGAAATCCAGCCGGGGATCGAACAGCCTCTCGTCGACCCAGCACTCGAAAATGCTCATCACGCCCCGAATGACCGTGGCGGAGGGCCGCGAAGCACGTTCGACGATGAACCTGGTGTTGGTTTGCCGCCAATAGTCCAGCAACTGGTCGAGCAGATCCTGGCGGCTCTTGAAATACCAGTAGAAGCTGGAGCGCGAGACGTCGAGCTGCTGGCCAAGCGTCAGCACGCGGACGCGTTCGACGCCATCCGAGATCAGTGTTTCAAGCGCCAGCTTCAGCCAGTCTTCGCGAGTGGCCTTGATGTTGCCGGTGGCGCCGGCGCGCTGGATCGTCGTTTCGAGAGCTGCCATCAGCACGACGCATGACACGCCGCACCGGGCAAATCAAGGCTATGGACATATCTGTCCAGGGCAATTCGTTTCGACCTGCAGGGCGTCTCGCGGACGTTAGCCGGTTTGGCTTTCGATGGGGCGTCGCAATTACCGCGAAGGCAAGCCCGGGAATTTTGTCGCGGCGGCCGGGTCAGTGCGTGCTTTCCCGAAAGGCATTTGTCTGGCAAATACCACTTCAGACAGATGCCGCCGCGCGGCCAACCAGCAGGAAAGACCAGGACATGGCGCAGTTTCGAAAGAACCTCATCGATGGCGAATGGGTCGGCGACGCCGGGTCCCGCAACATCAACCCCTCGGATACGGGTGACGTCGTCGGCGAATATGCCTCGGCGGGGGTCGAACAGGCCAAGCAGGCCATAGCGGCGGCCAAGGCCGCCTTTCCGGCATGGTCGCGCTCCGGTCCGCTGGCACGCCACGCGGTGCTGAAAAAGGCGTCGGACGAGATCATGGCGCGCAAGGATGAGATTGGCCGCAACCTGGCACGCGAGGAAGGCAAGACGCTGGCCGAAGGCATTGGCGAAACCATTCGCGCCGCCCAGATATTCGATTTCTTTGCCGGCGAAACATTGCGTCTGACCGGAGAGATGGTGCCAAGCGTGCGGCCGGGTGTCGGCGTCGAGATCACACGCGAAGCGGTCGGCGTGGTCGGCATCATCACGCCATGGAATTTCCCCATAGCCATCCCGGCCTGGAAGATCGCGCCGGCGCTGGCGCATGGCAACACCATCGTCTTCAAGCCAGCCGAACTTGTTCCCGAAAGCGCCTGGTCGATCGTCGACATTCTGCACCGTGCCGGCCTGCCCAAGGGCGTGCTCAATCTGGTCATGGGCAAGGGTTCGGTGGTCGGTCAGGCGATGCTCGACAGCCCTGATGTCAATGCCATCACCTTCACCGGCTCGGTCGGCACAGGCAAGCGGGTCGCGGCGGCAAGTGTGGAGCACATGCGCAAATTCCAGCTCGAAATGGGCGGCAAGAACCCGCTGGTCGTGCTCGACGATGCCGATCTTGCGGTCGCCGTCGATTGTGCACTCAACGGCGCTTTCTTCTCGACCGGCCAGCGCTGCACGGCTTCGTCCAGGCTGATCGTGACCGAAGGTATCCACGACCGTTTCGTCGACGCGCTCAAGGACCGCATGGGCAAGCTGGTCATCGGTGACGCGCTCGACGCGCAGACCCAGATCGGCCCGGTCGTCGATGCGACACAGCTTCAGCAGGACGAGGACTATATCGCCATCGGCGTCAGGGAAGGCGCGACGCTTGCCTTCGGCGGTAAAAGGCTCGACCGCAACACACCGGGCTTCTACCTCAGCCCGGCGCTGCTGACCGAGGCCACCAACGCCATGCGCAGCTCGCGCGAGGAGATTTTCGGGCCTGTCGCCAGCGTCATCCGTGTCAAGGACTATGACGAGGCGCTTTCCGTCGCCAATGACACGCCTTTCGGGCTGACCTCAGGCATCTGCACATCGAGCCTGAAGCACGCGACCCACTTCAAGCGCAATTCGGAGGCCGGCATGGTGATGGTCAATTTGCCGACGGCCGGCGTCGACTTCCACGTTCCCTTCGGCGGCCGCAAAGGCTCGAGCTTCGGCCCGCGCGAACAGGGCCGCTATGCCGCTGAGTTCTACACCACCGTCAAGACCGCCTACACATTTGCAGGCTGATCGGGCGCCGGCTCATCGGCCGGCGAGCTTTCACCGCGGAACAGGTATGAGCCAATGGCATTGCAGGAACTGACCTGGCTCAACCCGCCGCCGCATCACGCTATCGACGGCGATGCGGTGCGGGTGCGCACCGGCAAGGAGACCGATTTCTGGCGCGAGACCTTCTACGGCTTCTGGCGCGACAGCGGCCACTTCCTGCATCGGCCGGTGGAGGGCGATTTCACGGCCGAAGTCACCGTCAAGGGCAACTACGAGGTGCTCTATGACCAGGCCGGGCTGATGATCCGGCTGAGCGAAACGAACTGGATCAAGGCCGGCATCGAATACACTGACGGCCTTGCCTATTTCTCCGTCGTCGTCACCAATGACACATCGGATTGGTCGCTGGTTGCCATTCATGCCGATCCCAACGGCGTCAGCATTCGCCTGACCCGCCATGGCGAGGCGATCCGCGTCCAGTACCTCGATGCTTCGGACGGCCACTGGAAGCCGGTGCGGCTTGCCTATTTCCCGGTCTCGAAGGCGGTCGATGTCGGTATGATGTGCTGCTCGCCGCAACGCGAGGGTTTCGAGGTCACATTCTCCGGATTTTCGGTCGGCCCGCCGATTTCACGGGAGTTGCACGACTGACGCCTGGCGACATCTGCGGCCACAGGTCTATCTCGAACCCCTCTGGCAAGAACTTCAGCTGGCAGGCCGCCTTACCAGGGGACGTGTAGGATCTCCAGCTTAGGCAAGCCGACCGGCCGGATGCCGAGATCGTTGGCGAGCATGCCAAAGGCTTCGGTCTCGATCAGGTCGCGATAGGGGATTTCGGGGAAGCGAAGGCCGCCGCGATGCAGAGCGGCATCGACCAGCAGCATGGTCCCGCCGACCGCATCGAGGCCGATGATGTCGAGATGCCTGACATCGCTGAGATGATAGCGGTTTGGCGTTTGCGCCGGAGGCTGGTGGAGCCCGCCGCGTATGTCGCGGTAGTAGCGATAATCCTTGATCTGTCGTCTGATCACGAAGCTGTTGAGGTCGAAGCTGCCGCCGCCGGCGATCTTCACGCAGTTGGGCACCGCGATGCGATGTCCCGTGGCGATCAGCCGGTTCAGGGCATCGCCGGGAAAGCGCCAGACGTCGATATCGATCCACAGCGCCCAGTCGTCGTCTTCCTTCAACCCGTGATCGATCAGGTAATTGCGCACCTTGGCAATCGCGCCGCGCCTGACGCGCTGCATGCGAGGCTTTGCCCGTTTTGCCCTGTCGAGCTTGGTCCCGACCTGTCTTTGCAGCAGGACGATGTCGCGATATTTGCCGGCCAATTCTGCTGTGGCGGCCTTCAGCCGCTCCCAGCTTCCGTCCTGGCTGTCGCCTTCGCAGAAGACCAGCTTGATCCTGTCCTTGGGGTAGTCGAGCCCGTCCAGCGCATCGAGAAACGGTTGGATAAGGTCGGCGGCGTCGCGAAGCGGCACCAGAATGGCAATGTTTCGGCCTGAAGGCGGCGCGGCCGCCAGAACCGCCTTGTCGACGCCCGCTTTCGCCACGGCCTCATCCAGATACGCGCCGCGCGTCAGCTGGTACCGGAGCCGATAGGCTCGGTTGCGCAGCTTCGTCGTCCATTTCGGTGGCGGCTCCGGGGTCCACCATGTGCCGGCCCAGTGGTGGATCGAAAGTGCTGGCGTGTCGTCGCCGGCCTCATGCTCCGTGCTGCCGGCCGATGTCACAGGCGTGAACAGGCCGGAAGGATGGATGGCGAAGGCCGCCTGATCGCTGTAGCCGCGTTGCGCGGAGGTCAGCAGACAAGGGCCGGTCGCGTCGAGTATGTCCTTGGCGCCGGCAAGTCCAGGCATCATGGACAGGAGATGCAGCCAGAACGGATGCCGGGGCGGGCTCGCCATTGTCCCGTTGAACAGCAGATAGGGCAGACTGCGGAAATCCGCCTGAACGGCTGCGTGCGACGCCGGCTCCTTGCACAGCACGACACGGGTCTCGTCCATGATCGGATCAAAGGCGGCGACGCATTCGCAGTCGATGTCGGCGTAGACCCCGCCAAAATGATGCAGAAGCATATAGCGGGCCGCGTCCGACCGCTGCACGCCATTCGTGTAGCTGCAGAACATCGGCAGGAAATCAGGGTAGTGCTCGGCCACGAATTCGAGCAGCATCCTGTCGCTCCAGAACATCACCGTCCAGTGCGGATTATGCCGCTTCCAGGTGTCGGCATATGCCTGGAAGCGTGCGGGAAGGGTGTCGCTCTTCCATGTCTGGTGCAGGATTGCTGGAATCATCCGATGGTGCCGTTCAGTCCAAGCCCGTCACGAACGGCGTCGCGGATCGCTTGCGGGCCGAACCTTGCCCATACCGCGTGGTGCGCGCGAAGCCGTTGCCGCGCCCTGCGTTCGGGATCGAGACAGAGTCCGATGGCCATCTCGGCAAGCGTTTCGTCGGAGGGAGAGAGCAGCACCTCGTCGTTTTCGACCAGGTCCAGGCCTTCCGCCGCGATCGGCGTCGCGATCACCGGCACGCCCGCGGCCATTGCTTCCAGGATCTTGATGCGTGTGCCGCCGCCCGCCGTCAGCGGGACGATGGTCAGATGCGCGCTGGACAAGAGCGGCGCCACATCCACGGGGTCTTCGATGAGTTCCACACCGGGCAATCCAGCCAATGCCTGCACCTCCGGTGTCGGGGTGCGTCCCGCCAGGACGAGCCTGGCATCCGGCAGGGCTTTGCGGATACGAGGCAATATGACACTGGCCAATCGCTGCGCGGCATCGACGTTTGGCGGATAGGCGAGATGGCCGATGAACACGATCACCGGGAAGCCGTTGCCGGTCGACGGCTCGGCAGGCAGGGGCGCGGGACCATCCCCGGCTTGCGGAATTCCGTTCGGAACGACGTCGATCGGGATCTCGTGCCGGGAAAGCGTCATCAGCTTCTGGCGATCCAGGTTCGAGCAGACCCAAACCCTGTCGACAAGGTATAGGGCCTTCCTCTCGAGGAATCTGACGCCGAATGCCGCCGCGGTTCGCTTGGCACTGAGTCGCCTGATCTGTCCGGCCAGGTCGGACTCGACATTGTGCATGTCGAGAATGAGCTGCTCCGCCAGCGGCCGCAGGGGCCGCAGCAGCTTGAACAGGCTGACGCCCTCGACAATGATGGTGTCCGGGCGGAATTCACGGGCGAGCGCCTCGAGCCGCGTCAGGGCGGAACGCGGTATACGGCTCTCCGCTCTTGAGCGCCACCAGCCGATCGAGGCCGTGCGGGGCTCTCCCGCTATCGACAAGTCCTCGACGCGGATCAACGGACCGGGAGCATTCCTTGCTGTCTTCGGCTTCACCGAAACCAGGCAGACCGGTCCGAACCTGGCGGCCGCTTCGGCGTTGCGGTAGTTTCTCAGATCCGAACCCGAAGCCGGCGGAAAGGCCGGGTCTTGCGACACGACCAGCGTGCGCTTTTGGGCCGCGTGCGCGAGAGTGGCTGCAGCTGGATGCGCGCCTGTACCGCCCAATGCGGACGCCTGGGGCGTTGTGCCCGGCAGAGGGCCTAATTCAGATGGCATTTCAGAACGATTCCGTGATCACAAGCATCGGCGCCACCTTGTTTAGCTGAACAAGGCTTTCGTCAAGCACTGCATATTTTGAATACTGCCGCCCTGAGCCCTCCGCGGGCCGGCGGCGTTATCGCCTGGACCAGGCCAGCCAGCGCGCCGCCAAGCGCCTGCGCAACGAGGTGAACCGGGTTCGCCTGTAGGCGTCGCCCGCCATCTTGATGCCTTGCGCCTGCGTCGGGAAGGGATGGATGACATCGGCCAGGGCATGCAATCCCATGCCAGACCTGATGGCGAGCGTCACCGCATTGATCATCTCGCCGGCATGGCTGGCGACGACCGTCGCCCCGAGGATACGGTCGGATCCCTCCCGGACATGGATCTTGACGAACCCTTCCTCCTCGCCGTCCATGACGGCACGGGCGACATCGTGCATCAGCACCGTATAGGTCTTGACTGGAATGCCGTTCCGGCGCGCCTCGATCGGATAGAGCCCGACATGGGCGATTTCCGGATCGGTATAGGTGCACCAGGGAACGACGAGCTCGCTGAGCCTTTCGCGCCCGCGAAACAGGGCATTGCGCACGACGATGCGGGCGGTTGCTTCGGCGGTATGGGTGAACTTGTATTCCAGACACACATCGCCCGCCGCGTAGATGTGCGGATTTGTGGTTCTCAGGTGATCGTCCACCTTGATGCCATTGGCGTCATACGCCACCCCGGCGTCTTCCAGGCCGAGGCCATCGACATTGGGCGAACGGCCGACGCCGGTGATGATCTCATCGACGGAAATCGTCGTCGTGTCGCCGTCCCGCATCAGGTCGGCGAGTTTCTTGCCGCCCTCCATCCGCACCGCCACCACCTCGGTGTTAAGGCGCACCTCGACGCCCTCGCGCGCCAGCGCGTCCGAAAGGATCTGCGCCGCGTCGCGTTCCTCGCCGGGCAGGAACATTGGATCGTTTTGCGCCAGGATGACCTTCGCGCCGAGCAGGCAGAAGGCCTGCGCCGTCTCGCAGCCAAGCGGGCCGCCGCCGATGACGAGGAGCCGCTCAGGACATTGCGTGAGGTTGAACATGCTTTCGTTGTCGAGATAGCCAGCCTCGGCAAGTCCAGGGATCGCCGGTCCGCTCGGATGCGCGCCTGTTGCGACCAGGGCCTTCTTGAAATGCAGCGTCTTGCCGGCGACCTCAACCGTGTCAGGTCCACCAAAGCGGGCATCGCCGAAATAGAGGTGGATGCCTTCCGAAGCGATGGCCGCGGCCGAATCGGCGCGGCTGAGCCGCTGCCGGATCTGCCGCATCCGCATCATGGCCCGCTCGAAGTCGACGCGAAGACGCTCCGGCGTGTCGCCGCCGAAATTCTCGGCATCGCGCATGTCGGCATAGAGCCTGGCCGTGCGGATGATCGACTTCGACGGGACGCCGCCGACATTGACGCAGGCGCCACCGATCAGCCCGCGCTCGATCAGCGCAACCTTGGCGCCGAGGCTCGCGGCATCACGCGCCGCGGTCAGCCCGGCGGGCCCGGCGCCTATGACGACGAGATTGTAAGGGCCGTCGGGGGTCGGGTTCTTCCAGTGCGGCGGATGCGCGGCCCGGATCAGCTCGACGTCATTGTGGTCGACAGGGAAGGCGGCGGCCTTTGTCCGTTCACGCGCCATCGCGGCCCCCTGAAGCGGGGTTCGGCTGCGACAGCCAGCCGCCGGTGAAACCGGCTTTGCTCAGGCCGCGGCGGATGTGAGGATTGGATCGCATCAGCCTCCAGATCAGGCGCGAGCGGTGGTTCTCGATCATCATCACCACGATGCCCTGGTCCAGCCCGTAATGGCCTTCCGACACCCAGCCATTGCGGCCAAATTTTCGCCGGTTGGCCAAGGTCGGATTGAAGCCGCTCGGCAGCCGGAAATTGTCGATCACCTCCGGAAAACGGTCGCCGAGATGGCGCAAGGCGGCGAGGCAAATGTCAGGCGCGAAAGGCAGCGACGCCGGATAGGACCATGGCGCGATCGTCCCGTCATCCGGCCCGAACGGCGCGCCGCGCGCGGCATAGCCGGAAAACCGGTGCCGCCGTCGCTCGACACTGGCGCGGAAGCCGCCTGGCCCGTCGCCGGCGGAGAGCCCCCACAGGTTCTCGCCATAGCCGTCGAAGCCATAGGGGTTGTGGCGGGCATAGTCGCGCTGCAGATAGGTCGAGCGGCGGCTGTTTTCGAAATAGTCCGAATTCTTCTCGCGCATGAAGGCGTCGCGGATGCCGGCGAAATCGATCCAGGCATGCGAGAACTGATGCATGAACAACGGCCCGCCATAGAGCACGTCATGGCCGTAGATGTTTTCCCACTGATAGGTCGCCGTCCAGGCCTCGTAACTGTCGTCGGAGGTCGGGCGCTCGGGCGAGGCCATCGACAGCACATAGAGGATGGTCGCTTCGTTGTAGCCTTCCCAGCCATAGTGCAGAAAACCGCTCTTCGGCTTCCAGCCTTGCCGCAAGGTCGGAGTGCTGCCTTGCGCCCATCGCCAGTCGACGCGCCGATAGAGCGCTTCGGCCAGTTGCCGGATTTCGGCTTCCTTCTCGTCCACGCCGGAGAAATAGGCGCCGGCCACCAGTATGCCGGCCAGCAGCAAGGCGGTGTCCACCATAGACAGCTCGCAGCGCCAGACACGCAGGCCGGTGCGCATGTCCAGGAAGTGGTAGTAGAAACCCTTGTGACCGGTGACCTCTTCGCCGCTGCCTTGCGGGCTGGCCGAGAAGAAACGCAGCGCCGCAAGCGTAAGCTCCACCGCCGCCGCGCGTGTCATCCAGCCGCGCTCGACGCCGATCGGATAGCAGGAGAGCGCAAAACCGACGACGGCGATGCTGGCCGGCGAGTTCGGCCGTGACGTGTCGGCGACCAGCCCGTTGTCGGGGTTCACAGTCTCGAGGAAATAATCGAAGGCCGCGCGCTGGTAGCGGTCCAGAAGCTCGTCATCGGACAGCGCGGCAGGTTCTGTTCTAGGCAAACGATGCAAACTCCAACCTGATGGACGCGATCCCCAGCGGTGGCACGGTTAGGTCGAACTCAAGGGTCCGGTTGCGCCAGACGACCGGTTGTTCCTGCTCCGGCGTTGCCGAGGCCGCATGCAATCGCTCGACCATCGCCGGGCTCAGATATTCGGGGCTTCCCATCGTCACCCATAGCGCCTTGGCGTTGGCATTTTCTGCATCGATGCGCCGGATGGTAGTCACTGCGGGCCGCGGAGCGTTCTGGAGTTCGATATGGACGGTCTCGTTCGTAATCGGATGCCGCGGCAAGGCGAAATTGGAGATGAGCACGGTCAGCGAATTTCCATCACGGATGCACCAGCCATCGATGGTTGGATGATCGCCTCCCATGGACAGTATCTCTGTTCCAAGCCCGTGCAGCATTTCAAAGGCACGGTAAGCCGGTTTGGCGATGCCGTGAAGGTTCATCAGGCCAAAGCCACCATGAAACGGCACCGAGGGAAAATAGTTCTCCTCGAAAATATCCGAAAAGGTCCAGTAGCTGTAGCCCTGAACCAGTCCTCTCGCTTCCATCACCGTCTTGACGATGAAGGCGGCGGCATACGGCTCGTCATGCATCGGATCGCGCGGGTTCGAAGACGTGCACCATTCGGTGTAATAGAGCGGACGATCACCAGCTTGCTGGCGCGCGGTGTGCGCCTCCTCGCGCAACGCACTTCTTGTGCTTTCCGAAAGTTGGGTTTCGGTGTCGTCGCCAGGTTGGCCGAAGGCATCGGTTGGATAGTGGTGCGTGCTGATGAAATCGGCTGGAAGGCTATTCTGCCCACAATAGGCAATGAACTCATCGATCCAGGCATTGTCGGCGGTCGCTGGTCCGCCGACCTTCAATTGCGTGTCGACGGATTTGATCGCCTTTGCCGTGCTGGCATACAGCTTGAAGTAATCCTCCTGCTTGCCGCTGCCGAACGCCTCGAGATTGGGCTCGTTCCAGACCTCGAAGAACCATTGGCGCATTTCCTCCAGGCCGTAGCGGTCGACCCAATGGCCGACAAGCTTGGTGATAAGGGTCGCCCACTGGCCGTAATCCTTCGGCGCACTGACATTGGCGCGGTAGTGGAAGATGATCTGCCCACTGGACGAAAGCATGGTCGGCATGAAGCTCAATTCGACAAAGGGCCGCATGCCGATCGACAGCAGAAAATCGAAGATCTGGTCGGCATTGAAGAACGAATAGAGCGGCTGGTCGTCCTGGTCGATGAGCGTGCCCATGTCGTCATCGAGCAAGCCGTGAAAGCGGACATGGCGAAAGCCGAGCTCGTCATGCGCGCGGCGCATCTGTGCCTGCCAGTCCGCACGCAGCGCCAGCGTTGCATGGCCACTGCCGACCGTATGCTCCCAAAAATGCGGAAAGTCCTCGCCCTGGACGCCGAGATCGCAGCGAAAAGTCACGTCCATGGCGCCGTCTAGGGGAATGTTTGCCTGTCGTATGTTCTGCATTGCCGACTATACGCCGAGCGGCCGGCATTCGTTGCCTTGTCACGCGGATTTGTAGTTGCCGTCAATACGTGGCGCGCCCGCCGGAAACGTCGAAGACGGCGGCCGTCGTGAACGAGCATTCTTCCGAGGCGATCCAGCAGATCAGCGCCGCCACCTCTTCGACCTCGCCGAAGCGCGCCATCGGTATCTTGGACAGCATGAAGTCGATATGCTCCTGACTCATCTGCTTGAAGATCGCGGTGCGCACGGCCGCCGGGGTCACGCAATTCACCGTCACCTTGGTCTTGGCCAGTTCCTTGCCGAGCGACTTGGTCAGGCCGATCACCGCCGCCTTTGAAGTGCTGTAGGCGGAGGCATTGGGATTGCCTTCCTTGCCGGCGATCGAGGCGATGTTGACGATGCGGCCATAATTGCGCTCGAGCATGTGCGGCACCAGCGCTTTGTTGCAGTAGAAGACGCCGTTGATGTTGATGTCGATGACCTTCTGCCAATCCTCGACCGAATAATTCCAGGTCGTCATGTTCGGTCCGGTGATGGCGGCACTGGTGACCAGGATGTCGACGCCGCCAAGGGCTTCGATCGTCCGTGCCGCGGCGCCTGCAACGCCGGCGGCATCGGCGACGTCGATGGCAATGCCGTGCAGGCCGGGGATGACAGCCTTTGCCTGTTCGATCTGGGCCGGATCGCGATCCCAGACGCTGACACGCCCGCCCTCGTCGACGATCCTCTGCGCGACCGCCAGGCCGATGCCCGAGGCGCCGCCGGTGATGACCGCCGACCGGCCGGCAAAGCGTCCCACGAAGTTCATCGGCATCTGATTCTCCCCCTGTCTATGCTGGCTGAAGCCGCCATTGGCGGAGACTGTGAGGTCATGGCCGGGCAAGTTCAAGCCGGCATGCAGGCCGATCGTCTGGGCCAATGCCTGGCTCGGATCAGTCGGGATTTCCCTCGAGCTGCTGGCGTAGAGCTTCCACCATCGCCACCAGTGCCGGTCCGATTTCGGCATGCGCGCGTTGCTCGGTGATAATCTCGCCGATGCCGCCGCAGGTGATGGCGACCAGCGGCGAGCCGTCGCGCGGGCGGAACGGCACGCCGACTGCGTGGATGTAGCTGTGCCAGGCCCCGAACGAGGTGACATAGCCGAGCTGCTTGTACTGGGCGATCGCGTCCTCGATGGCGGCAGCGATCATTGCTGCCTTGTCGGGCTCCGCCTCCTGCAGTGCACGCACAAGGCTGGCACGTTCTTCCGGCAGAAGCCCCGCCGCATAGGCAAGCCCCATCGAAGTCTTCCAGATCGGCAAATAAGAGCCCGGATTGAGCCGCAGCGTGACCAGGCTCTCCGACCGGCAATTGGCGAGATAAACCATGTTGAGGCTGTCGCGCGTACCGATCGCCACCGCCGCGCCCGTCAAATCGGCCAGAGGCTGCATCAGCGGCCTTGCGATATGGACGACCGCGCTGGAACTGAGCGCCGAATAGCCGAGCGCCACGGTTGCCGGCCCCAGGCTGTAGCGGCCGAGGTCCTTGTCGTAGAGGAGGTAGCCGAGCGCGCTCAGCGTGTAGGTGATGCGCGAAACCGTGGCCTTGGGCAGGCCGGTGCGCGCGATGATGTCCTGGTTGCCGAGCGAGGCGTCGCCCGGCCGGAAGGCGCGCAGTATGCCGAGCCCGCGCACCAGCGACGACGAAAGCTGCGCGCCGTCGCCGTCAACTTCCGTCTCGTCCCTTGTCGCTCGCTTGCGCACGCTGGCGATCTTTCTGGCGGAGTGTCCACCGGTCGGGCCGGTCTAGCCGGCGCGGTACAGTCAAAAATGAAATTAAATTCCATTTATATTGACAGTGGCTTTTGCAGCCTGTCAATATGTCCCCTCGATGGCATCTTCCAGCGCCTTGTGCCATCTTACGAAGCCCGTCCTTGTGAAGGTAGCCACGTGTCCCGCTATATTTTGCGCCGGCTTATCGCGATGCCGTTCCTGGTACTCGGCATCGTCACCATTGCTTTTCTGATCACCACCGTGACCAAGGGCGATCCGCTGACGGCGATCGTCGCCGAGCAGCAGATGAGCAACCCCGAAGTGGTCGCCGCCGCCAAGGCCCGCTGGGGTTTGGATCGTCCTCTGCCGGAACGCTATATGATATATCTCGGCAATCTGTTGAGCGGCGACCTCGGCACGTCCTTCATCACCAAGCGCAATGTCGGCACCGACATTCTCTATCGCTTGCCGGCAACGCTGGAACTGGTCTTTGCCGCGATGATCTTCGGCACCACGCTCGGCATCGTGCTTGGGGTTCTGGCCGCCTATTTCCGCAACAGCCTGATCGACCATGGCGCGCGGCTGTTTGCCCTGTTCGGCTCGTCGCTGCCGGTGTTCTGGTCTGGCCTTGGTCTGCTCTTCATCTTCTCGGTCATGCTGAATTGGCTGCCGGGGCCGGGCCGGCTGGATGCCCGGCTGCCGCTGCCGCCCGGCATCACCGGATTCCTGACCATCGATTCGCTGCTCGCCGGCAACCTCACCGTCTTCAAGGATGCGCTGTGGCATCTGCTGTTGCCGGCTTTCGTGCTCGGCTGGACGGTATCGGGAACCATATCGCGGCTGGTTCGCGCCAACATGCTTGATGTGATGAGCCGCGAATTCGTGCTCACCGCGCGTGCCAAGGGCGCGAGCGAGTTCCGTGTCGTCATCGTGCATGCGCTGCGCAACACCATGGTGCCGACGCTGACCGTCATCGGCTATTCCTTCGCCTATCTGATCACCGGCGCGGTGCTGACCGAGACCATCTTTTCCTGGCCGGGCATGGGCTCCTATGCGGTCGAAGCGGCGCGCGCCCTCGACTTCCCGGCGATCATCGGCGTCACCATTGTCGGCGGCCTCGCCTTCCTGGTCACCAACCTCATCACCGACATCCTCTATGTCGTCGCCAATCCGCGGGTGAGGTTGAGCTGATGTCGGCTGTCGTCACCAAGTCCCGTTCCGCCGCCATCCCCGAATGGCTGACCGCCCCCTTGGTCATCGGCACGGTCGTCATCCTCTTCTGGCTGTTCATGACCGTGTTCGCCAATCTGGTGGTGCAGTTCGATCCGCTGGAAATGGTTGCCCGCCGCCTGCAACCGCCGAGCTGGGCGCATTGGCTCGGCACTGACGCACTCGGCCGCGACGTGCTGGCCCGCACCTTGCACGGCGCGGCGCATTCGCTGCCGATCGCGGTTCTGGTCGTCGTCTCGGCCGTCGTCATCGGCTCGCTGCTCGGCGCCATCTCCGGCTTCGTCGGCGGCCTGACGGGTGCCGCGATCATGCGGCTGGTCGACATCACTCTGTCCTTCCCGCCGATGCTGCTCGCCATGGCTGTCGCAGCCTCGCTCGGTCCCGGCCTCGGCAATGCCGCCATCGCCATGGTGCTGGTCTGGTGGCCGGTCTACGCCCGGCTGATGCGGGCGCAGGTGCTGGAAGTGAAGGAGCGCGAGCATGTCGAGGCGGCGATCGCCGCCGGCGCCAGGCCACGCCGGGTGTTGTTCACGCACATATTGCCGCTCTGCTGGACCCCGGTGCTGATCAGCGCCACCATGGATCTCGGCCAGGTCGTGCTGCTTGCCGCGTCGCTGAGCTTCATCGGCCTCGGCGCCACCCCGCCGACACCCGAATGGGGATCGATGATCTCCGACGGCGCCGTGCATTTCTATCAATGGTGGATCGCCTTCGGCCCCGGCGTCGCCATCCTCACCATCGTGCTCGGCTTCAACTTCATCGGCGATGGCCTGCGCGACATTCTCGATCCAAGGTCGGATTAGGCGATGAGCGCACAGCTATCTTCAGCGCGCTCCGGCGCGGTTGACAAGCCAGGCGAGCGCGAGCCGCTGCTGTCCATTCGCGGCTTGCGGGTCGGGTTCCGCAAGGCCGGCAACCAGTTCGAGGCGGTGCGCGGCATCGACCTCGACGTTGCCAAGGGCGAGGTTGTCGGCATTGTCGGCGAATCCGGCTCGGGCAAGTCGGTCGGCATGCTTGCTGCTCTGGGCCTGACCTCGAAGAACGCTGTCGTAACCGGTTCGGTCCGCTTCAAGGGCGAGGAACTGGTCGGCAAGCCGGCGCGCGAAATGCGCAAGATCAGGGGCGCGCGCATCGCCATGATCTTTCAGGATCCGCTGTCCTCGCTGAACCCGGTGATGACCGTCGGCGCCCAGATCGCCGAGGCGGTCAGGCTGCATCAGCGCGTCACCCGCAAGCAGGCGATGGCGCGCGCGGTCGAACTGCTCAACCTGGTGTCGATCCCGCAGCCGGAACGGCGTGCCAGCCAGTACCCGCATGAATTCTCCGGCGGCATGCGCCAGCGCGCGGTCATCGCCATGGCCGTTGCCAATGACCCCGATTTGTTGATCGCAGACGAGCCGACCACCGCGCTCGACGTCACGGTGCAGGCGCAGATCCTGGCCGTGCTGCGCTCGCTGCAAGAGCGGCTCGGTCTGGGCCTGGTGCTGATCACCCACGACCTCGGCGTCGTCGCCGGCCATGCCGACCGTGTCGCCGTCGTCTATTCCGGCCGCGTCGTCGAGCAGGCCACCGTGTCGGAGCTGTTCGCCGACCCGCGCCACCCCTACACGCGCGGCCTCATCGCCTCGATCCCCAACCTCGAGGAAAGCCGCGAGCGGCTTTTTTCGATCGATGGTTCGCCGCCCGCACTCGGCCGTCTACCGGGTGGCTGCGCCTTCCATCCGCGCTGCATCCATGCCGAGGCGCGTTGCCGGGTCGAGGATCCGCCGCTGCATGACATTGGCGGCCGCTTCTCGGCCTGTCATTTCGCGACGACCTTGCCGCCTTTCCACAGCGCCGTGCTGGCGGCGGCAAGCCTGGAGACTGGACGCGTGGCCCCATGAACGCAGCAGCGGAGCAAGTTCAAGCTGAAACCAGGCCAGCGCCGGAAGCAGCGCTATCGGTTCGTCATCTGGTCAAGGATTTTCCGGTTCGCGGTGGCCTCGTCTTCGACCGCGCGGTTGCCCATGTCCGTGCGGTCGCCGATGTTTCCTTCGACGTGGCACCAGGCGAGACGCTGGGCCTGGTCGGTGAATCCGGCTGCGGCAAGTCGACCCTCGGACGCTGCCTGATGCGGCTGATCGAACCGACCAGTGGCGAAAGCTGGTTCCGTGGCCAGAACCTTTTGGCGCTGAACCATGAGGAGATGCGCCTGATGCGGCGCTACATCCAGCTCGTCTTCCAGGATCCCTACGGGTCGCTGCATCCGCGCATGCGCATAGCCGACAACATCGCCGAGCCGCTGCGCATGAGCGACATGTCGAAGGCCGACCGCCGAGCCCGCGTTGCCGAACTGCTCGAACTGGTGCGGCTCAATCCGGAGCATGGCAAGCGCTATCCGCACGAACTCTCCGGCGGCCAGCGCCAGCGCGTCGTCATCGCCCGCGCGCTCGCACTCAACCCGCAAGTGGTGATCCTCGACGAGCCTGTCTCGGCGCTCGATGTCTCGGTGCAGGCAGGTGTGCTCAATTTGCTCAAGGATATCCAGCAGTCCTTCGGCACATCCTATCTGTTCATCGCCCACGATCTCTCGGTCGTGCGCCACATCTCGCACCATGTCGCGGTCATGTATCTCGGCAAGATCGTCGAGATCGCACCGGCTGCCGAGCTCTATTCCAGGGCACTGCATCCCTACACCCAGGCGCTTCTGTCGGCCGTGCCGCTCGCCAACCCCGAGAAGGAACGCAAGCGCGAGCGGATCGTGCTGACCGGCGACGTGCCGAGCCCGCTCAACCCGCCGTCGGGCTGCCGCTTCCGCACGCGCTGCTTCAAGGCGCAAGCGATCTGCGCCTCAGCCGAGCCGCCGCTCGGCCCGTCCGGGGAAAAGCATCGCGTCGCCTGTCATTTCCCGGAACCGGTCAACACCTTCAGGACCGTCTGACAGGTTGGCCAGGCAGCTGCCGAATTACCCGCGAAGGATTGCGATGTGACTGAAGCCCACACCAACGATGCCGGCATAATGGGCCGGGCGCGCCTGCCGCTCGAAGGCATCAAGGTTCTCGACCTCTCGCGCGTGCTCGCCGGTCCATGGGCGACGATGAGCCTGGCCGATCTCGGCGCCGAGGTCTGGAAGATCGAGAACATCGATGGCGGCGACGACACCCGCGCCTGGTCGGTGCCGAGCTACAAGGGCGTCTCTACCTACTATCTCTGCGCCAATCGCGGCAAGCAGAGCGTCGCGCTCGATATGAAGAGCCCGCAGGGCCTGGCGATCGTGCGCGAGCTGGCGGCCAAGGCCGACATCGTCGTCGAGAATTTCCGCTCCGGCACCGCCGACCGTCTTGGCGTCGGCTACAAGGAGCTCAGCGCCTCCAACCCGCGGCTGATCTACTGCTCGATCTCCGGCTACGGCCAGACCGGGCCCGATGCCGGCCGGCCCGGCTATGATTTCGTCATGCAGGCCGAGAGTGGTCTGATGGCCATCACCGGCGAGAGCGACGGCGAGCCGATGCGTGTCGGCGTCGCCATCACCGATATCGTCTGCGGGATGGTCGCGACGCAGTCGATCCTGGCCGCACTCTATGAGCGAACAACCACCGGGAAGGGGCAGTTCCTCGACCTGTCATTGATCGACTGTGCGCTCAGCCTCTTGATCAATGTCGGCAGTGGCTACCTCAACACCGGTCGCGAGGTGGCTCGTTACGGCAACGCCCATCCGACCGTCGTCCCCTACCAGATATTCGAAGCCGCTGACGGCGGCTTTGCCTTGGCGGTTGGCAATGACCGCCAGTTCGCCGCGCTGTGCGAGCAGGTGGTTGATCTTCCGCACTTGGCAAAGGACCAGCGCTTCATCAAGGCAGGCGCGCGCGCTACCAACCGCGAGGCGTTGATCCCGCAACTCGGCGCCGTTTTCCGGACGCAAACGCGCGGTCACTGGATGGCGGCCTGTGCCGCGGCCAGCGTTCCGGCCGGCATGGTGAAGTCGATACCGGAAGTCTTCGACAGCCCGAATGTGCGCGAGCGCGGCCTCGTCCACACCTTGCCGCATCCGCATCTCGGTTCCGTCGCCATGGTGCGCCCGGCGCAAGGGCTCGCCGCGCAGCTGACCGCCGACTTCACGGCGCCGCCCATGCTCGGCCAAGACACGGCCGCCGTACTCACGGATATTCTCGGCTACAGCCCCGAGACCATCGACCAACTGATCGGCACTGGCGCCATCGGCATTTACACGCCTGCCGCCGAGCCTGTTCACGCCTGACCTTTCACGGAGCCTGCAATGTATCCCGATGTTCATCTGCATATTGATGGCTCGTGGCGCCCCGCGCGGGGTGGACGCACCATGCCCATCGTCAATCCGGCGACGGAAGCCGAGCTTGGATCGCTCGCCCATGCCGGCATCGATGATCTTGATGAAGCGCTCGCCGCCGCCGCCAAGGGCTTCGAGACCTGGCGGCGCGTCTCTCCCTTTGACCGCTCCAAGCTGATGCGCAAGGCCGCCACCATCCTGCGTGAGCGCAACAAGCATATCGCGACGCTGATGACGCTGGAGCAGGGCAAGCCGATCGCCGAATCGCGCATGGAGGCGTTCGCAGCCGCCGACATCATCGACTGGTTCGCCGAGGAAGCGCGGCGCAGCTACGGCCGCATCGTGCCGGCGCGGCTTGAGGGCGTCAGCCAGTCGGTGGTCAAGGAACCCGTCGGCCCGGTGGCCGCCTTCACACCTTGGAATTTCCCGCTTAACCAGGCGGTGCGCAAACTGTCGGCGGCGCTCGCCGCCGGCTGCTCGATCATCATCAAGGGACCGGAAGAGACGCCGGCTTCACCCGCCGAACTGGTGCGCGTCTTTGTCGATGCCGGTCTGCCCGACGGCGTCTTGAACCTGGTCTATGGCACCCCGTCGGAAATCTCGGCCTATCTCATTCCGCATCCGGTGATCCGCAAGATCTCGTTCACGGGCTCGACGCCGGTCGGCAAGCAGCTGGCGTCGCTTGCCGGACTGCACATGAAACGCGCGACGATGGAATTGGGCGGCCATGCGCCGGTCATCGTTCTGCCCGACGCCGATCTCGACCGCGCCGCGCGTTCGATGGTGGCGTCCAAATTCCGCAATGCCGGCCAGATCTGCGTGGCGCCGACACGCTTCCTTGTCGACAACGCGGTCTATGATGATTTCGTCGGCCGCTTCGCCGAAGCCACAAGCCGGATCAAGGTCGGCGATGGTCTCGCTGAAGGCACGACCATGGGTCCGCTCGCCAATCCGCGCCGCGTGCAGGCGATGGAGGAACTGGTTCACGATGCCGTGCAGAAAGGCGCCGAGCTCGTCACCGGCGGCAAGCGCATCGGTAATTCCGGCTATTTCTTCGAGCCGACCATCCTGTCTGGCATCGGCGCCGATGCCCGGGCCATGAATGAGGAGCCGTTTGGCCCGCTGGCGCTGATGACTCCGGTGAATGGACTCGACGAGGCGCTCGCGGAAGCCAACCGGCTGAACTACGGCCTCGCCGCCTATGGCTTCACCCGCTCGGCGGCAAGTGCCTCAAAAATGTCGTCGGGCATCGCCAGCGGCATGGTGTCGATCAACCATTATGGCCTGGCCCTGCCGGAGGTGCCGTTCGGCGGCATCAACGATTCCGGCAATGGCACCGAGGGCGGCGCCGACGCACTGGAAAGCTATCTCAACTCGAAGTTCTTCTCGCATCTGCAAGTCTACTGAAACCGACGCCTGTCTGAGTCAAACTTCGTCCAGTTATTTCTGTTGGCCGTAACTCTTGTAGCGTCCGCGAATGGCGGCGAGTTCGGTCTCGCCGATCAGCACCGGCGTGCCGGCGCTGCGTGCGAGCAGATATTGCCGCGCCAGGGTTTCGAGCTTGACGGTGCGGATGAGCGCTGTGTCGAGATCGCCGCCGAAGGCGATCATGCCGTGATTGGCGAGCAGGCAGGCATTGCGGTCCTTGAGCGCCACAACAGCCACCTTGGCCAGTTCGCTCGATGCAAACAGCGCATAATCCGAGCAACGCACATCGTCGCCGCCGAAGCCAGCGACCATGTAGTGAAACAGGGGCAATCCTTCGCGCAGGCAGGACAGCGCCACGCAATGGTCGGGATGGGCATGCACCACGGCGCCGGCCCCCGGGAAAGCCTTGTAGATTTCGGCATGCATTTCCCATTCGCTCGATGGCTTGAATGCACCGTCCCAGGATCCATCGAGCTGCATCGCCACCATCTGCTCCGGCCGAAGCGCTTTTGTGGCTATCCCTGTCGGTGTGACCAGCATGCCGCTTGGCGTGCGCACGCTGATATTGCCTGTCGTGCCGACATTCATTCCGCTGGCGTCCAGGGTCTCCGTCGCGGCGATCAGAGTGGCGCGTGCGATGTCGGTATCCATTACGATGCTTTCCCCGGGGTTGGCCCTGTGGTCGATTTTGCCGGTGGCCATGTTTCGATTGCCGGTGCAATGGTTCTTGCCCGCGTCATGTCTTGCAGCACGTCGGCGAAGATGTCGGGGCCGCCGAGCTTTCCCGATTTCAGCATCAGCGCCAGCGGGTCGTCGGGCAGGCCGGGCAGATGGGCGATGGCGCGCGACAGGCCGGGCCCCTGATAGGCGCCCATGGCAATCCCCGTGATGCCGAGCGCCTTGATGACCGAGCCGGCGGTCTCGCCGCCGGCGACGACCAATCGCCGCACACCGAAATCGCGCACGAGGATGTGCGCAATCTCGGCGAGGATTTCTTCCGCCTTTGCCGCGGCCGCGTCACGGCCATGTGCCTGCTGTAGTGCCTCAACCGTGGCCTGCGATGCAGTCGTCGCTATAGCGATCATTGCGTTGGGCAGATGCTGCTCGGCAAAGGCTCGCGCTTGCGCCACGACATCGGCGCCGGCGAAGGCGCCGGCAAGGTCGATCGTCAGCAACGGATTGTCCTGCGCGAAGCGCTCAAGCTGTTCGATGGTGCGGTCGGCGACGCTGCCGGCCAGCACCGCCGCCGCGCCGTCCACGGCCGGCAGGCTGGCGGCCACCAGATCGCTTGGGTTTAGCAGCCCATGCGCCAGCCAGGCCGGCGGCAGATGCGCGGCGACCGAGGAGTTGCCGGTCATCAGCGGCAGGTCGAAGGCGGCTTCCGCGATCGCCGCCAGGTCGCGCTCGCGGAGCGTGTCGGTGACCAGCAGTGTCTCGCCCCGCGCGCTCTTCTCCCGCACGGCAGCGCGGATGGCTTCGGGGCCGGCATCAATGGTGAGGTACGGCACCAGTCCAGCCTTCCCCTTGCTTTGCGCCTGCAGCACGCGGACCAGATTGGAATCGGTCATCGGCGTCAGCGGATCGAAACGTTTGGGCGATTCGGCCAGCAACTGCGAACCGCCGAACATATGCCCCTGATAGACGGTGCGACCGGTCTCGCACAGCGCCGGCGCGAACAGTGTCACGCCGCCGCCAAGCCGTTCGAGCAGCGCTTCCGCGCAGGGGCCGATATTGCCGGCAGGTGTGGAATCGAAGGTCGCGCAATATTTGAAGAAAATCTGCCGCGCGCCAGCCTCGATCAACCGGTCGGCGGCATCAAGTACCTGGCGCACCGCGTCGTCGGCGGCGATAACGCGGGTTTTCAGCAGGATCACATGGGCAAGATTGCCCGATAGGATTGGCGCCTCCAACCCGACGGTGCAGCCTGTCGGGACGCCGCGCGCGACCAGCATCGACGCCAGTTCGGTGCCACCGGTCAGATCATCGGCAATGGCACCGAACAGAAGGGAAGGCCTCGACGCGGTCATGCGGCTCGTTCCCCTGATTTTTTGGTTTCGATGGCGTGTCCGATGCCGATGGCCAGGCCCATCGTGATATCATATACACAGCCCGCTCGACTCAGGCGACGCCTGCGCCACCGCAAGGACGGAGACTGGATGTGACTGCTTCCATCGCGCCGATCGCGCGCGACAATCTGACGACCCGCGTCTACGAAGAGCTGCGCCGCGCCATGATGGAAGGCCGCTTCTGGCCGGGGCATCGCTTCAAGATCCGTGACCTTGCCGCCAGCCTGCAGGTGTCCGAGACGCCGGTGCGCGAGGCGCTGATGCAGCTGGTGCGCGAAAAGGGCCTGGAGATGGAAGCGGGCCGGTCGATCACCGTCGCCCAGTTGTCGCTCGCCCAGTATCTGGAGCTGCGCAGCATTCGCCTGCATCTCGAAGGCATGGCTGGTGCCGCGGCGACGACGCGCATCGAACCGCGCGAGATCGATCGCCTGGCGGCGGTGCATGAGAGACTGATCGCCGACGAGGACAATGGCCGCTGGTTCGAAGCCGTCCGCGACAACTGGGAATTCCACCACTCGATCTACCAGGCGGCGGGCATGCCGGAACTGCTCGCCATCATCGAGGGCATCTGGCTGCGCAATGGCCCGCTGGTGAACTATCAGTATCCGAATGCCAGGCCGACCTATGATGGCCGTCACCGCCATCTCGACATCCTCGACGCGCTGCGCGCCCGCGACGAGAACGGCGTGCGCAAGGGCATCCAGCAGGACATGATCGAAGGCGGCCGCTTGCTGGTCAAGGTGCTCGAGCGGCTGAATGACGGCGCGGTCACCCCGGAGGAACTGCGCCGCGCGGCGCAGAACGGCCGCCTGGTGTCGGCGGCCAGCTGAGTTTTTTATACTCTCGCGCAGCATAGTGCCTGCTCACGCCACCTGCGCCGCCGCGGCCATGCCGGCATCGGCGGCCTGCAGCGCCAAGTCCACGTCCTTCGCGGTGTGCGCGGCGCTCAGGAACATGTTGTGCCGGGGGTGGAAATAGGCGCCCTCGCGCAAGGCGGCCGAGCAAAAGGCAGCGGCCTTCTTGAACTCGGCATCGCCGTCGAACAGCACCATCGGCATCGACACCGGCCCGGTCTGGCGAAGCGAAAGGCCATGCTTCTTCGCCGCTGCATCGAGCCCCGAGCGCAATCTCTCACCGGCCGCATTCATGCTCGCGATCGCGTTGGTGTCGCGCAGCGTCTTGATGGTGGCGATCGCCGCGGCCATGGCGACGGCGCCATACCAGAACGAGCCCGTCACATAGACCTTGGTCGCGGCTTCGCGGAACCGGTCGGTGCCGGTGATGGCGGCGAGCGGATAGCCATTGGCGATCGCCTTCGAGAAAGCGGAAAGGTCGGGCCGCACACCCAGCGGCTCCCAGCTGCCGGCGAGATCGATGCGGAACCCGGCCCTGACATCATCGACGATCAGTGCCGCATCGGCGGCGGTGGTGAGGTCGCGCGCGCGCTTGGCAAAAGCCGCCGTCGGCAGTTCCTGGTCGCGGGCAATGTCGTGGCGGAAGGCGGTGACGACGACAGCGGCAAGGTCATTGCCGGCTTGCTCGACGGCCGCTTCCAGGCTGGCGACGTCATTGTAGTCGAAATGGATCAGATGAGCGCGATCCTCGGCGGTGACGCCGGCAAGCGAGGGCGTGCACCACGGCACCGCGCCATGATAGGAGCCGCGCGCCACCAGCACCTTGCGCCGGCCGGTGCCGGCGCGCGCGATGGTCACGCAGGCCGTGGTGGCGTCGGTGCCGTTCTTCTGCAGCATCGCCCAGTCGGCGTGAGCGACAGTCTTGACCAGCAGCTCGGCCAGTTCGACCAGCACTTCGCCGGGGCCATTCATCGCGTCGCCGAGACTGCGCTGCCGCGCCGCCGCTTCCTCGACCGCCTGGTGGTGATGGCCTAGGATGTTCGGACCCCAGCTGCACATCAAATCGATGTATTCGCGGCCGTCGACATCCCAGACCCGGCAGCCATCGGCGCGCTCGAAGAACTGCGGATAGGCCGAGCCGAGATAGCGAGTGGCCATATGCCCCCACATGCCGCCCGGAATGACCGAGGCCGCGCGCTCGCGCAGCAGCTGGTCCTTGGAGTTGATCAGGGAAGGCATGATGAGGTCTCCGTATTGATATATCATATATTGAATTTGACTGCTGGAAGAACAGGATTTGTCGATCTTCCGAAGTGGGAGAAACGGGAGGCGGTTGGCCGCCTCCCGCGATCTGTTGGCTCAGTGGCTGAGTTCGGCCAGCGGCAGGTTGCAGCAGGCGCTGTAGCGCACGCCCTTGACGTCGGACTTGTAGGCCAGGATCAGGTTCGGGCTGACCAGCGGCAGGATGATCCTGTCCTTGATCATTTCTTCGCCGATCTGGTGCCACAGCTTGGCGGCCTCATCACCGCTTGCCGCCAAAGCTGCCTTGTAGAGGTCTGCTTCTTTCGGGTTGATAACCGATGGGTCGCGCTCCGCGCCGGCACGGCGCGACCATGGGCTGCCCTTGGTCATGGCGAAATAATCGACATACTGCGAGGTGCCGTAATAGTCCGGCGCGTAGAACACGGCGGTCATCGGGATGCCATCGCCGTTGACGCGCTCGCGCCAGTTGGCGAAGGGAATCGGCTGCAGGTCAAGCTTGATGTTGGCCTTGGCCAGATCCTGCTGGACCTTCTGCATCAGCAGCGAGAGATCAACGCCATAGACGTTCATGCCCGGAAAGGCCGCTTCCATCTCGAAACCGTCGGCATGGCCGGCCTTGGCCAGCAGCTCCTTCGCCTTGGCGAGATCATAGGGCTGCGCCTCGAAACCCGAACCGCCGGGGAAACCGAGCGGGATCGGCGCGCTGATCAGCTGGCCCTCGGAGCCGATGGTGAAGTCGAGGATGCTGGGGCGGTCAAGCGCAAGCGAGATCGCCTCGCGCACGTCCGGAGTGAGCGGCACCTTGTTGGCCTTGGCGCCGGGCGAGAGCGCGACGTAGATAAAATTGTAGGACGGCACGGTCTCGATCTTGACGTCGCTGCCGGTCATCGTCTTGGCGGTGTCCGGGTCGATCTGCATGGCGATGTCGGCGGTGCCGCTCTGCAGCATCTGCGCTTGCGCCACCGCGTCCTTGGTCTGACGGATGACGACTTCGCTCAACGCCGGCGCGGTGCGCCAGTACTTGTCGTTGCGCACCAGGCGCAGCTCCGAATTCGGCTCATAGGATTTCAGCACGAACGGTGCG
The DNA here is from genome assembly GCF_056402995.1 of Mesorhizobium sp. P3_A8. NCBI lineage: Bacteria > Pseudomonadati > Pseudomonadota > Alphaproteobacteria > Hyphomicrobiales > Phyllobacteriaceae > Mesorhizobium > Mesorhizobium sp. P3_A8. The sequence continues at coordinate 114,127 of NZ_JBFUGI010000001.1, read as the reverse complement.
CTGCCGGCCGAATGCGCCAGGAACCAGGCCTCGGCATTGTCGGTGGTCGAGGCGTCCGCACCGGCCTTGGCGCCGGCTTCGGAAGCGACCTTGCTGTTGACGACAGCCGTGTAGGGCGCCGCCGCGATGTTGAGGAATTCCGAGCTCGGCGCCACCATCTTGACGACGACCGTGTGCGCGTCCGGGGTTTCGATCGAGGCGACATTGTCCATCAGGAAGGATGCGCTGCCCTTGAGGTTCTTCAGCCGCTCCCAAGACCATTTCACGTCCTTGGCTTCGACCGGCGAGCCGTCGGAGAATTTGGCGGCCGGGTCGAGCGTGAAGGTGAAGCTGGTCTGGTCGGCATTGCCTTCCCACTTGGAAGCCAAGAGCGGGATCAGCTTGTTGTCCTTGTCCAGCGTCAAGAGCGATTCATAGACGCTGGAATTGTAGATCTGGCAGGTGTCGCAGAAGGCGCGGTGCGGATCGAGCGAGTTGAGGTCGATGTTACGCGCGATGACCAGCGGCTTCTCGTCCTGTGCGAAGCTGGCTGGTGCCCAGAAGGCGCTGGTGGCCATGAGCACGGCCGCCAACATCGTCGCTCTGGTCTTGGTTCTCGGTAAGATGTTCATTTCAGTTCTCCCATTTTCTTGTCGGATCGTTGTGGCAATGCGTTCGCTTTATCCGCCCACGCCGGTGAGGGATCGAAGCGCGGCCTTGAGCTTGTCAGCGCCGCCCAGTGCGGCCCGGTTGAGCGGGGCCGATACGACGGGAGCCGAGAGGCTGCCCGTCACATGCAGGATCTCGTGATCGAGATAGTCGAACACGCGGTCCTGAATCTCCTGTGTCAGCCGTCCGCCGAGTGACAGGCCGCGCTGCACCTGCTCGACGACGGCGACCCGGTTGGTCTTGCGGATCGAGGCTTCCACCAACGGCCAGTCGAGCCCGGTCGGGTCGAGGCTGCGCAAATCGATGATCTCGGCATCGACGCCGGTTTCCTCGACCACTTGCCTCGCAACAGACACCATGCTGGCGCTGGTGAGCAGCGTGCAGGCACTGCCTGGCCTGACGATCCTGGCCTGGCCGAGCCGCACGCAATAGTCGCGGTCATCGCTCGGAACAGGACCTTCGCTCGCAAACAGTTCGACATGCTCGATGATGACGACCGGATCATCGCATTTCAGCGCCGAATTCATCAGGCCGACATAGTCGAAGGGCGTCGTCGGCGCGACGATGCGCCAGCCGGGATAGAGCGCGAACAGGCCGGACGGATCTCCCGAATGCTGCGAGCCATAGCCGGTGTGCGGCGAGACGCGCACCCGCACCACCATCGGCACCGGAAAGCCGCCGCCGAACATGTGGCGCACCTTGCTCACCGCGTTGAACAGTTGGTCGGCGGCGACCAGGCAGAAGTCGCCGAACATGATCTCGACGATCGGTCGCAAGCCGCAAAGCGCTGCGCCCAATGCCACGCCGACAAAACCGTTCTCGGCGATCGGCATGGCCAGCACGCGCTCGGGCCAGCGTTCCAGCGCGCCCTTGGTGGCGCCGGAGACGCCGCCGCGCAGCCGGTGCACATCCTCGCCCATGATGATGATGCGCGGGTCCTGTTCCATGGCGCGCGCGATCACCTCGGATGCGGCAACCATGAACTTGACCGGTCTGGTCTCGGCCGGCGGCACATCCTCGATCTCGAGGAAGCGCTCATCCCTGAGTTCCGACAGGTCGCCGCGGATCTGGTTGTCGACTTCGCCGGCGTCCGGCCACAGATAGTCGGGAATGCGCAGCGCGTTGCCGCTCATCTCGGTCAGCGAGTCGGCAGCGGTGTTGACCACGTCCATGACCCGCTGCTCGAGCGTGGCGAGGTCGGAGGCATTGAGGATGCCCATCGTCTTCAGCCGTGCCGCCATCGTGGTGAGCGGATCGCGTGCCTTCCAGGCGTCCTCCTCGGCCCGCGTACGGTAGCCGAATTCGCTGCCGGGCCGCGCGCCGCTCTGATGCAGGAAGCGGTAGCAGAGCGCCTCGACCAGCACCGGGCCGCCTTCCTCCTCGATCACCCGGCGCGCCTCGCGCGTGGCGTGATGGACCGCCACCACATCCATGCCGTCGCATTCGATGCCGCGAAAGCCCAACATCGGGCCGCGCGAGGCGAGCCGCGTCTCGCGGGTCTGTTCGTTGACATGGGTGGAGACGGCATAAAAATTGTTTTCGGCGAAGAAGATCACTGGCAGCCGGTAGAGCGCCGCGATGTTCATCGCCTCATAGGCCGGTCCCGCCATCATCGTGCCGTCGCCGAAGAAGGCGACCGAAATGTTGCCGCTGCCAAGCAGCTTGTCGGCCAGCGCGTAGCCCGCCGCATGCGGCAGGTTGCCACCGATGATGGCGCTGGTGCCCGGAATGCCGGAAGCGTCGTCACGCATATGCATCGAGCCGCCACGGCCGCCGCAATAGCCTGCGTTGAGACCCATGATCTCGGCCATCAAGCTGCGCACCGAGCCCTGCATGTCCGGATTGAATGCGTCGTGCAGCGGATCGAAACCGGCTGGCGTCTGTGCGTTGACCAGCTTGGCCAGCACCTGGTGATGGGCGCGGTGGGTGCCGTTGATGCGGTCGCCGGTGCGCAGCATCGACATCGCGCCGACCGCCGTCGCCTCCTGGCCGATACTGGCGTGTGCTGGCCCGTGCACCAGGCCGGCATTGGCAAGGTCGAGCACCTTTTCTTCGAACCGGCGGATCAGCAGCATCTGGTGATACCAGCGCACGAGGCTCGACACCTCGGCCGCGTTCCAGTCCGAAGCGTCGACATCGAGCCGCAACCAGGGCGCAGATGGCTGGATGGATGTCTGCTGGACCATTTAGCCTAGTTCCGTTTCGGTAGATGATATATCAAATATTCTCTCAGTCGATTGTGTCAGGCGATTTTCTGGACATGACACTGGCTTGCGGAGTCCGGCAGGTAAATGGAATTAAATTTCATTTTCTGCACGAAGCCGAGACTAAGCTGGGACGGCGCCGTTCCGCAAGAGGAATTTTGAGGCACGTGATCGGATCGTTCCGGCGGAACCGGAGGCCAATCTGCACAGGCATTGGAGACCGGCTATTGGTCCGCCCGATGCTGGAAAAACTGCAGGAACAGCTCCCGCTCGGTGGTGATGTCGAGCTTTTCATAGATACGTCGTCGGTGGTTCTTGACCGTGCCGACGGTGATGCCGAGACGCTCGGCGATGTTGGCGGTCGGATGGCCGGCGAGGATCAGCTGGACCAGTTCGCGCTCGCGCAGCGACAGTTCCGGCCACAGGCTCATCGGGATGGTCGGCTCCTGCCGCGGCGAGGCGCCGGGGCTGGTCGGCGCCGTCGTGCGGAAGAACTCGCGTCCGCGCGCGGTAATGTCGAGTGCGTGCAAGGCTGCAAATACCGGCAACCGTTCTTCCAATTGAGCAATCTCGCTGTCCTTGAACGCACTAGTCGAGCGATCGAGGAAGATGCCCAGGCACCAGTCGCCACCATCGGCCAGCATGATGCCGACCTCGTCGCAGATTTCTGACTGCGCCAGGAAGCCGGCAATGTACTGGCCGCGCTTGGCCTCATCGTCGGCGAGCCGCTTCAGCGGCATGATGCCCAATCTGCGCTCGCGCCGCCACGAGGCATAGAACGGGTCGAAGACATAGTAATTGTCGAGATAGAGCCGGACCATCTCATCCGAGAAGCGCCGGTGCTTGACGAATTCCGGTGTCTGCGTCGCCGAATAGCGCGTCACCGTGACGAGGTCGTGCGCGATGTCGGCGCCGATCAGGTCGATCAGGCAGTCGACATGCCTGTCCGTGCCGGTGGCGGCGATCGCCCTGGCGAGCGGCGCCCAGATGGTCCCCATGCGCATGCCCTCTTCTCGGCGATCCCGGCCCAACCGTCATTGTGTCTTTAGGCATATGGCGCGAGGCCGCCTCTCGAATCTAGCCTAGCTTCATCCTAGACCAGATACCGAGGCGACCGTGACCCAACCCAATCCCTCTGCCCCGATAATTGGCAATCCGATCGTCATCGGTATCGACGCCGGCGGCACCATGACCGACACCATCCTTGTCGATCAGGACGGCCACTTCAAAATTGGCAAGTCGGCGACCACGCCGAAGAACGAGGCCGAGGGCTTCCTGGCGTCTGCCGAAGACGCGGCCGATGCCTGGGGCATTTCGCTGGAGTCGCTGTTTTCCGGCGTCAACGTCGTGCTCTATTCCGGCACCGGCATGCTCAACACGTTGCTGTCGCGCACCGGCCGCCGCCTCGGCCTGATCACCACCAAGGGCCTGGAAGACATGATCCTGATGGGCCGGGGCCTGCAGGCCTGGGCCGACTATTCCTATGCCGACCGGCTGCATGCGGTGACCCATCACCATCCCGATCCGCTGGTGCCGCGCCGCCGCACCCATGGTGTCACCGAGCGCATCGACCAGTTCGGCGACATCGTGCTGCCCCTCTATGAACATGAAGTCGCGACTGCCGCGAAAAAACTGATCGCCGACAAGGTCGAGGCGATCTGCATCATGACGATCTTCTCGCACGTCAATCCGGTGCACGAGAAGCGCATTGCCGAGATCTGCCGCGAGGAGATCGCAAAGGCCGGGGCCGACATCCTCGTCTACACCAGCCACGAGGTCCGCCCGGTCATCCGCGAACAGTCGCGGCTGAACTCGGTGCTGATCGAGGCCTATGCCACCTCGCGCGGCCGCAAGCAGCTTAGGGGCATCGAGGACGTCTCGAAGAAATACGGCTTCAAATATGGCGTGCAGACGCTGCTCTCCTTCGGCGGCCTGACCTCGATCAACCATCCGCGCCTGCACGAAACCATGATCTCCGGCCCGATCGGCGGCATCCTCGGAGCTGCCTATGTTGGCAAGCTGATCGGCAACGACTCGCTGATCTGCTCGGATATGGGCGGAACCTCCTTCGACATGGGCGTCATCTCGCGTGGCCAGACGCGGATCGAGAACGAGCCGCTGATGGATCGCTTCAAGCTCAACGTACCGACGCTGCATCTCGACACGATCGGCGCCGGCGCCGGTATGATCCTCAAGGTCGACCCGCTGACCAAGAAGGTCTCGCTCGGACCGGAAAGCGCCGGCTCCGATCCCGGCCCGATCTGCTTCGCCAAGGGCGGCACCGAGCCCACCATCGCCGATTGCGACGCCATCCTCGGCCGCCTCAATCCATATTATTTCCTCGGCGGCAAAGTCATCCTGCAGGTCGAAAAGGCGCGCAAGGCGTTCGAGGAAAAGTGCTCCAGCATCCTTGGCGTTGGGGTTGAGGAGGCCGCCGAAGGCATGATCGACATGCTGGAGGCCGACGCCAACAACGCATTGCGCCGCGTCATCTCCGGCCAGGGCATCCACCCCTCGGAATTCACGCTGCTATCCTATGGCGGCTCCGGCCCCCTGCATCTGGCCGGCTGTTCCAGGGGCATCGGCTTCAAGGACATCATCACCTTCCAGTTCGCCGCCGCCTTCTCGGCCTTCGGTTGCACCACGGCCGATTTCATGCGCCGCCATTCGGTGTCGACGCAGCACGACATCGGCGCTCGTGCCAGCGATGATGAACTGCTCGCCTTCGGCAAAAAGGTCACCACAGTCTGGAACGACCTGACCAAGGCCGCAGTCGACGAGATGATCACCGACGGCCACGCCCGCGACAAGATCAAGACGGTGCCGTTCCTGATGATGCGCTACACCGGCCAGCTCGAGGATGTCGAAGTCATGGCGCCGATCGCCGAGGTCAATTCGGCCGACGACATGCGCAGGGTTATCGACGAGTTCGAGGCGGTCTACGCCAAGGTCAACCACCGGGTGTCGCGCTATGGCGAGGCCGGCTTCACTATCACCGAACTCGGGTTGATCGCCACCGCCGACAAGGTCAAGCCGGTGCTGCTCAAGCGATCGCTCGGGAAGTCCGATCCGGCAGCCGCCCACAAGGGCGTGCGCGAGGCCTATATTGGCGGGCGCTGGCACAAGGCCAACCTCTACGAGATGGATCTCCTGCAGCCCGGCCATGAAGTGATCGGGCCAGCCATCATCGAACATCCCGCCACCACGCTCGTCGTTCATCCACAGGACCGTGTCCATGTCGATGAATGGACGCTGCTGCACTACACCCACGCTTGAGAGGGCACCGCCATGTTGGACAAACCTGCTTCGGCCCTGCGCCTTCGCGAAAGACTGCTCGATTCCGAGCGGCTGATGGAAGAGACCGGCTGCTATGACGGCATCACCGAGCTCACGCTGCGCAACCAGGATCCGCTGAAATTCGAGACGCTGCACACCAAGCTGCGCGCCTATTGCGTCTCGGCCCGTGAAATGGCCCGCCGCATCTCGGCCTCGCCGGGCGTGCGCGAGGTCGGCGAGATGGTGGTCGCCATCTACACGCCCGAGGGTGACGCCATCGCGCTGTCCAACGGCATCATGGTGCATGTCCACACGATGAGCCGCTTCATTAAATGGATGATCAAGAACAATTACGAGGAAAACCCGAAGATCCGCGAAGGCGATATCTTCGCCAACAACGATGCCTTTATCGGCACCGTTCAGGTGCCCGACGTCATGGACGTGGTGCCGATCTTCCACGAGGGCACTCTGGTCGGCTGGGCCGGTGCCGTCTGCCACGAACTGGAGGCTGGCGGCATCACGCCGGGCGGCGACGTCTGTCTGGCCCAGGAGCGCTTCACCGAAGGCCTGTTCGTCTGCGCCGAGAAGATCGGCGAGAACGACGAGATCCGCCGCGACTATGTCATCCGCTGCGAGCGCAATCTGCGCATGCCGATCTACTGGGTGCTCGACGAGAAGGCCAAGGTCGCCTCCTGCATCGACATGCGCGAAAGCGTCAAGCAGCTGATCTCCGAGATCGGCCTCGACTACTGGATGAAGGTGTCGAAGGAGTTCATCGAGGAGGGCCGCCGCGCCCAACTCGCCCGCACCCGCCAGCTTACCGTGCCCGGCATCTACCGCGGCCACACTTTCTACGGCCACGTCACCGCGGGAAAACCCGGCTTCCAGCTGCTTGGCGATCCCGACTGGCTCTACAACATCCCGATCGAGATGGAGATCACCACCGACGGCAAGATCACCATGGACTTCGAGGGCACGCAGCCCTGGGGCTACCATTCGATGAACTGCACGCCGGCCGGTATGGATGGCGGCATGTTCGTCACCTTAACCCAGCACATGAATTTCGAAGGGCTGGTCAATGACGGCGCCTGGATGGCGACCGAGCTGAAACTGCCGCATGGCACCTGGACCAACCCTGACAACGAGATGGTCGCCACCGCCACCTCATGGGCGCTGCTGCTGCCGGCCTATGGCGTGTTCCAGCGGTTGCTGTCACGCGGTTTCGTCGCCCGAGGTTTCGTCGAGGAAGCTTTTGTCGGCCAGGTCAACAGCCCGATGATCGAGATGGGTGGCGAAAGCCAGTACGGCACGCCGTTCGGCATGGCGCATTTCGAATGCGCTGCTGCCGGCTCCGGCGCGCTGGCCATCGCCGACGGTCTCGACACCGCCTATGTCGGCTGGAATCCGGAATCCGACATGGGCAACATCGAGGTCTGGGAACAGTCGATGCCGATGGTCTATATCGGCCGCTCGATCGTTCCCAATTCGGGCGGCGCCGGCAAATATCGCGGCGGCTGTTCCTTCGTCTCGACCTGGCTGATCAACAAGACCTCGCATCTGCGGCTCCACACCTCGGAGCATTCTTCCAGAGTGTTCGACAATGGCGGCATGTGCGGCGGCTATCCCGCGCCGACCTGCCAGAAGCATCGCGCCGTGCGCAACTCCAACATCCACGAACTGGCGGCAAAAGGCGAACCACTGGCGCATGCGCCCGGCATCGACCCGCATGTCTCGGATTACGAGAAGAACATCGGCGGCGATCATGTCGTGGTCGAGGGTCCCTACATCACTTCGCCGCACAAATCCGGCGACATCTTCAGCCATTCCTACAATGGTGGCGGTGGTTATGGCGACGTGCTGGAGCGCGATCCGATCAAGACGGCCTGGGATGTCGAGAACGGGTTCCTCACCCGCCAGGCGGCCGACCAGATATTCGGCATCATTCTGAAGGACGACGCTGACGGCTATCCGGTTGCCGATATCGACGCGACGGTCGAACGCCGCGCCGCCATGCGCAAGCAGCGGCTGGCCAAAGCGATCCCCGTTTCGGACTGGATCGCCGCCGAGCGTGGCCGCGTCGAGAAGGCCGACTTCGCCCCCGAGGTGAAGAAAATGTACGCCAGCGCGATCAAGCTTTCCTCGCGCTTCACCAGGGATTTCAGCGATTTCTGGAACGTCGATGCCAAATCGATCTTCATGCCGGGAGCAAAGCCATGACCTCGTACAGCAAGGAAATCCTTGCCGATCTGGCCGCCGGCCAGCTGCCCTGGCCGCAGACGCGGCGCATCATGAGCGCCTACAAGGACGATGACCGCTTCTTCAAGATGGTCGCCGTCTACCAGGATCGCGTCTCCTGGAAGGACCCGATCCTGTTGCCGGTCTCGGACCACCTGTTCATCTGCCAGAGCGGCGATGAGCGGATCACCCGCTGCGAATGCGGCCATTCCTTCGGCGACTACCGCAAGAACTGGAAGCTCAAGGCCGCGATCAACGTGCGCAACACCGAGGAAGCGTTGCGCGAGATCTACCCGAACAGCGACATTCCCGATCCGCAGTGGATGGAGATCCGCGAATTCATCTGCCCGCAATGCGGCACCATGCACGAGGTCGAAGCGGCAGCCCCCGGCTATCCCCTGGTGCATGATTTCGAACCCGACCTCGAAGGCTTCTATCGCGAATGGCTAGGCAAACCGCTGTAAGGACATTGATCTTGTGAACCGCGTCGCAGGCAAGGTAGCGCTCGTCACCGGGGCCGGCATGGGCCTCGGGCGGGCGGCTGCGTTGCTGCTGGCGGCCGAGGGGGCAAAGGTCGTCGTCAGCGACATCGATGAGACGGCTGCCCGCGAGACGGCCGAGTTGATTACTCAAGACGGCGGCGAAAGCCTCTCACTTCGTCACGACGTTTCGAATCCCGACGACTGGTCGCCGGTAATGGCGGCGGTCGAGCAAAAATTCGGACGACTCGACGTGCTGGTCAACAATGCCGGCATCGCCATTGCCAAAAACATCGAGGACACCTCTCTCGAGGAATGGCGGCGCACCATGGCCGTCAATCTCGACGGCGTGTTCTTCGGCTGCCAGCAGGGCATCGCCTTGATGAAGCAATCGGGCGGCGGCTCGATCATCAATTTGTCGTCGATCGACGGCATCATCGGCGAAGCCGACCTTGCCGCCTACTGTGCCTCCAAGGGCGGTGTGCGCACGCTGACCAAGGCGGTCGCGGTGCACTGCGCTGAAAAGCGCTACGGCATCCGCTGCAACTCCATCCATCCCGGTTATATCTGGACGCCGCAGACCGAGAACTATCTGCGCGACCTCGGTAAGCTCGAGCAGGAAAAGGCCAAGGCACTTTCCCGCCACCCCATAGGGTTCCTCGGCGAGCCCAACGACATCGCCTACATGGTCCTCTACCTCGCCTCGGATGAATCCAAATTCGTCACCGGCTCCGAAATGGTCGTCGATGGAGGCTACCTTGCCGTCTGAATTTCAAACCTGCGGAGAATACGCCTGATGACAAACCTTTCCGGCCGCAGCGCGATCGTCACCGGCGGGTTTTCCGGCATGGGCTTCGCTATCGCCACCGCCCTGGCGCAGGCCGGCGCCAATGTCGCCGTCGGCTCCTACATCGCGCCTGCCGGCGCCGATAAATCCGATGCCGCCTACTACCCCGGCGCCGACGAGATCGAGCGCGTACGCTCGGCCTTGTCGGTCCATGGCACCAGGGTTCATGCCGCTCATCTCGATGTCCGCGACAGCGAGGTCACCAACCGTTTTGCGGCGGAAGCTGGAGCGGCCATCGGGCCGGCCGACATCCTGGTCAACGCCGCCGGCACCACCGCCGAGCAACCGGTCTGCGGTCACTCCGACGCGCTGTGGGACAAGATCGTCGACACCAATCTCACCGGCGCCTTCCGCGCAACGCGTGCGGTGCTGCCGGGCATGATCGAGCGTGGCTGGGGCCGCATCGTCAACATCGGCTCGACAGCCGCCTCCGTCGGCTGGAAAGACAACCCGGCCTATTGCGCCTCCAAGGCCGGTCTGCTCGGTCTCACCCGCTGCGTGGCGCTGGAGGGTGCCGCACATGGCGTTACCTGCGTCATGATCAGCCCGACCTGGGTCGAGACCGAACTGATGCGCCGCAACGTGGCGCAGGTCGTCGAGCGCGAAGGCAAGGGGCGCAGCGCCGAGGCGGTGATGGACGAATTCAGGAAGGGCAATCCCCAGGGGCGCATGCTGCAGCCCGAAGAGATCGCAGCCCTTGCGGTCTTCCTCTGCTCGGATCTGGCCAAGGGCATCACGATGGAAAATATTCAGATCACCGGCGGAGCCTTATGGTGAAACCCGCGCCGGCTAGGAGCGCTTACAACCGCTCGCCGCCGGCGACGCATTCGAGAACGTTACGCCGCCTGCAGCTGAAGCCTTTTCAGTTTCGACACCATGCCCGCGCCAAGCATCTTTTCCGAATATTCAATGAGCAGCGCTCTCGCCTCCAGATGCGAGATGTTTTCGTCGGAATGGCCGCGCCGCAGCCAGAAGCCGTCGAGCATGGCGGCAAAGCCGCGCACGAAGTGGTCGATCTCGCTCTTCGGACAAAGCGGCGACAGCGCCGAACCGATGTTCGACCGCAGGCGCTTGTAGAAAAGATCCTGCAGCTGGGCATAGCGCGGGTTGTGGGCGGCTTCCGCGTAGAAGGAAACCCAGGCGTTGGCGGTGTTGCGCTCGAACTTCTCCTCCGGAAAATTGCCATCGACGATCGCCGTCAGGCGATCCCACCGTGTTTCCGCCTGACGCAGATTGATGACGACGGCATCCATGAGAACCCGGTTGGCGTATCGCACCATCTCGAACAGCACCTGGTCCTTGTCCTTGAAATAATAGGTCAGGATGCCTTGCGACATGCCGGCTTCGTGGCAGATGCGGGTGGTCGTCAAGCCTTTCAGGCCATCGCGCAGGAAGATGCGATGCGCCGCCTCGATCAGCTCGACGCGCCTGATGTCCTCGATACGGGTCCTTTGTTTCTTAGTCCTGGTCGCCATGGGTTTCGTATATCCGACGAAATTTTTGTACGCTCTAACAAATTTTTCTATTGTCATATAATTTTTGCAGGCTTAGGCTGCAAAGGCAAGCATTGGCCGGGCGGATTATCGATGACGTCGCACACTCAAACGATGCGGGCCGCGGTCCTCGGCGGTTATGGTGAGCCGCTCGATATCACCAGCGTGCCTCGCCCTGTCGCCGGTCCAGGCCAGATCCTGGTGCGGCTGCAGGCCTGCGGCGTCTGCCACACCGATGTGCATATCTGGCGCGGCGAGAGCATCCCGCCGCATGCGCCGTCTCCCTTCGTCATGGGCCATGAGGGCGTCGGCCGCGTCGAGGCGATCGGCGAAGGCGTGAGCGGCTGGGCGTTGAGTGATCGGGCAGGCGTGCCCTGGATCCACGACACCTGCCGCCATTGCGACGAATGTCTGGATGGCGACGAATCCTTCTGCCAGCACCATCGCGCGCATGGTCTGAATGTTCCCGGCGCCTTTGCCGAGTATGTCGTCTGCGACGCCAGTTTCGCGGTGGCACTGCCAGAGACCATCGACCCGGTGACCACTGCCCCGGTGATGTGCGCCGGCATCACCGCCTATGGCGCGGTGAAGCGGGCCGGGTTGAAGCCGGGCGAGAGCGCCATCGTCTTCGGCTGCGGCGGGCTTGGCCTCTATGCGGTGCAAATCGCCAGCCGGCTCGGCGTCAAGGTGCTCGCGGTCGATCGCGATCCGGCGAAGCTGGAAATCGCGCGCCGCTATGGCGCGGCTGAAGCCGAGATCGCCGACAGCGGCCTGCCGTCGATGCTAGCGGCGAGGGCCAAAAAATATCACGCCTGCATCAACTTCGCGCCGACCACCGCGACTTGGGACGCCATGGTCGCGGGCGTCCGCCCGCGCGGCAGGATCATTGCCGCCGCCATGGTGTTCCAGCCAGTGCCGCTCATTCAGGAATGGCTGACAGCCACCGGCGTCGTCATCACCGGCACCAGCGTCGGCACAAGACAGGAAATGCGTGAACTGGTCGCCATGCACGCCAGACAGCCGCTCGAAACCACCGTCGAGACCATCAGACTGGACCAGGTCTCGGACGCGCTCGCCACGCTTGAAAGAGGCCAGTCGAAAGGCAGGTTCGTCATAGACTTCACGAGGTAGTCGACCGGAAATGCCTGCAGCCAGCGGAGTGGCTGTGGGAAGAGGCTAGCGGCAGTCTCGCCATCAAGGATGAAATTCAGCTCGAACCATAACATCCAAAAACAGGGGAATGATCATGCCGAATTCAAGGAACAGATTGAGGAATGCCGGAATTGGCCTGGCGCTGGTGCTGGCCGCCACGACGCCGGGCCTGAGCGCCGATCTCGGCGCCAAGGACGAGCCGATCAAGCTCGCCATGTTGGAATGGACCGGCGCGCATGTCTCCACCCATATCGCCGGCCAATTGCTGGAAAAGCTCGGCTACAAGGTCGAATACGTCACCGCCGGCAACTTCCCGCAATTCTCCGGCCTTGCCGACGGCACGCTGAGTGCCTCGGTTGAAGTCTGGATGAACAATGTCGGCGACATCTATCCCAAGACGCTTGCCGCCAAGCAGATCGAGGACGTCGGCAAACTTGACCTCAAGACCCGCGAAGGCTGGATTTATCCGAAGTTCATGGAGAAGGTCTGCCCTGGCCTGCCGGATTGGAATGCGCTCAACAAGCCCGAATGCATCCAGGCGCTGTCGACGCCGGAGACCGCGCCCAACGGCCGCTTCCTCGACTATCCCGCTGACTGGGGTTCGCGCGCGGCGACCATTCTCGCCGACAACACCATGCAATACACCGCCGTGCCGGCCGGATCGGAAGGCGCGCTGGTCGCTGAACTCGAGGCATCCGAGGCCGCCAAGTCGCCATTGGTCATGATGTTCTGGGGTCCGCACTACGCGCTCGCCGAAAACGATGTCGGCTGGATCACCATGCCGCCCTGCAAGGTCCAGAGCAACGACCACTGCATCACGCCGCCCGATGTCGACAAGATCGTCTGGTCCGGCTTCGGTGCCAAATGGCCGGCGGCCTATGCCTTGCTCAAGACGTTCAAGATGGACGCCACCGAACAGCAGAAGCTGATGCTGGCCGTCGACAAGCAAGGCAAGGATCTCGATGCCGTCGTCAAGGAATGGGTCGACAAGAACGAGGCCGTCTGGAAGCCCTGGGTCGACGCGGCCAAGTGACAAGCGGCCAAGTGACAAACGTCATGTCTCCTCGCCCGTGCGGTGGCCGATCTGCCGACCTGGCTCCGCGTTTTGCGGAGCCGGGTTCGGCTCGTGTGAGGGCCTGAAGCGATGAATGCCGCCGCGCCCTCGATCAAGCTCGCCTGCCGCAATGTGTGGAAGGTCTATGGGCGGCGTCCCGCCTGTTATTTCGATTCCCGTGGCTACGTCATCGAGCCGGACGTGCTGGCCGAACGGCTGCGCGCGGAGGCGCATCTGCCGGCCGTGGTCGATGCCACCTTCGAAGTCGCGACAGGCGAGATCTTCGTCATCATGGGGCTCTCCGGTTCCGGCAAGTCGACGCTGGTGCGCTGCCTGTCACGGCTGGTCGAGCCGAGCGCCGGCGAAATCCTGCTCGACGGCCAGGATCTGCTGAAGGCCAGCGGCAAGGAACTCATCGAGCTGCGCCGCCATGCCATGGGCATGGTGTTCCAGAATTTCGGCCTGCTGCCGCATCTCACCATCCTGGGCAATGTGGCCTTCCCGCTGAAAATCCAGGGCAAGCCGGTGAAGGAGCGCGAAGCCCGTGCCCGCGAGATGATCGCGTTGGTCGGGCTGGAAGGCCGCGAAACCTCCTTTCCGCATCAGCTTTCCGGCGGTCAGCAGCAGCGCGTCGGCATTGCCCGCTCGCTCGCCGTCGGGCCGGAACTGTGGTTCCTCGACGAGCCATTCTCGGCGCTCGATCCACTGATCCGCCGGCAGATGCAGGACGAATTCCTGCGGCTGCAAAGGAAGCTGAAGAAGACCATCGTCTTCATTACCCATGACATGGCCGAGGCCTTCCGCCTGGCCGACCGGCTCGCCATCATGCGCGCCGGCAAGATCGTCCAGATCGGCCGCCCGGCCGACATCGTGCTCAACCCTGCCGACGACTATGTCGCGCAGTTCACCGAGGACATGCCGCTGCTGCGCGTCATCACGGCCGGTGATCTGGCGACGCCGCTGGAGGCAACGGCCGCGCCCGAGGAGACCATCGCCGCCGACACCAGCCTGGAGGAACTCATCCCGCGCCTGGCGGCTGGTGTTCGCGCGTTCCGCGTTGCGGGTGAGGGCGCCGCACCGCCGACCCTGTTGACCGCCGGTTCCGTGCTGGCCGTGCTGGAGCGCGAACAGAAAAGGCGCACGCGCTCGTGACCGCGCCGGCGGCATCGTTCCGGTCCTCGCCGAGGGTGGTGATCGAGCCGGCGCTTCTGCCTTGGTGCGCGTTCATCGTTCTGACCGCATTGTGTCTTGTCCTGAAGATCGATTTCCCCTGGCTGGTGACGTTCCCGAAGGAGTGGACCTTGCCGCTCGCGCCGGCCATCAACGCGGCCACCGACGCCGTCGTGACCGTCGTCCAGCCGGCATTTCGCGCTTTGTCCGCTGTCCTCGACGCGCCGATGCGCGGCGCCCGCCTGGTTCTGGTCTGGCTGCCATGGCCGGCGGTGATGCTGGCGATGGCGGCGCTGGCGCTGAAATCGAGCGGCATTCGGCTGGCGGCCTTCGCGCTGCTTGCGCTCGGCTACATCCTGCTTGCCGGCTATTGGCCGCAAAGCATGAGCACGCTGTCGCTGGTGCTGCTCGCCGTGCCGATCTCCACCGGGCTCGGCTTCGCGCTTGGCGTGCTCGGTCACGGCAGTCCGCGCCTGCGCCCGGCGCTGCTCGGCGCGCTGGACCTGATGCAGACCGTGCCGGCCTTCGCCTATCTCATTCCGTTGCTTCTGCTGTTCGGCTTCGGCCCAGTGGTCGGGCTGATCGCCAGCGCCATCTATGCGACGCCGCCAATGGTGCGCAACACCATGCTCGGCCTCGACCGCGTGCCCTCCGACATCGGCGAGGCCGGCTTGATGAGCGGATGCACGCGACGCCAGCAGTTCTGGCACGTCGAAGTGCCGACCGCGCTGCCGCAAATCCTTGTCGGCTTCAACCAGACAACGATGGCGGCGCTGTCGATGGTGATCGTCGCCGCCATCATCGGCGGCTTCGAGGATATCGGCTGGGAGGTGCTGTCGTCGATGCGCAAGGCCGAGTTCGGTCAGAGCATCCTGTCGGGCCTCGTGATCGCGCTGCTTGCCATCCTCATCGACCGGCTGACCATCGGCTTCGCCAAGGAGCGTCCGGCCGGACCGACGGCGGCCATGGCCTGGATGACCGGCCGCCGGCTCGTCATGGCCTTGCTGCTCGCAGCCATGCTGGCGATAGCCATCCGCTTGATATGGCCGGATGAGACATGGCTGCCGGCGAGCGGGCTGCGCATGCAGGTCGGCGGCATCAATCAATGGCTGCTTGGCCTCGTGCGCGACTACGCCTGGTTCTTCGACGGCCTGCGCAACGGCGTGCTGTATTGCCTGCTGCTGCCGCTCAGGATTGGCATATCGGGCGCCGCCGTTCCCGCCATCTGGGGTTTTTCGCTGTCGCCGACCGCGAATGCGGCCTATGCCGTCGCGGTCCTGCTTGGCTGCACTTTGCTGCTGCATCGCTTTGGCTGGCGACCGGCACTCGCGCTGCTGGTCGCCGGTACCTTGCTTTACACCGGCTTTCTCGGTTTCCCCTGGCCGGTGTTCATCCTTGGCATTGCCTTGCTCGCCTTCCAGGTCGCCGGCCTGCGGCTCGCGCTGTTTGCCGCGGCGGGTTTCCTGCTGATCCTCTTTAACGGTCTGTGGGGTGCGCTGATCCAGTCGCTCTACCTCTGCACGCTGGCGGTGCTGCTTTGTCTGGTGATCGGCGGCGCGCTCGGCGTCTGGGCGGCTTACAGTGAACGCGCCTCGCGCGTCCTCAGGTCGGTCTGCGATGCGCTGCAAACTATGCCGCAATTCGTCTTCCTGATCCCGGCGCTGATGTTCTTCAAGGTCGGCGAGTTCACCGCGCTGATCGCCATCATGCTCTACGCGATCGTGCCGCCGATCCGCTATGTCGAGCACGGCTTACGGCATGTGCGCGCCGATATCGTCGAGGCGGTCGAACAGATGGGCGCGACACCGGCGCAGACGCTGTTTCAGGCCAAGCTGCCGCTGGCGCTGCCGGTGGTGATGCTGGGCCTCAACCAGACCATCATGGCGGCACTGTCCATGCTTGCCATCGCCGCTTTGGTAGGCACACGCGATCTCGGACAGGCGGTCTATGTCGCACTGGGCAAGGCCGATGCCGGCATGGGCCTGATCGCGGGCCTGTCGATCGCCTTTCTGGCGATCCTCGCCGACCGCCTGATCCAGGCGGCCGTGGCGGCGCGGGCTACCGGCTGATCTCTCGCCCTTCGCGCCGGTGTAAGACAAGGTGACCGGATTTGCCATTGAGCATGCGGTGCGATAGGTTATATTGCACTGCACAATGGAGATGCCGTTTATTGCACGCCCCTGTTTGCGGATATGCCAGCCGGCTTGCGGCCTGCCTGGCTTGCGCGTCTTGGGTCGCGTCGACGGGACCCTGAGATGAAAATTCCAAAGTCCCTGCTGGTCGATCCGGAGAAGAACTCGGTCTATGGCGCCTTTGCCGTGGCCGTCTCGATCTGGGCGTTCTCCTATTCCGTCATTTTCGGCCAGGTGCTGATCCTGGCCTACTATGCCGTCTGGCTTCCGCTCATCCTGGTCGACTACCGGCGCTTCCTGCGGCAGATGTCCAGCGCCTGGCTGCCACTACTGTTCGCGGCCTATATCTTCTTCTCGGTCTTCTGGTCGCAGGCCCCAGGCGTCACCGCCAGAACGGCGGTCCAGTACCTTTCCCACATTGCCTGCGCCTATGTCGCGGCGCGCGCCGTCAGCGTGCGGACCCTGACGCTGGGCGCGCTGATCGGGATATTCTTCGTCCTCGTCTATTCGCTCAAGGTCGGGGCCTATTCCGAGGACGTCCTCGACGGCACCTACAATTTCGTCGGCGCCTTTGCCTCCAAGAACCAGATCGGCTTCGTCGGCTCGCTCGGCATCTATTTCTCCGTGGTGTTCCTCGCTTTCCTGCGGCGTGGCCGGCTGAGCTTCATCCTGACCGTGCCTGTCGTGCTGTTGTCGGCCTATGTGCTGGTCGTCTCGCACTCCGCCACCTCGATGGCCTCGATACCGGCGGTGCTGGCGCTGATTGCACTTCTTGCCATGACCAAGCTTTTGTCGCGGCGCTATCGCCGGGTGATCTTCGTCGTCGGCGCCGGCCTGATTGTCGTGGTGGCCTTTGTCGCCCTCAATCTCGGGCTCATGGACTTCGTGCTTGGCCTCTTCGGCAAGGATTCGACGCTCACCGGGCGGACCTATCTGTGGGAGCAGGGCTGGAACGCCGCGCAGCGCTCGCCGATCCTTGGCGTCGGCTATGCCGCCTATTGGGTGCAGGGTTTCGCCGAGGCCGAGCGGCTGTGGAACGAATTCTACATCTCCACCCGCACCGGCTTCCATTTCCACAACACCTATGTCGAGGCGCTTGTCGAACTCGGCTTCACCGGCACGGCGATGATATCGCTGATCATGCTGCGCACGCTCTACGGCCACGTCTCGACGGTGATCTTCAGGGCATGGCAGGCCGAATCGGTGGTTCTGTTCGGCGTGATGGTGCTGCTGCTCATCCGCTCCTTCGTCGAAGTCGAGATCCTGAACCCCTACATCATGGGCTCCTTCCTGATGTATTTCAGCTACTTCAAGCTGGCGCGGCTGCCCGTCACCCGCACGCGCTGGTCGCCGGCCTTCGACCCGGCGGATGCCGCAAGGGGCGAGCCGGCCTGGCCCCGGCATGCCGGCCGTCCGGCCATCGCCGATCCGTCGTGAACCCATGCATGTCGCCCAAAGGCGCATAGCGGCTTTGGGGCAACGATATTCGCGTGAATTCCTTCGAAGCGGCGTGCTTTATCGTTTCACGGCCTCAAATCGCACATAGCAAAACCTCCGCCAGGCAAGGCCTGACGGAGGTTGGAATTCTCTGCGTTATGGATCGAAGCGCTGGATCGCGCCGAAGTCCGAGGCCTACTGGCTGGCGAGCGGCGCCAGCTTGACCTTGATCACGTCGCCAGGCAGCACCGGCGTGTCTTCCTTGGCGGCGATTTCGCTGGTCTTGCCGTCGACATTGCGCACCAGCGCATAGAGCAGGGTGGGCTGCTGGTCGTTGGTGATGGCGGCTGTTGTCGAGGGATCGCTGGCCTGGGCGATCAGGCCCTTCTGCATGTTCACCTTCAGCGCGGCCTCGTTCAGGTCGGCTTCGGTCTGCTGACGGGCGGCGGCGAGGGTCGAGCTCAAGGTGTTCTGGGCATCGATGGCGTCCTGCGTCGCCTTGCTGATCGACTGCTTGGCAGTGAGGATGGCAGTCTCATAGTCCAGGATCTTGCCTTGCAGGTCGGTGACGGACTGTTGCGAATCCAGGAGCCGCGAATTGGCGATCAGGCCTTTCTGCGCCAGCGGACCGATGCTGGCGAGCTGTTGCTGCGCCAGGTCGACCTGCTTCTGCTGGTTGACGATCTTCTTCTGCAGCGATTCGATTTCGGCCTGCAGGACACCTTTGAGGTCGTCGAGCGCCTCGAGCTTCAGCTTCAGCGCCTTCTGGTCCGCCGTCAGGATCGTCATCTCGTCGGCGACGATGGTCGGCAGCCTCGGGTCGCCCTCGACCTCCTGCGGCGCCTCGAAGCTCGTCTTGCCGGCCAGATCGGCATCGATGCGGGAGCGCCTGACGATCAACCGGACGCGCTGGTCGTCGGAGATATCGAAATTGCCCTTGGCGGTGACCAGGTCCTTGCCGAACTGGGGGCCGTAATCAGTGTTGCGCCTGATCCCGCCGGCGACGCTGATCGCCTTCAGCACCGTCAGATCGGGCACATAGGGAAACTGGCCGGGGTTCTGTACTTCGCCCGAAATATAGAAGGGCCGGAACTGCGCCATCTCGACCGAGGCTTCGGGCTTGTCCGACAAAGCGAGCTTGTGCTGCAACCCTTCGCTGATCGCCGCCGCGACCTCCGCCGTGGTCTTGCCGGCCGCCGGCAGCTCGCCGACGAAAGGCACCGACAGCGTTCCGCTGGGGCCAACCGTGTATTCACCGTTCACCGCCGACCAGTCACGGAACGTGCCTTCGACGGTCTGCCATTCGGCGATGCGGACGGTGAGCTTGTCCTGCGAGCCGAGCTGGTATTCGCCTGATATGGCGAGCTGGGGAAGAAAAGCGAGCGACACCGCAAGGCATGAGGCCATGAGCCGAGAGCGGCCGGAAAAGCGGCCGCTGCCAAAGGCTTCGAACATGTCTGTTTTCAACTGAACATTCCGATCCGTTTTAGCCCCATCGCCCGATGAGCTTGCCGCCGGATGCCTGGTGCCGGCGGCCGGTCAGTAAGAGCCGCGTGACATCCAGACGGCTGGCACGGTCTTGATGATGATGCGAACGTCGCCGAACAGCGACCAGTTCTCGACATAGTGGCGATCGAAGGCGACGCGGCTGTCGTAGGAGACGTCGTTGCGGCCGCTGACCTGCCACAACCCGGTCAGGCCAGGCCGCGACTTCAGATAATACACGGCAGCGCTGCCGTAGATTTCCAGCTCATCGCGCACCACCGGGCGAGGCCCGACAAGGCTCATATCGCCCTGCAGGATGTTGATGATCTGTGGCAGCTCGTCAAGGCTGAGCTTGCGCAACACCGCGCCGACACGGGTGACGCGCGGATCGTTCTTCAGCTTACGTGTCGCTATCCATTCCGCGTTGGCGTCCGGATTGGTGGCGAGATAGGCGGCCAGCACCTTGTCGCCGTCCGGAACCATGGTGCGGAATTTCAGGCACGGAAAGATCCGTCCGCCGCGACCGATTCGCCGATGACCGTAGAAAATCGATCCACCGTCGGAAAATTTGACCAGCAGCGCTATCATGACGAACAGCGGGCTGAGAGCGAGCAGACCAGCCAGTGAACCGGCAATATCGAAGCTGCGCTTGATGAGGCCGCCGATCGGCGGCGGAAAGTCGGTGTCAGGCTGCGAAAAGTCCGCCGTGGCCGACTTGGCGATATCCCTCATGCGGAAACTCCATGCGTTGAACGAATGGTTCACCACAACGATACCAAAAAAATGCTGCAGCGCAACACACAATTTCCCAGGCCATTGAAATAGTCGCGTCATGAATTGACTAAATAATAAGCTAGCGATGCACATTTTTCGAGATGTTTAGCACATTTGTGACAATAAATGGGCAAGTGGAAAAAAATAAGGATCTTTTTGGGGCGATTTTTGGGCAGCCGTTCTCAGCGGTCCGGAATGGTACATATTAGTGCTTTAGAAAGGTGCGAGATTCGCGACTATTAACATAAAATACTACCTAATATTGTAAATTGTACTGAAAAAGCGCGACGGCTTCAGGTTGAGTGAATTGCGGTAGTGTGCGTCGCAGCATGGCAGAGTCGATCGCGTAAGCTCAATCAAAAATATGTGCGGTTGCCCTTGCCGCCCTCTGCTCGCCTTAATAGAATTGCAAATTATACCTGTCAGAGTGGCGACAGGTTGAAAGGCCGGAAGCAACCGGTCGATAGCGGGCATTCTTACAAGCCCGCGAAACAAGGGACGGCGCTCGGGTGGGGCTATCGTTGGATATAACCCGAGCCGGTTTATGGGCTGTTGGGTATGTCACTTCCAAAATTCATCGTCGGGATGGTTTTCGCTCTTGCGATCGTCGTCGCCTGGTCCTGGCTTGGCGGCGCTTCGCTAGGCACGACGCTGCTGCGCGTCATCATCTGCGCCGTGGTCATCCAGGCCGGCTACTTCGTCCTCGTCTATGCCATGATCGCCCGGAGCGCACCGACGCCGGCCGACAGGCAGCGCGAAGCTGAGAGAAAGCTGAGCTCGCCCGACGTGGCCGAAGGCGAGAAGCTGGGTAATGCCCGGCGCAGCCTGCACTAGGTCTTCGTCCCAAAGGATCTGACCTCAGGCCACATTGGCGGGTTCGGTTTCCGATTGCTCTCCCGACAGCATCCTGGACAGCCGGCTCGCCGGCTTCGCCTTCAACCGCTGATACTGTCCGACCTCCACGACACGGCCGTCTTCCATCGCCACCACCCAGTCGGCGAAGGCGATCATCGATGGCCGGTGCGCGATGGTCAGGATGGTCATCGCGCCGCGCAATCCGTCGATCGACCTGGCGATCAGCGACTGGTTCTGCCAGTCGAGCGCGCTGGTCGCCTCGTCGAGGATGAGCAGTGACGGCTTGCGCAACAGCGCGCGTGCCAGCGCGATGCGCTGACGCTCGCCGCCTGAGAGGCGCACGCCGCGATCGCCGACGATCGTGTCGAGCCGCTGATCGAGCCGTTCGACGAATTCGCCGGCATGCGCGGCGCGCAATGCGGTCCACAACTCGTCGTCGCTGGCCCGTGGCGCGGCCAGACGCAGGTTCGCCGAGATCGTGTCATGCAGCAGGAACACGTCCTGGGGCACATAGGCCACCTGATCACGCCAGCGCCGGCGATTGCCGGCATCGATCTCGACGCCGTCGACGAGGATCTTGCCGGCAGTCGGCTCGAGCAGGCCGAGCAGCATGTCGGCGATGGTGCTCTTGCCCGATCCGGAGGGGCCGATAAGGGCGGTGACCTTGCCGGCCGGAAGCCCGAAGGTGATATCGCTCACCACTGCCTTGCCGGTGCCGTCGTCGTAGCCAAAGGAGACACCGCGAATGTTCAGCCCGGTATCGAGCGACAGTTTTTCGGCATCCCCAGCGTCGGCATGGCCCGGTTCGCGCTCGGCATCGAAACGGGCCTGCAGGCTGCGCATGGCCGTATAGGCGGGCAGGTTGATCAGCACTTGCTGGGCCTGCGTCTGCATGTCCATGAAGCGCGGCGCGATGCGCATGAAAACCAGCAGCAGCACGACAATCTCGGCCAGCGACAGGTTGAAGCGGACCAGCGCTACATAGATGAACAGGCTCAAGCCGACGACGCTCGCCACCTGGAATACCGCGGTGCCGATGGAGCTGTTGCTGACATAATCGATGTTGTCGGCCTTCATCTTTTCCAGCGTCGTCTGCAATTGCGCGAAATAGCTGGCCTCGACATTCAGGCTCTTGGCCACCTTGATGCCGCCGAGGAATTCCGAGACCGTCCGGTACTGATCCTGGCGATTACTGGTCAGGACACGCCCAAAGGCGGTGGCGCGCGCCCGAAACGGCTGCAGCGCTATGAACATCACGATGCCGATGACAATCGCAAACGCCGTCATGACCGGCGAGATGAACATCGAGATCGTGAGATAGCCCACCAAAAGCACTGATATCTGCACCAGCATCAGCAGCGAGAAGGCGGCGCCCTGAACGCGATCGATGTCGCCGGTCAGGGCATGGTCGAGATCCGAGCTGCGCATGCGCGAGAATACGCCCCAGCGCGCCTTGCCGATGCTCTCGAACAGGTTCATGCGCAAGCGGTTGATGAAATCGAACAGAAGCCTGGCCATGTAGACCGACTTGAAGCGGTTGAACGCGGCCTGCACGGCAACGAGCCCGACCAGCGCGCACAGCACCGTCGTCAGTTGCAGCGTTCCGTCAGGCACCAGCCAGCGCACGAGATCATTGTTCGGCAACCGCACCGCGAAATCCTGGTCGGCGCGTCCGACCAGATGCAGCAGCGGCACAAGCAGCAGGATCGAGATGCCTTCCGTCAGGCTGCCGAGGATCAGGAACAGCAGCGCCGTCCAGGTCCGCCGCCCGCCGATTTGAGCGATGACGGCGCCCAACGCGGCGACATCGCGAAACAGCGACAGGCGGAGGATTGAGGACTTCGACATGTTTGCCCTCACCGCGGCCGACGGCCAGCCGCCAGGCCCCTGGCGGCCGAATCCTGGGCCGCCAGATCGGTTTCGATCAGTTCCACGGCCTCGCCAATCCTGTCGAGGCCGGTTGGAACTTCCAGCCGGAACACGCCGACATGGTTAGCGATTGCTGAACATTGGCGAAAATGCAGCGCCGCGAAGTCGCCAGTCAGCGCCGCGCGGCCGAAACGCGTCACGTAGGAGAATTTGATGATGGCCGGCAAAGCGGCGATGCCGGGCAAGGCCGTGATCGCGGCCCTTTGGCCGCGCTCGAGGACATAGACCCTGGTCGCCGGCACTGTGCCGCCGGAGAAGGCGCCGTGCAGGCGATGCTGCATCTTCTCGATCGCCGGATGCACTTGCGGCCGCACCTCCGCTTGGCCCAGAGAGATCGCGGCCGCTGCGTCGGCGGCAAGCTTGATCTGGGGAAACCCCGGAACGATCATCGGCGCATCCGGTTTGGTGAAGTCGAGCGCCACGACATCGTCGGTGAGCAATTCATGACCGGCGCGGATCAGCGCGCTTGCCGTCGTCGATTTGCCGGCGCCCTTGTCGCCCATGAAGATGGCGCCATTGCCGGCCACCGCCATGGCGCTGGCGTGCAGGACGAGCAGGCCACGCCGGTGCAGCAGCAGCGCCAACACCGGTCCCAGCAGCGGGAAGGCAAGCAGCGCGTCGTCGACGCCGGGCGCCGGCTCGATGTCGATGCGTCTGACATCGCTGATCAGGAAGGCGCCGACGGCATGCCATGCCAGATATTGCCGGTCCGGCTCGAAGCGGAAGATCGTCGCGGCCTCGGGCGAAGGCTTCGGCATGTCGATCGTGCCGATGGCGATCAGGATATCCGCCGCCCCCGGCTCCGCCGGTTCCAGCTCCGGCAACGCCACGTCGGATGCGATGGTCAGGCCATAGGTCCGGTAGTAACGTCGCTCCCGCACCGTCACGCCATGGTAAGGAGGATCACCAAGATATGGGGCGAGCGGCTGGTTGCGCGACATCATGCGGGGCTCCCGCTGTGCTGGACCTGCCGCAGCCACAGCGACAGCGAGGCCGAGCGCCAGACGTACTGGACATCGAGGGGTGCTGCCTGATCGGGCTGGCGCAGCAGCCGTGCATAGGCGGCACTCACTTGTGGCAGGTTGACATAGGGCGCGATGCGGCCGGCGTCTGAAACAAGCAATTGCTCCAGGAGGTCGCGGTGGTTGCGCACCATGCCGTTGACGAGATTGGCGGTGAAATCGATCTTGGTGCGTCGCCACTGGACCGCCGCCGGCAGAATTCCCTCCATGGCGCGGCGCAACACGTAGCGGCCAAAGCCGTGGCTGAGTTTCTCCTCGCCCGGCAGCGCCAGGCAGAATTCGACCAGCGGCTTGTCCCAGAAGGGATAACGCGGCTCGACGCCGAAATTGGCAGCCGCCTTGTCGAGCACCTCGAAAGAATGCGGCACGTAGCCGTTGGACAGGATCCAGCGATGGCTGAGCGCGTCGCTGGCCTGGACGCCGGGCGGCATGTAGCCGGCCCGGTGGAAGCGGTCGATGAGTTCGGTCCGCCTAGCCAGGTCCGGATTGATCAGGTCGCGCCAGCTGCGGCCACGCTGTGTTTGCGCGGGCTTGCGTATCCGGTTGAGAACCCTATTCGCCATCTGTCTCGCCTTGGCTATCCGCCAGGCCGGCCCGTAAAGGGTCAGGAATTGGAAATAGAGGCCAAACGTGCTGTCGCCATAGGTGTTGGAGGCGCTGCGGACCTCGCGCCAAAGGTCCAGCCACCTGCCGCCATTGGCAAGCTCGTGCAAATGGCCATGGCCCGGTGAAACGACCTCGTCGCCGCCATGGCCGTCGAGCAGCACCTTGATGCCCTTGGCGCCCGCCGTCCGGTAGATGCCGCGGGTCAGCGTCAGGCCTGGCGCCAGGAAGGTACCTTCCTGTTCCTCCAGCACCCGTTCGAATTCAGCAAAGGGCGCATAATTGCCGACGGGGATCAGCGTCGGATCGGTCTTGTGCTGATCGAGCACGGCATCGATGAAGGGCCGCTCGTCCATCGACGAGCCCTTCTCGAAAATCAGCGAGAAGGTCGGCAGCTTCGGCTTCCGCTCGGCGGCGTTCTGCAAGGCGGCGACACAGGCGATCGAGGAGGAATCGAGGCCGCCGCTCAGCATCGCGCCGATCGACTGACTTCCGCGCATGCGGTTGCGCACCGATTGCGAAAACAGATGGGCGAATTCCTCCGCCGCATCCGACCGCAGCGGTCGCGCCGACGGCTCGATCTGCCAGTATCGGCGCAGCACCACCTGTTGCGCGGTGACGGTGAGGCTGTGACGCGCCGGCAGGCTGAAGATATCGCTGTAAGGCGTGGATTGCGGGTCGTCGGGAAGCCCGGCCAGGAAGCCCGAAATGCGGTGCTCGCTGATGCGTGCACCGACGCCGTCCAGGCCAAGCATCGGCCCGATCTCGGAGGCAAAGGCAAAACGCCGGTCCGCGGCGTGGTAGTAGAATGGCTTGACCCCGAAATGGTCGCGCGCACAGAACAACAGCTGCCGCTCGGCATCCCAGATGGCAAAGGCGAAATCACCCTGCAGATGCACGGGGCTGGCTTCGCCCCAGCGCAGATAGGCCCGCATCAGCAATGTCGCGTCCGCAACCGATCTGTCACGTATGCCGAGCCGCGCCATCAGCTCGTCGCGATTGTCCAGCCGGCAGTCGGCGGTGATGGCGAGTTTGCCGCCGGCCATGGTCAGCGGGCCGGGGCCGGCTTCGTCCGTGGTGTTGAGCCAGGCGTGGCCAAGCGCAATCCCGCTATCCAGCCACCACGAATTTCCGTCCGGGCCGCGATGGCGCATGCGGGCCAGCATCTGCTGGATGTCGGTCGCCGCGTCCGTCGCAGCGGGTCCCTGTCGCAGCAGGATTCCGGCCACGCCGCTCATTGGCTGCCGTGGTCGACCAGATGCGCGAAGCCATCGACGGAGCCGCCAAGCACGACATGGTTGTCGCTGACCAGCCACGCATGCGCCTTCAACTGCTCACCCGTGCCGCGTTCGATGCCGATGCGGATGTTGGAGGCATTGCCCTGACGCGCGAGAATGTATTGGCCCGAAAGCGCCTGGGTAAGGCAAGAGGCGCGCGGCACGAACCGCGCAGCCGCGGCGACTCCCCAGGCGACGAGCCGCAGCTCGCCCATGCTGGCGCACTGGTGGGCGTTGAGCCGGGTCACCATGCCGCGAACGCGATTGTAGGAGAAAAATGTCAACCCCAGCCGGATGGAAGCGACCACCAGCAGGCAATGGCAGAGGAAAAGCGCTTCCCAGCCGCTCAGCGACAGAACCCTGGCCAGGCTCCGGCCAGGCCGGCGTTTCGCTGGCCGCGGTCTTTGGTCCGTCGCAGGTCTTTGCCGTGAGATCATGGCCTTCTGCGAAACCTGCCTAGACAAGTGCCTCATGCTGCAGCCTCACAAGTCCGTTTTCGGCGAGGCCTTTCAGCAAGGCGTCGACGTCGGCCTTGCAACGCTCGGCGTCGACATTGTAGCGCTCGATCACGGCGCCGCGGATATCGGCGATCGACTTCGGCTCCTGGATCAGATCCCAGATGAACGCGCCGACGCCGTTGAGGCTGTAATAAATATTGGATTTCAGGTTGAGAAGCGCGAGGCCGTCACCGAATTCGCAAGCCACGGCGTCCCCGGTGGCACTTACCCAATCGTGCTCCGATGGGTTCCAGTTCATCCCAAAACCTCGTTTGCAACACACGTTCTACGCGTCGTCAGTTCAAAAAGGGAAAGTCGGGGATTTTCATCCCCGGCTCCATTCACGGTATTCAATCCTGGAGGCCCAACGTCACTCCTCCAGAACCAGGCTAGTCTCAGGAGAACGTCAGATCGCCAATCGGGGTGTGCGCCGGAAACGACGCGTCGATTGCCGTGCTGCCGCCACCGCCCTGGGTGATGGTTTCGATCGAACCATGTACCGTCAGGCTGGGCGTTTCGTACTCGTGCTTTTCAACATTCTGTTCCATTTTACTCTCCAATGAGGACTGGAAACGGCCTGTCGAGTGCCGTCAGCACTTTCATGCTGCGATGCAATAGCTGCATGGCAACATTTATGAGTCAAGCCTGATTTACTTCTGGTTAATCAATTACGGGTTGCGGACGTCACCATGTGTGTGCGGAATGCTCAAAATTCCGCCCCTATTGGGCTTAAACCGGATGCAGTCAGGTCTAACGTCTGGCGATTCTTTAAGCAATTGATTTTGCTTGCATAAAAAGTTCATAGCGCTGACGCTTTTTTAGGCATGGCTAAAAAGATGGATTCTTGGTAGGCGACCGGTGTTGATGGATGGCTGAAGTGCCTCGATCGGGCCGGAATTTCAGCCGTAATGTTGCGCCATCTTCAGAACGCTCGGCAAACGCTCTGGTTGCAAAATTTCGCACTGCGAAAGGAAAGACTTTACGGCGCCGAGGTTTTTGAGGATGCTTTGCTTCGCACTTGCAGCATAAGCGTCGCGCAAACCGCATTTTGGAGACTATGCGCTCAATGGCCTTGCCGGAAAGTTCCTATAAGCGACTGCGCGCCGCCGACTGCGCCGACGAGATCGCCTATGTGCAGGCCTGCCTGCGGTTGTATTTCGCTGGACCGGTGGCCTCGGCCGGGGCTGTGTCGCCGCCGAACCTTTCTGACGCCGCCGTCGCCGACATCACCAGGCTGAACAAGGTCGCCAACTTCGTTCTGAAGGCGCTGTCGCGCGCTCCGGCGGGTGAGAGGCCGGCTGAGCTTTTCCAATGGCTCGGCACCTATCGCCGGCAGACGGTTTCGATGAACGCCGCCTGCCTCATGGATTCGATGGCGATCCATCAGGCGCTGCGCGACAGGCAGATCGATCTTGTCTTTCTGAAAGGTCCGTTCCAGCAGCATCTGCTCTACGACGACCATTTCATGAAACCTTCGGGCGATGTCGACATCCTGGTTTCCCCGGCCGGGTTCTCAAAAGCGCGCGATGCGCTGCGCTCGATCGGCTACGAGGTTGCTGGCAAGTCGCGCTCGGTCTGGTGGGTTCGTTTCCTTGGCGAACAGCACATGATCCGTGGCAACGGGCCGAAATCGTCGACGGTCGACCTTCATTATCGCCTGCAGCAGCCCGGCTCGCCCAGTCCGCGCGACGCCGACGGCTTCCTGCGGCGCAAGCGGCTGGTCGAGATCACCGGCACCGAAGTGCCGTTCACGTCGGTTGCCGACACGCTGATGCTGTCCTGCATCAGCGTCGCCAAGGCGCTGTTCAACCGCGAACCCTGCGCCGGCTATGTCTGTGACATCAGGGCCAGCGCCAACCGTCTCGACGAGGCCGATCAGCAGCGTGTGCTCGATGCGGCGGTGAGCCAGGGGCTCGACGATACGCTGCTGCTTGGCCTGCGCGCCGCCGATGTGCTGCTGGGCGGCACCGGCACGCTTTTGTCGGAGCGTGCCAAGCCGATCCTGTCGCGCATCGGCAATGAGGATTTGCTCAACATGGTGATCGCGCCCTGGCTGTCGTCCTTGCGATGGCCGCAGCGGCGAACGGTGTTGTGGGAATTGTGTGGCCGGGCTCCCGTCCGCTACCTGGCCGAGGCCGGTTGGGCAGCGTCGGCGGACATCAGCCGCCGCATCTTCGAGCGGCCGGCCAGTCCGTGATGGCGGTGGCGTCGCAATACGTACAGGGCGAGGGCATATCGGAACCTGTGCAAGAGGCAAAACCATGTCGATGACGAAATCCGAGGTCTGCGTGATCATCGCGGCCAAAAATGCGGGGCGCACGATCGCGGTCGCCATCGCATCCGCGTTACGCGAACCGGAAGTGGCGGAGGTCGTCGTCGTCGACGACGGCTCCACCGACGATACGGCCGAGATCGCCCGCTCCGCCGACGACGGCAGCGGCCGGCTCAAGGTCATGCGCCTCGACGTCAATCGCGGCCCATCCTTCGCCCGCAATGCCGCCATCGCCGGCTCAAAAGCGCCGTTCATCAGTATTCTGGATGCCGACGACTTCTTCCTCGAGGGCCGGTTCCGCACCCTGTTTGCCGCCGCCGACTGGGATTTCGCGGCCGACAACATCATGCTCATCAGGGATGATGCAACGAGCGACGCAACAAAAATCGTCGCCCCGGATTTTGCCGCCGATCCGGAATTCCTCGACTTCGAACGCTTCGTCGAAGGCAACATCTCCAGGCGTCGCGTGCAAAGAGGCGAGCTTGGCTTCCTGAAGCCGGTGATCAGCCGCGCCTTCCTCGAACGGCACCGATTGCGCTACGACGAGAGCTTGCGCCTGGGCGAGGACTACGAACTCTACGCCCGCGCGGTCGCCCACGGGGCACGGTTCAAGGTCATCCGCTCCTGCGGTTATGGCGCCATCGTGCGTGCCGAGTCGCTCAGCGGCCGCCACAAGACGCAGGACCTGAAGCGGCTCGCCGACGCCGATCTGGCGCTGCTGGCGATCGACAGCCTGCCGGAAGGCTCCAAGGCGGTGCTGCGGCGGCACGAGCGGCATGTGCGCGACAAATACCGGCTGCGCAATTTCCTCGATGTGAAGGCCGAGCGTGGCCTGGCTTCGGCCGCCGCCTATGCTTTTGCCAGTCAGTCCAACCTGGTCCCCATCGTCCAGGGCGTGGCGTCCGACAAGCTCGAGGCACTGTTTCGGCGCGTTGGCCTTGTCTCCGGGCAAAAGCATGTGCCGCCGCTGCGTTTTCTGATGGCCGGGACCAGCGCGGGCAAGGAGCGGTAAGGCGCGGGAAATGCCCCCACGCAAAGCATTTCCACCGGATTTATGAGTTTACGAATTGGGTGGTTGCCTCCCGGCTCCGGGAATGGCAGTCTATGTTGCGTTGCAGCAAATTGAACGACCAACCGAACTGGCCCCGATCGGATTGGTCCGAAGTCTCTCCCATCGGTGGAGTTGGACGATGCGGTACGCGTTTTTCAGCCCCGCTTGCGGGGACCGGCCAGGTTCCCGGCATGCAAGCCGGCGATGACAGGAATTTAAGCCCATGGCCTCGATATTCGGCTTCAGATCAAGGGATCCGGCCCGCGACCGGCAGGCCGACATCTCGCGCCTTGACCGGTTGGCGAAACTGTTCGAGCAGATCGCCGCCGAGATCGCGGCCGAGAAAACCGGCCTGGAAAGCCGCTACCGCAAGACGGCGACCAACGCGGCCTTTCTTGTCGAAGCCATGGAAAACGGCTCCGCCACCGACCGCCGCTCTTCCGAAGTCAGCGCGCTGACGGAATCGATCCTGAATTGCGAACGCCGCATCGCCGCGCTGGCGCGCCAGAACGGCATGATGAGGGAGCTCCGCCATTCGCTGGATACGGTCTTCGACGAGAATGGCGCGTCCGATTCGGCCGCTGCGGTTGATTTCGCCAGGCCCACGGGCGCCGGCCGGGCGTGACCCGTGAAGGCGCGCTGCGAGAATGCAAGACAGGAGAGGGATTTCGGGAGGGCAAGGAGGAGGTCAAGGTTGGCCCGTTTGGAAGCGGTTCAAACGTCGACTTTGGGTTGGGGACGCACAGCACAAAGGTGAGTTTGGTATGAATTCGAATCCGAAAACCACGTCCACGACAGCAATTGACGCATCGCCCTTCGCGCATGGGACCCGGCAAACCGGCCAACAGCGGTTGGGCTTGATCGGTGCCCTGCTGCTGGCCGCTCTTGGCAGCCTCTCGGCAGTCCCCGCGCACGCACAGGATATCCAGTCCGCTCCCTCGTTCGTCGATGATTTCAAGAGCTTCGATCGGTCGCGCTGGTATGTGTCCGACGGCTGGAACAATGGCAGTCATCAAAATTGCACCTGGTCGAAGGGACTGGTCGCCCTTTCCGACGGGGTGCTGTCGCTTGGCTTCGAAAAGCAGAAGCTGAAGGATCGCGAGTTCGCCTGTGGCGAGATCCAGACCAAGCAGCGCTTCGGCTACGGTACCTATGAGGCGCGGCTGAAGACCGACGCCGGCTCCGGCCTCAACGCGGCGTTCTTTTCCTATATCGGCCCATCCGACAAGCAGCCCTGGGACGAGATCGACTTCGAGGTACTGACCAAGGACACCTCCAAGGTGCAGGTCAACGCCTATATCGACGGCAAGGGCAAGAACGAGAAGCTGGTCGAGGTGCCGGGCGGCACCGACAAGGCCTTCAACGATTACGCCTTCGTCTGGGAGAAGGACAGTTTGCGCTGGTACGTCAACGGCCAGCTGGTGAACACCATCACCGACCCGGCAAAGCTGCCCAGCCATGCGCAGAAGATCTTCTTCAGCCTTTGGGGCAGCGACACCATGAAGGGCTGGCTGGGCGCGTTCGCCGATCCGGGCCGCAAGCTTTCGCTGCAGATCGAGCGCGTTGCCTTCACCGCGCTCGGTGATCCCTGTCAGTTTCCCGAATCGCTCGTATGCAGCGTAAAAGAGTTGGGAAAGACCAATTGAACCGGCCGGACCGAAAACGGTTGGCGGCCATGGATGGGAATGAAACCGAATGAACTTGACGGTGTTTGGAATTGGCTATGTCGGCCTTGTGCAGGCGGCGGTGCTTGCCGAGGTTGGCCACCAGGTTGTTTGCGTCGACATCGACGCAGACAAGGTGGAGCGGCTCAACCAGGGCCTCGTCCCGATCTTCGAACCGGGCCTCGAAAGCATCGTCAGGGAGAATCACGCCGCCGGCCGCATCAAATTCACCACCGATGCCGCCGCCGCCGTCCGGCATGGTGAAATCCAGATGATCGCGGTCGGCACGCCGCCCGGCGAGGACGGTTCGGCCGACCTCAAATATGTGCTGGCGGTCGCCGAGACCATCGGCCGGGAGATGGACAGTGCCAAGATCGTCGTCGGCAAATCGACCGTACCGGTCGGCACCTGTGAAAAGGTGAAAGCCAGGATCGCCGAAACGCTGAAGAAGAGAGGGCGCGAGGATCTGAGCTTCGACGTTGCCTCCAACCCCGAATTTCTCAAGGAAGGCTCGGCCGTCGCCGACTGCATGAAGCCGGACCGCATCATTGTCGGCACCTCGAGCGAAGAGACCGAGGCGGTGATGCGCGAGCTCTACGCGCCCTTCAACCGCAACCACGAGAAGATGATCGTGATGGACGTGCGCAGCGCCGAATTCACGAAATACGCCGCCAACTGCATGCTGGCCACCAAGATCAGCTTCATGAACGAGATGGCCAATCTGGCCGAGCAGCTCGGCGCCGACATCGAGGAGGTGCGCAAGGGCATCGGCAGCGATCCGCGCATCGGCTACCACTTCATCTATCCAGGTCTCGGCTATGGCGGCTCGTGCTTTCCCAAGGACGTCCGCGCCCTGATCAAGACCGCCGAAGGCGTCAAGTTCGACGCCAAGCTGCTGCGTGCCGTCGAGGAGCGCAACAACGACCAAAAATCGGTGCTGTTCGACAAGGTCAACCGCTATTTCAAGGGCAGTCTCAAGGGCAAGACCTTTGCGCTGTGGGGCCTGGCCTTCAAGCCCAACACCGACGACATGCGCGAGGCGCCGGCGCGTGTCCTGATGGAAGCGCTCTGGAATGCTGGTGCCAATGTGCAGGCCTATGACCCCGAGGCGATGCAGGAATGCCAGGCCATCTATGGCCTGCGCGACGACCTGCTTCTGTGCGGCACCAAGGAGGCCGCCCTGCGCGGCGCCGATGCGCTGCTCATCGCCACCGAATGGAAGAGTTTTCGCGCGCCGTCCTTCGATGCACTGAAGGACGCGCTGACCACGCCAGTCATCTTCGATGGCCGCAACCTCTATGACCCCAAGGTCGTGGCGCGCCACGGCATCGAATACCACTCGATCGGCAGAATGGCGGCGTGAGACCAGGCTTGAAGAGCCGGGAGCAGAATTTGACGGGTGCGCCCGGTATGGAAAGGAGTTGTGGCTGATGGTGCTGGACGTAAAGCCCGAGCAAATCACCAGCGATCATTTTGATCTCATCGCGATCGGTTCCGGCTTCGGCTCGGCCTTCTTCCTGCACGAGTTCGCCAAGCGGCGTAAGGCGCGCATCCTGGTGCTGGAGTGGGGCCGCCACAACACCCATGAATGGCAGCTCGACCAGAACGCCAACACCGACATCGACGACGAGACGACCTACAAGACCAATTCCGACAAGCTGTGGAATTATACGATCGGGCTGGGTGGCGGGACCAACTGCTGGTTCGCGCAGACGCCAAGGTTCCATCCCAACGACTTCAGGCTGAAAAGCACCTACGGCATCGGCAATGACTGGCCGATCAGCTATGACGATGTCGAGCCGTTCTACTGCGATGCCGAAGAGATCATGTCGATCTCGGGTGATCCCGACATGGCGGCGATGCTGCCGCGCTCGAAACCGTTTCCACAACCGCCGCATCGCATGTCGACGCCCGACAAGATGATGAAGGCGGCCCAGCCCGACCAGCACTTCGTCATGCCGACCGCGCGGGCGCGGATCCCGACCGCGCAGCGCAGCTCGTGCTGTGCCAATCTGCGCTGCTGGCTGTGTCCGGCCGACGCCAAATTCACCGTCAACAATGGCCTGATGCATGTCTTCGAGCATCCCGATGTTTCGGTCTGTCTCGGCGCGGAAGTGCGCAGGCTCGACCATGTCGGCGGCACGGTCCGTTCTGTCACCTTCGTCCATGACGGCAAGGAATATCAGGTCAGCGGCGATCTCTTCATCCTCGGCGCCAATGCCATCCAGAGCGCGGCGATCATGCTGCGATCCGGCCTCGGAGATGAATTCGTCGGGCGCGGCCTGCACGAATCCTATGGCTGGAATTTCGAGGTCTATCTCAACGGCGTCGACAATTTCGACGGCAGCACCATCACCACCGGCCTGAATTTCGGCCTCTATGACGGTCCGCACCGGTCCGAGCACGCGGCGGCACTGGTCTATTTCGAAAACCGCTGGCAGCATGGAATGCGTGCCGAGACAGGGCGGTTGCGCCAGACGCTGCCGCTTGTCGTGGTCACGGAAAACCTGCTCGACCACGAGAATTTCGTCACCCTCGACGAGGACGACAATGCCTTTGTCTCCTTCAAGGCTCCGTCGGACTATGCGGTCAAGGGCATGGCCCGGGCTCTGGATAAATTGCCAGGGTTGCTTGCCCCGCTGCCGGTCGAACGGCTCTTCGACCGCGGCATCCGACCAACGGAATCGCATGTCCAGGGCACGCTGAGGATGGGCACCGGCCCGGCCGATTCGGTTGTTGACAGCAACATGATCCATCACCGGTTGAGAAACCTGGTTGTCGTCGGCACCAGCACCTATCCGAGCTGCTCCTGCGCCAACCCAAGCCTGACCGCGGCAGCTTTGTCCCTGCGGGCGGCGAGCCGGATCGCATGAGAGGAGCGGGCCGATGATCGAAGTCACACGGCGCTCGGTACTGGCCATCATGGCAGGCGGTGTTGCCTCGACGGGCGTTGCCGTTGCGGCCGTCTCCTCGTTTTCGGATGAGGATCTGGTTCGCGTCACGCTGGAAAAATATCTCGGCAGGCTGAACATGCGCATCGAGCATCTGCAGCAGTTCGTGCTCGAGTTCCGTAATCGCAACCCGTGGATATTTCCCAGTGACAAGCTGGGCGATGCCATCACCTTGCTCGAAACGACGAAGCTCGGGGAGGCACGCGGGTTGTTGCCGAGGCAGAAGCGGCGCGATCTCAGGCATTTCGATCGCTGGGCCGTGGCCGAGTTCCACATGCTGACCGACTACGCCTGGCGCAGTTCACCCGATGACCCGATCCGGTTCACCGGATGGCACTCGTGCACCAACCCGTTCGCGACGCTTGACCCACCACAGAGCGCCTGAGGCGCTTTCGACGCGGCTCTTCATCGGCCGCATGACTGAAATGCGAAAAGACCAGGAGCCGGTTCCATGAAAGTCCTCTTTGCCAGTGGCAACGGCTATCCGCCCGAGTTCGGTGGCGGCGTCCAGTCCAGCACGCATCATCTGGCTCAGCAGTTGATCGAACACGGGCATGAAGCATCGGTGCTCGCCGCTCTGTTTGGCGACGGCATGTTCGGCCTCAAGGCGCGCGCCAAGATGAAACTGCTTCGGCAACCCGCGGTCATCGACAGTCATCCTGGCTATCCGGTGATCCGCTCATGGTTTCCCTGGGAGGCGGCAAGCTTTGCCGTCGGCAGACAGAAACCTGACGTGGCGGTGGTCCAGTGTCACAAGTCGGTTCCGCTAGGCAAGGCGCTACAGGCCGAAGGCGTGCCGCTGGTCATCTATCTCAGAAATGTCGAGTTCCATGAGCTGGGCGGCGATCTGCGCGAATTGGGCTCCGCACTCTACATCGCCAATTCGGAGTTCACCGCACGCACCTACGCCACAGAGTTCGGCATCGAGGCGACAGTGATCCCGCCGACCATCAACCCGACGCAGTACGCCACGCCAACCACGGGCCAGTTCGTCACCCTGATCAACCCCTATGAGGAAAAGGGCTTCGAGCTGGCGGTGCGCCTTGCCGGCGCCTGCCCCGAAATCCCGTTCCTGTTCGTCGAAAGCTGGAAGCTGGAGGACGACCATCGCGCGCGCATCGAGGAGACGATCGCACCGCTCGGCAATGTTACGCTGGAAAGTCGCACCAACGACATGAAGACGGTCTATGGCCGCACCAGGATCCTGCTGGCGCCCTCGAAATGGGAAGAGGCCTGGGGACGTGTGGCGTCAGAGGCCCATTGCAGCGGCATTCCGGTTGTCGGCTCGCGGCGCGGCGGCCTGCCCGAAGCGATCGGCCCCGGCGGCACGGTGCTCGACTACGACGCTCCGCTCATCGATTGGGTCGCGGCCATCAGGCAGCTGTGGAACGACAACAAGGAGTACGACCGCGTCTCGAGTCTGGCCCGCGGCTTCGCGGCACGCCCGGAGCTCGATCCCGACCGCCAGTTCGTCACCTTCTTCTCGATACTGGACCGGGCGGTGCAGCAGCGCGCGCGCCAAGCCGCGTAGCGCTGCCGAATGATGTTGATCAGGCTGGGCGCTTGACCCGGCTTTTCAGCGTCTCGTAGCCACGGGCGCCGAGCAGGGCGCGGGCAAGCGCCTTGGCGGCGCCCTTGCGGCCTTCTTGTGAATTGATCTGCCGCAGCCTGGCCGGCAGGTTGCGCGCCGCCTGGCCGAGCGCCGGCAGCGACAGCGTGTCGGGGAAGCTGACCATATGCGTTTCGACGCACAGCACCGGCTTGCCCGACAGTTCGGTGATCTTCAGCGCCTGCGGATGCTCGCTTTCGATGAACAGGATGGCGTCGGACTTGCGGTAGAAATCGGCCTTGAAACTGCCATGCGCTCCAAGCCGCCGGCGCTCGGCCATGCTCGGCAGGTCGAGCATGATCAGCTGGTCGTACTGGATCCCATGCTTGGCCAGCCATGCCTCGGTCAGCGCACGGTATTTCTCCAGCCGGCTGGTGACCAGCCAGCCGATCCTGTGCGTCGGGGCATGAAGCGGCCGCGCTTCGCTGAGGAATTTCTCATAGGCCGGTCCATCGTCGTTTTCCGCCTCGGTTGGATCGAGGCACAGCACGCCGTCTATGTCGACGCAGCATTGCGCCAGGAATTTGTGATGCATGAAATTCCATTGGAACATGCGCGGATGCGGCACGACCTCGAAGACGACATCGATCTCCTGATGCTGCGGCTGCAGACCGAACACGGCGGCAAAGGTGAAGTCGGCCTCGATGCCGGCAGCCTGAATACGGGCGCGGGCGTCGCGCATGGCATTGCCGCCGGC
This sequence comes from Mesorhizobium sp. P3_A8, assembly GCF_056402995.1. NCBI lineage: Bacteria > Pseudomonadati > Pseudomonadota > Alphaproteobacteria > Hyphomicrobiales > Phyllobacteriaceae > Mesorhizobium > Mesorhizobium sp. P3_A8. The sequence goes on along the minus strand of NZ_JBFUGI010000001.1, from coordinate 77,314 downwards.
GACGCTGTCGTCGATCACCAGCACCTTGCGCATGTCCGAGACCTTGCGGTCGAGTGCGGCGCGGCGTTTGGTGATGCCTGACGTGTAGACCCGGCCGTCCAGGAAGCTATCCAGGTCGGTCATCGGAATGTTGGCCGCAAGGCTGACCAGCGTCGCCGCCAGCACGCCGCTTCTGGGAACGCCGACCACCAGGTCGATATCGCGCGGCAGCCGGTGAAGGTTGCCGACGACCGCGTCGTTCATGTCGGAGATCGATCGGTAGTGCATGAATCAGACCTGATGCTCGTGTGGATGTGGTAGCCGGCAAAGGCGCCGAAATTATTGCGCCTGGCGCGGCGTTGCCGCCGGCTGTCTTGCCGGCAGCATCTTCAGGGCTTCGCGCAAGGCCTCGCGGCCGGATGCGAAGGCCAGCGCGATGACTGTCGTGATGAGGTAGGCAAGAATGGCGCCGCTGGCCAAGGCGATGACCTGCTGCTGCGGCAGCAGCGGCTTGATCAGCCAGACCGCGGCGAGGGCCAGATGCGCGCCGAGTACGAACGGCGTTGCGGCGCGCAGCACATGGCTGGCCTGCAGCGGCCCGCTCTTGCCGACATAGAGCCACAGGAACGGCGTGCGCAGATATTCGCTGACCGCATAGGCGATCGCCACGCCGAGCGCGCCATAGGGCAGGCCGATCGCGAAGGCGAGCACCGACGTCACCGCCGTAATGATGCCCCAGCGCATGAAGTCGCCGGAGCGGCCCTGGCTGACAAAAAGCCAGCCTGCCGGGTTGTTCAGCGGCTGCAGCAGCCCGGCAAAGCCGAGCGCCAGGAAGATCGAGGCGCTTGCGCGCCACTGTTCGCCGAGCACGAAGGGGATCAGCACATCCGACATGGCGGTGGCGAATGCGACGCCGGGCAGTGCCACCAACAGGATCAGCGGCATCACGCGCAGATAGGCGCTGCGATAGCGGTCCGGTTCGTCCTTCAGCCGGGACAGCGCCGGCACCATGACCTTCGACAGCGGATTGGTGATCTGGCTGAGCGGGAACAGCAGCAGCTTGTAGGCGCGGTCGTAAAGGCCGAGTTGCTGCTCGCCCCAGTATTTGCCGATCAGCACATTGTCGAGGTTGCGGGCGAAGAAATTGGCGAAGTTGAAGCCGGTGATGCCGGCGCCGAAATTGATCAGTTCGCCGATGCCGGCGACCTTGCGGGGCATGCCCGGCCGCCAGCGCGAGCTTGCCCAGTAGCATAGCGTCGGCAGAACGGCGCCGGTCAGCGTGCCGGCAAACAGCGCCCAGTAGGAGCGGTCGATGAAGGTCCAGGCAATCGATACAGTCAGCCCGGCAACCGCACTGGCGACATCGATGATCGCCAGGCGCCCGAACTGCATGCGCCGTGTCAACAGCGCCAGATGCTGGGCGCCAAGCCCATAGGCCATGATCTGCAGCCCGAACGCGGCCACCAGGCCGGTCACACGTGGTTCGCCATAGAAGGCGGCGACCAGCGGTGCGGCACCCGCGAGCACACAAGCCAGGATGGCGCTGACCGCGACATTGATCCAGAAGAGGTAGTTCACCTCCTCATGCCGGATGCCTGTTTTCTGGATCGTCGCCTGGGTCAGGCCGAAATCCTGGAACAGCGCGATGAAGGCCAGCACCGGCGCGCACATCGCCACGACACCGAAATCCTGCGGCGATAGGAGCCGCGACAGCACGATGACGGATATGATCTGTGTCGCGACCCGCACCGATTGCGACATGGCCGTCACCACCGCGCCACGGCCGACTGATTTGCGCAGCGAGCCTTCTGGCGGATCGAATGGATTGGCTTCCAAATTCAGGATTCCTGATTTTTGCGCGGATTTCCGAACCTTGAAAATCCACGACCGCCGCCAACGCCAAACTACGGCAATAATTTTGCAGTGCAACAGAAAATGTCCATCGGCGCGCCAAAAATGTTGCGATGCAGCAAGAGCTGTACTAGCATCCCTGTGGGTGGGGTCAAACAGCGGTCGAGTTTTCATGCTGCATGTCTTGTACCTGGTGCACGATGTTTCCGATCCGGCGGTTCGCCGACGGATTACAATGCTCAGGACGGGCGGCGCCCGGGTTACCCTGGCGGGCTTCCGCCGTACCGAAACCCCGATTGCCGACATAGAAGGATTGCGCCCGATCGACCTTGGCGCGACGCGCGACGGCCGATTCGCCCAGCGCCTGGCGGCCGTGGCGAAAGCTGCGATTTCAATCGGTTCAAAGCTTGGCGGCACGCCGCGGCCCGATCTCATCATCGCGCGCAACCTGGAAATGCTGGCACTGGCCCGTCGCGCCAAATCGGCTTTCGGCGCCTCGGTGCCGATCGTCTATGAATGCCTCGACATCCACCGCCTGGTGCTACGCGACGATGTCCTCGGCAAGGCGCTGCGCGCTACCGAGCGCCATCTGGCGCGCGACGTGAGGCTGCTGGTGACCAGTTCGCCCGCCTTCATCGCCAATTATTTCAAGCCTTTCCGCCAGGTCGCCGCACCCGTCGAGCTGGTCGAGAACAAATATTTCGAGGCAGCGGCGATCTTGCCCGCCGAACGCGAGGCCGTGGAAACACCTGCCGCCCCGCCATGGCGAATCGGCTGGTTCGGGGCGCTGCGCTGCCGCCGCTCGCTCAAGCTGCTGGCCGATTTCACGCACCGCATGGATGGACGTTTCGAAGTGGTGCTGCGCGGCCGTCCGGCGCTCTCCGAATTCCCGGATTTCCACGCCTTCGTCGATGCCGAGCCTTATCTGTCGTTTCGCGGACCCTACCGCAATCCGGAGGACATGGCGGCGATCTATCAGGACGTCCATTTCTCCTGGGCGATTGATTTCTTCGAAGAAGGGCAGAATTCGGAATGGCTGCTGCCCAACCGCCTCTATGAGGGCTGCCGCTTCGGAGCGGTGCCGATCTCGATGGGCCATACCGAAACCGGCCGGTTCCTCAGCCAGCAGGACATCGGCATCCTGTTGCCGCAGGCTTCATCAGACGCGCTCGAAACCGCACTCGGCAAGATGGAGGAGCATCGCTTCGGCAGGCTGAAGGCGCGCGTGCTTGCCCGCAATCCGAGGACGTGGAGTTACGACCGCAGCGACTGCAGGGCGCTGGTCGAAAAACTGCGCCGCCTGACCACCGTGCGCGAACCCCTCGCGGCTGAAGCTCTAGCATAGGATGAACATCGCCTGATGACGCAAGCGCTTCCCGCCAGCCTGATCGTGATCCCCTGCCTGAACGAGGCAGCCCATATCGGTGCGCTGCTCGATCAATTGCGGCCCGCTGCTGAAAGGCTTGGCGCCCGGATCATCGTCGCCGATGGCGGCAGCACCGACGGCACGCTGGCTATTGTCGAGCAGGCCGCCGCGAAGGATGCGCGTGTCATCCTGCTGCACAACAAGCGGCGCATCCAGAGCGCGGCGATCAATCTCGCCGTCGGCACGTTCGGTGAAGGCGCGGACTATCTCATCCGCATCGACGCGCATGGCGGCTATCCCGACGATTATTGCGACCGGCTGGTTGAGGAGGCAATGGCCACGGGTGCTGATTCGGTCGTGGTTTCGATGCTGACCAGCGGCAGCGGCACTGTCCAGAAATCGGTCGCGGCGGCGCAGAATTCCAAACTCGGCACCGGCGGCTCCAAGCATCGTCACCTCTCCGCCGGAGAATGGGTCGACCACGGCCATCACGCGCTGATGCGGATATCGGCCTTCGGCGCTGTCGGCGGCTATGACGAGACGTTCAGCCACAATGAGGATGCCGAGCTCGACTACCGGCTGCGGCAGGCCGGCTACAAGATCTGGATGAGCGGCAAGACGCAGATGGTCTACTATCCGCGCGCCTCGCTCAAAGGCCTCTATTTCCAGTATCTCGGCTATGGCCGCGGCCGTGCCAAGAATGTGCTGAAGCACCGCGTCATCCCGAAGGTCCGGCAGATGGTGCCGCTGGCGGTCTTCCCGGTGGTTCTTCTCGCGGCCTTCTCCTTCGTGCAATGGATCGCGGCGGTGCCGCTGCTGATCTGGGCTGCGGTGTGCCTGGGCTACGGCCTGGTCACGGCCATTCGCCAGCGCAATGCCGGCATAGCACTTGCCGGCGTCTCGGCGATGGTCATGCATTTCGGCTGGTCCGTCGGCTTCTGGCTGCAGCTTCTCGGCCTCGGCGCACGACGCGGGGTGGCGTGATGGCGGTTCTTAGCAGGAACCGCAGCATCGACATCGGCGTGTGCACGTTCCGGCGGCCGGAATTGGCCGATACGTTGCGCTCGCTCGCCGCCATGGAGATGCCGGCAGGCTTTGATATCAGCGTCATTGTCGCCGACAATGACGACACGCCAAGCGCGCAGGCTCTGGTGACGGCGCTGTCGCAGGATCTGAAATTGCCGATCCGCTATCGGCATGCCCCCGCGCGCAACATCTCGGTCGCCCGCAACGCTTGCCTCGATGCCAGCGAGGCGGATTTCCTCGCCTTCATCGACGATGATGAAACGGCCTCTTCCCGTTGGCTGGCCGAGCTGGTGGCGACTGCCGAGGACAGTGGTGCAACAGCCGTGCTCGGCCCGGTGCGGGCGCTTTACCGCCCGGATGCCCCCGAATGGATGCGGCGCGGCGATTTCCACTCGACCTTGCCGGTCTGGGTGGGTGGCGAGATCCGCACCGGCTACACCTGCAACGTCCTGCTGCGCATGGGATCGGACAGCCTGCGCGGCCGCCGCTTCAGCCTGGCGCGCGGCCAGACCGGTGGCGAAGACACCGAGTTCTTCGATCAGATGGTCAAGGCCGACGGCCGCATCGCGTTTTCTCAAGACGCCTGGGTGGACGAGGTCGTGCCGCGCGCAAGGGCGGCGTTCGACTGGCTCGGCCGTCGCCGTTTTCGCGTCGGTCAGACACATGGCCATCTTCTGGGCAGCAATGCGCGTGGCATCGGGCTGATCAAGCATGTCGGCCTGGCCTCCGCAAAGGCAGCCTTTTGTTTCGCCGCGGCACTTCCGGTCGTCGCCAGCCCGGTGCGCAGGAACCGCAGCGTGCTGCGCGGCATCATGCATGTCGGCGTCGTCAGCGGCCTTGTCGGCATCCGCGAGATCCGCCTCTACGGCCAATCCTCGCCTGGGAAAGGAGGCAAGCGTGCAGCCTGACGTTTCCCCAATCCCTGATGTTTCCTTTGTCATCGCCGCCTACAATGCCGAGGCAACGCTCGACCGGGCGATTGCCAGCGCCATTGCGCAGAAGGGTGTCAGCGTCGAGATCATCGTCGTCGACGACCAGTCGCGCGATACCACGCTCGATGTGGCGCGGGCCTATCCCGGGGACATTGTGCGCATCGTCGCCTTGGCCAAGAATCGTGGTCCCGGCGGTGCCCGAAATGCCGGACTCGACGTCGCCCGCGGCAGTTGGATCGCGGTTCTCGATTCCGACGACGCCGTCTTTCCCGGCCGCATCGCCGCCATGATCGACCGCGCCGAAAGGGCGGATGCCCAGATCGCCGTCGACAATCTCCAGGTCATCCGCGAGGACGGCGTGGTCGAGGATGCGATGTTCCCGAGGCAGTATCTCGAAGGCTTGCGCGAGATAACGCTCGCCACCTACATCGCCGGCAACATCGTCTTCGAATCGAAGTTCAACCTCGGCTACCTCAAGCCGATCTTCCAGCGCCGGTTCCTGGACGAGAACCGGCTTCGCTATGACGAGAAACTGAGGATCGGCGAGGATTACATCCTGTTTGCCGAGGCTCTCGCCAAGGGCGGCCGATGCGTGGTCGAGCCTGAGATCGGCTATGCCTATCATATTCGCAGCGGCTCCATTTCGCGTGTGCTCGAGCTTCACCATGTCGAAGCCATGCGCAAGGCGGACGCCGTATTCGCTCAAACCCATCGGATGGATGGGGCAGCCCAGGCGGCCTTTGCCCGGCGCGGCCGCAGCCTGCGCAAGGCGGCCTCCTTCCTGGCGATGGTCCAGCATATCAAGGCGCGGTCCCCGCTCAAGGCGATCCGGACGGCGCTCAGCGACCCGGCGGCGGTCAGGCATATGGGCATGCCGATCGCCGTGCGGTTGCGACGAGTAGCGGCACAATTTGCCGTGGGGGTGGGGAGGTGAAGATGCAGGCACATGGAGGGATTTTTCGTGGCCTGTGAAGGAACTGCAGTCGATCTCCTCAGAAGGAATTTGCGATGAAGAAAATCAGGAAGGCCGTGATACCGGTGGCGGGGCTTGGAACACGGTTCCTGCCGGCGACCAAGTCGATGCCGAAGGAAATGCTTCCCGTCGTCGACAGGCCTGTCGTGCAATACGCGGTGGACGAGGCCTTCGAAGCCGGCATCGAGCACATCGTGTTCGTGACCGGGCGTAACAAGGCGGTAATCGAGGACTATTTCGACCTGCATCCGGAATTGATCGGAACCCTGGAGCAGACCGGCAAGAAGACCCAGTTGGAGGCGCTCGAAAGCATGCTGCCGGTGGCCGGCGCCACCTCCTTCATCCGCCAGCAGTCGCCGCAGGGCCTCGGCCATGCCGTCTGGTGCGCGCGTGAGGTCATCGGCAACGAGCCCTTCGCCCTGCTTTTGCCCGACATGGTGTCGTTCGGCGGGCGCGGATGTCTCGCCGAAACCGTCGACCTTTATGAGCGCACCGGCGGCAACGTCATCGCCGTGGAGCGTTGCGATCCGAGCGAGACCAACAAATACGGCATTGTCGGCCGCGGCGCCGATATCGGCGGCGGTTTCCAGGTCTCGGCCATGGTCGAAAAGCCGGCCCCGGCCAACGCGCCGTCGAACTTCTACATCAACGGCCGCTACATCCTGCAGCCCGAGATCTTCGCGCTGCTGGGCAATCAGCAGCGTGGCGCCGGCAACGAGATCCAGCTGACCGACGCCATGGTCCGCCTGTCGAAGGATCAGCCGTTCTTTGCCCAGCCTTTCCAGGGCCGCATGTTCGATTGCGGGTCCAAGGAAGGCTTTATCCAGGCCAACATCGCCTTTGCGCTGGCGCGCAACGACATGAAGGGCCCGGTTTTCGAGATGCTTCAGGAGTTCGTCCGGTCGCATGAACGTCAGGAAGAAGCCGCATAATGCCCATCTTTCGGGAGTATCGCCGGATGGCTGGCGGCGAGGGGCCGACAGGCCCCCGCCGTCTGGCATGAAGCTTGCGTTGCCTTTGGCGATGCTCCCGATCTTTAAGGCGCCTGTAAGCTAGAATTGGACCGACGATGAATTATGCCAATTTTCCTCTCGACAAGAGGATGCCATTGCCGAATTCGGACGCAGGAAACGGCGAAGACTTCATCGATATCGAGCGGCTGCTTGGCATGGCTGCACGGCAGGCGAAGGTCGTTGCAGTGTGCGCCGCCATCGGTCTTTTCCTGGGCATGCTCTATCTGCAGACCACGCCGCCCAAATTTGTCTCGGTCTCAAGCGTGCTGATCGACGAGGGCCTGAACAAGATCGTCGACGACATCTCGGCGGCGTCGACGACGATGCAAACCGATTCCGCCATTCTGAGCCAGATCGAGATCCTGACCTCGACGCGGCTTGCCGCCGTGGTCGTGGACAAGCTGAAGCTCAGCCAGAACGATGCCTTCATGAACCCGCCCCAGTCGGCGCTGGCCAAGGGCGTCGGTTTCATCCGTGGGTTGATCCAGCTTGTCCGCCCCAGCCCCACCATTCCCGGGGTTGGCGACATCAGCAAGCTCGACCCTGCAACCCGTGATGCACTTATCGCGACGTCGAGTCGCGACTACGCAATCCTCAAGCTGCAGAACGAGGTGAGGGCGGAGCGTGTTGGGCGAAGCTACGTCATCGCGCTCGGCTATCAGTCGACCGATCCGGCATTGTCGGCGGCGATCACCAAGGCCTATGCCGAGGCCTACCTGGCCGACCAGCTCGATGCCAGCTTCGACGCCACCGAGCGCGCGGCGGTCTGGCTGCAGGGCCGGTTGACGGAACTGCGCGAAAGCTCGCAGCAGGCATCGCTCGCGGTCGAGAAATTCAGGGCCGAACACGGCCTGTCCGCCAACAGCGATGGCCAGCTGATGAGCGACAAGCAGCTTGCTGATCTCAACGCCCAGCTCATCGTGGCGCAGGCCGACACGGCACGCGCCAGCGCCCGCTACCAGCAGTACAAGGCGATTATCGATAGCGGCTCCGACAACGCTTTCAATGACGCCGCCATATCGGCCGACCAGCCAAGCAGCTCGGTCATCGCAGCGCTGAAAACCCGTTATCTCACGGTCGCCAAGCGGCTGCAGGACGTCGAGGCGAATTTCGGCCCACAGCATCCGCAGGCGATGGCGCTGGCCAAGGAGAAGGCCGACATATCAACGCAGATTTTCGGTGAACTGAAGCAACTGACCGAAAGCTATCGCAACGAGTATGAGGTGGCGCAGGCGCGCGAAACCGCACTCAGGGCCAATGTCGCCTCGGCGCAAGGCAAGAGCTCTATCGACAACCAGTCGCAGGTCCAGTTGCGTGACCTCGACCAGAAGGCGACGGCGCTCACCACGCTCTATCAGACGTTCCTCGGTCGCTACGAGGAAGCCGCGCAGCAGCAATCCTTCCCGGTCGGCAAGATCCGCATCATCTCGGATGCTTCGATGCCGCAGGCGGCTTCGAGTCCGCGCACGGTGGTGGTGCTTGGCCTGTCGCTGGTGCTTGGTATGCTGATGGGCGCCGGCTTCGGCGGCCTCAACGAATTCAACGAGCGGTTCTTCCGAACCGGCGAAGAGGTACGCGACCGCGTTGGCCTCAAATTCCTCGGCTACCTGCCGAGCATCGGCAGCAGACCCGCCAAGGAGGACAAGCAGGCCGAGGCTCAGCCGGATGCCAAGGCAGCCAGATCGCCTGCCGCCATCGAAAGGCGCGCCCGAATGCGGGTGAGCATTGACGCTCCAGCATCGATGTTCTCCGAAACGCTGCGCAGCGCCAAGATCGCCTTCGATGTCGTCATGGAAGGGCAAGGCAGCCGCGTCGTCGGCGTCATCTCGGTGCTTCCCGGCGAAGGCAAGTCGACGGTCGCGGCCAACCTTGCCGGGCTGCTTGCCGCCAACGGCGCCAAGACGCTGCTCATCGACGGCGACTTGCGCAATCCGGGCCTCAGCCGCAGCCTCGGCATGGAGGCCGAGCAGGGCCTGATGGAAGCCGTGGTCAACGGCCAGACCTGGCAATCCGTCGGCAAGATCGACCGGCAGACCAAGCTCGCCATCATCCCCGCCGTGCTGCGCGGCAACTTCTCGCACACCAGCGAGCTCTTGTCCTCGGCCGGAATGCGGCGTTTCATCGAGAACGCCAAGGAGACGTTCGAATACATCGTCGTCGATCTGCCGCCGCTTGGGCCGGTGGTCGACGCGAAGGCCTTCGCGCCATTGGTCGACGGCTTCGTGCTGGTCACCGAATGGGGCCGCACGCCGCGCGCCATGGTGCGGTCGATGCTGGAATCCGAACCCTATGTCGCCAACAAGATCGTCGGCGCGGTGCTCAACAAGGTCGACCTGAAGAAGCTCGCCAAATACGGATCGTTCGGCGCGTCGGAGAAATTCTTCGACAAATATTCGAGCTACTATCTCGACAAGTCGGAAGTGCGCACCAAGGCACCGGTTTAGAGCAATTCCAGGAAAGCCGTTTCACGCTTGTCGTGGAACGGCTCTTAAATGGATACCTCAGCGGCGGCTACCTGGATTTCCGTCTTGACGGAATTGGCGATGAAGCACTGTTCATGCGCCAGGTGGTGCAGTTCCGCTTGCGTTGCGGCGGTTGGCTGCTCGCCGGCGTAGACGATGGTCGGATTGAGTTCGACGCGGCTGACGATCAATTTTCCGTCGACCTTCTCCATCATGCCGGTCGCCTTGTCGGTATAGCTCTCGACGACGATCCGCTTGGGCGCCGCCAGCGAGAGAAAAGTCAACATGTGGCAGCTGGAGATCGCCGCTATGTAGGCCTCCTCCGGATCGACATTGGCTTCCACGGAATAAGGAAGGGGAACGATATGCGGCGAAGCCGACGCCGGCACGACTTGGCCGCCGTCAAAGCGCCAAATGTGCGCACGGCTGTACCGCTTGTCGGTGAAGACCGCTCCTTCGCGCTCCCAATGTATCTCGACGGTCATTTTCATGATGGATCCTTTGTCGGCATGGAAAGAAGTCTTGCAGTCGTTTGAGTGAGGTGGCGGCGAAGATGCTGCGTCGCAGCGTCGAAATCGCGCTTTGCACAAGCGGCAACGATCGCCGCGTGTTCCTCGAAAAAATCAATGCGCTCCTGGGCGCCACGCTCCTGGTGAAGGGTCGACCGCCGGGATTCTCGTCGGAGGTCTCCGATGGACTTGAGCAATCGAGTGTTCGTGCAGCCGCTGTACAGCGTGAGGTGAAACTGTTGGTCGAGGTCAAGAATCCGCGACGGATCATACTCCGCGAACAACTCGTCGTTGAGCCTTTCAGCCTTGCGCAAGGCGGAAGGCTGAAGCTCCGGCAAAGACTGCTCCAAGGCCGCGACCTCCAGAATAGCCCGAAGTTCGCACAGTTCAGCCGCCTCCCGTTCCGAGAGGATCGCTACCGCCAGGCTTCGATCGCGACGCCGCACGACCAGGCCACTTCCAAGTAACTGGTCGAGGGCCTGCCGGACCGGCTGGCGGCTGACCCCGAAACGCTCGGCGATCAATTCCTGCTTGAGAACGGAACCTGGTGCCAATTCCCCAGATTCGATCGCGTCCTGCAACTCGCTGAAAATCGACTTTGGATCCATGGATCCAAAGTAATGGGCTTCCTCGGAATTGGTCAAGCCCTAATCGGCTTGGTGCGCATCAGTCGCGCAATACAGACAGCCCCGCGAGAAGCGGAGCGTACGCGGCGAGCCTGCGGGATACGAACTCGGTGAAAAGCCGCACGCGCTTCGTCTTGCGTGTCTCGCCGTGTGTGAGAAGCCAAACCGTTCCGTACATGTGCAGGTCGGTGCCCGGCACCCTCACCAGCAGGGGGTCGGCATCGCCGATGAAGCACGGCAGCGTCGTCATCCCGAGCCCCTGCCGTACAGCAACGATCTGCGCCTCGCCGTCAGTGGTTCTGAATGGAACCCCCGTGGTGCGAACCTCACCCTCGCCGGCCCAGTCCGGAACTCCATGACTGCTTATGACGATCCACCTGATGGGATCAAGCGCGCCCGCACGCCATGCTGTTAGTCGATCCCGGGACATGTAGACGCCGCCGAACAGCTCCGATCCCTTCAGACCGTGAAGATTGAGCGGCAGGGTTTTGCGGTCGTAGACGACACGGATCGCGACGTCGGCCTCTCGGTTGGTCAGATTTGCCAGCTCGCCGGACGACAAGATTTCCATCTCGATGTCCGGATGCAGACGCGCGAAATCGGCGAAGTCCGGCATGAGCAGGTGTGTCGCGAGGGGTGGCGCCAGCGTCACCCGCAGAAGTCCGCGCACGCTCTGGTCTCGCCCCAAGACGCGCGTCTCCAACTGGTGCGACGACGCTTCCATCTGGTTCGCGAGTTCGAGAACCTCCTCGCCCGCAGCCGTCAAGCGGTAGCCCGAAGGCAGCTTTTCGAACATCTGCGCCCCGAGGCGTTCCTCGAGCTGGGCGATGCGTCGCAGCACGGTTGAATGATTCACCCCGAGCTGCGCGGCGGCAGCCCGCACCGAGCCTCCGCGTGCGACGGCAAGAAAGTAGCGAACGTCATCCCAGTCGATCATGGTGCAATCTCGCACCGCGCGGTGCGCTTTCCAAGGCCCGTGTCTAACGCATCGAACATCAGTACCGGCGGTCATCATAGCCTATGCCGACGAGCGCTGCCCAACTCCGAACGGCGGACACCGATCGTCGCGACTGGCGTCAGTCGTTCAACCGGATCGATTTCGCACCACCGATATGCGCGCTTGCGCACTCAACACTTGCCGCCGGCGAACCCATTTCGAGGTCTCGGAGGCAGATGCTGTCCGACACGACGAAAGGAAAAGTCATGGGAAAGCTTGAGGGTAAGGTTGCAGTCATCACGGGAGGCGCTACCGGCATTGGCCGCGCCGCGGCAAAGCGCTTCATCGAGGACGGTGCCTTCGTCTTCATCTTCGGCCGCCGGCAGGAAGCGCTCGACGCCGCTGTGGCCGACCTCGGGCCTAATGCCCGCGCAGTGAAGGGCTCGGTCTCCGATCTGGCTGACCTCGACCGACTCTACGCGGCGGTGAAGGCCGAGCGCGGAACCCTCGACATCGTCTTCGCCAATGCGGGGGCGGGAAGCCAGCTTGCGCTCGGCGAGATCACCGCCGAGCACATTGACGAAACCTTCGACACCAATGTGAAGGGGACAATCTTCACGGTCCAGAAGGCTCTGCCGCTGATGGGCCACGGTGGTTCGATCATCCTGACCGGATCGAGCGCCGGCACCACCGGCGCCCCGGGGATGACCGCCTACAGCGCGAGCAAGGCGGCAGTGCGCAATCTCGCGCGGACCTGGGCGGAGGACCTGAAGGGCACCGGTATCCGGGTTAACGTGCTGTCGCCCGGGGCGACGGCGACCGAACTCGCGAAGGAAGCGCTAGGCGAGGAGGGCCAGAAGGTCTTCGCCGCGGTGACTCCGCTCCAGCGCATGGCCGATCCGGCGGAGATCGCAGCGGTGGCTGCCTTTCTCGCGTCTTCGGACAGCAGCTTCATGACCGCCAGCGAGGTCGCCGTTGACGGCGGCCTTGCGCAACTCTGACGCACTAACCCCGCGCCGTTGAAGGCCGGGGAAACAATATCAACACGGATAGGAGAAGCACTATGAGCTACGCAATTGTAGGATTCGGTAAGATAGGCCAGGCCCTCGCCCACGCCTTCGCCCGTAAAAACATCGACGTGACCGTCGCGAGCCGGCGGCCGGCCGAGGCGTTGGCGCCGCAGGCTAGGGCGATCGGACCCACGGTCGTCGCCAAGTCGCTGCGGGAAGCACTCGAGGCCGACACGATCATCCTGGCGGTCCCTTTCGGGGAGCATCGCGAGGTTGCGAAAGCCCTGCCGAGCTGGAAAGGCAAGACGGTCATCGACGCGATGAACGCGTTTCCTGTCCCTGAAGAGCTGGACGGTCTCCCGTCCTCCGCCTTCGTTGCGAAGTCGTTCACCGGCGCCAAGTTCGTGAAAGGGTTCAATCACCTGATTGCAGCCACCCTGGCTGCCGATCCGGTCGTCGAGGGCGGCCACCGGGTGGTCTTTCTGTCGAGCGACGACGAGGACGCGATCGCTCCCGTGGCGGCCTTGGCCAAACAACTCGGGTTCGCGCCCGTCAAGCTGGGAAAGCTCAACGAGGGTGGCGCGCTGGTGCACGCACGCGGCCGCATTTGGGGCCAGCTGATCTTCCAGGACCTGTTCAAGAAGGAGCAGTGACGGATTTACTGTCCACTGGTCGGAGGTGCTGCTTGCCCGAGCCCGTCCACGATGGCGTCTAAGCGGCCTTGAGCCGATAGCGGAACACCGTGTGGTCGAGCAGCAGCCGGATGCGCGGTTCGGCCTCCGTCGCCACCAGCCAGCTTGCCGCGATCATGGTCGCGCCGACGAACGCCATCGACAGGAGATAAGGCAACCCGGCGCGGACCAGCGCCCCGAGCATTGCCGCGCCGACGACGTCGTGGAGCAGGTAGAGCGGATAGGTCATCAGGCCTATCCGCCGCCAGCCGCTCCAACTGAGGTCGAGCCGCAGCGACCATGCCATCAAGGCGATGGCGACGAGGAAGATCAGGATTGGCGGCGCATAGGGCATCTCCGCATTGACCTTGATGCTGTGGACATCGACCGAACTGGCGATCTGCAGCACGCCGCCGCCAAGAAACAGCAGGCAGAAGCCAAGGCGAGGGACCGTCAGCGCCTTGAACCGCATCAGCCACAGCAGCACGCCGACCGCGAAGAAGCAGCCATGATGCACTAGGGTGAGCTGCAGCCAGCGCGTCTCGGCAAAGTCGGCCCAGCCGAGCGGATAATAGAGGCACCAGAACAGCGTGCTGACCAGGCCGATGGCGATGGCAACCGTCTCCATCAGATCGAAGCGGCCAAGCCGCAGCAGGACCCAGACGATGGCGTAGAAGGCGATCTCGATGCCGAGTGTCCAGTAGACGCTGTCCACCCAGGGACCATAGGGCGCGAACAGGCCGGTGCGCACGAGCCTGACCACCGCATCGGTCGGCCAGCTCAGGCCGATGAGCAGCAGCAGCGCCGCGGTGATCGGCGCGCAGATCCAGACGGCCGGCGCCAGCCGCTTGACCCTGGCCTCGAAAAACCGCAGCGGCGTCGATTTTTCGGCGCTGAAGGCGATGACGAAACCGCTGATGACGAAGAAGATCTCGACGCCGACCCAGCCTGACCCGACCCAGGCGCCTATGCCAGGCTGTGCCGGCACGCCGCCCGTGGCCTGCGCCGAGATGCCATCGGGATAGGCCCACACCCAGAAGCCATAGTGGTAGACCATGACCAGCACGGCGGCGAGAAACCGCAGGATGTCGACGCCGCCAAACGTAATTTTCTGCTGAGCCATACCGTACCGCCGGATGGCCCCCCACCCGTCACTGTAGGGTGGCTTGCTGCATTGCACAATAAAAGTATTGCTTGCCGCTCAGGATAGGCCGGCCGGCAAGGAAAGGCTGCGCGGGATCGCTCCCGCGCAGCCTCAAATCCCGATCCCGCGCGCCTTCATCGCAGCGGTGATCTCATCGAGGATGGCCGGGTCGTCGATGGTTGCCGGCATCGTCCACTCTTCCTTGTCGGCGATCTTCTGCATGGTGCCGCGCAGGATCTTGCCCGACCGTGTCTTCGGCAGGCGCTTGATCGTCACCACGGTCTTGAAGGCGGCGACAGGGCCGATGCGCTCGCGTACCAGCGCGACGACTTCGTTCTCGATGGCGCCGCCGTCACGCGTGACACCGGCATTCAGCACCACGAAGCCGAGCGGAATTTGGCCCTTCATCGCATCGGCGATGCCGACGACGGCGCATTCGGCGACATCGGGATGGGCGGCCAGCACCTCTTCCATGGCGCCGGTCGACAGCCGGTGGCCGGCGACATTGATAATGTCGTCGGTGCGGGCCATCACGTAGAGATAACCGTCCTCGTCGATCATGCCGGCATCGGCTGTCTTGTAGAAGCCGGGGAACTCGTCGAGATAGGCTTGGCGGAAGCGCTGGTCGGCATTCCATAACGTCGGCAGGCAGCCGGCCGGCAACGGCAGCTTGACCACCACATTGCCGAGCGTCCCGCGCGACACTTCGTGGCCGGCATCGTCGAGCACACGGATGTCGTAGCCGGGCATAGGCACGCCGGGCGAACCGTATTTCACCGGCAACAGGCCGAGCCCGGCCGGATTGATGGTCATCGGCGAGCCGGTCTCGGTCTGCCACCAATGGTCGACCACCGGCACGCTGAGCTTCTGCTCCGCCCATTTGATGGTTTCGGGGTCGGCGCGCTCGCCGGCGAGGAACAGCGTGCGGAATTTCGACAGATCATATTTGGGAACGAACTCGCCCTTGGGGTCTTGCCCCTTGATCGCCCGGAACGCCGTCGGTGCGGTGAACAGCGCGACGACGCCATGGTCCGAGATGACCCGCCAGTAGGTGCCGGCGTCCGGCGTGCCGATCGGCTTGCCTTCGAACAGGATGCTGGTGCAGCCATGCAGCAGCGGGCCGTAGACGATGTAGGAATGGCCGACCACCCAGCCGACATCGGACGCCGCCCAGAAGACTTCGCCCGGCTTGACGCCGAACTCGTTTTCCATCGTCCATTTCAGCGCGACCATATGGCCGCCATTGTCGCGCACGATGCCCTTGGGCTGGCCGGTCGTGCCTGACGTGTAGATGATGTAGAGCGGGTCGGTGGCGAGCACCGGTACGCAGTCGACATTGGCGCCCGCTGCCCGCTCGCGCGCGACGGCATCGGCATAGTCGATGTCGAAATGGTCCTTCAGCTCGCAGCGCAGCTGGTCGCGCTGCAGGATCAGGCAGGCGTCCGGCTTGTGGCGGGACATCTCGATCGCTCTGTCGAGCAGCGGCTTGTAGGCGACGATCCGGCCCGGCTCCAGGCCGCAGGAGGCCGAGATGATCAGCTTGGGCTTGGCGTCGTCGATGCGGGTGGCCAATTCATGCGAGGCAAAGCCGCCGAAGACGACGGAATGCACGGCGCCGATGCGGGCGCAGGCGAGCATGGCGATGGCCGCCTCCGCCACCATCGGCATGTAGATGATGACGCGGTCGCCTTTGCCGACGCCACGGTTCTTCAGCACCGAGGTCAGCGCCACCACCTCGCGCTTCAGCTCGGCATAGGTGAATTTTTTCACTGTTCCGGTGATGGCGCTGTCGTAGATCAGCGCGATCTGGTCGGCGCGTCCGCCGGCAACATGCCGGTCGAGGGCGTTGTAGCAGGTGTTGCAGGTCGCGCCGGGAAACCAGCGGCCGTAGACGCCGGCGCTGGCATCGAACACCTTGTCCCAGGGCGAATACCAGTCGATGGCGCCGGCGGCATTCGCCCAGAATTGTTCCGGGTCGCGTTGCCAGCCGTCATAGACCTCGTGATAGCGTGAAGCCATCCGTAACCTCCCCAGGAACCATTTGGCGTCTTTGCAAACAGCCTATGCTGTTTTTTCCGGCGCTGTCTTCCCTGATTTTCATCTGAACCGGTCCCGGCTTGACCCCTGGCGCACTGTGTCGTGAAGTGAAGTCTTCTCGGGGGAGGATCTGAACAATGCGCTATTCCATGTCGATCATGGCAAAACCGGTGTTTGCGCTGACGGTCGGCGCGGTGCTCGCGATCTCCACAGCAACCGCTCTGGCCGGAGACGCCGCGGCAAGGCGTATCATCGGTTTTTCTCCGGATGGCACCTATTTCGCCTTCGAGCAATATGGTGAGCTCGATGCCGGCGCCTCGGCTTCCGGTTATTCCGAGATCGATATCATCGACACCCGCACCGATGAGTTCGTTGGCGGCAAGCCGATCCTGATCGTCGACCAGTCCGAGGAGTCGACGCTGACGCTTGAACAGGCGAGGGCGCAGGCGGCCGCGAAGGCAAAACCGATCCTTGCCAAATATGCCATCGCATCGCGCGGCAAGCAGACGGCCTCCGACAAGTTCACCTTTCCGGGCGAGATGGTTGCCTATGCCGACATTTCCCGCCTCGAACAGGTGTCGCAGAAATGGCTTTCGCCGCTCTACGACGAGACCGAGGTTTCGACGATCCAACTGGACGAGATACTGGCCAGCAGCACGACCGATTGTTCAGCGAGTTTCGAAGAAGCGCAGCAAGGCGACCAGGCACCGCAAGGTGACAAGGCACTTCAGGGTGACAGGACAGGCAAGGCGCTCGGCTTCCGGCTCACGCTGCAGGGACAGGATGGCAAGCCGTTCAAGACCCTGCACGAAGACAAGGCCGTGCCGGGCTCGAGGAATTGCCCGACCTCCTACAGCCTGTCGGAATCCTACGAATACACACCTTCCGGCAAACCGGCGGTGATTGTCGTACTCGTGCAGCGCTTCAGCCAGGGCTTTGAAGGGCGCGACCGCCGCTTCATTGCCGTGACCGGGCAGCCTCGCTGAGAGGCCGGTCGATAGCCGTCAAGAGAGGTTCACCGTTTCACGGAAACGGCGACCCTCTCTAACTCTTTGTTTTCACGCAATTCCCAAGGGAAAGCGCTACGCGCTTTTCCCGGGAAAACCGGTTTCCACTTTTCCTGGAATTGCTCTAACAAACAGTATTCATTGGACAAAATGTCGATCGCACTAGATCGGCAGTGCCACCAGCATGAGGCCTACGCCGCCGAAGATCAAAATGGCTGCCGCCAGGGCTTTTCGATGACGTTCGAAAGTCGTCGGAGCCCGCTCCCAATTGTAACGCATACGCTATCTCCCCAAAACCCCGGGAGTCCTTACCTTACTTAGGGGAAGAAATGCAACGGTCCTGCCGGCCAGTTCACTTGCTTGTCATCTAGCGCTGACGACTATTTCTGGGACGATTTCGGACGCGAGCGGGCATTTGAATGCAATTTTCCGACAGGGCAAATCCTGGAAGATGCAAGACCGCACGAGCCGAGACGCCATCTCCCCCGGCCGGCCGATAGACAGCGCCGCACCACCGCGCTATCTCATTTCGGGGTTCTTGCAGGCTTGTTGGGGTTGGTGATGGAAATTGTATCTGGAACAGTTTTGCGGCTGGCGGACGACGCCTCGGTCCAGCATGTCGGCGATGGTGCCGTCGTGCTTCTGGCGCGCAGCGGCCAGCTTTATACCTGCAACGGCACAACCGAAGCCTTTCTCGACAAGGTCGATGGTGCGCGCAGCCTCGATCAGATCGTCGGCCTGCTTTGCGCGGAGTTCGAGGTCGACAAGGATACGCTCGACGAGGACATGGCGGCATTGGCCGCCGATCTGGTCTCGGAAGGCATCCTCGCCGGCCCAGGTGCTTGATGGCTGAGGGTCGCGCTTGATGGCTGACGGTCCGCTCCTGCGTGCCTTGTTTCGCTGCCATCTCTGGGCAAGCGCGCGGCTGATGCCGGCCCTCATTGCCAACCGCAGCTTCGAGGATGTGCTGAAATGGGCCCCGCTCGCCTCCGCCACGCCCTATCGCGGCCTGCCGGCCACCTACATCGTCGCTCGCGTCAACCGCATCGTGCGCCATCCCTGGCTGATGCGCGACCGCAGATGCCTAAGGGAAGGCCTGCTCGGTCATCGTTTCCTGCGCCTCGCCGGCTTCGATCCGGAGCTGCGTTTCGGCGTCGATCCGAAGTCGCTGCAGACGCCACGCGTCTCGGCGCATTGCTGGGTCTGCCTCGACGGCAGGCCGGTGGTCAGTGACAGCCTTCCCGGCATGGTCGAGATCTATCGCCACCATGCCGATGCCTCGAAGGTGCGCTCCGCTTGACCAGGCCTTCCGTATGCTATGGCCTCAACGGCCAAATCTTCGGCATATCGGCCGAACGCCCCGAACTGTGGCAGGATTTCGACAGGATGCTGGGCATCCTGCGCATCGAAGATGCCGTCGAACCTAATTTCCACCTCGATATCACCGAGGCGGATGTCCTGGACGAGGCACCCGGCGGATCGCTTGTCTTCGACGGTGAGATACCGGAGGATGGCTACTGCCGTATGGTCGTGGACGGCGGCACCGTCCATCTCGTCTTTCCCGAACGCCAGACCGTTGCGATCAATGACGAGGAAGGTTGGGCAAAACTGCGGGTTCGCCCCGGCGCGAAAGCGCCCTGGACGCCGTCGATGCTGGTGCTGGACGCCGCACTCGACACCGGCGGCCAGCATATGCTGCACACCGCCGGGCTGACGCTGCCAGGCCACGATGCCGTCGTGCTGATCCATGCGCCGAGCGGCACCGGCAAGACCACGACATCGCTGGCGCTGGCAACGCAAGGTTTTGGTCTCTGCTCCGACGATGCCATGATCCTGGATCTGGCCGCCGACAAGCCGCTGGCCTGGGGGCTGCCGCGCCACGTCAAGATCCACCAGAAGACCGCTGAAATGATCCCGCAAGTGTCGCCATGCCTCGGCCCGTCATGGGACCGCAACGGCGAACAGGCCGTCTCGCTGCAGCGGTTGAGCGAGATCGTCCGCATCGAAAGCCCGACTGCCAGGCCGGTGGCGGCCCTGCTGCACCTCGCGCGGTCCGCAGACAGCGAAACCCGGCTCGTGCCCATGGCCCGGACCGACGCAATGGTGGCGCTGGCGATAGACAATGTCCGCACCGGCATGACCGGCCTGTTGCCGTCGCAGAAGCGCCGGCTGGCGACGATCGGCAGGCTGGTGTCGTCGGTGCCGACTTTCACGCTGGAGGTGGGCGCACGTCCTGCCGACGCGGCTGCGCTGATCATCGCCACATTGACCAAGCAGGACTGAACCGGAGCTTCAGGCTGCGTACGGCCTGGCCTTGGCGAGCCGCTGGATCCAGCGGAAGGCATCGCGGCGCAGGCGCGAGCCGATTTTTTCCCGGGAATTGACCCTGAGCAGCGTATTCGTTGTGATCAGTCGCTTGGCCAGCATTATCGAGAGGTCGGGTTTGATTCGCCCGGCAAGCTCAAGGGCATGCTGTTCGCCGAACAACTGGCCGGTCACATTGAGGACGATCGCCAGTTCGAGCTCGATGCCGGTCATACGGGCGGCATCGAGCAGGCGGGTTTCCGATTCGGCCGATTGCAACGCCCGCACGCCTTGCAGCACGTCGACGCAAAGCTGCAGCCGATGGAACTTGTGGCCGCCGGCGGCATGCACGATGGCAATCGTCAAGAGCGCTGCCGGCGTGTCCGTCGCCTCTCCGTCGATAATGCCCAATTCGCGAAAACCCAGTGACAGGCGCCGCCGCATGCCGGTGTCGTGCACCAGGTCGCCATGCAGTTCGACCAGCAGGCTCGAATTCTCCTTTTCCAGCCATTTGAATTCCTGCAGCTGGTAGGATTCGGCCTCGTTGCTGCCGAGTTCGAAGCCGCATGCCGCAATCACCTGGTTCGCCCGCGCCAGGTTGGCGGGTTCGACGAGGATGTCGATGTCGGTGAACGGCCTGTCGGATACGTTGCGATAAAGCTTTCGCGCGAAGACCGGTCCCTTGACGATTCGCGCCGGAATGCCTTGCGCCGCCATCCCCTTCATGATGCGGTCGCCGTGATATTGCAGAAGCATCGACTGGCCGGTGGCGATCGTTGCCTTGTCGCGCAAATCGTCCAGCTTCTCCCGCAAGCCGGCGTCCGGCGGCAGACGCGCGTCGCCGCGTTCCCCAAGTTTGCGCAGCATGATCGGCAGGATGCCGTGGAATTCGGCATTGTCGAGCAGCGCCGACAGAGCCTTTGCCGACAATTCCTCGCCGATGGCCGCTGCCTCCGGATCGGCGAAGCGCAGCAGCAGTCTTTCTTCGGCGGAGGTGAGGGATGGCAGCATCAACCGGACAAATGTTGCGTGGATTGGCCGGAATGGTTGCAGAAAAGCGTGAACGAAGCCAGCGTCACATGCCCCAGCGCAACGCCGCTGTGTGGACAGGCGCATCCCACCAGCCGGTCATCTCGTCATCCAGCATGGTCAGCGTGATCGAGCAGCCGGCCATGTCGAGCGAGGTGACGTAGCTGCCGACCAGCGAGCGGGTAATCGTCACGCCGCGCTTCTCGAAAATCTTTCGCGCACTGTTGTACATCAGATAGAGTTCCATCAGCGGCGTGCCGCCGAAGCCGTTGACGAACAGCAGCGCCGGGCCTTTCGCCCTGTCGCCGAGATCGCCCAGGATCGAGGCGCAGATTTCCTCGGCGATCGCGTCAGCGCTCTTCAACGTGTCACGGCGGCGGCCGGGTTCGCCATGGATGCCGACGCCGAACTCCATCTCGCCGTCACCGATGTCGAAGGTCGGCTTGCCGGCGGCCGGCACGGTGCCACTGGTCAGCGCCACGCCCATCGAGCGGGTGGCGGCGTTGACGCGGTCGCCCAGCACCTTCAACGGCTTCAGCGCCAGGCCATGCTCGGCCGCCGCGCCGACGATCTTTTCCACCACCAGCGTGCCGGCGACGCCACGCCGGCCGGTCGTATAGGACGAATTCTCGACGGCGACGTCGTCATTGGTCACCACCTGCAGGATGCCATCAGACATTTCCGCCGCCATGTCGAAGTTCATCACGTCGCCCTCGTAATTCTTGACGATGAACAGGCAGCCGGCGCCGCTGTCGACGGCCTGCGCCGCCGCCAGCATCTGGTCCGGCGTCGGCGAAGTGAACACCTGGCCGGGGCAGGCCGCGTCCAGCATGCCATGGCCGACAAAGCCGCCATGCAGCGGCTCGTGGCCCGAGCCGCCGCCGGAGATCAGTGCCACCTTGCCCGGCCGCAAGGTCCTGCGGCGGATGAATTTATGCTCCTCGCCAAGCACAAGGATGTCGGCATGGGCGGCGACGAAACCGTCGAGGCTCTCGGTCAGCACCGTGTCCACGGCGTTCATAAATTTCTTCATGGCGTCCTCCCAAACAGCCCGGCAAGAAATGGTCAGCTGCCACCCTTGCCGGCGATGCTGGTGATCTTCTGGATGAATTCGTTGATCGCCCGGTCGAGCGCCGCATTCTGCTTGTCGTCGCCGAAATCGGGCACGACAAGCGACACATGCCGCGTCTTGCGCATGCCTGCCGCGATCGACATTTTTCCCGGATGCGCCTGATGGTAGGCGGCGAGGAACTGATCCCGCTCGGCCGGGCTGAAATGGCAGACAGAAAAGATCGAAGGCAGATGCTTTGACGGGATAGGGATCGTATAGGCCGGGCTCGAGATCTGCGTCACGAAACTGCGGTGCTTGCCAAGCGCATCGGCGAGGCGCTGGCGCATGCCGGACGGGCGCTGGTCGATGACCTGAGACAGGATCGTCTTGTAGGCGCGGATCGCCTCTTCGGAACCGGGTTCGGGTTTGATGTCGACCATGCCAGCCTACACCGAAACATCAGCGATGGCCGCCTTGGCCATGGCGAGTTGCGCCGGCGCGACGGAAAGATCGCGCAAACCGGCTTCGAGCAGCGCCGGTATCGCGGCCGGATCGCCACCGGCATCGCCGCACAGGCTGACAGGAATGCCGGTTTCCCGTCCAAAGGCCGTGACCGAGCCGATCAGCCGCAGCACGGCGGGATGGCGGACCGAATTGAGGTGGGCGACCGCGGCGTTGTCTCGCGCGGCCGCCATCACATATTGCGTCAGGTCGTTGGAGCCGATCGAGAAGAAGGCGACGCCGGTGAATGCCTCCGGCGCGATGGCGACTGAAGGCACCTCGACCATGATGCCCAGCGGCGGCATCTTCTGCGCGACGCCGCGCGCTGCAAGCGCCGCCTGTTCCTCCACAAACAATGCGGTTGAGCGTTCATACTCCTCTGCAACGGCGATCATTGGAAACATGACCTTGAGATTGCCGTGTGGCGCGGCGCGCAGCAATGCCCGGATCTGTACGCGAAAAATGTCGAGCCGCGCCAGCGACAGCCTGATTCCGCGCAGGCCAAGGAACGGATTGCTTTCCTCAGTGGTGAAGCCCGGCACCGGCTTGTCGCCGCCGGCATCGACGGTGCGGATCGTCACCGGTTTCTCCCCGGCCCATTCGAGCACCTTGCGATAGGCGCGATACTGCGTCTCCTCATCCGGCAATGTCTTGCCGAACAGGAATTCGGTGCGCATCAGTCCGACACCGTCGCAGGTGGCGATGTCGATGCTGTCGACGTCCGACGGGTCGGCAATGTTGACCTGCACGCGCACCGCCGTGCCGGCCTTGGTCACCGCCGGCCGCGCCAGAAAAGTTCGCGCCTTGCCCTGGCGGGCTGCGAAAGAAGAGGACGACTGCCGGAACGAACCGATCTCTGCCGGCGAGGGCGCTAGCACGATACTGCCGTGCTCGGCGTCGAGCAGCGCAACGCCTGCGAGATCGGCAGGCGGTTCGCGCAGACCCACGACCATCGGCACGCCACGCGAGCGCGCCAGCATGGCGACATGGCTGGCCGTGCTACCCGCCTTCAGCGCGATGCCGCCGCCATTGCTCCAGTCGGTTTCGAGAAAGCGCGTCGGTGCGATGTCCTCGCCGCAGAGAATGGCACCGGCAGGCGCTGTGCTGCCACCGTCCTCGGTCAGGGCGCGCAGCACCTGGTCCCTGATGTCGCGCAAATCCGTGGCGCGGGCGCGGAAATAGTCCTGGTCCGAGGCCTCGTAGCCGGCGATCTCGGCATCGAGTGCCTGCCGCCAGGCCACGTCGGCGGTCCGCCCGGAAGCGATCGACGCGAAGGCCGGGCCGCTCAGCGCGTCGTCTTCCAACATGGCGATGTGGAATTCGAGGATGCCGGCGGCGTCGCTGTCGGCGGTTTCGACCATTGCCGAAAGCCGGTTCACGGCCTTGCCGATCGCGGCTTCCAGCGATGTCTTCTCTTCCGCTGATGTGGCTTTACCTGCATAGACGGCCGACGGCCGGTCGAGGTCGAACAGCGGTCCCTCGGCATAGCCGGCCGAGGCCGGAACACCCTCAATCCGCATGGCCCGCATTCCTTGCGGGCCGGCGAAGAAGCGCGCCAGCGTCAAGCTGAGCGGACATGACCGGCGTCCTCGTCGAAATCGCGCTGCACCAGATCGATCAGCGCGCTGACGGCGTCCTCGGCGCCGTCGCCGCTGGCCCTGATGTGCAGCACCGTACCTTTCGGCGCCTTGGCCGCCATCACCTTGACGATGCTCTTGGCGTCGAACCATGGCCCGTTGGCGGCAAGCGCGATTTCCACGTCGGCGGCAAAGGTCTTGGCCAGCTTGGTGAACTTCACCGAAGGACGCGCATGCAGGCCCACATCGTGGGTGATCAGGACGGTCGCTTCGGCGGCTGCGGACATTTCAGAAATCCCGTTCACTCACGACGGCGACAATTCGTGCGCCGTCGCCACGACTTCCCTGAGCGAGGCGCCGCCGGATGCCTCGGTCGCGGCCATCACCGCGCCCTCGACGATCGGCGCGTTGCAGACGATGATCTTCTGCGAACGCGGCTCGCCGATCATCTCCACCGCCATTTCCGAATTGGTCTCGGCGCCGCCGAGATCGACAAGGATGGCGACACCGGCTTCCGACCAGGCCTTGTCGATGGCGCCCATGATCGCCTCGACATTGGTGCCGAGCCCGCCATGGCCGTTTCCGCCGCACCATGCAAGCGGCACTTCGTCGCCCACCATCTGGCGTACCATGTCGGCCGTGCCCTCCGCGACCAGCGGCGAATGCGACACGATCACGATCCCGACATTGCTCATGCGTCGTCTCCGATCGCTTGGCCCAGCGTGCGCACCAGCAGTGCGGTCGAGCGCGCGCCGGCATCCATATGGCCGATCGAGCGGTCGCCAAGGAACGAGGCACGGCCACGCAGTGCCTTCATCGGCACGGTCGCCTCTGCGGCTGCGTCGGCGACGTCGGCGATTTCCGTCGCCGTCTTTCCGCCGGCGAGCGCGTCATGCACCGGCTGCAACACATCGAGCATTGTCTTCTGTCCAACTTGCGATTTGCCGCGCGCGGCCACCGCTTCGATCGCTTTGCCGAAGGCGGCCGTCAAATTGGCACGATCGGGGTTCGCCGAAATCTCCTTGCCGAGCGCTAGGAACAGGGTGCCGAATAGCGGGCCGGATGCGCCGCCCACCGTCATCACCAGCTTGGTGCCGATCGCCTTCAGGGCGTCGGGCAGCGGCTTTGCCGCGAACGCATCGGCCTCGGCCCGCACGGCCTCGAAGCCGCGCTTCATGTTCAGCCCATGGTCGCCGTCGCCGATCGCCTGGTCGAGCGCCGTCAATTCCTCGGCGTGAGCAGCAATCGTGTCGGCGGCGGCCGCGATCAGCCGGGCAAGGTTCAATGCCGCCATGTCGCCCAAAGTCCCGGTTTCCACCTTGCCGGCAGTAGCGAAAGAATGGTCACTCGACAACTGGTGCATGCGTCAGGCCGACACAAGCAGCGTGGCGGCGGCCGCGAACACCTCGGCCACCGCATGGGCGCCGGGGTCGACCACGCCCTGCAATTTCGTGCCGACATAGGCGGACCGACCGGCCTTCGCCTTCTCCATGGCAGCCGTGGCCTCGGCACCGCGCCGGGCGGCCGCCGCTGCTTCTTCCAGCCCGTTGGCGTCGAGCGCTTTCAGGGCTGGCTCCAGCGCATCGACCATCGTCCGATCGCCAATTTTTGCGCCGCCATAGAAAGTCATCCGGTCGAGCCCGGCGAGCAGCGCCTTGGCCACATCAGCGCCGCCATCCAGGGCTTGCGCTGCCGCCGTGAAGAAGATCGACAGCAGCACCCCGCTGGAGCCGCCCATCGACGCGCTCAATATATCGCCTATTGCGCCAAGCGTCGCCGCGGGGTTGGCCAGCGGCAGCGTGTCGAGCCGCTCAAGAATGCTGCGCGCGCCGGTTGCCACCGTCGAGCCGGTGTCGCCGTCGCCTGCCTTGGCGTCGAGCCCGTTCAACGTCGCTTCGAGTGAAATCAGCTTCTCGCAGACCGTGACGACCAAGCGCCTGGTGCCGGCATCCTGGCTGGGCTTGTGTGCCGCACCTTGTCCGGCTGCTTTATCGATCGGCACGATAGCAGGCGCCGCGACCGGCTTTGCCGGCATCCAGGCGTGTGGGCCGACCGGCGCCAGCAAGGCCGCCTCACGCGCGGCATCCAGCCGGATCAGTGACAGCGAGAAGCCGTTCATGTTGAGTGCCGTCATCAGCGGGCCGGGGCCGATCGCCAGCTTGACGGTATTGGCCAGCGGCGAGGCCAGTACCGCATTGGCAACCAGCGACATTTCGAGCGGCGGCACCGCGCCGAGATTGTTGATCAGCAAAGCATGGCTGGCTTTCGGATCGAGCCGCGCCGCCAGGCGCTCCGCCATGATCGCCACCAGCCTGTCGGCGCTTTGCACCGCGATGCGTTCGACGCCAGGCTCGCCGTGGATGCCAAGGCCAAGCTCGCCATCATTTTCGCCGAACCTGTCCTCGTGCGGCTGGCCGGGGATCGAGCAGGACGACAGCGACATGCCGAGCGAAACAATGTCCTTTGCCGCTGCCCGCGCCGCCACTGCGATGTCGGCCAGGTCGTGGCCAGCCTCCGACAGATGGCCTGATATCTTGTGCACGAACAGGGTGCCGGCCACGCCGCGCGGCTGGGCAATGTCGGGCAGCGCGATGTCGTCGGCAACGATCACCATCTCGACGCGGAACCCTTCGGCGCGCGCCTTCTCGGCCGCCAGGCCGAAATTGAGGCGGTCGCCGGTATAATTCTTGACGATCAGCAGGCAGCCGGCCGGTCCGGTGACCGCGCGAACGGCCGCCAGCACGGCTTCGACACTCGGCGAGGCAAAGATCTCGCCCGACACCGCCGCCGTCAGCATGCCCTTGCCGACAAAGCCGGCATGCGAAGGCTCGTGCCCGGCGCCGCCGCCGGAGACGACGCTGACCTTCGTCTTGTCCCAATCGGCGCGCAGCACGACCTTGATTTCGGGATAGCCGTCGAGGCGTGCGAGGTCGCCCGAGCCAATGGTGCGCAACAGGCCGTCCAGCGCCTCGGTGACGATCGTTTCCCTGCGATTGAAAAAGTGCTTCATCGAATTCGTCCCGTATTCGCGATCGTCAACCAAAAGCGGTGTTGCCCCTTGGGCGGAAAGCACCGAAACCATTCACATCAGTCGTTGTCCGTCAGCGCCGAAATAGAGCGGCGAGCGGTAGCGGATCACCACTCTGTCGCCTTGCGCCAGATCGGTGTCAGGATCGGTCAGCGTCACCAGCTTCTTCGGCCCCACCGTCACATGCAGGTGGTTCTGGTCGCCGAGATGCTCGACCCAGTCGACGACGCCGTCGGCATGGCCATTGCTGGCTTTCTCGATCGCCAGATGTTCGGTGCGCGCGCCGATCGTCTTGGTGCCGGTCGGTGCGCCGGCATCGGGCAGCAGTCCGGTTGGCAGAAGGTTGATCGCCGGCTGGCCGAGCCTTGCCGCGACATGCAGATTTGCCGGTTCGGAATAGATCGTCCTGGGTGAGCCGATTTGCACCAGCACGCCATCGGCGAGGATGCCGATACGGTCGGCCATGGTCATCGCCTCGATCTGGTCATGCGTGACGTAAAGCATGGTGGCGCCAAGCTCTGTCTGGATGCGCTTCAGTTCGAGCCGCAGATCCGCCCGCAGCTTGGCATCGAGCGACGACAGCGGTTCGTCCATCAGGTAGATCGAAGGCTTGCGCACCAACGCCCGGCCGATGGCGACGCGCTGCATTTCGCCGCCGGAAAGCTTGGTCGAGCGGTTGGCGAGCTTGTGATGGATGCGCACCATCTTCGCCACCTCCTCGACGCGCCGGCGGATCTGGTCTTCCGGTATTTTCCGCGCCGGCGAGCGCAGCGGGAAGGCAAGATTGTCGAACACCGACAGATGCGGATAGAGCGAATACTGCTGGAACACGAAAGCGGTGTCGCGCTCGGCCGGCGACAGCGTCGTCGCGTTGTGGCCGCCGATCTCGATCGTGCCGCTGTCCGGCCGTTCCAGCCCGGCGATCAGCCGCAGCGTCGTCGTCTTGCCGGCGCCGGTCGGCCCGAGCAGCACGACGAACTCGCCGTCGGCGATGTGCAGGTCGAGACCGTTGACGGCGACCTGCTCGCCAAAACTCTTGGTCACGTTCTTGATGTGCACGTCAGCCATGCTGCGCTCTCCCCTGAGAGGCGGTATCGTGGACGGCGGTTCTCACCGCGCGGCCGGACCCCTTGTCGAACAGCGAAAGTCGCGCGCTGTTCAAGGCCAGGCCGACATGGTCGCCGGCATTGAGCCGGATTTCGGCCGGGACGCGCGCCTTGATGATGCCGTCCGCCGTCTCCACAGCGACGATCTGCGTGGTGCCGAGATATTCGGTGCCGTAGATGGCGCCGCGCAGCTTGGAAGCGTCGTCGAAGCGAATGTGTTCCGGCCGGATGCCGAGCGCCATGTCTGCTGGCGCGATATCCTCGCGCACCTCCGGCACCGCGACTTTCGCGCCCTGGACGACGATCTCCTTCGCGCCCTTGGTGAGCCCGCCGCCGAAGCTCAGAAAATTCATTGGCGGCGAGCCGATGAAGTCGGCGACGAACATCGTTGCGGGACGGTCATAGATCTCGCGGGGCGTGCCGAACTGTTCGATGACGCCATGGTTCATGACAGCGATCTTGTCGGCCATCGACATCGCTTCCATCTGGTCATGCGTGACATAGACCGTGGTGGCGTGGATGCGGTTGTGCAGTTCGCGCAGCTCATGGACCATCAGGTCGCGGAATTCCGTGTCGAGCGTGCCGAGCGGCTCGTCCATCAGGAAGCATTTTGGCCGTCGCACGATGGCGCGGCCGAGCGCCACCCGCTGGCGGTCGCCGCCGGCGAGACCGGAAACGGATTTGTTGAGCAGATGGTCGATGCGCAGGAGTTTCGCCGTCTCTTCGACGCGGGTGCGGATTTCGGCCGAAGGCATGCCTTGCGCCAAAAGGGGAAAGCCGATGTTCTTGCGCACATTCATATGCGGATAGAGCGCGAAGAGCTGGAAGACGAAGGCGATGTCGCGCTCGCGTGCCCGCAGCATGGTGACGTCGTCGCCGCCGAGCAGGATCTCGCCGCCCGTCGGCAGCTCGAGCCCGGCGATCATGCGCAGCGTCGTCGTCTTGCCGCAGCCCGATGGGCCGAGCATGACGAAGAACTCGCCGTCCTCGACGACGAAGTTGGAATCCTGCACGGCGACGAAATCGCCGAAGGCCTTTCTCAGGTGCTGAACGCGGATTTCGGCCATGTCTATTCCGGGAATTTCGAGACGATGATGAACATCACGGTGCCGGCAAGCATGGTGATGAAGGAGTAGGTGTAGAGCGACAGCGCGAAGGGTTGGAACAGCATCAGGAAGCCGATGGCGATCAGCGCCGTCGCGATGTTTTCCATCAGGCCGCGCCTGGCCCAGACCGGCCAGCGCGATTTGCGTTTCACGGGCTTGGTCATGCTCATTTGCGCACCGCACCGAAGGTGATGCCGCGCAGCAATTGCTTGCGAAGCAGGATGGTGAAAACCAGGATCGGCACCAGGAAGATCGTCGTGCCGGCCGCAACCGCCGGCCAATCCTGGCCGCCTTCGCCGATAATGGTCGGGATGAACGGTGGCGCCGTCTGCGCCGTGCCCGAGGTCAGGAGCGCCGCGAAAGCATACTCGTTCCAGGCGAAGATCAGGCAGAAGATGGCGGTCGCGGCTATGCCGGTCGTCGCTTGCGGCAGGACGGTGCGCCAGAACGCCTGCAGCCGCGTATAGCCGTCGATCATCGCCGCTTCTTCATATTCGCGCGGGATCTCGTCGATGAAGCCCTTCAGCAGCCACACCGCCAGCGACACGTTGACCGCCGTGTAGAGCAGGATCATGCCGAGCGCGGTGTCCGAGAGGCCAAGCTCGCGGTACATCAGGTAGATAGGAATGGCGACCGCGATCGGCGGCATGAAGCGCGTCGACAGGATGAAGAACAGCAGGTCGTCGGCGAGCGGCACCTTGAAGCGCGAGAAACCATAAGCCGACAGCGTGCCGAGGAAGACCGCGCAGAAGGTCGAGCCGAAGGCGATGATCAGCGAGTTGACAAAGCGCGGCAGGAAGTTGGACGGGCCGGCGATCACCATGTTGCGCTTGCGCGTGGTTTCGTCGCAGAAGCCGGTCGCCGGTCCTAGCGAGTTGATGTATTCCGGCGTTTGCCGCGTCCGCGTCGTGAACAAATTGCAATAGCCTTCGAGGCTCGGCTGGAACAGCAGCTTCGGCGGATAGGCGATCGAGTCCGGCGGCGTCTTGAAGCTGGTGGCGAAGATCCACAAAAGCGGCACGATCGAGATCAGCGCATAGGCGATGATGATCGCGCCGGCGATGCGCTTCGAGTTGGTCGAGGGGGCGACGACCGAATGGGCTGTGGTCAGGCTCATCTCTGCTTCACCTTGTTGAGCGCCTTGACGTAGATGTTGGCGAGACCGAACACCGCGACGAACAGGATGATGGCGAAGGCCGAGGAATAGCCGGTGCGCCAGCTCTCGAACGCCTGCCGCTTCAGCGTGATCGAGGCGACCTCTGTGGTCGAGCCCGGGCCGCCGCCGGTCAGCAGGTTGACCATGTCGAACATCTTGAAGTTCTCGATGCCGCGAAACAGCACCGCCAGCATGATGAAGGGCAGCGCCATCGGCAGGGTGATCGACCAGAACTGCCGCCAGTTGGAGGCGCGGTCGACCTCGGCCGCCTCATAGATGTATTCGGGGATCGAGCGCAGTCCGGCCAGGCAGATCAGCATCACGTAAGGTGTCCACATCCAGGTGTCGACGATGATGATCGACCACGGCGCCAGCGACACGTTGGACAGCATCTGGATGCTTGTCGGTGGAATGCCGCTGACGAACGAGATGACATAAGAGAACAGGCCGATCTGCGGCTCATAGAGGAAGCGCCAGAAATTGCCGACCACCGCCGGCGACAGCATCATCGGCACCAGGATCAGCGTCGTCCAGAAGGCGTGGCCGCGGAACTTCCGGTCGATCAGCCAGGCCAGCGTGAAGCCGATCAGCGTCTGCAGCAGGATGGTCCAGAACACGAAATGCGCCGTCGTCTGCATGGCGATCCAGATGTCCTGGTCGCCGAGAATGCGCTGGTAGTTGGCAAAGCCGAGATTCTTCACCACTTCGTTCGGCCGGTTGGCCCGGTAATTCGTGAACGACAGATAGATCGCCCAGAACAGCGGGAAGATGTTGATGGCCAGCAGCAATAGGATCGTCGGCGAGATGAACAGCCAGGCGAGGCCCTTGTCGCTAATGCCCCGGACCTTGCGGGCCAACGGTTCCGGGGTCGCCCGGGCAACGTTCTCCGCAGTCCGATTGAGCATGGTAAGTCCTGCTTCGGTCACTTGGGTCGTCTCTGTCATGGAATTTATCTGAACTGCGTCCCGTGCCAAGGGTGGCACGGGACGCTCTGGGTCCTAGCTCGGGAGGAGCCGGTTACATCTTGCCGTCATCCTGGAACACCTGGGTCCAGTCCTTGACCAGGCCGTCGAGCGCATCCTTGGCAGAGCCCTGGCCGGCGACGACATAGTCATGGAAGCGCTTCTGCGACGCCTGCAGCAGCGGCGCGTAGCTTGGCTCGGCCCAGAAGTCCTTCACGATGGCCATCGAGTCGAGGAAGGTCTGCGCGTAGGGCTGGCTGGCCGGGAACTTCGGATCCTTCACCACTGCGTTGAGGCAGGAGTAACCGCCGAGCGACCACCACTTGGCCTGCACGTCCTTGTTGGCGAACCACTTGATGTATTTCAGCGCCGATTCCTGCTTGTCGGAATAGGACACCACCGAAATACCCTGGCCGCCGAGCTGCGCGAACTGGGCGCCGCCGGGACCCTTGGGATTGACGAAGTAGCCAATCTTGTCGCCGCCGACATTCTCGTCCTTCTGCAGGCCTGGCCAGGTGAAGGCGAAGTTCATGTGCATCGCCACCTGACCGGATTTGAAGGCATCGACGCCTTCACCCATGTAGCTGTTCGATGCGCCCGGAGGGGTGCAGCAATCATAGAGCGACTTGTAGAATTCCAGGCCTTTGACCGAGTCGGCCGAATTGACGAAGCCTTCCATCTCGTAGGGCTTCTTCGGGTTCTCGTACTGGAAGCCGTAGCTGTAGAGCACGTCCATGGCGCCCATGGTGATGCCTTCCGAGCCACGCTCGGTGTAGATCGAGGCGCCGTAGACGGTCTTGCCGTCGATCTGCCGCTTCTGGAAGAATTCGGCGACCTGCTTCAGCTGGTCGAAGGTCGTCGGCGGGCCGAGATCCCAGCCGTACTTTTCCTTGAATTCCTTCTGCAGCTCCGGCTTGGAGAACCAGTCCTTGCGGTAGGTCCAGCCGACGACGTCGCCCATGGCCGGCAGTGCCCAGTAGTTGGGCGTGTTCTTCGGCCATTCCRAATAGCCCACCACGGTCGCCGGCACGAAGTCGTCCATGCTGATCTTCTCCTTGTCGAAGAAGTCGTTCAGCTTGACGTAGTGGCCGTTCTCGGCCGCGCCGCCGATCCACTGGCTGTCGCCGATGATCAGGTCGCACAATTTGCCGTGCGAATTCAGCTCGTTGAGGAAGCGATCGGCATAGTTGGTCCACGGCACGAATTCGAATTTCATGCCGATGCCGGTTTCCTTGGTAAAATCCTTGGACAGTTCGACAAGCGCGTTGGCCGGGTCCCAAGCAGCCCAGCACAGTGTCAGGTCTTCAGCGTGCGCGGCGTTCGAGACAGCTGTCGACGCAACCACTGCCGAGGCCAGTCCCAACGCCATTTTCAAGCTCGATTTCATGCCTTCCTCCCATTTGCGAAACGCGCCCGGATGACGGTTTCAAGAGCCCTCAACCTCTCTCCTCAGAGGCCCAAACATGGCGGCGCCAGAGCGCGGCAGATGTTTAGTAATTTGTTTAGTGATGCAATTTTTACTAAACAACGCAAGCGAATTCGTTGCTGCGCCGCAACATGTCGAAACGCATGCTTGAAATCGTTGAGAAATGACCGCCGGATGGTTCTCCGGCAGCCGCTCAGTCCGCCTCGCCGATGACGTTGGTCTGTGGCGTCACCGGCCGGACCGGCGGCGCGGGCGGCAGCAAGGCGCGTATGTCGGCGAAGGGAAATGTCGGCTCGAAGCGAAAAGCCTCGGCCAGAGAACCGGGGACAGCGTTGCATTGACCGGCGCGAAATTCATTCTGAATGCGCGCCCTGTCGACATATTGCTCCGGCCGTTGCGAGCGGTGCGCGCGGATCGCCTGCGTCTTGATATCCCGGTAGGCTGATATGTCGACATAGTGCGTCGGCGAGAATCCGGTGCCGCCCATCGTGTCGGCATGCAGCACCGGAACCGCGAACGAGGCCGCGATGCGCACGCCGTCCGACAGTGCGCGGTGGTCGGCGTGATAGTCGTTGGGCGCATGCGTGATCACCAGATCCGGTCCGGTCTCGCGGATCAGCGTTTTCAGCGCGCCGATCAGCGCGGCATCGGCGACCAGCTCGCCATCGGGAAAGTCGAGGAAGCGTGGCGCAGCACCTAGCAGCGCCGCAGCGGCCGTTGCTTCGTCGCGACGGACACGGGCGAGAGCCGTGGCATCACTCTTGCCGCCCCTGGCGCCATCCGTGGCCACGGCAAAAGTCAGTTCTGCGCCTTGCGCCGCATAGGCGGCCATCGTACCGAACATGAAGATCTCGATGTCGTCCGGATGCGCACCGAGCGCCAGTATTTTCAACCACTCTCTCCCCGGAAATGAAAAACGTGACGAACGGAATTCTGCTCGCCCTGATTGCCTATGCAAGCTATTCGGGCAGCGATGCCGTTATCAAGAGCCTGGGCGGACAGTTCACCGTCTTCGAGATCGGCTTCTTCGCCACCTTGTTTGCCGGTTTTTTCCTGTTCTTCACTCGCCCGGCGGGTGAACGCTGGCGCGATTTCTGGCGCATGAAGCGGCCATGGGCGGTGCAGGCTCGCGCCTGGGCCGGCATCGCGTCAGGCGTGCTCAGCGTCTATGCCTTCACCCACATTCCGCTGGCCGAAGTCTACGCTTTGATCTTTCTGGCGCCCTTGCTGGTCACCATCCTGTCCACCGTCATCCTGAAGGAAAAGGTCGGTCCCTGGCGATGGTTGGCCGTGTTTGCCGGTTTTGCCGGCGTGATGCTGGTGGTGCGGCCGGGTTTTCGTGAATTGAACCTCGGCCATTTGGCCGCCTTCGTGAACGCTTTCCTCGCCGCGACCAGCGTCATCCTGCTGCGGTCGCTCGCGCAACAGGAGAAGCGCACGTCGATGCTCGGCGTGCTTGTCGGCTATGGCCTGCTGTTCAACGGGGTCGGCACCGCCGCCACCGCGTTCACCTTGCCGAATGCCATGCAGCTTGTCTGGCTGGCGATGGCGGGCGCCTTCACCGCGGGCGGACAATTCATGCAGCTGCTCGCCGCCAAATACGCTCCCGCCAACCGCATCGCGCCGACGCATTATTCGCAGATCGTCTGGGCGGGGATCCTCGGCGCGCTGTTCTTCAAGGAATACCCCGACTGGCTGTCGCTCGTCGGCCTCGCGATCGTCGGTGGGGCCGGCCTGCTGACCATGGTGCGCGAGGAGGTACGGCTCGGCACCGTGCGCTGGAACCCGTTTTCGCGGACCAGGCTATAGGGGTCGCGCGGTTGCACGGTGACCGTGACCGCTGATATGCGGACGCGATGACGACAAGATCACTGCCGGAGCTTCCGGTATCCGCCGTGCTGCCGGCGCTGGGCGCAGCGCTCGGCGCCGGCAACAGCGCGATGCTGGTGGCGCCGCCCGGCGCCGGCAAGACGACGCTGGTGCCTCTGGCACTGCTCGATGCGCCGTGGCTGGGTGCGGGCAAGATCGTTCTGCTCGAGCCGCGCCGGCTCGCCGCCCGTGCCGCCGCGCGCCGCATGGCGCAATTGCTGGATGAGGAGCCCGGCGCCACGGTCGGCTACGCCATGCGCATGGAAAACCGCACCTCGGCCAAGACGCGGATATTGGTCGTCACCGAGGGCGTGCTGGCGCGCATGATCCTCGACGATCCCGAACTGCCCGGTGTTTCGGCGGTCATTTTCGACGAGTTTCACGAGCGTTCGCTCGACGGCGATTTCGGTCTGGCCCTGGCGCTCGACGTGCAGGGCGCACTGCGGCCGGATCTGCGTCTGCTGGTGATGTCGGCGACGCTCGACGGTGCCCGCGTCGCCAAGCTCCTGTCGGGCGCGCCGGTGATCGAAAGCGAGGGCCGCGCCTTCCCCATAGACATCCGTTACGACGAACGTCCGGCCGGTGTTCCGATCGAGGATGCGATGGCCAAGGCGATCCGCGCCGCCCTTGCCGACGAGAGCGGCAGCGTGCTCGCCTTCCTGCCCGGCCAGCGCGAAATCGAGCGCACCGCCGAACGGCTGGCCGGCAAGGTCGGCGCCGACACCGACATCGTCCCGCTCTATGGCATGCTCGACGGCAAGGCGCAGGACGCCGCGATCAAGCCGGCGCCGGCGGGACGCCGCAAGGTGGTGCTGGCGACCTCGATTGCCGAGACCTCCATCACCATCGACGGCGTACGTGTCGTCATCGATTCCGGCCTGTCGCGCCTGCCGCGCTTCGAGCCGGCCAGTGGCCTGACGCGGCTGGAAACCGTGCGGGTCAGCAGGGCCTCGGCCGACCAGCGTGCCGGCCGCGCCGGACGCACGCAACCGGGCGTCGCTGTCCGCCTGTGGCGCGCCGAGCAGACATCAGCACTTCCCGCCTTCACGCCGCCGGAAATCCTCGAAGCGGATCTCTCCGGCCTGCTGCTCGACTGCGCCGCCTTCGGCGTCGCCGATCCCACGGCGCTCGCCTTTCTCGATCCGCCGCCGGCCCCGGCCCTCAACGAGGCAAGGGCGCTGCTGCGTGCGCTCCATGCCATCGACGATGCCGGGCGCCTGACCGAAGCGGGCATGGCGATGCGCAAGCTCGCGCTGCCGGTGCGGCTGGCGCATATGGTCGCCGAGGCTGCCAGGAGCGGCCATGCTTTCGAGGCGGCCATGCTCGCCGTGTTGCTCACAGAACGCGGCCTTGGCGGCGACGGCGCCGACCTCGAACGGCGGCTGATGCGCTTTCGCGGGGAAAGATCGCCGCGCGCCACCGCCGCGCGGCAATTGGCTGAGAGGCTGGCAAGGCAGGTGGGCGGCACAAAAAACAGCGAAGCTGTACCTGCCGGTCCTTTGCTCATCCACGCCTGGCCGGATCGCGTCGCTAAGGCACGTGGCGAGCGCGGGCGCTTCGTGCTGGCCAATGGTTCCGGCGCTATGCTCGATGCCGGCGACCCGCTGGCGGGCGAGCCGTTTCTGGTCGTCGCCGACCTGCAGGGCAAGGCGCAGAATGCCCGCATAGCGGCCGCCGCGGCCATCGGCGAGGACGACATCCGCGCCACGCTGGCCGACCGGATCGAAACACGCCGGCAAACGAGCTTCGACCGCGAGCGCCGCGCCGTGCGCGTGCGTGAAACCGTGCGCCTCGGCGCCATCACGCTCGCTGAACGCATGCTGCCGGCGCCTTCCGGCGCCGAGGCCGACCGCGCCATCCTTGACGCCTTGCGGGATCACGGGCTGTCGCTGCTGACCTGGAGCAAGGAGGCCGAGACGCTGCGCCAGCGGCTCTCCTGGCTGCATCGTGGCCTTGGGTCGCCGTGGCCCGATATGTCGGATGCCGTCCTTATTGAGCGCCTCGACGACTGGCTGCTGCCCTTCTTGTCGGGTGCGGCTTCGTTTGCCGCCATCGATCCCGGCATTGTCTCGGCCAGCATGGCCTCGCTCGTGCCGCACGATCTGCAGCGTAAGGTCGATGCGCTGGCGCCGACCCATTTCGACGCCCCGTCGGGCAGCCACGTGCCGATCCGCTATGACGGCGAATGGCCGGTGCTGGCGGTTCGCGTGCAGGAGCTGTTCGGGCTCGACCGCCATCCCTCGATCGCCAATGGCACGGTGCCGCTGACGCTCGAACTGTTGTCGCCGGCGCACCGGCCGATCCAGACCACGCGCGACCTGCCCGGCTTCTGGCGCGGCTCCTGGGCAGATGTACGCGCCGACATGCGCGGCCGCTATCCCAAGCATGTCTGGCCGGAAAACCCCCTGCTTGCCCAGGCCACCGCTCGCGCAAAACCGCGCGGGACCTAGCCTTGGGCGCTTTGCAGCTGTAATCCATGGCCATGATCAACGTTTTGCGTTCCCCCGATTTCCAGCAGAGCCAGAGACTGCGCCTCAACACGCTGATCCGGCTGCGCTGGCTGGCCATTGTCGGCCAGAGCGTAACGGTGCTCGTCGTCGCCTATGGCCTGAAATTCCCGCTGCCGGTCAGCCTGTGCTTCGCTCTGATCGCCTGTTCGGCCTGGATGAACCTGTTCCTGGCTTTCCGCTTTCCGGCCGCGCACCGGCTCACCCCGTTCGCCGCCTTCGGCATCCTGATCTTCGACAGCCTGCAGCTTGCCGGCCTGCTCTACATGACCGGCGGTCTGACCAATCCGTTTTCGCTGCTGATGACCGTGCCCGTCGTCATTTCGGCGACGTCGCTGCCGCTGCGCCTGACCTCCATTCTCGGCGGGCTGGTGATGATAGCGGCGACCTTGCTGGTGTTCATCCATCTGCCATTGCCCTGGTATGAAGGCGCGCCGCTGGCGATGCCCTTCATCTATGTCGCCGGCATGTGGATGGCGGTGCTCTCCTCGATCGCCTTCACGGCCATCTATGCCTTCCGGGTGGCGGCCGAAGCGCGGCTTCTGGCCAATGCGCTTGCCGCCACCGAACTGGTGCTGCAGCGCGAACAGCACCTTTCGGCGCTCGACGGCCTGGCGGCGGCGGCGGCGCACGAGCTTGGCACGCCGCTTGCCACCATCACGCTCGTCGCCAAGGAAATGGAAAAGGCGCTTGGCAGCGATCCGAAATACGGCGAGGACGTGAAGTTGCTGCGCTCGCAAAGCGAACGCTGCCGCGAAATCCTCAAACGCCTGACCAGCTTGTCGTCGGAGGGCGAGGCGCATCTGTCCCGCTTGCCGCTGACCTCGCTGGTCGAGGAGGTCACCGCGCCGCATCGCGACTTCGGCATCTCGATCAAGCTTCGCGCGGGCGAGCGCATCGGGCCGGAACCGGTCGGGCGCCGCAATCCGGGCGTCATCTATGGACTTGGCAATCTGGTCGAGAACGCCGTCGATTTCGCCCGCAAGAGCGTCACCGTGCGCTGGAGCTGGGACGAGGCGGCCGTGACCTTCTCGATTATCGACGACGGGCCTGGTTTTCCGCCCGAGATCATCGACCGCATCGGCGAGCCCTATATGTCGACGCGCCAGGGCAATGAAGCCGGCGGCGGCCTGGGGCTTGGCCTGTTCATTGCCAAGACGCTGCTCGAACGCTCGGGCGCCACGCTCGATTTCCGCAATTCGAGCGGCCTGGGCGAGGGCGCCGTGGTGCAGATTTCGTGGCCGAGAACGGTCTTCCTGAACCCGGAAACCGCCCCGGCCACGATGTTTGACATTGCGTAAATTGGACAATAGCGGCGCAAAACTATATCTGCGTAAAATTAAGGCAGCAGGAATTTCGAGACGATGACAGGCGATGAAAATATTGGCGCAATGGTTGAAGGCGAGGACACCTCGCTTCTGATCGTCGATGACGACAAGCCGTTCCTCACTCGTCTGGCCCGCGCCATGGAAACCAGGGGCTTCGTGGTCGAGACCGCCGAGAGCGTCGAGGAGGCTGTGGGCAAGGCCCGCGCCAACCCGCCGGCCTATGCCGTGGTCGACATGCGGCTTGGTGACGGCAACGGCCTCGACGTCGTCGCCGCCATTCGCGAGAAGCGCGAGGACTCCCGCACCATCATCCTGACCGGCTATGGCAACATCGCCACCGCGGTGACCGCGGTGAAGCTCGGCGCCGTCGACTATCTGTCGAAGCCGGCCGATGCCGACGACATCTTCGCCGCACTGACCCGCACCTCGGGCGAGCGCGCCGCACCGCCGGAAAACCCGATGTCGGCCGACCGCGTGCGCTGGGAGCACATCCAGCGCGTCTACGAAATGTGCGAGCGCAACGTCTCCGAAACCGCGCGCCGGCTCAACATGCACCGCCGCACGCTGCAGCGGATCCTGGCCAAGCGCGCGCCGCGCTGAGACCGAGCAGCGGAGGCGACATGCAGGATCTGAAACAGCGGCCGGTTTCCGTCTTCCGCGAATTTCTCGA
Organism: Mesorhizobium sp. P3_A8; assembly: GCF_056402995.1. NCBI lineage: Bacteria > Pseudomonadati > Pseudomonadota > Alphaproteobacteria > Hyphomicrobiales > Phyllobacteriaceae > Mesorhizobium > Mesorhizobium sp. P3_A8. The sequence goes on along the minus strand of NZ_JBFUGI010000001.1, from coordinate 38,151 downwards.
CAGCGAAGCGGCCGGCGGCATCATCCTGATGGTGGCGGCGGCAGTGGCGCTGATCGTCGCCAATTCGCCGCTCGCCGAAACCTATTTCTCCGTTCTCCATGCCTATCTCGGCCCGCTCAGCGTCTCGCACTGGGTCAATGACGGGCTGATGGCGGTGTTCTTCCTGCTCGTCGGGCTGGAGATCAAGCGCGAGATGCTGGACGGCCAGCTTTCGACCTGGCCGCGCCGGGTCCTGCCCGGTGTCGCGGCGGCCGGCGGCATGGTGGTTCCGGCGCTGGTCTATGTCTTGATCAACCGCAACAATGGGCCGGCCTTATCCGGCTGGGCGATCCCGACCGCCACCGACATCGCCTTCGCGCTTGGAGTGCTGTCGCTGCTCGGCAGTCGCGTGCCGGCTTCGCTAAAGGTTTTTCTGACCGCGCTTGCCATCATCGACGACCTCGGCGCCGTCATCATCATCGCCATCTTTTACACCAGCGGCCTGTCGCTGGCCTATCTCGGCGCCGCCTTCGCCGTCATTGCGGTGCTCATCGTGCTCAACCGCATGCGGGTGATGACATTGGTGCCCTATCTCGTGCTTGGCGCCATCCTGTGGGTCTTGGTGCTGAAATCGGGCGTCCATGCCACGCTTGCCGGTGTCGCGCTGGCGCTGACCATTCCGCTCGAACGCTCCGCCGGGATTGGCCACGACCTCGACCACTCGCCGCTGCACCGGCTCGAGCATGGCCTGCACAAGATCGTGCCGTTCTTCGTCATTCCGATCTTCGGCTTTGCCAATGCCGGCGTTTCGCTCGCCGGCCTGAGCTTCGGCGCGCTGATCGAGCCGTTGACGCTGGGCGTCGCCGCCGGCCTCGTGGTCGGCAAGCTGGTCGGCGTGTTCGGCTCCTCCGCACTTGCAATCCGGCTCGGCCTGGCCGACCTGCCGGCTCATGCCGGCTGGTCGCACATGGTCGGCATCTCGCTGCTCTGCGGCATCGGCTTCACCATGAGCCTGTTCATCGGCCTGCTCGCCTTCGCCAGCGATGTCGCCCTGCAGGATGCGGTCAAGGTCGGCATCCTCGCCGGCTCCTTCATCGCCGCCATTCTTGGCGCCGCCGTGCTGCTGATGGCGCCGGCCGCGGGTGGGGTGGAAGAAGAGACGGAGTAGGGGCGCGATTCGTGGCTCTTGGATTCCTCACCCCCGCAAAGCGGGGGAGAGGTGGCCCGGCGAAGCCGGGACGGAGAGGGGGACGCCCTCCGTGAAGCCAGAGCACAATGAAAGAGGGGGCGCTTGTCAGCTCCCTGATGCGACAATCTCAGATGCCGCGCCAGCCCCTCTCCGTCCCGGCTTCGCCGGGCCACCTCTCCCCACTGCGTGGGGCGAGGAATCCGGGTTTTTCGAACTACTCGCTCTCCCCCTCCAGCGCAGGCACCGACACACCGGCCAGTTCCGCCGCCAGCAGCCGCGAGGCACCGGCCCGGGCGATACGCAGCATCAGCGCCTTGCGCGTCGCCGCCGCCATGCGATGCTCCGGCGCGTCGCGCAGGATCTCGGCGCCGTAGCCATCGGAGAGAATGAAGCCGCACTCTTCCGGGAAGATGTCCGCCGGCACGCCGGGATGGGTGGCGAAGAAGAAGCGGTCGGAATGCAGTCGGTAGTCGGGCCATTTGCGGTCGACCCGGAAATCCTCGATCGAGGATTTGATCTCGATGATCCAGATGTCGCCCTGCCGGGTCAGCGCCACGAGGTCGGCGCGGCGGCCGGTGGCCAGCGACAATTCAGGCAGCACATGCGCGCCCATTTCCATGAGCAGCCGCTGCACGCCGCGCCGCACCAGCATGGCGCGTTCCGACTGGCGGCCGTCGATAAGGGGATTGATTGCGATGGGGGAAATGATCGGCATGACAGCCACCATGCCAGATTCTGTTCACGGTTTGAACCCCTTTGCGACGGGCGATTATATATTTGACAGACCCAAACGACTATGCGATAACGAATCCAAGGAGTTATCGCTATGTCCGTCCTGTCCCGCCCCTACTTCCACGATGAAGCCGCCGCCTTCGAACATGTCGAGGGTATGCTTTGGCCGCAGGGTCCGGTGTGCCACCATTGCGGCTCGATGGAAAAGCACTACGCATTGAAGGGCGGTCGCACGAAGGCTTCCAAGAAGAACCCTCACGGCGTCGAAATCCATGGCCTCTACAAGTGCTCGGATTGCCGCAAGAAGTTCACGGTTCGCATGGGCACGATATTCGAGGAAAGCCATTTGCCGCTGCACAAGTGGTTGCAGGCTATCCATCTTATGTGCTCGTCCAAGAAGGGTATCAGCGCCCACCAGATGCACCGCGTCTTGGAAGTCACCTACAAGACCGCTTGGTTTCTCTGCCATCGCATTCGCGAGGCCATGCGCTCTGGCGACTTCTCGCCCATGGGTGGCAATGGCAAGACCGTTGAGGTTGACGAAACCTACATTGGCCGTCTGGCTGGCACCCCGGTCAAGACCGGTGGCGGCTCGCATAAGAACACCGTTGTTACGCTTGTCGAACGCGGTGGCCGCGCTCGTTCCTTCCATGTCGATACTGCCCGCATTGGAACGGTTATGCCTATCGTCCGCGCCAACATCGCCAAGGAAAGCGCCTTGATGACGGATGAAGCTGGCATGTACCGCCGCGTGGGCCAGGAATTCGCGTCGCACGATGTCGTCACGCATTCCAAGGACGAATACGTTCGCTACGATGGCGAAAAGACCATCCACACGAATACCGTCGAGGGCTATTACAGCATCTTCAAGCGCGGCATGAAGGGCGTTTACCAGCATTGCGCCGAACACCATCTGCACCGCTATCTGGCAGAGTTCGACTTCCGCTATTCGAACCGCTCGGCCATGGGAATTGAAGACAACGTTCGTTCGCTCATCGCCTTGAAGGGTACCAAGGGTAAGCGCCTGACCTATCATGGGCCTCATCACAGCGAAGCATGACCACTACCGGAAGCCGGTCCAGTTGCAGCTACCCCTTTGGAAAGGTCAACCGTTTCGGAAACGGAATAAGCGTTGAGTCTTAAGGCGGTTTCGCCTATATTTAGGGCCTCCCTCGGCCCGAAACCCCTGCCAAGTGTAGGGAACCCGTCCAAGACGGAGGCGAAAGCTAGGGCCGGGGGACGCCTCTCATCTGCCTGTGCCAAATAGTGAATTTCCCCTTCACCGCCGTATCGCGCGCTGGGTCTAATACGCGCGCCTTGTCCAGAATGTAGTCAGACAGCCAGCACTTGGCTGGAGACGCGCCAGCGACCTTCCTATGGCCATTGAGATGGAAAGCCACCGCGCCAATTAGGAGGTCCGTCAACTGCAACAACGGCTCATCGTGCGAGCCTCGAAAGTGGAGTCTCCTAAACGGCCAATCCCGCTGATCGCCCTTCTTTTTGATGCCTCGATTCAGCATCAAACGGATTTCATCTAGCGGGGTATTTGTCTCGCGCTTGTCCGGGTAGACGTGGAAAAGGCAGTCGCCATAGAGCCGGCCAAATTTCATAAGGAGCTGGTAGATTTCCTTGTTGAAGCCAATCTCACGGTTGCCGCTGTTGAAGGCATGTTCATTCCGGCGCGCCATTTCGACAACCAGGCAATGGAATTCGACAGGGCCGCCATACCATTCGCCAATGAAAAACTGATCCACAATCTGCTGGTAGGCTTCAAGTTTCGCCAACGAGACTTTGGTCCACTTCAACTCAGAGCCGGGCAACTCCTTGCGGCGGATGAATTTGCACGCAACGTTCAAAGCCTCGGCCACACGGCGCGGCGCTATGATGCCGCCAAGCACCAAGAACCGGTGCTGGTTCTGGCTGCTTTCGTCGATGTAGATATTTCTGATAAGGTCGTCGTCCGGAGACTGCATAGGAGGCCGTAATGGCTACTGAGTCGCAAGAGAAACAACAGTATCAGAAATTCAAGGAAGCCGCCCACGATCTGGAGACAGACCAGTCTGAGGAAGCCTTTGATCGCGTGTTGAAGAAGGTAGTCACGGCAACCCATGGACTGAAGGTCTGCCCTGAATGCCAGCACGTCTTTCAGGGCAATGGATGGGACGGGATAGATGCTCATTGGAAGTCGAAGCACGACAGCATCATGCCGTACGCTGAAGCTTGGCCGCTGATCAAAGCTGGCAAATACACCAAGTAGCGTCCCTCCCAGTCGCGCGGGAGGGAYGGCACCAGGACCATGATCTAAGCGGCAGCTAGAAGCTGGTATCCATCATCATTGCTGTGCTGAATTTGGATCGGCTGCGGCTTCAGAGTGTGCACACTCCGGCGCGACAATTCATCCATGCCAGCTCCAGAAGCCAAATCGAGTTTTTCAATCGCCAGACGCCGGATGATCGTCTCCGCCGACCCGTCAATTACAAACTCGCCTCGCTCCCACCGTCCAACCGACTGCTTGTCGTGGTGAACAAGCATTGCAAGCTCAGATTGAGTATACCCCATTTCTGTTCTCAGGAAACGGAGTTCATCAGGGCTTATCCCGTGCTCATGCGAGATGATGCCAAGAGCGATCACGCGGTGAAGCTCATTGACAGCCGGGATAGTGATGACTTCGTCACCTTCATCGTCGTTTACGAATTCAAGACCGCTAATGAAAACGTTCTTCAGCCCGCATTCGGTGTAGTGGTGGCTATTCATCGTATTCTCCATTCAACGTACCTGCGCGGGTAGACGGTTCGTCGACCCACATAACACTAACAATCTTTAGGAAGGTGCCGGTCTTCTCAGGAACGACTATCACTCTCAGAGTTCGGCTATTGCCGTTGGGGCAAAGACCTTCCATCGCATATTTTTTGTACGCCGGTCGCGTACTCTCCATTGGCTCCATATGCACAAAGCCGTTTTTGAGGACGTACAACACGTCACCCATGATGATGTTGCGCTCGGCCATCCGCTCAATTGCATGGCGCTTATAGGAAATCGTAAGCGCTTTCGAGCGGGCGATTGTGCGGATCTCGTCCGTTGCTTGCCCTTTTGGCCAATCACAACCACGACCCACAACGCCCCCGCGCCCCTTTGGTTTCACGTCAGGTATATCACTATGATACATTTTAAAAGTAGTCCTTTCGTTAAAAATTCGTAATGTGGTAAAAAATCCATCCCACGAGAAAGGGCGCCCTGGGAGGTAAGGGCGCCCTTTTTAATCACTTCTTGATGTGCGTTACGATATGCGTGCTCGGCTTGCGAACCGCAGTCGAAACAGTCGTGAACCGACCCGAGACCGCACTGCGGCCAACGGTAAACGTCTTCTTGCTCATGCTCATCACCTCCTTTCCGGAGCACGTGCTCCTAGGGAGACGGGGTGAATCACATGCGCTTATGTATCACCATGATACTTTCTTTGTCAACAATTCCCGGTGCCGGGCAGTGTCTCAGTTTGAATTCCGCCCGAGCCATTCCCCTACGGCTGGGTAGCGTCGGACTTCGGATCAAAATCAGGATTGATCGGCGCTGTGTCGGCGCGCTGTATGATCTGGACGAGCCGTTCCATGCGCCATGTCATGCCCGTTCTTAGAGCTTCATTCGGCTTGCCTGCGGACGAATAGATAACCGAGGTTCCTACGTGATTGTTCAGCAGGGCTGCCTCACCCGCACCAAGAGCGGCTTCAATGAAGTCCGATGCTTTGTTGAGGAGTAAGTTCATGTTGGCTTCTAAGGCTGTAGCATCATCCGTGGTGGCGCATTGCGCGGTTAGCTCTCTGGCTTCCTCCAGAAATTTGCCCAATCGGTTCTTGATTACTATCCGCCGTCGATCGACGCCGCGCGTGTCCAGCTTTGCAAGCTGTGCCTGGTCCTCTTTCCAGATTTGAAACGGAACCGTGAAAAGGCGCAGCAACAAGACCGCGCCGAAAATCCAGACTGGAATTTCCCAGATGTAGGCATCCATCAGCTTGCCCACGTCTGGTCTGTAGTGGGTAACAATCTGCCCGATAATGCCGATGAAGCCAGCCCAAAAGTCCGTGGCGTTTGGCGCTGACCAAACGACGCCCTTGAACCATTTCCAGTAAAAATCCCGACCTTGCCCCATGCGCGATTCATAGCAGAACCGCCCGGATTCGCCACGGGTCTGTCAAATATATAATCGCCTTGCGACGGGCAATTATCGGTTTGACTAATCCGGCCATTGACGTGATAGCGCCGGCGCGACTTATCTAATGGGCAAATTGAGGCTCGCCGACATTGCACAAGGTTCTACTCGTCTCGTCCTATTTTATCTTGGGGGTCGGCATCTTCTTCGCGATGAGGCTGGCCGGTCTGGGCCCCTTCTGGAACTCCCTGGTGGTCGCAGCCATCGTCGCATTCGAAACGCGGTTCCGTTGGATGAAGTATTTAGCCAGTCGCTTCCGTAGTGGCCCTTAGTTCACGGTCCCGGGGTATTGCACTGGATGAACGGCGCATCCTTTGGCGGGCGCTACCCAGCCGTAGGGAAACGGGGATGCATCATTTGCTGCGTGGTGCCAGTGCGAATTTAATCGCTAAGGCAGTTCCATGTATGACGGTAACGACGGCCACGAGAATCGCGATCTGCCAATACCAAGCGTAGGGGAACGGTTGGCGACAAAGATAGCCGTAAAAATTGAAACCGTCCGGATAAGCCGACCCATCCACGCCTCCCTTCCTAGAGAATGCGCGTGGAGCCCCGTAGACGCCAAATCACAAGCGCGATACTGACGGCGACCCAGCGCCAAGCCAGCGGATGAACAACACACCCTTTCCGGTGACCCCCACCAGCTCTCACTGGCGCAAGGAAAGTAGAAACATCTGAGGCCATTGGGTCTGACAACCCTACGACCGAATGGCGGCCCGTAGGGAATCAGCAGGAGAGAAGTCGGGTTTATCCAGTGGAACGCTACGGGACCGGAGTGCCCCCCCCTACGGCTGGGGATCAGCGCGATTCACCCTGGCGAACTCTTTGTTTTTCGAGGAACCGCTTGGCGTGTTCGCCCCACTCCGCAGCCGTTGTTTTGTGCTCTCGAACGTATGTTTCGAAAGCCTTGCGCAGAGCGTCAAGGTCCAAAGCCCAAAGCCGCTCGCCTTTGTCGTCGTTCAACATTGCGTCACCAAGCCCCCCGGGTGACGGTATGCCCTTCAAATCAAGCCTTCAAGAACCGGTCCTGACTTCTTTTGGGTGTATCGGTCTGTCAAATATACAATCGCCTTCGATAGGTGACCGCAGGAACTGTTGCCAGCAGGAATGAAATCGACTTCATCGGGTGGAACGGCGCAGGGCAGGTGCTGCCTTCACAACTGAGCAGTCCGGTGACGGGACTTCAGTCTTAATTGAGCTATTCCTAATATGCATATAGCCTTGGCCGCGCGGGAGACGATCCCAAAAGCCTGACCCGCAACGACCCGGCACGACCCCATGTCCCCCCCGACTGAGCGTGCCGGGTCGTTCCTACAAGGTGCCTGGCAGGGCGCGAGCGCTCACGCGACAATGGTTTGTCAAATGTACAGACCGGCCCGGCCTGAAGCTGTCTTCCGTGATCGCGCAATATCCGGCTGAGTGCAGTCTGGTATTGATCCTTTGCAGAGTGGCCCTATGTCGTGCCCATCAAGTTCCGTTCTTGTTGGAGAATGGCAGGACTAAGGTCTTGCGTGCCGAGCGCAAAGGTCTGAGGGGACCGTTTAGGTTCCGTTAATGTCCATTGGACGTTCCGTTACTTTAGTTAGTCGGCATATAAAGGCTGACGTTGGGGAATATGGCTGGCGAAATGGCCGGCGCAGCTTGCTTTGGGTTTATAGGGGGGGCTGCACCGGCCATTGCGGGTGTGGGCTTTTGGGTGTGATTGTCCCCGCGTTGGTTAACCTACATGTATATTAGCAATCACGCAAATAAGACTGAAGTCCCTTGTTCCACCAGACCTGGCCGGACTTCCTCATAGTTTCGACTTCCGCCAGCCAGCCTTCCGAGCTTCCTGTTCCGAACAGAACCAGCGCTCGCCCTTCCACAGGCTGATCCGGGTCTCGGCGTAATATTGCTGTCCGGGAACGTGATAGATGCGCTCGCCCGTGTTGGTGCTGACGTTGCCCTTGATGGCGCAACCGACGAGAGGCGGCCCGGCCTTGACGGCAATCAGGCTGGCCAGGATGGCGATCGCCGCGGCGATCAATGTCCACGATATGGCGTTGCGCGAGGGACGCCAGCGACGACGACGCATGGCACGCTTTCGCCAGCGGTCGGAATGATTGTCGTAGCGAGACTTGTCCACTCCCCCTCCCGGCGGGAGAATGCGGCTGTTGTTAGGGCAAGTCTATAAGCTATGTCTAATTTAATGACGTGCGATCCCATCCATCGGATGGCGACCGACGGCACCCAATGCAGCGCCCGGGGGAAAGCCGCCTCGCTCGGCCCGCCCGAAATCCCTTGCTAGGGTCTCGCTGAAACGGCTCCACCGCCAGACGCCGCAGCCCCTGCCATGTCATCCAGGATCGGGCAGTCCGGTCTGTTGTCGCCATGGCAGGCATGGATCAGTTTCTGCAGGGTCGTGCGCATCGACTGCAGCTCGCGCACCTTTTCCTCGATCGCCGTGACATGGGCGGCGGCGATCTCGCGCACGTCGGCGCTGGCGCGGCCACGATCCTGGTAGAGCGCCATCAACTGGCGGCAATCATCGATGGAAAAGCCGAGGTTGCGCGCGCGGCGCAGGAAAGCCAGCCGGTGGATGTCGTCACCGGAATAATCGCGGTAGCCGTTAGCGGCGCGTACCGGCGCGATCAGGCCGATCTCCTCATAGTAGCGGATGGTCTTGGCCGGCAGGCCTGAACGATGGGCAGCGTCGCCGACATTCATGCTGATCCTCGATTCCAGGTAACCGTTTGATGTCGCCCCCATTGAATTTACTTCACAATCCAGGGAGGGCTGTTGCCGAAATGCCATAGTGATACGCTTACCCGCGGGTAAGGCCACGCATATAGGCATCGTGTGCTTGGCAAGCAAAGCAAATGCCAGCATGAATGATGGCAAGAAAGCGGTCGACTCGTGCCGCTGACCTTTGGGCGGGGCTCCGGATCATCTCATGCGCATGAAGTCGCTTGCAATAATTGCCGCATTGGCGCTGTCCACCGCCATCGCCGGTTGCAGCACCATTGGCGGGCAGATCTTCTCCAACGACTACGGCGCGGTGACCGATGCTGGCTACCAATTGCCACGCATCCCGATCGAAAAAGTGCCGAGGCAGTTTCACCGGCAGGAAGTGAACTACGACACCAAGGAAAAGCCGGGCACCATCATCGTCGATACGCAAAACAAGTTCCTCTACTTCGTCGAGGGCGACGGCTTGGCGATCCGATACGGCATCGGTGTCGGCCGCGAGGGCTTCGAGTGGCATGGTACTGCCCACATCGCGCTGAAGCGCGAATGGCCGACCTGGACGCCGCCCCGTGAAATGATCAGGCGCCAACCGGAACTGGCGAAGTTCGCCGATGGCATGGAGCCGGGCCTGAAGAACCCGCTCGGCGCGCGCGCCATGTATCTGTTCAACAAGGGCGGCGACATGGGTTACCGCCTGCATGGCAGCCCGGAATGGAATTCGATCGGCAAGGCGATGTCGTCGGGCTGTATCCGGCTGATGAACCAGGACATCATCGATCTCTATGACCGCGCCTCGGTCGGCGCCAAGGTCATCGTGATGTAAGGACCACGATCCCTCGCGGGATCATGGTCAAACGAGAAGACAAGTTTCGTGCGCGGACCGTCTAGGCAACAACGGACGTCCCAAACAGAAAACCGGGCAATTCGGCCCGGTTTTTTGTTGTTTGCGCGATGCGACGCCCGCTCGGCGGTCAGGACACCGCCGAGAACGAGGTGGGAGCCAAAATTTGGTTGGTGATTGTCTCGGTGATCGGGCCATCACGCTCGGAATCTTCCCGCGCCTGCGCCCAGGCAGGGTCCTTCACGAACGCCGTCCAGCGCTCTTCGCGTTCGGCCAGCGATTCCCATGCCAGCATGTAGGTCAGCTCGTTGTTCGAAGCACCGATCAGCGTGGTAAAGAAACCGGCTTGGCGGATACCGTGCTTGTCCCATAATTTGAGGGTGATCTTGTCGAAGCGATCAAGAAGCGCCGGCAAGCGTCCCGGCAAAGCCCGGTAAACCCGAAGTTCGTAGATCATTTTGGAGTTCCTTCCGAGCGATGCGCCGGAAGCGCAGAAAATCGGACCAGATGGTCAGCAGGCTAGAATTATCAGAGGGGCGTCAGGAGACCTGCTCGACCTGCTGTACCTCCGGCACGAAGTGACGCAGGAGATTCTGGATGCCGTGCTTCAGCGTCGCCGTCGATGACGGGCAACCGGCGCAGGCGCCCTTCATGTGCAGGAACACCGTGCCGTTCTCGAAGCCGCGGAAGGTGATGTCGCCGCCATCCTGGGCCACCGCCGGGCGCACCCGCGTGTCGAGCAGCTCCTTGATGGTGATGACGAGTTCCTCGTCCGCCTTGTCATAGAATTCGCCGGTCAGGCTGGTCTCGGCGGCCGGGCCGGCCTTGGCCATGACAGGCGCGCCGGACATGAAATGCTCCATGATGGCGCCGAGGATCGCCGGCTTCAGGTGCTGCCAGTCGGGGCCGTCCTTGGTCACGGTGATGAAATCGTAGCCGAAGAAAACGCCGGTGACGCCGGGAATCTCGAACAGCCGGCCAGCGAGCGGCGAGGCGGTTGCCGCACTGTCCGCATCGCGGAAATCGGCGGTGCCTTCGAGCAGCACTTCCTTGCCAGGCAGGAATTTCAGCGTCGCCGGATTGGGCGTCGATTCGGTCTGGATGAACATGGCCGTCTCCATGCCCGTTTCGGGCAGATAGTTTGGAATAGTTCTAAATAGGCTCTATCGGCTGGACATTCAAGCGAAACGCGTCGCCCGAACGGCTGGCTGGCGGAATGTTTTTGCTGGCTGGGGAACAGGATCCCGGGCGGGCTTCAAGCGAGACTGTCGATTTCCTCGTCCGAAAGGTTTTGCGGCACGACCGTGACCGGAATGGGGAAGGCCGCACCCTTGCCAGCCACGGCGCCGACCAGAGGTCCGGGGCCTTCCTTGCCGGCGCCGGCCGCCAGCACCAGGATGGCGATGTCCTGGTCTTCCTCGATCAGCTTGTGGATCTCTTCCGTCGGCTTGCCTTCGCGCACCACCATCTCCGGCTCGATGCCGAGCTTCTGGCGCACCTTGTTGGCATAGCCGTCGAGAGCGGCGCGCGCCGTGGCGTTCGCCTCCTCGCGCATGATCTTCTCGACGCCCAGCCAGTGCTGGAAATCGTCCGGCACGATGACATAGAGCAGCACCAGCGTGCCACTGGTGCTCTGCGCCCGCTTCGAGGCGTAGGCGACGGCGCGCTCGCACTCGGGCGTGTCGTCGATGATCGTCAGGAATTTCCTGCGATGACCGGCTTCGCGGCTGAGGCGTTTGGAGACCATGTCTATCTACCTGGTGTCATTTCGGCCGCAATCTGCCACCGCGGCAGACCGGCGGCAAGCCGCCGGGCCTTAGGCCAGTATGGTGCGCTGCACTGACGGTCGGGATCAGCCCTGCAGCAGCCCGATGATGTCGCGCACCGTCTTCATGGTGGTCTCAGCCAGCACGCCGGCGCGTTCGCCGCCATCCTTGAGCACCGCGTCGACATAGGCGCGGTCGCCTTCGATGCGGCGCATCTCGCCGGCGATCGGCGCCAGCTTCTCCACCGCAAGGTCGGCCAGCGCTGGCTTGAACACCGAAAACTGCTGGCCGCCGAATTCCTTCAGCACATCGGCCTTCGACATCTCGGCCAGCCCGGCATAGATGCCGACCAGGTTTTCCGCTTCCGGCCGGCTTTCCAGCCCGTCGACTTCACCAGGCAAGGCTTCGGGATCGGTCTTGGCCTTGCGGATCTTCTTCGAGATGGTGTCGGCATCGTCGGTCAGATTGATGCGCGACAGGTCCGACGGGTCCGATTTCGACATCTTCTTCGACCCGTCGCGCAGGCTCATGATGCGCGCCGCCGGGCCGCCGATGACCGGTTCGGTGATCGGGAAGAAGCCGTTCACCGTCTCCTCGCCGACCTGCATCTCGACGCCAACGCCAAGGCTGGCGATGCGGCCCGAAAAATCATTGTTGAATTTCTGCGCGATGTCGCGGGTCAGTTCCAGATGCTGCTTCTGGTCCTCGCCCACCGGCACATGCGTTGCGCGATAGAGCAGGATGTCGGCGGCCATCAGCGAGGGATAGGCGAGCAGGCCCAGTGAGGCATTTTCGCGGTCCTTGCCGGCCTTGTCCTTGAACTGCGTCATCTTGTTCATCCAGCCGATGCGCGCGACGCAATTGAAGATCCAGGCGAGCTCGGCATGCTGCATCACCCGCGACTGGTTGAAGACGATGTGCTTCTTCGGGTCGATGCCGGAGGCGAGGAACGCCGCGGTGATGGACCTCGTCTGGTCGGCAAGGTCGTCATGGACCAGTTGCGCGGTCAGCGAATGCAGGTCGACGACGCAGTAGATGCAGTCGGAGGTGTCCTGCAGGGCGACGAATTTCTTGATGGCGCCGAGATAATTACCGAGATGCAAATTGCCGGTCGGCTGGACACCGGAAAAGACGAGTGGCTTGAAGGCGGACATGGGTTTCCTCATGGCTTGTGGAGGGCCGTATAAGCATGATTCCAAAAAGTTGCAGACTTTTTGGAGCCAATCATGCGGCTGGAAACCGCGCGCGGCGAAAGTCTTGCGACGGCGCGCTTATGGACGAAGACGCCGCCGCGATCAAGATGGTGCTATAGGTCGATGGAGGCTCTAGTCGTCGATGCCGGTCTTTGCGGCCGGCGGCACTCCCTTGCGCCCGACATTGCGCCGGATCATGCCGAAATCGGCGCCGCCAGTGGCAAAGGCGGTGATGAAGTAGAGCGCAGCGCCGCCGGCGACGAGGCCAAGCACCGTCGTTGCCTTGATGACCAGCGGCGAGCCCGGCCCGAGCCTTGCGGCGAAATAGTGCTCGGCGAAATACAGCGCCACCGCCATTACCGCCGCCGACAGAACCAGCCGGGGAATGCGTTTCAGGAGCGGCACGTCTCGGCCCCAATGGCCGCGCCGGATCAGCACGGCAAGCAGCATCAGCGCGTTAACCCAGCCGGCCACGGCTGAAGCGACCGCAATGCCGGGTGCACCCATCCTGGGAAACAGCGTCAGCGCGGTGGCGACGTTCACCGCCACCGAGATAGCGGCGAAGATCATCGGCGTGCGGGTGTCCTCGCGGGCGAAATAGCCGGGGGTGAAAGCCTTGATCAGCACGAAGGCCGGCAGGCCAAGACCGAAGATCGCCAGGATCGCCGCCACTGTCGGGGTCGAATGGTTGGCAGCAAACGCGCCGCGCTCATAGACCAGCCGCACGATCGGCTCCGCCATCACCCAGAGTGCTGCCGCCGCCGGCAAGGTCATGAACAAGGTGAACTCGACGGAGCGGTTCTGCAGATTGGCCGCCTCGATGAGATTGCCCGATTTCAGCGCCCGCGACAGTTCCGGCAACAGCACAATTGCCACCGCCACGCCGACGACACCGAGTGGCAGCTGATAGACGCGGTCGGCATAGGCGAGCGACGACACGGCGCTGTCCTGCGCCGACGCGATGGCGGTGCCGATCAGCTGGTTGATCTGTGTGATGCCGCCGGTGATCGCCGCCGGCAGCGCCAGGATCAGCAGACGCTTGACGTTCGGCGTCATCTTCGGCCGGCGGAAGCCGATCGAGATGCCGGCATTGCGCACCGCCACCCAGACGATGGCAAGTTGCACGAGGCCCGCCGCCAGCACGCCCCAGGACAGGCTGAAGCCGACAGCACGGGCATCCAGCCCATGATACCAGGCATAGCCTAGCACGCTGATCAGGATGACGTTGAGGAACGCCGGCGCGATCGCCGCCGCGAAGTAACGGCGCAGCGAATTCAGCATGCCCGCCATCATGGCGGCAAGCGACATGCAGATGAGATACGGGAACATGACCGTCGCCAGGGCGACGGTCGTCTCGAACTTGCCCGGCGTGTCGGCGAAGCCCGGCGCCACCAGGTAGCGCACGATCAGCGGCATCGCCAGTTCCATGACGATGGTCAGCGCCAGAAGCGCCGAAAACAGCACGCCGAACACTTCCTCCGAGAAGCGCTTGGCGCCGTCGGTGCCGTGCGTTTCGATCTCCTTGGCAAACAGCGGCACGAAGGCGGCGTTGAAGGCGCCTTCGGCGAACAGCCGGCGAAAGGTGTTGGGAAACTGGAAGGCGGCGTTGAAGGCATCAGCCACCGGTCCGGTGCCGAGTGCGGCGGCCATCAGCATCTCGCGGCCAAAACCGAGCGCGCGGCTCATCAGCGTGCCGGAAGCGACCGTTGCGAATTTCTTGACTAGGCTCATGCGTTCGAAGACTGCCTTGGAGCAATTCCAGGAAAAGTGTGAAGCGGTTTTCCCGGGAAAAGCGCATAGCGCTTTCCCTTTGAAATTGCGTTAAAACAAAGAGTTAGAGCTGTCCGTCGTTTCTGGGAAACGGTGAACAGCTCTAGGGATTGGGACAAAGTGAGGATGGCAGTCACTCGGCGGCCGCCTTGGCCTTGCCGCCGCGTTCGGGCGCGATGCCTTCGAGCGCCGCTATCAGCCGGTTGCGGATGGTGGCGGTGCGGGCCGGGCTGTCGATCTTCTGGCCGGTGAGGTCGGTGACATAGAAGGTGTCGATGACCTTTTCGCCGAAAGTGGTGATGTGTGCCGATGCGATGTCGAGCGACAGGTCGGACAGCGTGCCGGTGATCTCCGACAGCAGGCCCGGGCGGTCGAGGCCCTCGACCTCGATGACCGAAAATCGGTTCGAAAGCGTGTTGCGGATCTCGGCGCGTGGCGGGATCTTGAACACCTTGGATCCGCGCCTTGGCTTGGTGCGCTTCTCGATCATCTCCGGCAGCCAGCTCTTACCCGACAGCACGTCCTCGATCAGCCGGCCGACGCGCTCGGCGCGCCGCCGCTCGTCCTCGTCGCGGTCGAATTCCCGTGAGATCAGGATCGTGTCCAGGGCGCGGCCGTCAGACGTGGTGAAGATCTGCGCGTCGACGATGTTGCCGCCCGCCCCGGCGCACGCCCCGGCAATGACCGAGAGAAGACGGGGATGGTCCTGCGCCAAAACGGTGATTTCGGTCACCGCCTCGAACTGGTGCGTCTTGACCATGGTGGCGAGCTTGTTGCCCGACACGTCCGCCTCGCGGATGAATTCGGCGTGGCGAATCTGGTCCGGCAGGTCCACGGCCAGCAAATAGTTCTCATAGTGCAGCCCGACATAGCGCTTGCGGGCCTTGTCGGGCCAGTCGGCGAGCGCCTCGGCCAGACGTTCGCGCGCCGCTGCCGTCCGCTGCGCGCGTGACACTTCCGAGAAGCCGCCGGTCAGGAGCAGTTCGGTCTCGTAGTAGAGCGTGCGCAGCAGCTGGCCCTTCCAGCCGTTCCACACACCGGGTCCAACGCCCCTGATGTCGCAGACGGTGAGGATCAGGAGCATCTTCAGCCGCTCGACCGATTGCACGACCGAGGCGAAATCCTCGATCGTCTTGCGGTCGTTGAGATCGCGCGTCTGCGCCGTCATCGACATGACGAGGTGGTTCTCGACCAGCCAGGCGACCGTTTCAGTATCGGCCGGCGACAGCCCCATATGCGGGCAGATGCGGCGCGCGATGCGGGCGCCGGCCTCGGAGTGGTCCTCCGGCCTGCCCTTGGCGATGTCGTGCAGCAGCACGGCGACATAGAGCGCCTCGCGGCTCTTCTTCAGGCCCGGCATCAGCGAATGCGACAGCGGATGCACCTTCTCGCCATCGCCGCGTTCGATCTCGGCCAGCACGCCGATGCAACGGATCAGGTGCTCGTCCACCGTATAGTGGTGATACATCGAGAACTGCATCATGGCGACGATCTTGCCGAAATCGGGGATCAGCCGGCCCAGCAGCCCGGCCTCGTTCATGCGCCGCAGATTGAGTTCGGCGTTGCGGTCCGAGGTCAATATGTCGAGGAACAGCCGGTTGGCCTCCTCGTCGCGGCGCAGCGACTTGTTGACCAGGCCAAGCGAGCGCGTCAGCAGCTTCAGCGCATCGGGGTGGAACTCCAGCCCATGCTTGTCGGCGAACCAGAACAGCCGCAGCAGATTGACCGGATCGCGTTCGAACACCTGATCGTCGGCGATGTTGATGCGATGGTTGTCGACAATGAAGTCCGAAGTGCCGGCGAGCTTGCGCTTGCGGCGCTGGAAGGTGAGGAAGATGCGGTTGAAGCCCGGCACATGCTTGGCCTGCTCCTCCTCGAGCGCGGCGCAGAAGATGCGGGTCAGGTCGCCGACATCCTTGGCGACGAGGAAGTAGTGCTTCATGAAGCGTTCGACTGCCGACAGGCCGGGATGGGTGGTGTAACCCAGCCGCTCGGCGATCTCGCGCTGGATGTCGAAATGCAGCCGCTCCTCGGCCTTCCCGGTGAGGAAATGCATGTGGCAGCGCACTGCCCACAGGAAGTCCTCGGCCTTCTGGAACTCGCGGTACTCGGCCTCGGTGAAGACGCCCTTGTCGACCAGTTCCTCGCCGGTACGCACCCGGTAGAAATACTTGCCGATCCAGAACAGCGTCTGCAGGTCGCGCAGGCCGCCCTTGCCGTCCTTGACGTTGGGCTCGACCAGATAGCGGCTCTCGCCG
Organism: Mesorhizobium sp. P3_A8; assembly: GCF_056402995.1. NCBI lineage: Bacteria > Pseudomonadati > Pseudomonadota > Alphaproteobacteria > Hyphomicrobiales > Phyllobacteriaceae > Mesorhizobium > Mesorhizobium sp. P3_A8. The sequence continues at coordinate 21,492 of NZ_JBFUGI010000001.1, read as the reverse complement.
GCCTTGGCATGGCGATCGTCGCGTTCGGCGAGCTTGGCCTGGACATATTCCGGGCCGGTGGTGCGCACCACCTCATGGTCGAAGCGCAGCATCAGCTCGTCATAGAGCTTGCGTTCGCCCCACAGGAAGCGCGCTTCCAGGATCGAGGTGCGGATGGTGATGTCGGTGCGTGACAGCCGCAGGCACTCATCGATGTTGCGGGTGGCGTGGCCGACCTTTAGGCCCAGATCCCACAGCATGTAGAGCATGTATTCGACGGTCTGCTCGCCCCACGGCGTCTGCTTGTAGGGCAAGAGGAACAAAAGATCGATGTCGGATCCAGGCGCCAGCGTGCCGCGGCCATAGCCGCCGACCGCGACAACGGCCATGCGTTCGGCCGACGAACGGTTCTTCACCCGGTAGACATGCGTCGCCGCGAAATCGTAGAGCGCCCGGATCAGCTCATCCATGAGATGCGACAGCCGCTCGGCACAGGCGTTGCCGCCGCCATCTTGCTTCAGCATGGCCTCGGCGATCTTTCGGCCTTCGGCAAGCCGGGCCTTGAGAAGCTGGAGAACGCCGGCGCGGGCGGCCGCTCCGGAACCGTCGCCGGCCGTGGCCGTCGTCAGCGCGGTCATCTCGCGGCGCAAGGCTTCGCCGTCGATCAGTTCATCGAGCTTCAGGGAGATTTTCGCCATAGGTACCGGTTGGCCTTGCCATTTGGGCGGCGTCTATAGCGCGTTTTCGCGGCGCTGGGTATGGGGCCTGCCGGTGGCCCGGCAAGCGGCCTACTCCGTTGCGTCGATCGGATCGAGGGGAACGACAATCCGTTGCCGGAATCTGCAGAAATCGGCGATCCACCTCATGGTTCGCCTGGCCTCTCTGCTGATTCTCACCGCAGTCGGCTTCCTCTGCCTTGTCATAAGCCCGCTCACGGTCCGCGCGGCGTCGCGTTCCTGGTCAAGCAGGCTTGCCAGCCTTTCGCCGACGAACTGGTCCTGCGCGCAGAGCGCGGGAACAAGTTGGTAGACAGTCCTGCCGGCTGACATGATGGGGTCGAAGATGAGGTCATCGACGGCTATGTTGATCTGCGCCGTTGCCTTCAGAAAGTCTCGTGCCATTTGCCGCGAAAGCAGGTACCCCCCAGCCCCCGGATGGCCCTTGCGGAGCCGGACCATGGAAAAACCATGTCCGGCGGAGGTCCTCCTCCTCTGGATCACGGTTCTGGAGAAGAACGTCTCGAGTTTCACGACATCGGCGTCCGCCGGCACCCAACTCGTATCGCCCAGCAAGGCTCCGGCTCTGCTGGAGAAGACCATGTCGTCCTCGAATACGGCGCCATACGGGGCGTCATCCTGGGCAATGATCGTCCAACAGGCGCGATGACTATGCAGGCAGGCGACTTCGCTGCCGGCGAGCGGCCGGATGGCGTGTATTGCGTGCTGCGGCTGCAGTACCAGGTCGGGATGTTCCTTGGCATCGATCCCCGCGACCCGCTCGAACCCGATGCCGATACGGGCGAACTCCGACGCCATGTGGGCAAGCCGGTCGGGAGATCGATCGAGATTGATAACCAGACGCTTCATTCTTACGAGCTATTCTGTTCAAAATTCTTTGTACAAAATCCTTGCTTCCACCGGAACCGGCGGGAGCCGCCAAGCAGCGCAGGAGCCTTCTAGCACAGATGACGTTATGGTTGTTGATCTTTTCTGGAGTGGATATTATGCCAAAATCAGAAAGCCAAGCTTTTGAACCAGACTATCTTCCCAGGATTACCGGGGGATGACATGTTGCGGGTGGCCGGAGGAATTTTCTATTCAAGGTCACTGGCGGCAAGGCGGAATTCGCCCGGAGCCCAAGATTGTCCTCGAGGTCAAGCAGTTTCCAACCGTGGGTGCCGGATAAGCTGGCTTTTCACGGATGTCTCTGCGCGTTGTGGCCGCGCCGGATATCAGGCCCTGGCGGCCGGAAACAGGTCTATCGTTCTGCTTCTGGTGGATCGAAGGGGACAACCGTGTACCGCCGTAATCTGCAGTGGTCGACAATCCACTCGGCGACGCGCCTGGTTTCCACTCTCATCTTTTCGCGGAGGGGTTTTCGGCGTTTCGTGGTCAGCCCGCTTGCGATCCATTCGGCTTCGCGTTCCTCGTAAAGCAGGCTTGGCAGCCTGTTGCCCATGAACTGGTCCTGCGCGCAGAGCGCCGGAACAAGCTGGTAGATCGTCTTTTCACCCGACGTCGGGAACACCGGGTTGAAGAGGATGTCATCGGCGGCCGCGTTGGCCTGCGCGGTGGCATCGAGCAGATCGCGCGCCATCTGTCTGGAGAGGATGTAGCCGCCGGTCCCCATATGGCTCTTGCGGAGCCTGAACACGGAAAAACCGTGACCGACAGCGGTCTTCTTCCTCTGGATCATGGTCTTGCTGAAGAATGTCTCGATCTTGACGACATCGGCATCGGCCGGAATCCAGCCACCATCGGCAAGCAGGGCGCCGGCATTCGCGGAGAACACAATGTCGTCCTCGAAGACGGCGCCGAAGGGCGCTTCGTCATGAGCAATGACAGCCCAGCAGGCGCGATGGCTGTGCATGCAGGCGATCTCGCTGGGGGACAGGCGCCGTATGGCGTACTTCGCATGCTGCGGCTGGAGCATCAGGTCCGGATGCTCGCGGGCGTCGATTGCGGTGATTCGTTCGAAGGCGATGCCGATGCGGGCAAACTCCGCCGTGACATGGGCAAGCCGGTCAGGTGACCGATCAAGATTGATGACCAGACATTTCATGTCTCGACGGGATCGGCATCACGTTGGAGGGGTCGGCGTATATTAGAATACGCTCCGCTACTCAATGTGGGCTTTTTCGGGGCGACCAGCCCTGGACGGACTCGAAACGAGAAAAATCGGCACAGCCCTTGACCTTCCAGTTACTGGAAGCACTACCTCCGCAGGCAGAGGCACAAAGGCATTTTGGAATGACGCATTCAGACCATGATCACCACGGCGACCACCCCGGCGCCCATGGCGGCTGCTGTGCGGCGAAAGGTGCGGCCGTGGATGCGGTTCTGCGCGATCCGGTCTGTGGCATGACCGTGGACCCGGCCGCCGGCAAGCCGACATCGGAGCATGGCGGCCGCCTCTATCATTTCTGCAGCGAAGGTTGCCGCACGAAATTCCAGGCTGCGCCGGAACACTATCTGACGGCCACCGACCCCGTCTGCGGCATGAGCGTCGATCGCGCCACGGCCAGGCACTTTGTCCGCCATGAAGGCCAGGGCTTCTATTTCTGTTCCGCCGCTTGCCAGGCGAAATTCGAGGCGGCGCCGCAAACCTATCTCGGCGACAGGCCGGCGCCGGTGCCGGCGCCCAAGGGCACGCAATACACATGCCCGATGCATCCCGAGATCATCCGCGACAAGCCCGGCTCCTGCCCGATCTGCGGCATGGCGCTGGAACCGATGGGCGTACCATCAGGCGATGAAGGGCCAAATCCCGAGCTGGTCGATTTCACCAGGCGGTTCTGGGTCAGCACGGTCCTGTCGATCCCGCTTCTGATCATCGCCATGGCGCCGATGGTCGGGGTGACGTTCGAAGGCTGGGTCGATGATCGCACGAAGGTCTGGATCGAGCTGGCGCTGGCAAGCCCAGTGGTGCTGTGGGCTGCCTTTCCTTTCTTCCATCGCGGCTGGGACTCGGTCGTCAACCGCAGCCCCAACATGTGGACGCTGATCTCGCTTGGCGTCGGCGCGGCCTATCTCTACAGCGTCGTCGCTACGCTTTTCCCGGACATCTTCCCGCATCAGTTCCGCAGCCATGGCGGTGCGGTGCCGGTCTATTTCGAGGCTGCGGCCGTTATTGTCGCGCTGGTCTTCCTCGGCCAGGTGCTGGAATTGCGTGCCCGCGAAAAGACCGGATCGGCGATCCGCGCTCTGCTCGATCTGGCGCCCAAGACCGCACGGCGTATCGCCGAAGACGGTTCGGAGACCGACGTGCCGCTGGACAGCGTCAAGGCCGGTGATCGCTTGCGCATCCGGCCAGGCGACGCCATCCCGGTCGACGGCACCGTGCTCGAAGGTCGCTCTTCCATCGACGAATCCATGATCACGGGCGAGCCGCTGCCGGTCGAAAAGGTCGAGGGCGACGCCCTGACCGGCGGCACGCTCAACAAGAACGGCTCGCTGATCATGCGCGCCGAGCGGATTGGCGCCGAGACCACGCTTGCGCGCATCGTCGAACTCGTCGCCAAGGCACAGCGCTCGCGCGCGCCGATTCAAGGGTTGGCCGACCGCGTTTCCTTCTATTTTGTTCCGGCCGTCGTCCTAGTCGCCGTGGTGGCGTTCATCGCCTGGGCCGTCTTCGGCCCGGAGCCCAGCCTGATCTTCGCCATCGTCTCGGCCGTCTCGGTGCTGATCATCGCCTGTCCCTGCGCGCTCGGCCTCGCCACGCCGATGTCGATCATGACCGCCACCGGGCGCGGGGCGCATGCCGGCGTGCTGATCAAGGAAGCCGCGGCGCTCGAACGCTTTGCCTCGGTCGACACGCTGATCGTCGACAAGACCGGCACGCTGACCGAGGGCCGGCCGAAACTGACGGATGTTGTCGCTGTCGAGGGCATGGCCGAAAACGAATTGCTGGCGCTTGCCGCCGCACTGGAGAAGGGCTCGGAGCATCCGCTCGCCGAGGCCATCGTCGAGGGTGCCGGCGCCCGTGGCCTGACGATCACTGAAGCCAGCGATTTCGAGGCGGTCACCGGCAAAGGTGTTTCCGGCATCGTGTCGGGGCAGCAGGTCGCACTCGGCAACGCGGCGATGATGGCCGATCTCGGCATCGACATCGCACCCATCGCCACCAGAACCGAAGCTCTGCAGGGCGATGGCAAGACGGCGATGTTCGTCGCGGTCGGCAAAAAACTGGCCGGCATCGTCGCCGTCGCCGATCCAATCAAGGCGACCACTGCCGAGGCGATCAAGGCTCTGCATGACAGCGGCCTCAGGATCATCATGGCGACCGGCGACAACGAGCGCACCGCCAAGGCGATTGCCAGAAGCCTCGGTATCGATGAGGTTCGCGCCGGTCTGCTGCCGGAACAGAAGGCAGCCCTAGTCGAGGAGCTGCGCGGCAGGGGCGCCGGCGTTGCCATGGCCGGCGACGGCGTCAACGACGCACCGGCCTTGGCCAGCGCCGATGTCGGCATCGCCATGGGTACCGGCGCCGATGTCGCGGTCGAAAGCGCCGGCATCACCTTGGTCAAGGGTGACCTCAACGGCATCGTCCGGGCCCGTAAGCTCGCCCAGGCGACGTTTCGCAACATCCGCCAGAACCTGTTCTTCGCCTTCCTCTACAACGTGCTTGGCGTGCCGGTCGCCGCCGGCGTGCTCTATCCGCTGACCGGCACGCTTTTGTCGCCGATGCTGGCGGCGGCGGCGATGAGCCTGTCCTCCGTCTCGGTCATATCAAACGCATTGCGTCTGCGGACGTTGAAACTCTGATCCAAACCCCCAAATACGAAACCCATTCAACAGGAGACCATGAATGACCTGGGCTAAAAAACTCGTGCTTTTGCTGATGGCGGCCGGAATGCTGCTCGCCGTCTTCCTCGAAAGCGTTCCGGCGCAGAGCGAAGAGATGAAACATAACATGGCCGGCATGGCGATGGGTGCGCAAAGCCCTGCCACCGTCGGCTACAAGAAGGCGATGGACAAGATGCACAAGGACATGATGGTCAAATACACCGGCAATGCCGATGTCGACTTCGTCCGCGGCATGATCCCGCACCATCAGGGCGCCATCGACATGGCCAAGGTCGAGCTTGCCAATGGCAAGGATCCGGAAATCCGCAAGCTCGCCGAAGGCGTCATCGCCGCGCAGGAAGCCGAGATTAAGCAGATGCAGGACTGGCTCGCCGCTCATCCGGTGAAGTGAGCCGCTTCGTGACGAAGAATTGGGCGAGAACGCCTCTGGATTTCTCGTCCGCCCTGTGATGCGATCCGGCCTCAAACGGAGCCTGCCATGTCGTCGACCATCAGAACCATCACGCTACCCCAAGGCGAAGCCATTGCTGTTCTCGGCCAGGGCACGTGGAAGATGGGCGAGGATTCTCGCCGCCGTGCTGGCGAGGTCGATGCGCTCAAGCTCGGCCTCGACCTTGGCATCACGCTGATCGACACCGCCGAAATGTATGCCAGCGGTGGCGCCGAGGAAGTGGTGGCCGAAGCTATCGCCGGGCGCCGCGACGAGACCTTCCTGGTTTCGAAGGTTCTACCGTCGAACGCTTCGCGCGCGGGCGTGCAGCGCGCCTGCGAGAACAGCCTGAAGCGCCTGCGCACCGACCGCATCGACCTCTATCTCTTGCATTGGCCGGGCAACGTACCGTTGGCGGAGACGGTCGAGGCCTTCGAGGCCTTGAAGAAGGCCGGCAAGATCCGCCATTGGGGCGTCAGCAATTTCGACACCGAGGAAATGGAGGACCTGGCCGGCTTGCCCGATGGCGGCAATGTCCAGACCAACCAAGTGCTTTACAATCTGGTCCGTCGCGGCCTCGAATTCGATCTCGCCCCCTGGAGCCGCAAGCGCGGCATCCCGCTGATGGCCTATTCGCCGGTCGAGCAGGGCGCACTGGCGCGCAATGCCAGGCTCGATGCCGTTGCCGCCCGCCACAATGCGACCGCGGCACAGATCGCCTTGGCCTGGGTGATGCACCAGGAGGGCGTTGTCGCCATTCCCAAGGCCAGCAGCCAGGAGCACGTGCGCCAGAATTTTGCTGCGCTGGACATCAAACTAGCAGGCGAAGACCTCGCCGATCTCAACCGCGCCTTCCCGCCACCGACACGCAAGCGCGGGCTGGAGATGATCTGAGCGGCGGGTGAAGTTGCAATCTCCCCCCTCGTGGGGGAGATGCCCGGTAGGGCAGAGGGGGGCGCTGGCCCGCCAACATATATCAATCTTACAGTGACGGCTTCCTCGCCCATTTTCTGCCGAGCATCATCAGAGATCAGGTTAAGCAAGCTCAGCACTCTACGACGCCCCCCTCTGTCCTGCCGGACATCTCCCCCACGAGGGGGGAGATTGGCAGTTGCGCCGACGCCGCCCAGATTGCTAAATTATTTTCCCGCCAGACCCTTCAGCCGGTACAGCGCTTCCAGCGCCTCCCGTGGCGTCATCTCGTCGGGATTGATGTCGCCGAGCGCGGCGCCCAAAGCGTCGTTCTTCACCGGCTTCGGCATTTCACGCTTCACCGCCACGGAAAACAGCGGCAAATCGTCGACCAGCCGGTTGGTCTTGCCGGAAACCTCGCCTTCTTCCAATTGGTGCAGCACCTGCTTGGCCCGGTCGACCACCGCTTCCGGCAGGCCGGCGAGCCGCGCCACCTGCACGCCGTAGGAGCGGTCGGCCGCACCCTTGCCGACCTCGTGCAGGAAGACGACGTCGTTTTCCCATTCCTTGACCCGCATGGTGACGTTGTGGAGCCGCGCCAGCTTGCCGGCGAGCGAGGTCATTTCGTGGAAATGGGTGGCAAAGATCGCCCGGCAGCGGTTCTTCTCGTGCAGGTATTCCACCGCCGCCCAGGCGATCGATAGGCCGTCGAAGGTGGCGGTACCGCGGCCGATCTCGTCGAGGATCACCAGGGCCCGTTCGCCGGCCTGGTTGAGGATCGCCGCCGTCTCGACCATCTCGACCATGAAGGTCGAGCGGCCGCGCGCCAGATCGTCCGAGGCGCCAACGCGCGAGAACAGCCGGTCGACGACGCCGATATGGGCCGATGCCGCCGGCACGAACGAACCGGTCTGGGCCAGGATGGCGATCAGCGCGTTTTGCCTGAGGAACGTCGATTTACCGCCCATATTCGGGCCGGTCAGCAGCCAGATCGCGCCGTTCTTGGCGCTGCCCTCCGGCGACAGGTCGCAATCATTGGCAACGAACGGGCCTTCGCCGGAACGGCGCAGCGCCTGTTCGACCACCGGATGCCGGCCGCCGGAAATCTCGAAGGCGAGGCTGGAATCCACCACTGGCCGGCACCAGGCTTCGCTTTCCGACAACAGGGCGAGCGCCGCCGACACATCGATCACGGCCAGCGCGTCGGCGCCGGCGCGGATTTTTTCCGCCTCGCCGACGGCTTCCGCCGTCAGCGCATCGAAAGCCGCCAGTTCGATGCTCAGCGCCCGGTCGGCGGCATTGGCGATCTTGGTCTCGAGCTCGGCAAGCTCGGTGGTGGTGAAGCGCATGGCGTTGGCCATGGTCTGCCGGTGGATGAAGCGCGCCTTGGCGCCATCGCTGCCGGTCATGATCGCATGGTGGTTGGCGGTCACCTCGATATAGTAGCCAAGCACATTGTTGTGCCGGATCTTCAGCGAACGGATGCCGGTCTCCTCGATCAGCGAGCGTTCCAGCCCGGCGATGACCTTTCGCGATTCGTCGCGCAGCGCCCGCATCTCGTCGAGCTCGGCATGATAGCCGCCACGGACAAAGCCGCCGTCGCGCTTCAACAGCGGGAGTTCCTCGCCGAGCGCCTGCATCAGGTGCTGGGTAAGTGCCTGGGGCAGCGCCTGGATCGCGGCCATTGCGCCAGCCAATTCCCCGGGCAGGGCGGTCGCGGCGAAGATGTCGGCGATCGCGCCGGCCGCCTCGAAACCGGCGCGCAGCGCGCCGAGGTCGCGCGGGCCGCCGCGGTTGAGCGCCAGCCGGGACAACGCGCGCGGCATGTCGGCGACGCTCTTCAGGCTCGTCCGCACCGCCTGGCAAAGCCGGGTTTCGGAGCGGAAGAACGATACCGAGTCGAGGCGGGCGCCGATCGCCACCGGGTCGGTCAGCGGCGCCATCAGCCGGTCGGCGAGCAGCCTTGCGCCGCCACCGGTCACCGTGCGGTCGATCGCCTTGAACAGCGAGCCTTCGCGGCTGCCCGATAGCGTACGCAAGAGTTCCAGATTGCCGCGCGTCGCCGGATCGATGAACAGGGTCGAGCCTTGCTCTTCGCGCTCGGGCCGCGACAAAGGCGGACGCTCGGCCTTCTGCGTCTTCTCGACATAGGCGATGGCGCCCGAGATCGCCGACAGTTCGGCGCGCGAAAAGGTGCCAAAGCTGTCCGGCGTCGCCACCTCGAAGAAGCGGGCGATGCGCCCGGTGGCCGAGGCCGAATCGAACAGCGACGGTGGCTGCGGGTTGGCGACGCGGCCGAGCACGTCGAACACCGGCTTCAGTTCGGGATCGTGGAACACCGGCTCGGCGACGATCATCTCGCGCGGATCGACACGGAAGATGTCGGCCAGCAGCCGGTCGGCCGTGGTCTCGGCAACGCGGAAGGCGCCGGTCGAGATGTCGATCCAGGCAATTGCAAAGCTGTGGTCACTGCCGCCCTTCACCCGCCCCAGCGCCATCAGGAAGCTCGATTCCGACGGCGCCAGCAATTTGTCCTCGGTGATGGTGCCCGGCGTCACCAGCCGCACCACGTCGCGGCGCACCACCGATTTCCCGCCGCGCTTCTTGGCTTCGGCCGGATCTTCGATCTGCTCGCACACCGCGACACGGAATCCCTGGCCGATCAGCTTCTGCAGATAGTCGTCGGCCGCATGCACAGGCACGCCGCACATCGGGATGTCATGACCCTGGTGCTTGCCGCGCTTGGTCAAGACGATGCCCAGCGCCCGGCTTGCCTTTTCGGCATCGTCGAAGAACAGCTCGTAGAAATCGCCCATGCGGTAGAACAGCAGCGAATCCGGGTTCGCCGCCTTGATCTCGATGAACTGCTCCATCATCGGCGTGACGGCGGCTGCGCCGGGCTGTGGCGGCGTCATCACCTCGGGGGCGTCCGGCTCGTTCGGGCTGTGCATGTTCATGCGCGGCACGCTAGCAGATGTGATCGCGCGGTTTAATGCCGGGGCCGCGAAAAGCAGGGGACGACCGAGGCGGCCAGATTCGCAATTTCCCATCCGATCCGCGATTCCCGCGTGCCGGCGGTTTACACGCGGCGGCGCGTGGTCTTAATTCGGACCGAAACAAAGCACCCGCTTTCCAAGGAGGTGCTGCACCGGCGAGGAAATCAAAAGCATCATGGCCAGGAAAACCGAGAACAGCGGTCCGTCCGTCAGCGCGCAGGAAGCGCTCGAATTCCACGCCATGGGGCGCCCCGGCAAGCTGGAGGTCGTCGCCACCAAGCCGATGGCCACCCAACGCGATCTGAGCCTCGCCTATTCGCCTGGCGTCGCGGTGCCCGTCCTGGCCATCGCCGAGGATCCCAGCCGCGCCTTCGACTACACGACGCGCGGCAACATGGTTGCGGTCATCTCCAACGGCACTGCCATCCTCGGTCTCGGCAATCTCGGTGCGCTGGCCTCCAAGCCGGTGATGGAGGGCAAGGCGGTGCTGTTCAAGCGCTTTGCTGATGTCGATTCCATCGACCTCGAGGTCGACACCGAAGACGCCGACGAGTTCATCAACTGCGTGCGCTTCCTCGGCCCATCCTTCGGCGGCATCAACCTGGAAGACATCAAGGCGCCGGAATGCTTCATCATCGAGCAGCGGCTGCGCGAGCTGATGGACATTCCGGTCTTCCACGATGACCAGCATGGCACCGCCATCATCTCGGCCGCCGGCCTGATCAACGCGCTGGAAATCACCGGCCGCGACATGAAGACGACGAAAATGGTCTGCAACGGCGCCGGTGCCGCCGGTATCGCCTGCATCGAGCTGATGAAGGCGATGGGTTTTGCGCCGGAAAACATCACCTTGTGTGACACCAAGGGCGTGGTCTTTCAGGGCCGCACCGAAGGTATGAACCAGTGGAAGTCGGCGCATGCGGTCAAGACCGAGGCGCGCAGCCTCGCCGAGGCGCTCGACGGCGCCGATGTCTTCCTCGGCCTCTCGGCCAAGGGCGCGCTGACCACCGCCATGGTGCAGTCGATGGCCAAGAACCCGATCATCTTCGCCATGGCCAATCCAGACCCGGAAATCACCCCGGAGGAAGTGGCCGAGATCCGCACCGATGCCATCATGGCGACCGGCCGTTCGGACTATCCGAACCAGGTCAACAACGTGCTCGGCTTCCCCTACATTTTCCGCGGCGCGCTGGATGTGCGGGCCACCACCATCAATGACGACATGAAGATCGCCGCGGCACGTGCGCTCGCCGATCTGGCGCGCAAGGACGTGCCCGACGATGTCGCCGCCGCCTATCAGGGCAACCGGCCGAAATTCGGCCCCAACTACATCATCCCGGTGCCGTTCGATCCGCGCCTGATTTCGGCCATTCCGCTGGCGGTGGCCAAGGCGGCGATGGAGTCGGGCGTCGCCCGCAAGCCGATCCTCGATCTCGATCGCTACGCCCAGGAACTGTCCGCCCGCCGCGACCCGATCGCCTCGACCTTGCAGCGTATCTACGATCGCGTGCGCCGCCAGCCCAAGCGCATCGTCTTCGCCGAGGGCGAGGAGGAGCAGGTGATGCGCGCCGCCGTCTCCTATGTGAACCAGAAGCTCGGCACCGCCATCCTGCTCGGCCGCGACGACGTCATCAAGGAAAACGCCAAGCACGCCGGCATCGACTTGAACAAACAAGGCATCGAGATCATCAATGCCCGGCTGTCGCGCCGCAACGGCATCTACACCGACTATCTCTACGAACGCATGCAGCGCAAAGGTTTTCTGTTCCGCGACTGCCAGCGCCTGATCAACAACGACCGCAATCACTTCGCCGCCTGCATGGTGGCGCTGGGCGACGCCGACGGCATCGTCACCGGCGTCACCCGCAACTATTCCACCGCGCTCGACGACATCCGCCGCGTCATCGATGCCAAGCCCGGCCACCGCGTCATCGGCGTCTCGATCGTGCTGGCGCGGGGTAAAACTGTCCTCGTCGCCGACACCGCCGTGCACGACATGCCGAACGCCGAGCAGATCGCCGACATCGCCGAGGAGGCGGCCGGCTTCGCCCGCCGCATGGGCTATGAGCCAAGGCTCGCCATGCTCGCCTACTCCACCTTCGGCCACCCGCAGGGCGAACGCTCCGAGCGCGTCCAGGAAGCCGTGCGCATCCTCGACAAGCGCCGTGTCGATTTCGAGTATGACGGCGAAATGGCCGCCGACGTCGCGCTCAACGCGCGCGCCATGGCGCAATATCCGTTCATCAGGCTGACCGGCCCGGCCAATGTGCTGATCATGCCGGCGTTCCATTCGGCTTCGATCTCGACCAAGATGCTACAGGAACTCGGCGGCTCGACGGTCATCGGCCCGCTGCTGGTGGGGCTGAACAAGCCGGTCCAGATCGTGTCGCTGAATGCCAAGGATAGCGACATTGTCAACATGGCGGCGATCGCGGCTTATACGGCGGGGACTTGAGGCCGCGCTTTCAAGCTAGTAGATATCATGGTAATCTCCGCAGGGGGGAGTCGGATTTCATGGAAAAGATACAAGATTACATATCGCTTATTAGCGGCCTGATCGGCTTTGTCCTTGGGTGTGGTGTTACTTTAACAGTTCAGCGAATTCGCCAAGGAGCAAACGCCAGTTTTTCTGATCAGCGGGACAGCAAGGTGGGAGGAGATCAAGCGGGACGTGATCTGAAAAAATAAKTTATCATGGAAACAGTTTACGCAAATCAGTCGCGTGCGGCTGTCCAAGGCGATCAAGCCGGTCGCGATATATTTAAAAACGAATACAATATCGGGCCCCAGAGTGTTTCTCAGGTGTCCTTATGGCTTAAGAAGTTAGAAATACAGATTAAAGAAGATAATAAAGATATTGAAAATACATTTGTAGACAATCTTAGGTATTTTGTCGATCAGCGCGATCAGTCGGAAATAGTTGGACTTAAAGCAAAGATAGAGGCTAGCGGATACAACATATCGTACACGTCGGCGATTCTTCGAAAAGAAGAGTTTGTAAAGCTTTTGCTGAAGTACCAAGAGTTCAGCTCTGCACAGGAGCTATTCGCATATTTTTTGTCGATTATACATGATGTTTTCGAGGAAAAGATATGTCCGATAATAAATTCATTGGATTTCAGCTCGGTCCAAAATATAGTAGATACTCATATAATAGATAAAATATTTATTGAGATAGGTGCCGGCAGCGAAGATATACTTATAAATCGGAATCACGTTCGCGGCATGATATACTGGCTTGCGGACAAGTGTTATGTGCGGTGGCACTAATGAACTCGATAACGTACAGCGCATCTCAAGATCCATTTCATGCCGTGTTTCGTATGAGTGCGATCTTGGAGTTTGCAGAAGGCATAAACTTCGAAGTTGAGCGTTTGTTTATTTATGATTTCTACGTATGCTTCCCGTGGAGAGCAAGTACGATTAGGGGCTCTCAAAAGATAGCGGGCTTTATTCGAGACAGGAACGTACTACGACGTACCTATTTGCAAAACGTTTACGAGCAAATCCCGGACCCTCGGGTGATGTTACGGCGAATGCGGGCTTCGCAACTTGCTGCCATAAACAGTCTCGGCTCGTATGGTTTTGTTGATACAGAAATGCTCAGGGGTGGCGTCGTAAAGCGAACTTCGGAGCCGCTTCCCGCGACCTTGATGCCCAACATAACCGCTTTCATCGCAAAGAACAAAATCCTGCTCGAATTCCTAGTGATGCGACTGAACGAAGTTCCTCTCGCCGGTGCTGACGGCCTTAAGGATAGATCGGGGCTGGAGGAGTTTCGCTATGACTATGTTTAGGCCTAACATACGAGTTGACCGGCTTGTCGTCTTTAGCCGTGGAAACATCGTGTTTGATGAACGATTTCATGGCGGCTTAAATATCATAAGAGGGGAAAATTCGTCCGGAAAGTCCACGATAATGGACTTTCTATTCTACGGACTGGGCGGAGATCTGTTTGATTGGCGCGAGGTGGCGCTAAAGTGTGACACCATCTACCTGCAAGCGTCCATAAATGGCAGCGCGGTCACCCTATCTAGGGAAATATCCGATCAGTCAGGGCGACCGATGCGCATTTACATTGGCGATCTGGACGAGTCTCTCGTATCCGCATCTGCAGGGTGGGAGATCTATTCGTACGCACGTAGCAGCAAGGACAGCTTTTCGCAGGTTCTATTTCGATTTCTAGGTTTGCCTGAGGTGCAGCTCGGTGAAAACCAAACAAAAATAACAATGAATCAAATATTGCGCCTCATGTACTCTGACCAGCTGAGTCCTGTTGACAAGATATTTAGATTTCAACAGTTTGATGATGCAGTTACGCGGCAGACTGTCGGCGATCTGCTGTGTGGGGCATTTAGCGACCGGTTCTACCGCGCGAAGATTCGTTACAATGAGGCCGGCATTGAGTTTCGCGACATTCAGGTAAAAATCAAGTCGATCATCAATATGTATTCCTCTGGTGGCGTGCCTCTGACCAGAGAGTGGCTTGAGGCTGAGCGAGCAAAGGTCGACAAGGAACTATTGGCGACGAACACGAAGATCGAGGAGATCGAAGACAATATATTCCATGCTCAATTTGATGATCGTCTCACTCTGAACGACCAAGATGAGACCTACAGGCGAATTGTGGCACTTCAATCAACGATAGCGGAGCTCGAGGAGAAAATTACGAGGGTGGCGCTTGAGCAGGCGGACTCTGCCCAATTTATTGCAGCGCTGGACGCCAAGCTTTACCAGCTCCAAAATTCGCATGCAGTGGTAGAGGAATTTGGGCGGCTGGACTTTCAATATTGCCCGTCATGTTTGGAACCTGTTGCGGATCATGGCGTGGAGGGTGCCTGCAAGCTCTGTAAGGAGCCGTTCGATAAGTCGCGTACCCATTCGCGGTCGTTGAAGTTGATAAATGAGTTTAGCCGGCAGAAGGAACAATCCTTGGAACTGCAGGGACTCAGAGATATCGAAATAAGGGAATTACGTTCCAGGTTGGCGGGTGAAAGAGAACTCTGGGAGCAAGCCAATCGCCATTATCGTGTCTCTGTTAAGACCCCTACGACCGCTATGCGCTCAGAATTGCGGAATCTGAATCGGCAGGCGGGCTATCTGATTAAGAAGCTGGAGGAATTAGCTACTAGAAGTGAGATTGTTTCTCAGGTTGAGGAGTTGTCTTCTCAACGCGAGGGGCTCCAGAAAGAACTAGATGCGCTGTTGGCGGTAATTGAATATGAGAATAATAGAAATAAAAGTAGGATATCGTTAGCAAGAAAGGAAATTGAAGATAACACTATCGCTTTCTTGAAGGCGGACCTTTCACGCCAAAGCACGTTTGATAACGCAAATGTTGTCGATTTTGAGTTTGACGGCAATAAAATCTCCGTAAACGGAGACAGTTTTTTTTCTGCAAGCTCGATGGTCTATCTAAAGAATTCGTTCCTGGCTTCGTTTTTGTATGCTGCAGCAAACGATGGCGATTTTTCGCATCCGAGGTTGCTTATAATGGATACGATCGAGGACAAAGGGATGGAGCCGGAGCGTAGTAGGAATTTTCAATTGCAACTCAGAGATAAGTCGTTGTCGGCAGCTTCCGACCATCAGATGATCATAGCCACCTCAATGATAGCAGATGAGCTTAACAATAACTTATATACAGTTGGTGAATTCTATACGCATACCAATAGAACTCTCAAAGTCAAATAGAACGGCAACGAACTGCACGCGGAAGCCATCAACCGATCTTGATCACGCACCTTAGGCGATTATCGCCAATAGGCGCTGCGGAAACCGCCTGGACCATAGAGCCGCAGCCGCCCGGCTTTTGCAGCAGCCAATAGGTTCCCGGGGTCGAATAGCGCCCGCGAATTTAAGCAGCTAAGTGATGGTGGCCGATCTAGTCTCGCTCAATGCCGTCGGCTCAGTCAGCCTAATCGTGGCAGCTACGGCAGTAGCGTAACGAACGGTTTTCGCGCAGCAGACGGACCAGCCGCCCCGGCTCTTCGAACGCGGCGGCGCCCCAAACGCCGTCGCGCCCCCCATAACATATTGATAAGATTCAGCTGATATAGGGAAGCTCTTGCCGCATGCCGTAACGGCATCCACGGCGCGCTCAGACCGCCAAATGGGGGTGCGGCCATGAAGCATGACGGAGTTTCTGTATCCGTGGTCGGCGAGCGAGCCTACCACGACGAGCGATTGGATGCCTTGCTCAGCATCACCGGCCGCATGGACGGTTATCTCTACCGTTGCCGCAACGACGCGTCCTACACCATGCTGTATATCAGCGACGGCATCTTCACCGTCAGCGGTTACCGGCCGAGCGATTTCATCCACAACGCGGTGCGCGACTATGTCTCGGCCATCCACCCGGATGACTTGCCCTCGGTGTATGCCGCCGTCGACGCCGCGCTCGAGGCGCGCTGCAACTGGAACGTCGACTACCGCATCGTGCCGCAGGTCGGCGAACCGCTCTGGGTCCGCGAGATCGGCGGTGGTGTCTGGGACGAAGCCGGCGAACTCGAATTCCTGGAAGGCTTCGTCGTCGACATCAGCGACCGCAAGGTCGTCGAGGACCTCAACGCCCAGCTGCTTCTGGATCTGAAGACCGCCAACGAGGAACTGTCGGCGCAAAAGCGCGAGATCGAGGTGGCGAAGCAACAGAGCGACCATTCGGCCAACCACGATGCCTTGACCGACCTGCCCAACCGGCGCGCCTTCCACAACGAGCTCAAATCGGTGGTTGCCCGCTGCGGCGCCACCGGCGAGGCGGCCGGGCTTCTGTTCATCGACCTCGACCGGTTCAAGGAAGTCAACGACACGCTCGGCCATGAGGCCGGCGATGCGCTGCTGCAGCGCGTGTCGAGCCAGCTTCGCTCGATCCTGCGCAGCGCCGATTTCGTCGCCCGGCTTGGCGGTGACGAGTTCGCCTTCCTGTTCTCGGCCGACACCGATCTGGCACAGCTGAAGGCCGTACGCGTCGCCGAACGCATCCTGGAAAGGTTGCGGATCAAGGTTCCGACGCCGAATGGCGCCATCCAGGTCGGTTGCACCGTTGGCGTGGCCATGTATCCGGCGGAGGCCGCGGACTCCGAAGCGCTGATCGCGCTTGCCGACCGGCTGATGTACATCGGCAAAAAGAGCGGCCGCAACCGGCTGGTCACCGCCAGCGAAATGACACCGCAACAGCCATCGTCCGGGCCAAGCTTTCGCAAGACCGCTTAGCGCAGAGCGTGGACGAAATCCCTCAGACCATCCCCATCGCCTGCTTGTGGCTGGCGATCTCCGACAGCAGCCACTCGCGGAACCGCTTGATGCCGGCCGAGCCGCGATGGCCCGGCTTTTGCTGTAGGCAGTAGCTCTCCGGAATTGCATGCCGCACCGGAAACGGCGCTACCAGCTGGCCGCTGGCCAGCAGGTCCTGCGCCATGATGTTGTCGACCAGCGCGACGCCGCCGCCATTGACCGCCTCGCGCACGGCCAGCGCCGGATCGTGGAAGATCGGACCGGATTTCGCGTCGACTTTCAGGCCTTCGGTCTCGAACCATTCCTCCCACCAGGCGGTGGTGTTCTCGTGCAGCAGCCTCTGTCCGGCGAGATCGGTCGGCGTTTTTGGCGCATTCGGACCGGCAAGCAGGGCTGGCGCGCAGACGGGGAAGATCACCAGCGACACGAGCTGCAAATAGTCCGCATTGCCGGCATCGGCGGTGAACAGCACACGCAGATCGGCACTCGGGTTGCCGCCCCGGTTCTGATCATCATGGATCGACACGTCGAGTTCGAAATCCGGGTTCGCCGCGCGAAACCGCGGCAGGCGGTCGGCGAGCCACAGGTTCATGAAGGTGGCATTGATCGACAGCGAGGCGCGCTTGGCGGCAACCGGGCGGCCATGGCTGCCCATCTCTTCGATGGCATTCTCGATCGACCTGAAGGCGGTGGAGAGCCGGCGGGCAAAGTGGCTGGCTTTCGGCACCAGCGTCACCTGCCGGACGCCGCGCTCGAACAGCTCGATGCCCAGCGCCTGTTCCAGGGAACGGATATGCCGGCTCACCGCCGAGGGCGTCAGCCGCAACTCGTCGGCGGCTTCCTTGAAGCTGTGCAGGCGCGCCGCCGCTTCGAAGGCCCGGATCGCATTCAACGAAGGCAGCTTCATGCGCAAAGACAAAACTTCAGATGAGTTTTTGTCAAGTATGACGGACAGAAATGCCGTTTGTCGGACTGTGTCGAACGGGCAATTCTCGCGCGATCCGAACCCCCTGGGAGACCGCGCCATGCGCCATCTTGCCACCCTTGCCGCATCGATGATCGCCCTGTCCGCCTGCGTCCTGACGGGTAGTGCCCAGGCCGGCGAGGACAAGACCGTCAACATCTACTTCTGGTACGATTACGTGCCGGCCGACACGATCGCGCAATTCGAGAAGCAAACCGGCATCAAGGTCGTCTACGACACATTCGATGCCGTCGAGATGCTGACGACCAAGGCGCTGACCGGCGGCTTCGGCTACGATTTGATCATGCCGGGCGCATCGATCGTCGGCCAGTACATCAAGGCCGGCGCCATCCAGAAACTCGACAAGGCACAAATCCCCAACGCCGGGGGTCTCAATCCCGACATCATGGCCTTCCTGGCCAGGCAGGATCCGGGCAACGCCTATGCGGTGCCCTATGCCTATGGCACGACAGGCATCATCTACAACAAGGCCAGGATTGCCGAGCGGATGAAGGACGCCCCGCTCAACAGCCTCGACATGATCTTCAAGCCGCAGGTGGCGCAAAAATTCCAGGATTGCGGCATCGCCATGGTCGATTCCCCCGAGGGCGTGATGTCGATCGCGCTCAACTACCTCGGCTTCAACCCGTTCTCGACCGACGAGAGCGAGATCAGGAAGGCAGCCGATCTGCTGACCGCGATCAAGCCTTACATCAGGCATTTCAAATCGGGCGCGATCATGAGCGAGATGGCGGCCGGTGATCTCTGCCTGGCGCTTGGCTGGAGCGGCGATGCGATTGGCGCGGCGACCAAGGCAGTGGACGCCAAAAGCGGCGCCGATATCGGCTACTCCATCCCGAAAGAAGGCACGGAAATCTTCTTCGACGTCATCACCATCCCGGTCGATGCGCCGCACCCCGAAAACGCCGAGGCGTTCATGGATTTCCTGATGAAGCCGGAAATTGCCGCTCGCTTCACCAATGCGACGCTCTACCCGAACGCGGTCGAGGCGGCGGCGCCGATGATCGACAAGACCGTTCGCGACAATCCCGACATCTATCTCTCGCAAGAGACGATGAAGCATCTGTTCGCCGCCCAGCCACGCGACCAGAAATCGCTGCGCCTGGTCACCCGTCTGTGGACCGGCTTCACCACCGGAACCAACTGATCCCCGGCCTGTTTTGGCCCACACCTCACTCCAGAAAAGATGTGATCGATATGCTTGAATCCCTGCCGCGTTCGCGCCAGACCGACGACGCCGTTTTCGGCAAGAACATTTATGGCGGCTCGCACGAGCCGGTCTATGGCGGCGTGCTGTCCTTCATGCGCCGGCGGCTGACCCGCAACCTCGACGGCGTCGATGTCGCCGTCTGGGGCATCCCCTTCGATGCGGCCGTGTCCAACCGGCCGGGCGCGCGCTTCGGGCCGCAAGGCGTGCGGCGCGCCTCGGCCATCCTGGAGGGCGACCCGCAATATCCTTTCCGCGCCGATCCGTTCGAAAAGCTGGCGGTCATCGACTATGGCGATTGCGGCCTCGATTTCGGCCGGCACGACGAAACGCCGTGGCAGATCGAGGCGCAGGCCAGCGAAGTCGTCGATGCCGGCGTCACGCTGCTGTCCATCGGCGGCGATCACTACGTCACTTGGCCGCTGCTCAGGGCGCATGCGAAGAAATATGGGCCGCTGGCGCTGGTCCAGTTCGACGCCCACCAGGACACTTGGCTCGACGAGGAGAAGCGCATCGACCATGGCTCGTTCGTCGCCAGGGCGGTTGCGGAAGGCCTGATCCTGCCGGAGCGCTCGATCCAGATAGGCATCCGCACCCATGCGCCCGACACTTGCGGCCTCGAAATCCTGCATGGCGAGGATGTCGCCGAACTCGGCGTGGCCGGCGTGGTCGAGCGCATCAAGGCGCGTGTCGGCGATGCCAGGACCTATCTGACCTTCGACATCGACTGCCTCGACCCGGCCTTTGCGCCGGGCACCGGCACGCCGGTCGCCGGCGGTCTTTCGTCACGCGAGGCGCTGATGATCCTGCGGCGGCTGGGTTCGCTCGATATTGTCGGCGCTGATGTCGTCGAGGTGGCGCCGGCCTATGACCATGCCGACGTCACGTCGATCGCAGGTGCCGCCGTGCTGCAGCACTATCTTGGCCTGCTGGCCGAGAAGAAAGGCTAGAGCAATTCCAGGAAAAGTGTGAAGCGGTTTTCCGTCCGGAATTGCGTCAAGCAAAGAGCCCGGCTCGGAGGGCGCGCCGGCTTCAACCCGGCGTGAACACCCTTGCCGCTTCGACGACTTCATCGATCTGGTCCTGCCGCAGCAGGTCGATCGGAATGCGGCCGTCGAGCTGCGCCGCCGGCCGCGTCAGCCATAGCCAGGCGAGCCTCGGATTGCCGATCAGGGACTGGACGTCGCTTATGCCGGCGACCGGCCTGCCATCGACGAATTGCGCCAGCGGGAAGACGTGTTTGCGGCCACCCTTGCGCAAGGCGATGACGTCGCCACGTCTTTGCCAGCGGTGCAGGGTCGAGCGGGCGATGCGCAAATTCTCTTCGAGATAGGTCGAGCCGGCGACGCGCCCGGCCCAGTCCTCGATCAGCATCGATTCCAGGTCGTCGGACTGCGGCGACGGGGGAAGCGGCTCATCGGCCAGCAAAGCGGTCGACGGATTTGTGGCCCCGGCAGTGCCGGCTTCGCTGCGGCGCGCGGCTTCCGCCGCCCCCGCGCGCACGAATTTCGAGGCAAGGCCGGGAAGGTCGGCATGGATGGCGTCGATGGCACGCTGGTGCTTTGGCGACAGCAAGGTGACGGCGGACGCTATGCTGCCGGCGATCTTGCCGACCGAGACCACGGTGGATTGGTTGATGGCCTCATCATAATGGGCAAGCGCGCGTTCGACGTCCTCCGCGACCATCTCCGCGAAGTCGTCCTGTCCAAGACCCGTAGTCTGAAATCTGCTCATGCACATATCTTCCGACCGCGCGCGCTCCTCCCTCAGCCGCGGCCGATCGCTGAATTTCTAGTACGGAAAACGGAAGTCGCGGCGGCAACGGATCGCGCCGCCCGACAGCTTGCTGTCTTGCATTTTTCAACATCCCATCTGAACGCGGGCGCCCCGAAATGTCAGTCACGGGACGCTCTCGATTTCGTGTAGGAGCGATATGTGACAATCACGCGACGGTGAAGCTGCCGATCTCCCCCCTCGTGGGCCTGTTGTGTAATTGCAGCAGAGCGCGGATGAGAGCGGGATTGCGGGAATATCGCCCGTATTCGTGAGTTCTTGTGTCTGGTTTGGAATTTCGGGCGGCGGTTCGGCCTCGTGGGGCCGGACTGCGGGCGCACCTATCCTGTGATGGCGGCCCATCGGCGCATGTTGAAGGCAATCGCCGCTAACGTCACCTGGGCAGTGGCTTTGGCCAGCCCGACATAGCGGATCGTGGTCAGCTTCATGCG